>CAVTMR010000001.1:0-79924 GCA_963735825.1 Candidatus Acidiferrales bacterium
AAACGCGGCGAGCTCCTATGTGGTGACAGCCGATTTTGCCACCTTGCCGGAAGCGAGGCGCTGGCGGGCGTAGTTACACCAGGGCCCCACGGGATCCAAGCTGACATAGGCTTGCCAGTGCTGCTGCGCTTCAGCAACCGCGCCCAGCTTCTCGCAAACAAAAGCCAAATTGTAATGCGCATCGCAATAGTCAGGAAGCAGTCGCACGGCTTGCCGGAGATGCTGCCTTGAAGCTTCCAGATCGCCGAGATCTTCGAGCACACTTCCCAGGTTGAACTGCGCCAAGGCGTTCTCCGAATCCAGAGCGAGAGCACGGCGAAAACATTCCGCGGCTTTTTCCAGGCTGCGGTCCTCGTAATAAAGGGTTCCGCAATTGATGAGAGCATCGAGCCTTTGCGAATCGAGGCGCAGAGCGCGATCGTAAGCATCGAGCGCTTGCGCCCGGGTGGCTCTGTCGGCTTCATATTGCAACGCCCTGGCAAACCATTCGTCGGCCGTGGGCTCGGCCATGACGCGTACTCGTTCCTGAAGTTCGCGAGTCTCGAAATTCAATACGAACTGGCCCGATAGCGGCTCCAGGCGCGATCCTTCGCGCTCAACAATGACGTCCTTGCCGTCGGAAAGAACACGAAGCTCCGCGAGCGGCACGTGGACCTGGGAAAGCTTGTCGCGAAGCGCCGCCACAGTGCGCTGCAGGCGGTTTGCGGAAACTCCGTTTTCGATCAATTGTTTTACGGTGCGCAGGCCGATCAGATCCCGGAAATCGTAGGACGGAGTACCCAAATCCGTTCGCGGAGAAACCAGGCGCAAACGGTCCCAGGTGTCCAACTGCTTCCCGGTGAGCCCCAAAATGCGCTGGACGTCTTCGGGACTAAATCTGTCGGTCGTACCCATTCAGAATTATCCGGCCAGCTTCTTCCCTGCCCTCTTCTGCTGCGTAGCTGCGGCTGGCGGCACGGCTCGCGCGGGAGGCTTCTTCCCCACCGGAACAGGCCCTGCAGCAACCTCCGCGGTGGCAGCAGCAGGAGCTTTCTTCTCCGCAATACTCTTTTTCAGCGCTTCCATCAAGTCGATTACCGGAGCCAGATGCGGTTGCGCGACTTCCGTAACTTCCTGCCCCTTAAGCTTGGCGGCAATCAGCGCGCGTACATTCTCTTGATACTCGTCGCGATATTTCTGTGGCTCAAAAGGAGCCGCGAGACTGGCAATGAGTTGCTCGGCGAGTTTCTTTTCCTGTTCCTTCACTTCGACGTTGTCGGTAGGAATAGACTCGGCGGCGCGAATCTCGTTGGAATAGAACATGGTGTGCAACGTCATGCCTCGGCTACCAGGGCGAATAATCACGATGTGCTCCCGCTGGTGCATGGTGAGCTTGGCGATCGCACCGTAGCCAGACTCTTCCATAGCCTTCATGAGGAGTTTATAAGCTTTCACTCCGGCTTCCTCCGGCGAGATGTAGTAGGAGGAGTCGAAGTACAGGGGATCCATCTCATTGATCTTGACGAACTCCAGGATTTCCATAACGTGGGCCGAAGGAGGCTCAATCTTGTCCAGCTCTTCCTCGCTGAAGAGGACATACTGATCTTTTTCGTACTCGTAGCCCTTCACAATTTCAGACCGCTCGACGTTGCGGTTGCAAACGGGGCAAAACAAGGGCTGTTTCAGCCGCGAATGGCATTCCTTGTGGAGCTGGTTGAAACTGATGCGTTCACCGCGAGCTGCGGCAAACATCCGCACGGGTATGGAAATCAAGCCAAAGGTGAGGTGACCTTTCCAGACAGTGGTGGCCATGTGGATACTCCTTCGGTGAGCAGCCTAGGGATCCGCGCACGAGCTTTTAAGGTTAGCCTTCCGGCAGGCCAGAATCAAGATGAACCCATGCGGTATTGCTCATTTTGGAAATCGCCCCCAGGGGCAGGACGCTGACCTAGCTGGTTCGTGGATCGTTCACTCGCCACTGGAAGCGACGGAATTCCGCCAGCTTGCCAAAATCCCGGGCATTGGCAGTGATGACAGTGATGCCCAAGCGGGCCCGCGCTCATCGCAAGCAGCGCGTCGTTGGCCAGCGCCCTCGTCCAATTTGCTCGTAACTGTGAGCTTCACAGTAGCGTGATATAGAATCCACCCATGGGCAAGCTCGAAGAATACAAGCGAAAACGCCACTTCGACCGGACGCCGGAACCGTCCGGCGAACCCGAACCAGCCACGGGTCCGATCCAGGACCAGCCCGCGCCGGCTGCCAAACGCACGCGCCTGCCAAAACCGAAACTGCCGCAGTTGGAAGTGCGTCCCGGGGCTGAGCATGGCGACACGTTCGTGGTTCAAAAGCACCGCGCAACACGGCTGCACTACGATTTCCGACTGGCGATCGATGGAACGCTGAAGTCCTGGGCGGTGCCCAAGGGACCTTCGCTGAACTCTGCCGATAAGAGGCTGGCGGTGCAAACCGAAGATCACCCGCTGGACTACGCGAACTTCGAGGGAAAAATCCCGGAGGGCAATTACGGCGCGGGAACCGTGATGGTGTGGGATCGCGGAACCTTCAGCGTGATTGGCGACGCCAGCGCGAGCAAACAAATCGAGCGAGGTGAGATTAAGTTCAATCTGTCCGGCGAGAAGCTGCGCGGAAGCTTTGTGCTCGTCAAGCTGAAACACAGCGAGAAGGGCAACGAATGGCTGTTCATCAAGCATCAGGATGCCAACGAAGATCCCGCCTGGAACATCGACGAGCACGATGGCTCGGTGCTGACGGGCCGCACCATTAAGGAAATAGCTGAAGAGTTGCCGCCCAAACGCGAAGCGAATCCTATCCAGCCCGGCGAACTGGACGGCGCGCGAAAAAGCGCCATGCCGTCTCACGTCGAACCCATGTTGGCCACGCTTGGCGAGCATGCGTTCTCCGATCCGAACTGGCTGTTTGAAATCAAGTGGGACGGAGTGCGCGCGCTGGCCAGAATCGAGGATAGCGCTTTGACGTTGCGCTCCCGTAACGGCGCGGACATCACCAAACGCTATCCCGAGTTGGCCGTTCTTCCGCAGGCTTTTGCAGCCTCGCAGGCAATTGTTGACGGAGAAATCGTGGCACTGGATGAGCGCGGCCTCAGCAGCTTCGAACGCTTGCAGGAACGCATGCACGTACGCGCGCCGAGCGAGCACCTGGTTTCGCAGACACCTGTCGTTTACTTCGCGTTCGATCTTCTCTACTGCGATGGCTATGATCTTCGCAAAGCGCCTCTGCTGGAACGCAAGCAACTCCTGCAGCGCCTGGTGCACGCGTCTGAACGGTTCCGCTACGCCGATCACCAGATGGAACATGGGAAAGAACTTTTTGAGCTGGCGAAACAGACCGGCCTCGAAGGAATCGTAGCCAAGTGCGCCGACAGCCCGTATGTTTCCGACCGCAGCGCGTATTGGATGAAGCTGAAGGTAACGAACACCCTCGATGCAGCTGTTGGCGGCGGGACCGCATCGCGCACCCCTGCTCTTCCCTTTGGCTCGCTGCTGCTGGGCTTGTATCAAGGCAAGAAACTGCGCTTCATCGGGCACGTGGGCAGCGGATTTGATGGAAAAAAGCTGGAAGAAATCAGCGGCAAGTTAAAAGAACTGGCGACGGCCGATTGTCCATTCGACGTTGTGCCCGAAACCAATGAGAAGCCATCGTGGGTAGAGCCAGCGCTGGTCGCACGCGTCAAGTTCAGCGGGTGGACGCAGGAACATGTTCTGCGTCATCCCGTTTTCCTGGCGCTTCGCGAAGACGCGCGTCCTACCGATTGTCGGTGGGAGAGCGAAGCCGAACCTGTTACCACTTCCCCAGCGATCGTTCGCGCGCCACAGGTTACGGGCAAGGTGCTCGACACAAAAGCGCAGATCGAGGCGGAGTTGTTCAAGGGCCACGCGGAAACGGTCACCATCGAACTGGACGGCAAACGCGTGCGCCTCAGCCACCTGAATAAAGTCTATTTTCCCGAATCCGGTTACACGAAACGGGAGCTGCTGGCCTACTACTACCGTATCGCCGACTTCATTTTGCCGTTTCTCCGCGACCGGCCGCTGGTCTTGCGCCGCTATCCGGACGGAATCAAGGGACAGGCGTTCTTTCAAAAAGATATGCGCGAAGGCCTGCCGGACTGGTTCAAGACTGTGCCCGTTGATTCCGAAGAACGCGGGAAGCAAATTCACTACGCCACTGCTGATGACCACGCTTCGCTTTTGTTTTTGACCAGCCTCGGCTGCATTGATCACAATCCGTGGTCCAGCCGCTATGAAGATTTGGACCATCCAGACTATTTCTTCTTTGACCTCGATCCTTCCGAGGGCACGGAATTTTCTGTTGCAGTCACGATTGCAGGGGCGTTGCATGAGAAGTTGCAGGAATTACGGTTGGCGAGTTTCCTGAAAACTTCCGGGCGCAACGGGAATCCACATATACATTCCCGTTGCGCCCGTCTATACCTACGAGCAGTTGCGGACATTTGCCGAGATTGTGGCGCGCACGGTGACCAGCGAGCATGCCAATCTGGTAACCAATGAACGGTCCGTGGCGAAACGTCCTGCCGGACGCATATTGATCGACGTCCAACAGAATGCTCATGGCCGCCCGCTGGCGGCGCCTTATTCCGTGCGGGCGTTTCCGAAGGCTCCCGTTTCCGCGCCCATTTTGCCGCAAGAACTGCGAAAAAACCTGCGGCCCGAGACGCTGAATATCAAGACCGTGTTTGCCCGGCTGAAAGAAAAGGGCGATCTGTGGGGCGATTTTTGGAAGCGACAGCAAAGGTTGGAAGAAGCGATCGAGCTTCTCGGCCAACTCATGCCGGCGCGAACCTCGAAGCGGAGTTGATTGCGCGGCATTCGCGGCCCTTTATTGTTTTGTGGGCGCACGGGCCGTGATTAAATGACAAGGCAGGGAGGTGCATCATGCCTGGCTCGGGCCAGCTTCATGTTGGGACTTCTGGATACTCTTACAAGGAATGGAAGGGGAATTTTTATCCGCAGAAGCTGGCGGATCGCGAGATGCTTAGCTTCTATGCCCAGCAGTTTTCGACCGTCGAGATCAATCACAGTTTCTATCGCATGCCGACGGAAAACGTGCTGTTGCAGTGGGCCAAGACTGTGCCGGAAGGATTTCGCTTCGCCCTGAAAGCCAACCAGCAAATCACTCATATTCAAAGGTTGCGCGGTTGCGAAAGCACGCTGAAGCGTTTTCTGGAAGTGGCCAGTGTGCTGAACGAAGGCAACCACCTCGGCCCGATACTGGTGCAATTGCCGCCTACGTTCAAATTCGATCGCCCGCTGCTGGAAGATTTTCTTGCCCTTCGTCCACCCGCTTTCGCTTTCGCCTTTGAGGTGCGCCACCCATCATGGTACACAGATGAAACCTACGCTGTGCTTCGGCAGCACGATACCGCTCTGTGCCTATCAGAAACCGAAAAGCAAACGCCACCCGACGTACTCACCGCGGGATTCACCTACGCCCGACTGCGCCTAGAAAACTACACGCCGAAGCAGCTCGGCGCCTGGAAAAAGCGCTTCGACACGTGGCTTGGTCAAGGCGTGGACGTCTACGCTTACTGCAAACACGAAGATGCCGGCAAAGCGCCGGCGTATGCTCGCCAGCTCCTGGGAAAAGCCAACTGAGCATACGGCAATTCGGCCGTTCACTTGGGCTCTGTTCGTTGGTACCTTCGCGTCACTGGGCCGCCGGCTTGGGCGGGTGCTCGGCGCGTTCCTTGCTCTTTTCCTGGATTTGTTTTTTCGAGGGCGGGTAACTCTCGAAGCCTTTGGAAATCTCATTCAGCACTTTGTTCCAAATGCTGTCATCATCAACGATTTTCTGCTCCATGTACAAACGCCACGCCAGGTCTTTTCGCTTCGCATCAATCAGATCGATTACCAGCGATGCGTCCAGGGCGCTTTCCGATCTCATCAGATCGTAAGTGTAGGCCCAGTAGTCGCTGACATATTGCCCGAACTGTCCCCACGTTCCGGCCGACGGCGAGACAATCTGGGATTGGCTATTGGCCCAATACCGGACCACCAAGTCTGGTTGCTCCTCGGGCTTTACTTCCTTCAGGCCGCGCTGGGTCAACGCCTGCGATACTCCCGAATGGACCCGGTCGGTGATGTAATTCGGATTTAGCTGGCGGAACTCCAGCATATTCGCGCCGCCGATATAGGCAAAAGTCTTGTATTTCGAGAAATCCAGATTGGGGTCAAAGTCGACACTCATTTTCGCCAGGGCTGGCGACGCCAGGATCAAAGTAAATAGAAAGAGAGAGATGCTTGGGGCTGCACTACGAATTTGCCAATGGTTTCTGGTTTTTTGCGTTTGATTCATGATGGGTGCTCCGTAAACCCTCAGCTGCGACCTGTCCGTGGGCGTGGGGCGATTTTACTCCACCGAGCCGATCTTCCGTCCGAAAAGATGCTGTGGAGGCGTGCGAGTCCAATCACAAATCATTCATAGGGTTTACGTTCGGTGTAGGATTAGACTAGTCTCCCTGGCCAAAAAGTTTTTGGGAGATTCGCCGCCCGAAAGAAAGGCTCAATCATGGCCACTGCTCTTTTTCTGCGATCCTTTGCATGGGCAGGCGCAATCACACTGGCGATGGTGCTTAGTTGCTACGGGCAAACTGTAAAGCCCAACGAAGTCGTCAAGTGGGACGACTATACCTTCAAGTTCGGGCCGTCCGCCCAGACGGCCCAGGTACTGCAGGGAGACAAGGTGGTCGGCTCAATCCTGATGATGAATGGGAGCCTGCAGGTGATACCGCTTCCGGACGCGGATGGGGAAAAGCTCAAGAAATCCTTCGAAGATTGGAAAACGTTTAGCGCTCGCAGTCACTCCGGCGGCAGCCCGGCAGGAGGTTCCGCCGAACCGCCATGCCCTGCCGACTATGTGCCGCACTATTTGGATGGCGGTGCGTGGAAACCAATGACGGTGGTCGTGTCCGCGGGCAGGGAAGCCGGAGTGTCGATGAAGGAAGGTCTCAAGAATCCGTTGAATCCCAACGCGGGACGCACGCGGATTGCCATGTACAAAGATGCGGCCGCAGCTATCACGCTGGGAGCAAGCCCGAAATTCTGTATCGCGATTCCGACCCATGTGAGTCCAGAGGTCCTTGAAATCGGCACCGTGGACGTGAAAAAAGATCATCGCGAACTGGAGCTTACGCATGCCGACAAAACCTGGATGCCCCCAAAGCGACTGCAAGCGGTTGACGTTAAGCGCATCTCCGAGACCGTCGTCGAGATCATTCCCAAGGAGCCTTTGCCGACTGGCCAATATGTTTTAGGCGGGCCTCCTACGATCGGCGTCTACGACTTTGGCGTTGAAGCCAACAAAGCAAACGGAGCACGCTGCATCGGTCTCCTCGCTCGCAGACCAGCAGCTTCACTTGGATGGAAAAGATGCCGGAGCTTCCCGACATAGTTGTGTATATCGAAGCGTTGGAGCGCCGGATACTGGGGCACGTCCTGGAACGCATGCAAATCCGCGGGCCATTCCTTCTGCGAACCGCGAAGCCTCCCATTGAAGCGATCCACGGCCGCACCGTGAAGGAATTGAGGCGCGTGGGGAAACGAATCGCGCTGAAGTTCGATAACGAGCTGTGGTTGGTGTTTCACCTGATGATTGCCGGGCGGTTGCATTGGATCGAGAAGCGGACGACTCCCGACGGGCGGAGAACACTGGCGGCGCTGGACTTCGATTCAGGCACGCTAACGCTGACCGAGGCGGGTACGAAGAAGCGCGCGTCGCTGCATGTTGTGGATGGAGATGAGGAACTGGCGAAGCTTGATCCCGGCGGACTGGAAGTGTTGGATGCAAAGCTCGATGAGTTCAGGACGGCGTTGAAGGCTTCGAACCACACGCTGAAGCGAGCGCTGACGGATCCGCACATGTTTAGCGGAATCGGCAACGCGTATTCGGACGAAATACTGCACGCGGCGCGGCTTTCGCCGGTGAAACTAACGCAACGGATGCAGGACGACGAGATTCAACGGTTGTACGAAGCTGTGCGACGTTCGCTTCAGGAGTGGACGCAACGATTGCGAGAGCAAGCAGGCAACAAGTTTCCGGAGAAAGTGACGGCGTTTCGCGAGGGAATGGCGGCGCATGGACGGTATGGGCACCCTTGCCCGGTATGCGGCACGCAGATCCAGCGGATACGCTACGCGTCGAATGACACGAACTATTGCCCACACTGTCAGACCGAAGGGAAATTGCTGGCTGATCGGGCGCTTAGCCGGTTATTGCGAGAGGATTGGCCTAGGTCGCTGGAGGAGATGGAAGAGCGGCTTTCGCGCTAGTGAAGTTTGTCATTCACGTCCGTGTCGACGAGGTCCAAACAGCAGCCGATAGTTCTCTGCTATCGGGCTGAATCATTTGCCGTATGATACGGGCATGAGACTGCTTCTAGTGGAGGACGACGCGAGGATCGCGCGATTCGTGGCGAAAGGATTGCGCGAAGAGTCCTACGCCGTAGACGTGGTGGCGAATGGCAACGATGCGGTGTACCAGGCGGAAATCAACGACTACGACGTGGTGATCCTGGACGTGATGATTCCCGGGTTGGACGGATTCGCCACCTGCCGTGCGATTCGCGCGAAAGGAAAACGCACGCCGATTCTGATGCTGACAGCGCGCGACGGCGTAGAGGACCGCATTACCGGCTTGGATTCCGGGGCCGACGATTACCTGACAAAACCATTTGAATTTGGGGAACTGCTGGCGCGTTTGCGGGCTTTGCTGCGCCGGCCGAAGGAAGTGCGTTCCCCGAAGATTGTAGTAGGCGATTTGGTATTGAACACCGCTGCACAGACCGTGAAGCGCGGGACCCGCACGATTTCACTGACGACGAAAGAATATGCGCTGTTAGAATTTCTGGCGCGCAACGCGGGCCGGGTGATTGGACGAGCGGAAATCGCGGAGCACGTGTGGGACGAATCGTTCGACCCGTTTTCGAATTTGATCGAGGTGTACATCAACCGGCTGCGGCGGAAAATTGATGAGGGAGCAGCCAAGCCGATGCTCCAGACCAGGCGCGGCAGCGGCTATCTGCTGTACGCGGGCGAGGAAAACGCTGGAGCTGGCAACGGCAAGGGCGGAAAGCCATCAACATCGGGCGGCACGAGAAAACTTCATGCTTGATTCGGTGCGCGTGCGGCTTACGGTGTGGTACACGCTCGCGCTTGCGTTGGTGCTAATTCTACTGGCGGTACTCACCTACGTGCTGTACGAACGAAATAGCTCGCAACGCACGGACAGCAACCTGGTGGAGCTTGCGGATGCGTTCGCAACCACATTCCGCGCGGAACTGAAAGATCAGGACGGTCCGGATCCGGCGAAAGAGGCGGCGCGCGAAGCGATGCTGGAACACCGGTTTCGCGACACCGTCTTCGTGGTTCTCGACGCCAACGGAAACGTGGTGTTAAGCACGCTGGATCTACCGGCAGCGGGTTCTTCGCGCGAACGGGCCACGCCAGCCATTTTTGCTTCGGAATCGTTTCGAGAGCTTGCGGCTAATTCCAATTCCTCGCACCGAGCGATGCGCACTCTGCGAGCAGGGCGGGATGTTTTTCGCGGCTATGCGAGGCGCGTTGAGGTAGTCGACGAAAATTACACCCTTGTAGTTCTGCAATCGTTGCATCCGCAACACGAAATGTTGGAAGACATTCGCGATACGTTTTTGTGGGCGATTCCCGTTGCGTTGTTGTTGGCAAGTGTGGGCGGATATTTCCTGGCGAGAAAAAGCCTGGAACCTGTGGCAGCGATGGCAACGCAAGCACGCGGAATGGGGGCCGCGAACCTGCACGACCGACTGGCGGTGCTAAATCCGCGCGACGAACTGGGACAACTGGCGGTGACCTTCAATCAATTGCTGGAGCGGCTGGAGGAATCCTTTGAACGGCAGAAACGCTTCATGGCAGACGCGTCCCATGAGTTGCGCACGCCGGTGGCCATCCTGCACGGGGAGACGGAAGTGACGCTTTCGCGGGCTGACCGCTCGCCGGAAGAATACCGCGAGACGCTGGGAATACTGAAGGATGAATCGCAGAGGCTGGCGCGGATTGTGGAGGACTTGTTCACGCTTACGCGGGCGGATGCGGGGCAGTATCCGCTGCAACTGCAAAGCGTTTACCTGGATGAACTGGCCGCGGATGTGATGCGCGGAGCCAGGACACTGGCGATGGCGAAGAAGATTACCCTGTCTGCCGCGATCGAGCCGGAATTGCCGATCGAGGCGGACGAAGCGCTGTTGCGGAGGATGCTGCTGAACCTGTTGGACAACGCCATCAAGTACACGCCGGAGGGCGGACAAATCTCGCTGCAATGCCGCCGACTGCGTGACGACTACACATTGAGTGTGAGCGACACGGGAACCGGAATTCCTGTGGAGTTGCAGACGCGAATATTTGAACGATTCTTCCGCGCAGACAAGGCGCGCTCGCGGGCGGAGGGAGATTCCGGCGGCGCAGGGCTGGGTTTATCCATTGCGCGGTGGATCGCGGAGGCACATCGCGGGCGGCTCGAATTGAGCAAGTCAGATGCGACTGGAACGACGTTTACGGCGTGGTTGCCGGTGGGGACGTTAGTAGATAGGGTGCGGTAGTCGAGCGCGATATCAGATATCAGCGAATACCGATCAAGAAGCAGGATGCGAAGAGCCCGCCTCAGAAGACGGCTGATGCAAGTTCTCAATGCCAACTTGGGCGTCCGTTTCTTTTGAGCGATTAATCGTACATTTAGGTTCTCTCCGATACGTTTAGGGAGTTGCGGCCGGCGCTCCAGGGCACTGTAGGCGCCGCCGGATGCTCTCTATGCGAAGAATAACAACCAGAGTATTGCTCACAGCATTTACGGCAATGGCCATTGTGCTGCCGCTGCAAGCGCAGGAAGTGCCGTCCGCGCCCGTGCCAAAGGTGGCGCCTGCACCGGTGCAAACAGCAGGGCAGGCAAGTGCCTCCGTACAGCGAATCACCCTGAAAGACGCGCTCGAACTGGCGCGAAAAAACAGCACGCAATTTCAGTCGGCGGCCACCGATGCCGGAGTGGCGCGGGAAGATAAGGTGCAAGCCCGTGCCGGGTTGTTGCCTGGCGCGGACTTCAATACTTCGACCTTGTACACACAACCGAACGCCCTGGGGAATGTCAAGTTCATCGCCAACAATGCGCCGCACGAATATATTAGCCAGGGAAATGTGCACGAACTGCTCGACATGGCATCAGTGGCGGCCTACCGGCGGACGGCAGCACTGGCAGCGGCGGCCAAGGCGCGCGCAGAAATAGCTACCCGTGGACTGGTGGTGACCGTGGTGCAAAGCTACTTCGCCGTGGGCGCCGCGGAACAGGTCATGGAAACATCGCGACGCACGGCACAAGAGGGCGAGGCATTTCTGAAATTGACGCAAGAGCTGGAACACGGCGGCGAAGTGGCGCACTCGGATGTGATCAAGGCGGAGTTGCAAGCGCAGGACCGGCGGCGGCAACTGCAGGAGGCGCAACTCACGTTGCTGAATGCGCGGCTGGACCTGGCAGTCCTGATCTTCCCGGACTTCAACGACAACTTTGAAACCGCGGATGATCTTCACTTGAATGTGCCGCTACCCGTACGCGAAGAATTTGAGGCGCAGGCTGCGCATGAGAATCCGGAGATTCGCGAGGCACTGGCGAATGCACAGGCAGCGGGACACGACGTAACGGCGGCGCGCGCGGGATATCTACCATCCATCAGCCTGGATTACTGGTATGGGATCGATGCGCCAAACTATGCGACGAATTCGATGGTGGACGGCCAGAAGCTCTCCAACCTGGGTTCCTCGGCGATGGCGGCACTGACTTTGCCGGTGTGGAATTGGGGCGCGACGCAGAGCCGTGTGCGCCAAGCGGAGTTGAAGCGCGAACTAGCCAACAAAGAGTTGTCATTCACGCAACGAAAATTGCTGGCGGAGATGCGCTCGCTGTATTCGGAAGCAGAGACAGCCTTGAATGAATTGAGCGGGCTGCAAAGATCCGCAGAGTTGTCGGCGGAGAGCTTGCGGCTGACGACGCTTCGCTACAAGGGTGGAGAGGCGACGGTGCTTGAAGTGGTGGACGCGCAGAGCACATTTGCGCAGGCCAATGCGGCTTACCAGAACGGGGCAGTGCGCTATCGCGTGGCGCTGGCCAATCTGCAGACACTGACAGGGGTAATGACGATTCCATGAACGGTCGAATGACAAGAAAAACGTACGCAATGGGCCAGTGGCGGGCGGCGCTGCTATTGCCGGTTTGCGCCGTGGCACTGCTGGCAGGATGCAGCAGCGCAGAGAAAGAGGCTGAACCCTTGGTCGCGGTACAGACTACGCCGGCAAAGCGCGGGCCGATTGAATTGACGGTGTCGTCCGAGGCGGTCGTTTTTCCCCTGGAGCAGGCGGTCATTACGCCGAAGATTACTTCGACGATCAACAAGTTTTATGTGCAGCGTGGAACTCGCGTGAAAAAGGGGCAACCGCTAGCACAACTGGAAAACGCGGACTTAGCAGGAGCTGCGGAGCAGAGTAAGGGCAATTTCGAACAAGCGGAGGCCAACTACAAAACGACTACGGGGGCGAGCGTGCCGCAGCAGATTCAGAAGGCAGAATTGGATGCGGCGGCGGCAAAAGCGGCTTTCGACGCACAACAGAAAGTCTACGACTCGCGAAAAGAGTTGTTCGATCAAGGGGCGATCCCGCGGCGCGACCTGGATTCAGCAGAAGTGGCCATGATCCAGGCGCGCAGCCAGAACGAACAAGCGCAAAAACAGCTCGCGGATTTGCAGCGCTTGGGCCAAGAGCAAGCGCTCAAAGCTGCAAGTGGCCAACTGTCCGCAGCGAAAGGTACGTACGAAAATGCGCAGGCGCAACTGAGTTATTCGGTGATTCACAGCCCCATCGACGGCGTGGTGACGGACCGGCCGCTGTATCAGGGAGAGCTGGCAACGGCAAACCAGCCGATCCTGACGGTAATGAATACATCGAAACTGATCGCTAAGGCGCACGTGCCACAAAGTGAAGCAGTGCTGTTGAAGGTGGGAGACCACGCAGAACTGAATGTGCAGGGAGTGGAAGAGCCAATCCCGGGGCGAGTGATGCTGGTGAGCCCGGCGCTGGATCCAGGAAGCACCACGATTGAAATCTGGGTGGAGGCGCTGAGGACGAATCCGGCGCTGAAGCCAGGGATGAACGCGCAAATCGAAGCGACGGCCAAAAGTGTGAAAGATGCGTTGACCGTGCCCGCGGGAGCCGTATTCAAGTCACCCGAAGCGGGAGACTACGTGATGATCGCCGGGAAGGATGAGAAGGCGCATCTCGCGAAAGTGAAAATTGGGATACGCAACAAAGAGCTGGCGGAGATTCAGTCTGGCATCAAAGAAAATGATCCGGTAATCACGGCGGGCGGGTACGCATTGCCGGACGGCACGAAGATCAAGGTGGAAGCAGCGCCGCCTGCGGAAGGAGAAGACAAAGGTGCCGGCGATGCGGGCGACAAGGCGGATACGGCCGCGGACAAAAAAGCCAATGCGCCTGCGGCTCCTGCGAAGGGCAAGGAGTAGCGGCGCATGGATTCGCGGCCGGAAGAGACGCTGAACTCAGCAAAGAAAGGTCCAGAAGGCGCGGCGGTGCCGTGGTTCCGGCGATTGTCGCGACCGATTCTGTTCCTGATCGTAAGCCTGGCGCTGGTGGGAGCGTACTTGGGGTTCAGTATTCCGGTTGCGGTATTTCCCAACACAGATTTTCCGCGGATCATCGTCGGCATCGATAACGGCGTGATGCCGATCGACCAGATGCTGGTGACCATTACGCGCCCGATCGAAGAAGCCGTGAACAGCGTGCCGGGCCTGAATAAGGTCGTGTCGATTACCAGCCGCGGTTCTGCCGAAGTGGATCTGTTCTTTGACTGGGGATCGGACATGATTTTGACACTGCAGCGAGTGGACGCTGTGGTGGCGCGGCTGCAGCCGGAGTTGCCGACAACCGCAAAAATCGAAACGCACCGGATGACGTTTGCGTCATTTCCCATTCTTGGATACAGCTTAACATCGGACACCATCCCGCAAAGCAAGCTTTGGGAGATTGCTACGTACGACTTGAAGCCGCGAATCAATCGCCTGGATGGGGTTGCCAGCGTACTGGTGCAAGGTGGCCGCGTACCGGAGTTCCAGGTCACTCCGGATCCGGCGCGACTGCTCGCGGCGGGAATCACGGTGACAGACATTTTGGAAGCAATTCGGCGGACCAACCTGATCGATTCGCCGGGACTGCTGGAGCACGAACATCAACTGGTGCTGGGACTGATCAGCGGACAAGTGCACACTCCCGGAGAAATCGGGCAGATTGTCGTGAAGACGTCGAAGGACGGAGTGCCGGTTCGTTTGCGTGACATTGCGAAAGTGGCGCCGTCGGAAGCCCCCGTGTACACGATGGTGACGGCGAACGGGAAACCAGCGGTACTGCTCAGTGTGCACCGGCAGCCGGAAAGCAATACGCTGGACGTCGCGAACGAGGTACATAAGAAAATTGCCGAGTTGAGGCCGACGCTGCCGCCCGGCGTGCACCTGGAACCTTTCTACGACCAGTCGACGATTGTGAAGGACTCGATTGCCAGCGTGCGCGACGCGGTGCTGCTGGGGATCATGCTCTCATCGGTCATTCTGGTGTTGTTCCTGCGCGATTGGGGAACCTCGCTTGTTGCTGGCCTCGTGATACCGGTTACCTTGTTGCTGACGCTGATGGTGCTGAAGCTGACGGGACAGAGCTTCAACCTGATGACCCTGGGGGGCTTGGCAGCCGCAGTGGGGCTGGTGATTGACGACGCCATCGTGGTACTGGAAAACATCGTGCTCCATCGCGACGCCGGTGAATCCAGGTTGCAAGCCATCCAAAGCGCGCTGAAAGAAATTACTGTGCCGCTGGTGGGCTCGACGATCACTCCGATTGTGGTATTCCTGCCGTTGATTTCTACAACTGGCGTTACTGGAAGCTTTTTCCGCGCGCTGGCAATCACCATGACCGTGGCCTTGCTTAGTTCCCTGCTGTTGGCGCTGACGTGGACGCCAACGCTCAGTCAGTATTTCGTTCGGCGCAAAGAGACGGCGGGTGCGGGAGAAACTCCGGCGAGTGAACAGACCGCGGCATCGTTGCTTGCGGCAGAGGAAGCACATCTTTCCGGATTCTTCGGGCGCATTGTCGATTTTTATGGGCGCATGCTGCTCAAGATTCTGCACAGGCCCGTGATGGTGGGCGTTTCCTGTGTGGCGATCGTGGTGATGACGCTCGTGTGCTACAAATTCCTTGGGTCGGACTTGCTGCCAGAAATGGACGAAGGCGGCTTCATCCTGGACTACTACACCCCTCCTGGAAGCTCACTGGCAGAATCCGACCGCATCCTGCAGCACGTCGAGGAGATCATTCGATCGACGCCCGAAGTGGAAAATACTTCACGGCGCACAGGCTTGCAGTTGGGGCTCGCGGCAGTGACAGAAGCAAATCGCGGCGATTTCACAGTCAAGTTGAAGAAGGACCGCAAGCGCGACATTGAAGAGATTATGTCCGACATTCGCGCCGAGATTAAGCGGACCGAGCCGGGAGCCGATGTGGAATTCGTGCAGGTGCTGCAAGACATGATTGGCGATCTCACGAGCCAGCCCGAGCCGATCGTGATCAAACTATTTTCGCCCGACGCCAAGCTGTTGTCGGCGACAGCGCCGCGCGTGGCCGAGGCAATTCAAAAAGTCCCGCACGTGGTCGACGTACTGGACGGAATTGAGAACACCATCAGCGGGCCGGCCGTCACCTATAAAGTAGACTCGGCGGTCGCGGCGCGAGCGGGATTCACGCCGGAAGAAGTAGCCACGAATGCCGCGGCGGTGTTGGAAGGAGAGCCGGCAGCAACTCCGGTGGTGCTGAATGATCGAGCGTACACAATTCGTGTGCGCTTTCCGGAACAGAGCCGGGCGTCGCTGGACCGCATGAGCAGTACGTTGCTAACCAGTGCGAGTGGCCGCACGGCGACGCTGGGATCACTGGCGACGATTTCCACGGATCCGGGACAAACAGAGATTCGGCGGGAGAATCTGCAGCGATTGGTTGAAGTCACGGGGCGATTTGAGGGAGTGAGCCTGGGTCAAGGAATGCAGGCAGTGCAGAAGGCGGTGGAGGACCTGAAATTGCCCTCGTCCATTCGCGTGGAATACGGCGGGCTGTATGAAGAGCAGCAGAAATCGTTTCACGATCTGCTGATGGTGTTTTTGCTGGCGTTGGTGCTCCTGTTCGTCGTGCTGCTGTTCGAGTTTCGGACGTTTTCCGCGCCGGTAGCGATTCTGGCGTCGGCGCTTCTCTCGACATTTGGAGGATTTTTAGCGCTGTTCGTTATGCGCATCACATTTAATGTAGCGTCGTTCATGGGGATGATCATGGTGGTGGGAATCGTGGCCAAGAACGGCATTCTGCTACTGGATGCCGACCAACGATTCCGGCAACTGGGATTCACCGAGGAAGAATCGATGATTCAGGCGGGGCGCCGGCGGCTACGGCCGATTGCCATGACCGCGTTGGCGACGATTGCGGGTATGTTGCCGCTGGCAATGGCGATCGGATCGGGATCGCAGATGCTGCAGCCCTTGGCCGTTGCGGTCATTGGAGGATTGCTGAGTTCGATCGTGTTGTCGCTGATTCTGACGCCGGCCATTTATTTTTACCTTGGACGAACGAACAAAGCACCAGCCTAGGTGGTAATCCTGACGCCACAAAGCCACTTCCCACCATCCGATTGGAGTTCGCACAGTCCGGAAGCCAAAAGATTCAATACCCAATACGCAAATCCACCCGAAACCAGCAAATAAGAAGTAGAATTCCTGCCGCCGCCCCAGCGCGGCCTGCTCGACCAATGGGCCGCGGGAGTGTGTAGCCGATTTGCCCGGGTTTGCATCTACACAGCAGATACCGCGCAAATCCTGGCTATCGAGAGAAGGGGTGAACTATGAGGATGGGTCGAATGATGACCGTGTTTTTTGGAGCGGTGGCAGTGATTGCGGTGGCGTTTTTGATTGTGGTTTCGATGGCCTCCAGGTCGCGCGCGGGGGACAACGCACCGGCCGTCGGCTCCGTGGCGCCGGATTTCACGCTAAATTCGCAGGAAGGAAAGCCCGTAAGCCTGCACGATTTCAAAGGCAAGTGGGTGGTGCTGTACTTTTATCCAAAGGATATGACCACGGGGTGCACGATTGAGGCCCACAACTTTCAGCGCGATCTGGCGAAGTACGAAGCCAAGGATGCGGTGATCCTCGGAGTCAGCGTACAGGATGAAAAGAGCCACCAGCAGTTCTGCACCAAGGAAAGCCTAACGTTCAAGTTGCTGGCCGACACCGACAAGAAAGTTTCGCAGGAATATGACTCGATCATGAATCTGGGAGTCGTGAAATTGTCAGCGCGGCACACCTATCTGATTGGACCCGATGGCAAGGTACGGAAACTCTGGACAGACGTGGATGTGAAAAAGCACAGCGACGACGTGCTGGCAGCAATCGACGAATTGCAAAAGAGCCCGGCCAGCTAAGGCCTATCCAGATGGGATGAGAAGGCCTTAGGGAGAGGCGGGGAGTGACTTCCGGCTCTGGAATGCGTTACAGTTCCGGAGCCATTTCTTTGTGGGGGGAATGCACTGTGAACAGAAAACAGTTTCTGACAGTTCTTGCGTTGTGCGTGCTCGGTTTCGGGATGGCGTTGCGTGCCGGCGCGCCGAAGACCGAGACAGTAACGTACAAGAGCGGCAATGACACAGTTAGCGGATATCTGGCGCTGCCCGAGGGCGGCGGGAAGCATCCGGCGATCGTCGTGATCCACGAATGGTGGGGACTGAACGACTGGGTGAGAGACCAAGCGCAGAAGTTCGCGGGGCAAGGATATGTGGCGCTGGCTGTGGACCTGTATCGCGGAAAAGCGGCGAAGACTGCCGACGAAGCGCACATCCTGATGCGCGGGTTGGCAGAGGATCAGGGGCTGCGCGACCTGGAGGCAGGCTATACGTATCTGGCATCGCGGCCAGATGTCGATGCCAGTAAGATTGGCTCCATCGGCTGGTGCATGGGTGGAGGGTGGTCGATCAAACTGGCGGTGGATCAGCCGAAACTGGCGGCTTGCGTGGTGAATTACGGCCCGTTACCGACCGATCCTGCCAATATCGCAAAGATCAAGGCGCCGGTGCTGGGGAATTTCGGTGCCGACGACCAGGGGATTCCGCCGGAGAAGGTGCATGCGTTTGAGTCCGCCATGAAGGCGGACGGCAAGATGACGGACATCAAGATTTATGCGGGCGCGGGCCACGCATTCGAAAACCCGGATAACAAAGATGGCTACCGTCCAGAAGCCACGGCGGATGCTTCGCAGCGCGCCACGGCCTTTTTCCAGAAGTACCTGCATTGAGGAACAACCCGGAAACGAAGGATCGAGGCGGTAGCCCGAATGGACGCGCTCCCTGCAAAAGCGCACGAACAGCAAATACCAGCTAGACGTTGGGCAAGAGTTTTAGATTGGGAAGCCGCAGAATTCTCGCATCGGCGGTGACCAGCGTCATGTCATAAGCCCGCGCGGTCGCGACAAGAAAGCGGTCTGCCGGATCACTGCAGCCAATCAATGTGAAGCGAAGCTCGCGAGCAACCTTCCAGCTCATTCCCACCGCCGTCAAACTGAGTTCTCGCTTTGATTTGTCGAACCATTGACCGAAGTCCTGCGGAACTTTAAGCCTCCTCTTCTCCAACAGGAGGATGGCCTCCCAGACACTCACTGCGGAAAGAAAGCGCGCATTTTTCGAGTCACCGAGGGATTGATGAACGGCAGTAGAGAGTTTGTGAGGTTCCAGAAACGCCCAAAGCCAAATGTGAGTATCTAAAAGAAGCCGGCTCACTTATCAGACTCCGGATCTTGCGCGGCTTCCCAATCGGATTCATCGCTGATGGAACCAACGATATCGCCAAGCTCTGAAGTCCTACGGCTCGTCGTCACCGTCAGAATCATCGGTTGGCTTTTCAGTCTGCGGCTTTTTGGGATCGATTGTCGGAAGGCCCGATTGCTTCAAGGACTGATTTAACTCAACCACAGCGGACTCATTCAGGGAGTTCCAGCGTTTGCGGAGAGCCGTGGAAGCGTCGTCGAGTTCATGATAAGCGGCTGTGGCCTGCGTAGTAGGAGCGGCATCGGCGCTATCTGCGGTTGCCAGGATCGCGGCGAAGTGTTGATTGAGAGTCGAGAGAGTTTCGGGCCGCTTTCCACTGGGAGGCAGGCCGAAGAAGCCGCTCTGCGTGGCGCCTTGCAGCTCCGCGCACTGCTTGTCGACAGCGTCAACCTGTTCTGCCAGCTTCCCTTTCGCCTTGGCGGCAAGCTCTTTTAACTGAGCACGCACCGATTGAACTTGCTGCAATTCTTCCAGGCTATCGTCCATACCTGCGACGGCGCCGATTTCCATTTGATGTTGCTTGGCCAGGTCGTCGGCGGAGGTTTTGATGCGCGGGTCCATGATCAGGGTCAGTTGCCGCGAGTAGCTCTTGCCATCGACAGTGAGCTTCACGGTGTAATTACCGGGAAGCGCCCAAGCACCCAAAGGATGAAGCGGGGTGTTGTGCACGATGGCGGAGATGGGAAACTCCATGTTCAGCGCTTGCGGCGGAGGATAATGGACATCCCAAACAAAACGATGCATGCCGGCTTCGGCGGAAAGAATTTGCCGCGGGCGAACCCAGTACATGGGGATGGGATGGTGGACAGCAAGTTCCTCCATGGGAAGCGGCTTGTCGGTGCTGGAGTAGCGGCGAACAAGTGCTCCGGCGGAATCGAGAATATCCAGAGTGACCGGAGTAGTCGCGGACGTTGCGAGGAAGTAGTCGATGATGGCGCCGTCAGGAGGATTCTTTCCCGCAGGGACTTCGGGAGGAAGCGGCGTATCGGGATTGCGGTTCCAGCGAAAGCGCACGGCTTGCTGCGGCGCAAAGAGGTAGACCGCGGATTGGGCGAGTTCGTCGCTCATCTGGCGCAAGGGGCTTACGTCGTCAAGAATCCAGAACGAACGGCCATGAGTGCCAACGATCAGATCGTCGCCATGAATGGTAAGGTCGCGCATGGAGGTGTGCGGCAGATTCAACTGCAGCGATTGCCAGGAATCGCCGTCATTGAACGAAACGTACACGGAGGAATCCGTGCCGGCATAGAGCAGTCCTTTGCGCGAGGGATCTTCGCGCACGACATTGGAGGGCGCATTATCGGCGATACCGCTGGTGATCTCGGTCCACGTGGCGCCGAAATCGCGGGTGCGATAGATGTGCGGGTGGAGATCGTCGAGGCGAAAGCTGTTGATGGCGGCATAGGCAGTGCCGGGATCGAAGTGTGAAGCTTCGATGATCGAGACTTTGCTCCAAGGCTTGAGCTGCGGCGGGGTGACGTCGTTCCAGTTTTTGCCCCCATCGCGCGTGATGTGAATTTTGCCGTCGTCGGTGCCGGCCCAGATGGTATTGGCTTCCTGGAAGGATGGAGCGACGGCGTAGATCGTGCCACGATGCTTGCCTTTTTCGGGGTCCCCCGCTTCGAAGGCTCCGAGATTCGGCGGAAGTTCATAGGATGCGCGAGTGAGGTCGGGACTGATCACTGTCCAGCTGCGGCCCTGGTCGGAGGTTTTGAACAGCACGTTCGCGGCGAAGTACAGAGTCTTGGGATCGAGGCGTGAGAAGACTACCGGGAGAGTACGGTTGTAACGATATTCGCCACGGCGAACGGGCTCGGGCGCGATGTCGGCCACTTCACCAATGTCCTGGCGAGTGCGCGTCAGTTTGGCACCGTAGACAATATTAGGGTCGTTGGGATCTACCGCAATGTCGCCGTACTCGAACACGCCGGGTAGGCTCCACTCGCGGAAAGTGATCTCACCGTAGTCGGAGCGGCTCATGGTGGCAGCGCTGCCGCTTTCCTGTTGGGCACCATAGACCCAGTAAGGGAACCGCGTGTCGGTAGTGACGTGATAGAACTGCGCGGTTGGCTGGTTGTACCAACTGCTCCACGTTGCGCCGGCGTTCACGCTAATCACCGCGCCCTGGTCTGCGGTGAGGGCGATGATCTGCGAATTTTCAGGATTGATCCAGATCCGCTGGTAGTCGTCGCCGCCGGGAGCGCCTTTGAAGCCAACATATGTTTTTCCCGCATCTGTGGATTTCCACGTAGTGGTGTTCGCGACGTAGATCAAATCCGGATTGTCTGGCGAAACGACGATGCCCATCGCGCCCGGACCACGGCCTCCGATGCGATGGTCACCATTCACGAATTGCCAGGATTCGCCGGCATCATCGGAGCGGTAGATCCCGGCATCTTTTGTCGATTCCGCGGTGAGATACATGCGCTGCGGACGGCTTGGGGAAATGGCGATGCCGATGCGAGCCAGTTCGGCGGAAGTCGGAAGTCCTTTAGTGATGGGGCGCCACGTCGTGCCGCCGTCGGTGGATTTGTATAGTCCGCTGCCCGGAATCACAAAGGATTCGCCGCTGCGAACTTCCCAGGGAGCAACGCGCGCGGCCCACAGTGCAGCGAAAAGAATCTGCGGATTGCCGGGATCCATAACAAGATCGGCGGCGCCGGTATTTTCGTCCTTGTATAGAACCTTTTCGAAATTTTTGCCGCCATCGAGTGAACGGAGAACGCCCCGTTCGGCGTTGGGGCCGTAGGGATGGCCTTCGGCGGCCACGAAAACGCGATCAGGATTTTTTGGATCGACGACGATGGCGGTAATTTGCTGGGCGTCGCGCAGCCCAAGGTGCGTCCAAGTTTTCCCGGCGTCGGTGGATTTGTACATACCATCGCCGACCGCGAGATCGGGGCGCTGCAAGCCTTCACCGCTGCCGACATAAAGTATGTTGGGATCGGAAGGAGCGACGGCAAGAGCGCCGACAGAGCCGGAAGGCTGATCATCAAAGATCGGTGTCCAGGTATTGCCGAAGTCGGTGGTCTTCCAAACGCCGCCGTTCACCGCAGCCATGTAAAACACGTTGGGCTGGTGCGGAACGCCGCTGATGGCGACAGTCCGGCCTCCGCGGAAAGGTCCAATGCAGCGCCAACGCATTTCGGAGTAGAGCTTGAGATCGTATTGCTGAGCAGTGACGAGTTGCGCGGCGAAAAATGCAGACAGCAAGGCAAGCGTTAACGATGCGAACACACGGACACGCAATGAGCGATTCATTCAGTTCCTCCGGCGAACTAGGGAGGATATCGCGAGCAAGCAGCGAGGGCAAATCCCGGAGGTTGCGGCACGCGCGATGGCCTGAGGGGTGTTGCAAAACGGGGCGTGAGATATAATCGCGCCGGGCTATGACGGTCACACCGAGCAGTGGGAATCCGGCAAACAAACAACCGCGCAGTTGGCTGAAGAGCGTGCTGACAGATTTGCACTTCTGGGTGCCGGTGCTCGTCCTGTTGGGCGGGCTGTTGTTGCTGAAGTTTGTGCGATAGCGATTGATGTCGGGGGCGCATGGTAAATCCGGGGGCGGTTATCTCTCAAAGTGCAGCGAAGGACGCAACACGGGCGCGCAAACTGCAACTGTTGGGGATACTTTCCGGATTTGCGGCCGGAGCGTGGCTGGGAGCCGCGGAGGCGCCCACCAAACTGGTAACCATCGGCGTCTCGCCGGTGGTGATTTCGCTGATCATGGTGATTGGAGTGTTCCTGGCGCGCTGGAGCCTGCCTGCGCTTCTTTTGGGAACGTCTTCGATTCGCGCGGACGTGGGGCGTGCGCCACATTTGATCCTGTGGGCGCTGCTGGCCGGATGCTTGTGGGCCGTGGCGAACACGCTAACGATTTACGCGATCCGCGACATCGGGCTGAGCATCGCGTTTCCGTTATGGAATTCGAACAGCCTGCTGGGCATACTGTGGGGATTCCTTTTCTTCAATGAGTTGCAGCAGGCTGGCTGGCGCCGCTGGGCTGGCGTGGTTGGCGGAGCGTTGGTAGTGTGCGTGGGTGCGGCGGTGCTGGCGATTGCGTCTTCGGGGCAAGGACCGGCAGCTCATTCGTTGGGCGGGGTATGGGCAGCGTTGGGCGCAGGCATTTTGTGGGGGACCATGTACATCCCGTACCGCAAGGCGTACTTGACGGGGATGAATCCATTGTCGTTCGTAACGTTCTTTACATTCGGGGAATTGGGGATGATGACGGCGCTGGCGATCAGCACTCTCGGCGTGCGGCCGTTGTGGCAGGAGTTGGCGAGCGCGCACGGTGTGATGTTCTGGCTGATGCTGGGCGGGTTCATCTGGGTGATCGGCGACTTGTTTCAGCAGTACGCGGCGAAGTACGTGGGAATCAGCCGGGGGATTCCGTTGTCCAACACGAATCAGTTGTGGGGCATGCTGTGGGGGATTCTGGTATTTGGCGAATTGCACGGCAGGGGACACGCGACGTACGCGCAGGTGATTGGCGGATCGCTGCTGATGATGCTGGGCGTGGGAGCCATTGCGCTTTCCTCGGCCACCAGTAAAGAACGGTCGCGCTGGAAGGATGCGGCGCAGCAGGAGAGCGACAGATACGGTGTCGCGCCGGAATATGTGCAAGCGCGAATGGATGGGCGGCAAGCCACGGGCGAAGTTCCGCCAAAACGAAGAGCGGTGGATTGGATCTTGATCGCAGGCGCGACTGCCGTGTTTGTGGGATTCGCCAGAATTGCGCGTGTGCCGGAGTTGTCGATTCACTGGGGGCCGGCGTTGGCGCTGGGCGCGGCGATGCTGATTTTGCTGGTGACGTGCGGCCTGGCGATTTGGAAGTTGACAAACTTTAATTGAGACATTTCGAGGCAAGGCAGCGAAAAGAGGCGGATGACGCAGATTCCTCAGGTCGACGTCGTGGGTGTGGGTTTAAACGCAACGGACACGCTGATTCCGGTGGAACATTATCCGGCGCGCGGGTCGAAGGTGGAATTTCGCTCGGCCAAAGTGTTGCCGGGCGGACAAACCGCGACGGCGATGGTGGCTTGCCAGAAATGGGGACTGCACACGCGCTACGTGGGGAAAATTGGGGACGACGGAGCCGGGGCATTGCACCGCGCGGAATTCGAGAGGGCCGGGGTAGAAGCGCACTTGTTCACGACACCAGGATGCACCAGCCAGCAGGCTTTCATCATGGTGGATGATTTCGGCGAACGCACGGTGCTTTGGAAAAGGGACGAGCGCCTGGCGCTGCGGCCCGAGGAGTTGCAACGGGATTGGATCATGAACGCGCGAGCCATGCACCTGGATGGGCACGACACGGAAGCGGCGAACACCGCGGCCAAGTGGGCGCGAGCCGCAGGCATCCCGGTGATCGCGGACCTGGACGCGCTGTATCCCGGCGTAGAAGCGCTGCTTGCAAACATCGACTACCTGATCACCAGTCGCGATGTGCCGGGGCGCCTGACAGGCACCGAGGATTTGCGGAAGTCGCTGCCGGAAGTGCGCAAGCGATTTGGCTGCCGCCTGACGGGCGCGACGCTGGGCGAAGAAGGTGTGTTGGTGTGGGACGGAGAAACATTTCACTATGCGCGGGCCTATGTGATTGAGCCAGTCGATACTACCGGAGCCGGCGATGTCTTCCATGCGGGATTTATCTACGGGCTGCTGCAGGGCTGGTCGATGCAAAAACAGTTGGAGTTTGCCTGCGCGGCGGCGGCACTGAATTGCCTGGGGGTAGGCGCACGCGGTGGAATCGAAGCGGTCAAGCGCATTGAGCAGCTGATGGCCACAGGCACACAACATGCCGCTGCCTTCGAAGTGCGAAGAACTGGCGAGCCCGGGTGAGGGACGTCACCCTCGCTTAGGACGAATTTGGTGTAGACTCACCGCATTGCCAGCCGCCTGAACCTCCCTCTGGCAAACGGACCATTGGAGAACAACATGAGACGGAATTGGAAGTGCATGACGCTGGTGTCGTGTTTCACGATGATTACAGCCATAGCGGCCGCGCAGACGCAGCAGCCGGAGCCGGCTGCGAACGTGATCAGTGGAACCGTGGCCGCGATTGGCTACCCCGTTGGGGGTGGCAGCATCAAGGTCGACATGGTGGGAACGTCGGCCGCCCCGCAAGCGAGCGGTGAAGCAAAAGCGGAAGCAAAGACGGGCGGAACCTCGATCGAACTCAAGGTAACCGGCATGCCGCAACCCACCTCGATCGGAGCTGAGTTCCTGACTTACGTATTGTGGACTGTGACGCCCGACGGCACGACCACCAATCTCGGGCAAATCCCGCTGAACCAGAACGGCGAGGGCAAACTGGACGTACGAGCACAGACGCAGACGTTTGCGTTGATCGTGACTGCGGAACCGTATTATGCGGTGCGCATGCCCAGCGAAGTGGTAGTCCTGGTGAACGAGACGCGCAAGAAAACCAAAGGCAAGATCTACCCTGACAACAGCTACAAACTGATGAAGCGTGCTGAATACGCCAAGCTGGGAAACCCGCTGGGCATGACCTTGGATTTGAAGAAGGTGCCGCTGGATATGTACGAAGCGCGTAATGCGGTGGAAATCGCCAAGGCGCGAGGCGCGGAACAGTACGCCCCGCAGGTTTATTCCAAAGCACAGGCCAGCTTGCAGATGGCCGAGAACGCGCTGTCCCAGGACTCCGGGAAGAACCAGGTGATCTCGGCGGCGCGGCAGACGATCCAGTTTGCCGAGGATGCTCGAGCGCTGGCGGTGCAGAGAGAACTGGCGGAGCGCATCCAGAAAGAAAAGGAAGCGGCAGCGGCGGAGGCGGCGGCCAAGGCAAAGGCGGCCGCGGACGCTCAAGCGGCTGCAGAGGCGCAGCGCCAAGCTGAGTTGACGGCGGCAAAAGAAGCGCAAATGCATGCGGAGGCGCAGGCCCAGGCGTCGCAGGCGGCGGCGGAACAAGCCGCCACCCAGGCCAAAGCACGAGCGGCGGCCGAAGAGGCGGAACGTGCGCAGGCCGCAACAGCAGCTTTGCGAGCGCAATTGCTGAAACAGTTGAATGACGTGTTGCAAACGACGGACACGCCACGCGGTCTGGTGGTGAACATGGCCGACGTGCTTTTTGAAACGGGCAAATACGCGTTGAGCACCGATGCCCAACTCAAGCTGGCCAAGCTGTCGGGTATTATTCAGGCGCACCCGGGACTGAACCTGGCGGTCGAGGGCTACACCGACACTACGGGAGCGGCCGACTTCAACATGAAACTGTCTCAAGCGCGCGCGGATACCGTGCGGCAATTCTTGATTGCGCAGGGATTGTCTGCTGATACCATCACGTCCAAGGGACTGGGCGAGGCCGACCCGATCGCCGACAACAGCACGGCGGCGGGGCGGAAACTGAACCGGCGCGTGGAAATCATCGTGAGTGGCAAAGTGATCGGGGTAAGCCTCGGCAAGTAGAGACTATCGCAAAAGGAAAGGGCCGGTCTCAATTGCGGAGCAGCTTCAGCGATGGCCGTTGCAAACCTGCGCGAGTTTAGAAAACGAGCTGAATAGCTGGTCAAGGCGGATTTTCGTGCATGCTCGGAGCGCCATCCTGTCGACGAACAGTCGGCGGTGACGACGCCCCGAGAGAGTGCCTAGTTCCCCGCTTTGACGGGCTTCGCTTCGACAGGCTTCTCCGGCGGCTCCGGCGGCCGCGCAGGGGAGCCATCGGCTTTGACGTAGTGGGCGTACCACGCAAGGTAACGCTCATGCAGGTCCTTGATGTGTGAAGGTGTCTTAAAGCCGTGGTATTCGTCGGGATAGACGACCAGCAGCGTCTCGCGACCCAGCGCCTTCAGCGACTGGTACATCTGCTCGCCGCCTAGGATGGGAACGTTCCAGTCAATATTCCCGCCGACAAACATTGTGGGCGTAGTCACGTCCTTGATTTTCGAGGAGTAGGCAACGTGTTCCCAGGTGGCGCGGTGCTCCCATGGATAGCCCAACTCCGTCACATAGTCCCGTTGGTATTGATCGTGGCCCCACATGCTGGAATAATCGGCCGCCCCGGCGCCAGAGATGGCGGCCTTGAAACGCTTGGTCTGAGTGATGATGAAGTCGGTGGAGATTCCTCCATAGGACCAGCCACCAACGCCCAGCTTGTCAGGATCGGCGATTCCTTGAGCGATGGCGTAGTCGACGAACGCCATGTCATCCTGGAAGTCTTTGTTGCCCCAATCGGCAAAGATGGCTTTCGAGAATCCCTCGCCGTATCCAGTCGAACCACGGGGATTCGGCAGCAGCACCACATAACCGTTGGCCGCAAGCAGTTGGCCCAGATCCTGAAACTCCGCGTAGTAGGCCCACACCGGTCCACCGTGAGGACGTAGCAAGGTGGGATATTTCTTGCCGGGAACGTAATCGACGGGCTTGTACATGTAACCGTGGACAACGGTGCCGTCTTTCGACTTGAAGGACAAGTATTCGCCCGCTGACAGCTTGAACTTGGCGAGCCACGCGTCGTTGGCGTGGGAGAGCTGTGTGAGCTTGCCGCCAGAGGCAGAGAAAATCTCGAAAGGTCGGTCCATGGTGGAGAGGCTCGCAGCCACCATGCCGTCTTTCGCCACCGAATAGCCATCCAACATGACGTGGCCGCTGACAGGGCGCGTAATCTTGCCATCGGCAAGGTTCACGAGGCAGAGCTGCAGGGTGCCGTCGTCGTCGGCAATGAAGTAGACGCCCTTGCCGTCGGGGCTGAACCGCGGAGTGGTGGTCATGCGATCGAGCGACTTCGTCAGGACCTTCGCTTCGCCACCGGTGGAGGGTGCGATGGCGATGTGCTTGGTGGAGTATTGGAACAGCTTCGGATCGAACTGCATCGAGTAGGCGATCCACTTGCCATCGGGCGACCACGTCGGCGAGCGATCTTCGCCCGGAGCGGTGGTGACTTGGGTCAGGTTCGCGCCCTTGTCGGTGTTGTCGGCTGCAACCACCCATATGTCCCAGTTGTAGGTGGCGTCGGGATCGGGCTTGGAGCGATTGCTGGAGAAGGCGAGGAACTTGCCGTCAGGAGACCACGCTGGATCGTCGTCGTCGTAATCGCCGGACGTGACTTGCGTCGTGGCTTTGGCGGCAACGTCGAAGACATAGAGGTGCGTGCGACGGCGGTCAAGATAGCCGACGGTGTCTTCCTTGAATTGCAAGCGGTCGATCACCCAAGGAGACTTGGCTTTGGGCTTTTTCGGTGCCGCCGGCTTGTCGGCGGCGTCCTCTTTTCCCTTACTGGCTGCGGCTTCGAGCTCTTCGGGAGAAGGATCACGGAGGATGAGGACGAGGCGCTTGCTGTCGGGAGCCCAAACGAAGTCGTCGACGTCCTGAATCGTGTCAGTAAGCTTTTGAGCTTCGCCACCGAGGCGGTTCAGAAGGTAGACTTGGGTTTTGCCTTCGTTGCGCTCAGACAGGAACGCGAGGAATTTGCCGTCGGGGGACCAGCGCGGATGCTCCGACGAATTGCCTTCGGCGGTGAGGGCGACGGCGTCGCCGCCAGCGGCAGGCACCATGTAAATCCGAGTTTCAGACTTGTCGTCCTTTAGAGAGTTAGCGCTGAGGGTATAGGCAACGAATTGGCCGTCGGGAGAGATTTGCGGGTCGTGAGCCTCGCGGAAGTCGAAGAGGTCGTCAACGCCGATGAGTCGGGGCGCGGGAGACTGCTGCGCGATGGTAATGGAACTGGCTGAGGCGAGAACGATGAGAAAAAAGGCCGAGCGAAGCTTCTTCATGTGGCTGACTCCATGAAAGAAATATGAAAATCAGATAATGCGCGAGTTTAGCATAGGGAGCAAAACCCGGAAAAGTTAGCGGGAACGGGTGTGCGAGGCACGCTGGAGCGAGACCACGACCGCTACCGGGTACTTCCGCGCGAGATACCGGCAAGCGAGTAGTACGAAAGTACGGTTGTCGACACAGAAAAAATTCACCAAGATGCATTTTCTTCTTGCATGCGAGTGCAGAGACTGTATTCTTCAAAAGATGACGTTGCTCCAGTGAGTCGAGAGCGAGAGTCATACTAGGAGGACGAGAGAAAAAAATTGAGCACCTTATCGCTCCCCGCACAGATTCCTTCCCAGGCAATTTCTTCAGCGAAAAAGAGAGTTGCAAAACTGACACTCTGGCCGCTTGTGGCCGCAACCTTCTTCATGGTGTCCGGGGGCACCTATGGGACCGAAGAGATTGTTTCCGGAGCAGGCTACGGACGGGGAATCCTTGTATTGCTGTTCTTGCCAGTGCTGTGGTGCCTGCCAACGGCATTCATGATCGGCGAACTCTCCAGCGCGCTCCCGGCCGAAGGGGGCTATTATGCGTGGGTACGCCGAGGCCTGGGCAATTTCTGGGGATTTCAGGAAGCGTGGCTGTCGCTGGCCGCGAGTATCTTTGATATGGCGATCTACCCGACGTTGTTTGCGATCTACCTGAAGCAGATGGTGCCGTGGTTTGGCGAAGGCTACCACGCCCTGTACGCGGGGCTGTTTGTGGTGGTGACCTGCGCGGCGCTGAACCTGGCTGGGATTCGTGTCGTTGGGATCACCTCGCTGTGGCTGTTTTTCCTGCTGTCGCTGCCGTTTGCCATCATTGTGGCGTTGTCGCCGGTGAAATTGGCGGCCTTCGGCCAGCCGCACGCCGTGACGGCTGGGGCAAGCGTCGGTCTGCTTGGCGCCGTGCTGGTGGCGATGTGGAACTATATGGGTTGGGACAATGCGTCGACGATCGCGCAAGAGGTGGAGCGCCCGCGCCAGACCTATCCGAAGGCCATGATCGCGGCTGTCATCCTGGTTTCGCTGACGTACATCCTGCCCTTTGTGGCCGTTTACCTGACCGGCATCCCGGCTTCGGCGTTTAACGAGGAAGGATCCTGGGCCACCATCGCGGGGCAACTTGGCGGGACCGTGATGGGCATCCAGTGGCTGCGATTTTTTGTGACGCTGGGTGGAATGATGAGCGCGTTCGGAATGTTCAACGCCCTGGTCCTCAGCTACTCGCGGCTACCGCTGGCCATGGCGCGCGATGGCATGCTCCCGAAGGTATTCGGCAAGGTGACAAAGAAAAACGAAACGCCGTGGGTCGCGATTGTAGTCTGCGCGATCTGCTGGGTACCCTGCCTGCTGCTGGGTTTCAAGCGGCTCATCACGCTGGACATCATGCTCTATGGAGCGGCGCTGATGCTGGAGTTCGTGACGTTGGTCGCGCTGCGCATCCGCGAGCCAAAGCTTCGCCGAGGGTTCCGCGTGCCGGGAGGCATGGCCGGGGCCATCAGTTGCGGCATTTTCCCGCTGGGGTTGCTGTTGCTCTCGATGGTCGAAAGTGAACACGAGACCATACTGGGGATTAATGGACTGGCCTTTGGCGTGGCCATCATTTTGGCGGGCTTCGGAGTTTACTTTGCCACCCGTAAGGTGCGCGCCCGCTACGAGACTCAGGCGACCGCGGAACCGCTGCCGGCCGATTAGCGCAAGCTGCTTCTGGCCTGCTGAGGCCGACCGAACCAAGATCTCGAATGCCCGGCTTCAGATAGCCGGGCATTTTCTTGTCGCCGCACGCAAATCAGTGTGGTAGGAAATAAGAGGCCCGTGCCCTCCACGCAGCCCAGAATCTAATCTGAGGAGATTCACATGAAGATCGAGAGAGTATTAGGAGGCTTGGTGTCTTTGGGCGTGGTCGCTGCGCTGTGCGTGCCCGGGGTCTTGGCGAAGAACCAGGCTGCTCCTGCGCAGCAGGGCGAAATGGGAATGCGGGACAAACTTCAGTCCGCGGTGGAGAGTCTGAACTTGACGGATGACCAGAAGCCCAAGGTGAAGGACATCTTCGCCGACGCCAAGGCCAAACGCCAAACCGTGTGGAGTGACTCGTCGCTGACCGATGACCAGAAGAAGGCGAAGATGAAGGAACTGCACGCCGGTACGATGGCCAAGTTGAACGAAGTGCTGACACCCGACCAACAGGCGCAGTTGAAGACCAAGACGGAAGCGGCCAAGGCGGCGAAACCAACGGCACAGCCGTGAGCGCGGCAACAGTTTAAGACTGGCAACTGCCAATAGAAGTGAGAGGCGCCCGGTTCGCGAGAGCCGGGCGTTTTTGTTCGGGTCAGGGAGGTCCCTTTTTCGTCGCGGGGAACGCGGAGGTCCGGCGGAGTCGCCGGGAGATTTGGTATGCTGCTCGACGTGAGACGACGCGGAACGATTTCGAGAGCGCTATGCACTGGGTTGCTGGGATTAACCCTGGCGGCGACAGCTCTGGCGCAAGCTTCGCCTGGGGGCACGGCGCAATCTAATCCAGCGACTCAAGACAACGCGGCGAGCGCACCGGCGCCAGGGACGAGTCCGCCACAGGCGACTGCTGCGCCACTTCCGCCGCGCGTTGGGCTGAGCATGGTGGTTCTGGACCCAGCGCACGGAGGCACGGACCTGGGCGCACGTGGAACCGAAGGCATCCGCGAGAGCGATGTGGTGCTGCTGTTTGCCGCGCGGGTGAAGAAGTCTCTGGAGTTCCAAGGCTTCCAGGTGATTCAGACGCGCGATGCAAACGACAATCCGTCATTCGATGACCGCTCGGCCCGGGTGAACGCACAGCGTGGCGCGGTCTTCATCACACTGCATGTGGCTTCGACTGGCCTGGCAGGCACGGCCCGCGTTTACGTTATGCCCGAAATTCCACCAACCGAGCACCCGAATGGGTTGATCCCGTGGGACAAGGCGCAAGCGCCCTTTGTGGGGTTGAGCAAAAAGCTGGGAGATTTGGTACAGGCAGAGTTGGCGAAGCGCTTCAAGGGATCACCGACGACAGCGCTCGTCGCACCGGTGCGGCAGCTCCGCACAACGGCGGCGCCCGCCATTGCGGTGGAGATTTCCAGCGTGTCGGTGGCGGATCGCGCGGAACTGGATCGCATGGTGCCGGGCATCGCCGACGCTATCGCGCGGGGCGTCTCGGAGTTCAAACTGTCATACGTGGTGCCGACGATCACGAGCCCGGGCGGAGGGACGCAGCCATGACTCCCAGGTGGCTGATATGGCTGGCAGGAGTACTGCTAGTTGCGGTGATCGCGGCAGCATTGTACTTCCCTTCGCTGCGGCACCAGGTGGACAAGGTAGCGCAGTTGACAGAAAAAACGGCGGAGCAGGCGCGGCGCGAGTTGATTCCCCCGGCGCCAGTGAGAACTGGCGGGCCCATGGTCAAGGCCAAGTTGTACTGGGGCACGCGCGCGCAGGACGGGACGCTGCGTGCGGTGATCGTGGATTTGCCGCTTTCCGACGATCCGGCGCTTCGCGCGAAGCAGGTGTTGAATACGCTGCTGGCGGGGCCCGTGGACCCGGAAGCGCGGACCTTGCCGCCCGATGCAGCGCTGCTGGCGTTCTACATTTTGCCGGATGGCACGGGAATCGCGGATTTTTCCGAGGCGTTGGGGACGTCGATTCCGTCGGGCATTCAGAGCGAGCAGACGGCGGTGGACTCGATTACGCGAACGCTGGAAGCGAACGTGCCGCAAGTGCAGCGACTAAAGATTCTGATCCATGGACAGGAAGTGGATTCACTGGCGGGGCACCTGGATCTGACGCAGACTTTTCAAGTGAATGGCCGCGGCCTCGCTGCACAGCCCGCGCCATCAGGCACATCCATCATCACGCGGCCGATTCAAAAGGCCTACGAAAAGATGAAAGCCGCCACGAAGCGTTGAGCATCGTGGAGGACGCCGGCTGAAATCCGATTCGATCGTGATAGGCTCATCCCATGTACCAAGCGGATCGCACCTGGATTTTTGAGCGGCTGAAGCGTTCTTTGCAGCTCTTGGCTTGTCGGGCGGAGATCCAGCTAAACAACTTCCCCAACTTTGTCGCGGTGGCGGACGAGATGGCTTTGGACTTTGAGAACTTCCGGGACACACTTACGGGCAATTTTCGAACCGAATTGACCGCCGAACAAGCCTTGTGTCTCGACTCACTTGACCGAAGCTCGTCAGAATTGAACAAAGAAGCATGGAGTAACGGGGCTGTAGCGGACTCTTCAGAATGGTGCAACATTCGATACCTGGCTGCCAGAGCTCTGCGAGAATTTGGCTGGCCACTGGAGGAACCACCCCTGCACGGCGATGAGTTTGTTCGAGGGAAGGTAAAGTAGGTCGTCAGAAACAAGCGGATGTGCAAACCGTATTACCTGCCCAAAGGGGGACAGCGTGAGAAGCGACGGACGGAGCGCGGACCAGATTCGAGATGTGAAGATCACGCCGGATTTTATTTCGCAGGCGGAAGGCAGCGTGTTGATTGAACTGGGGAAGACCCGAGTGATCTGCACGGCGACGGTGAATGATGGCGTGCCCACGTTTTTGAAGGGCAGTGGAAAAGGTTGGGTGACCAGCGAATACGGGATGCTGCCGCGCGCCACCGAGGAACGCACTCCGCGCGAAGCCACGCGAGGCAAACAGACGGGACGCACGCTGGAGATCCAGCGACTGATTGGCCGATCGCTGCGCGCGGTGACGGATCAAGAGACGCTGGGCGATCGCACTGTGTGGCTGGATTGCGACGTGATTGAAGCCGATGGCGGGACGAGAACGGCGTCGATTACCGGCGCGTTTGTGGCCATGGCATTGGCCATGGAGCGGCTCGTGGCCGGGGGAATCCTGCGGAGGTCGCCACTCATTGACACAGTTGCGGCAATCAGCGTGGGGATCGTCGACGACGTGGGACTGCTCGACCTGTGCTACGAAGAAGATGCGCGCGCGGACGTGGACATGAATGTGGTCATGACCGGCGGCGGCGACTATGTGGAGATACAAGCAACAGCGGAAGGACGGCCGTATACCAGCGGCGAATTACAAGAATTACTGGCGCTGGCGGCGGTGGGGATTCGTGTGTTGGGCGAAGAACAACGGACCGTGCTGCCTGCAAAGTTTTTGGCCCGCGGAAAATAGAATCTAACCGCAGTGGCCACAGAGCTCAAAAGAGAATATTTTCCAGAAAATGACTGAATCAGGCGCGCGAAAAAAACTGTATTTGGCTTCGGGAAACCCAGGAAAGCTGCGCGAGTTTCAGATTCTCGCGGCGGGTCACGCGCTGGAACTGGGGCCTTTGCCGGGATATGCCGCGCTGCCGGAATTTGAGGAGGCGGCGCCGACGTTTGCGGAAAACGCCGCGGGCAAGGCGCTCTACTATTCGAAGCACTGCGATGGGATGGTGTTTGCGGATGATTCGGGCCTGGTGGTTCCGACGCTCGGTGGCGCACCCGGAGTGCTTTCGGCACGCTACGCCGGCATCGGCGCTTCCAGCGAGCAAAGAAACACGAAATTGCTTGGCGAACTGCGCGGGAAGAAAGGCGCGGAGCGGGCCGCTTACTTTGTGTGTGTGATTGCGGCAGGGCTGCGTGGCCGGGCGAACGTGGTAGTTTCCGCGAAAGTCGATGGAGAGATTCTGGAAGAGCCGCGAGGGAGCGGAGGATTTGGGTACGATCCGGTGTTCTACTTTCTGGCGCTCGGCAAAACGTTTGCAGAATTGAGCGCGGAGGAGAAGAACCGTCACAGTCACCGTGGGAAAGCGTTCCGCAGATTGCTGGAAGTGTTGGGATAAAAGAAGAAGAGGACAAGATGGCGGCAAAGAAAAAGCTGAAGGCAAGCAAAAAGAAGGCCGAGAAGAGAGCGAAGACTGTAGGAAAGGCTGGCACAAAAGCCAGCGCCACACCGAAGACTAAGACAGCAAGAAAGGGCCTGGCCGGCGCCACGGCAGGAAAGGCGGCCGGGACGGATGCGAAGCGCGTGACCGCGATCCTGGCGAAGTTGGATGAAGCGTATCCTGAAGCCACCTGCGAGTTGAAGCATGAGAATGCGTTTCAACTGCTTGTCTCGACGATTCTGTCAGCGCAATGCACTGACGTGCGTGTGAATCAAGTCACGCAGGAACTGTTCAAGAAGTACACGACGCCTCACGCGTTTGCCTATGCCACGCCGGCAGAGCTGGAGCAGGAAATCCGCCCGACCGGATTCTTTCGCAACAAAACAAAATCGGTGATGGGTGCGAGTAAGGAAATCGTGGAAAAGTTTGACGGCCAAGTTCCACGAACGATGGAAGAGATGCTGACGCTGCCAGGCGTAGCGCGGAAGACTGCCAACGTGGTGCTGGGCACGGCATACGGAATCGCCAGCGGCGTCGTCGTGGATACGCACGTAATCCGGCTGTCACGCCGTCTGGACCTGACGCGCCACGAAGTCCCCAAGAACATTGAGCAGGATTTAATGGCAATCATCCCGAAGGAGAAGTGGATCCAGTTTTCCCACCAGTTGATCTGGCACGGCCGTCGCGTCTGTTATGCGCGCAAACCCAAGTGCGCCGACTGCAATCTCGAAAAATTGTGCTACTCCAAGGACAAAACCGTGTGATCAGGCTCGCAAGTGTTGCATCTTTGACTTGAACATGAGGAAGTGAGATAAGTTGAAGTAATGGCGGCGGCTTCACCGAAGCCGGGTTTTGTTCCCACCAAAGAGACGCATATCGCCGGGTTCACCCTACTTGCAATACCCATCCTTCTGAAGTACGCGCTGCACTTCCCTGCCCCGGCCAACGACATCCCTCTGTTTGCGGCGCCGCTGGTCGGCGGCGTGCCTATGGTTTGGGAACTCCTGAAGAACTGTTCAAACGGCAATTCGGCTCTGATCTCCTGGCGGGGATCTCCACGCTGACGGCAATCGCGCTGCGCGAATATCTGGTGGCAACCATCGTGGTGCTGATGCTGTCGGGCGGCGAGGCGCTCGAGGAGTACGCAACGGCGAAGGCGTCCTCAGATATTGGATGCGCTGGCGCGGCGCATGCGAAACGTGGCACATCGCAAAGAAGCGAACGGATTAGCCCGACGTGCAGCTAGCAGACATGCGCATCGGCGACGAGTTAACCGTTTTGCCGCAGGAGATTTGCCCGGTGGACGGCGTGGTTCTCGACGGCCACGGCATCATGAATGAAGCCTAGCTCACGGGCGAACCATACTCAGCTATTTCAGCGTCTACTTCGTCTTGACGCAATCAGCGCTACTCGGAACCTTGTATCTCTTCACGCGGTTGGATTGGACGATACTGCTCATAGAACACAAGTGGAAGCTCGTAAAAAAGGAGCTAGCCGTTCAGCGCGGCTGCCCAACACCGAAAACAATATCCCAGACGATCGCCGATCATGGCTTCGATGGTGGATTGGCAGGCGCGGGCTGCTGTGTTGGCGGTTTTTGCGCAGGTGGCTGAGCCGACTTTATGATTTCGTTGAGATCGGAATGCAACGGCTGGCCCGCGCCGCTGCCGCTGACGCCGGGATGGCCCGGAGGCATTGTAGCCCCAGGAGGAATTTCGCCGGTCCCGGGATGCTGCAACGTGCCGCCCGCCGGCTGGCTCTTCACCACCACCCACTGAGCCCCGCGCTTTTCCAGATTGTATGCCAGTTGCATACTGCCGCCGGACGCATCGCCATTCTTGGCGTGAATCTCCACCTGAGCCTGGGCCTGGTTGCCGTTTACGGAATACTGCATGACGGCGATATCCATGTTGGGAATGTTCAGCCCCTTCAGTGACGTCAGATAGGTCACCACTCCCAGGCGGATGGCTTCCTTGTCGTCCGCCTTCTGCGATTTGCACGCGACGGTACAAAGCAGCAGCGCGCCGAGCAGAGCAGCAAGAAATGCGCGATTCATGCAGAGTTCCTTTCCCGAAGAAGAAAAATGCTGGGCCCTACCTGGTTTCTTCCATAGTAGCGAATCATGCCGGGAATGCAATAATCCGCGGCGAGAGCATTGCCGCGAGAAATGTAATACAACGCTTCCGGTGTCGCGTGGAGACGCCAAGCTATCTGTTGGACTGTAGTCAATTTAGTTTTTGGGCAAATCCGCGTAGTCGGAAATCGTGTCCGCCGAGCCGTGGAAAGCCGGCAGCCCGCTCGCGCGGACGTTTGAGGGACTAGCCTCGACAGCGACGCCATCGCGGAACACCACAAATCGGCCGGAGATGGCTGGAATTTTTTCACCGGGAACCACGATGCCAGCCAGATTCAGCGGATCAGCCGCCGAGACCGTGACAACCTGGCCGGTGGCGGGCTCGGACCGCATCGCGCGAAGCGATTCGACGGCAATCGGCAAGGCAAATTGCTCTCCCAGCAAACCACTGACAAATCGTCCGCCACGAATCTCAGCGCGATCTTCCAGGCGCCGCAAAGTGATCAGCAGCTCACGCCAGCGCGGCAAAATCGACTCACGGGTTAGCAGTTCGCGAAACAGGACGCCATAACGGTTCAGAAGCATCCAACAAATGGATTCAATCGCGGGATTCTTGTCACCGGGTTCGTCGGTTTGGTGCGGAAACAACAACGCCCAGCGTCCACCGCTGTGACGAGGACGCGCCATACGGCCGCTTCCCTGCCCCGCGCGGCGTTTGGGGTCAACCAGTGCGCGCAAATTGTCGAAGCCGTCGGCGGTCACAATACCAGCCGCGACCAACTCCCATAGGGCCGACTCCACTTCCGCTTTCAGTTTGCGCACCCCGCGCACAAGATCCGCAAAAAACGATGCGCCGTGAGTTTTCAGGAACTCAGCGACCTGGCTCGCATCCGAACTAAGCCCACGCATCTCGGCGGTAACGGCGGCACGATGCTCCGCAAAGATCCACTCCACATTGTCGCGCAGAAAAAATGTTACCGGCGCGACCTTCGTTGGGATCACTCGGTAATTTCGGTCGGCAGCTTCGTGGAGAAACGCGGGATGCGGGGACAGCCGTCCCCAGCCAACTGTGCCGTTCAGACATAGTTGGTCGAGCACGGCGCCGTCATAGTTCTTAATCCGCCGCGCCAAGATTTCGCGCTCCCACGCGCTTGCTGGCGCTTCGTAGCCCTGAAGCTGTTGCAGCACCTGCAGCGTGCCGCGCTCGCCGGCAAGTTGCGTTCCTCGCGCAAGATGCTGCCAACATAGCAGCCAGCGCATGAATTGCGCCGCGGTAACCGGCTCGATTTCTTTGCGGAGCTTTCCCAGCGTTAAACGGTGAATGCGCGCCAGCAAGCGGCGATCGCACCACTCTACTACCTCGGTGGCCTGGTCAGTAAATCGCCCGCGCAGCACTGCGCCGCTTCCTTCCAGACGCAGCATCGCGGCTTCAATCTCAGGCGCGGGGAGCCCGAGCAGTTGCGCAAGCGCGGGAACCGTTACTGGGCCGGCGTGCTGCGTCCATCCGGCAACCAATCCCAGCAACGCGTCCTCTTTCGACGTATTTGCAGCAGCGACCTCCGCAAGATTTGTTGCGAAGCGAGTTGCGGGGAAGAGTAGCGTGAACGTTTTGACGTTCTCCGCTGTGACCCAATACCCACGATCGGAAACCCAGGCGCGTGTCGTGCGGCCCTCCGCGACCAACTGTTCAAAGAGTTCTCGCCAGGCTGGAAGCGAATCTTGAACTGCCGTCTGAATCGCCTCGGGCGCATTTTGCTGCGCAGCGGTCACGAAATTCTCCGGCAGCGCAACCAAGGTCTGCAGCAGCTCATGAAGCTCGTCGGCATTCCGCACATCCGGCCAAGCCTGTTCCCGCACTTCAGAGATCGCCGCAGGATCGAGCCGCCCGATCTCCGAAACAACCGCGTCGGGCAACACGCGGCGCATTTCGACGGCACGAGCGCGGCGCTCTTCCAGGGGCGCATCATCGAGATAGGCATAAGGATTCGCGTTGATGATCTCGTGCGAGAACTGCGAGGCCATGGGAGTATCGATGGCCAGACACTGAATTTCCCCTCGCAAAATGTCGTCCAGGACCACCTTGAGCCCTTCGATGTCCATCGCTTCCGTCAACGCGTCCTTCATCACTTCACGAACCAGGGGATGCTCCGGGATGCGCATTTCTCCAGCAATATTTTCCTGGCAGGCAGCCGCGTCGGGAAACACGGACGCCAACAAATCATCGGCGCGCATGCGTTGAATTTGCGGCGGAACTTTCTTGCCGCCTTGCCAGCGCAGCAGCATCAGCGCTCGCGATGCGTTCCAGCGCCAGCGCGCCGTGAAAATTGGCGAAGTCAACACAGCCTGCAGCAGGACCTGCCCAACGGAGGCCGGGTGCAAGAACCGGAATACGTCGGCCAGCGGAAAGCTGTGCTGGTCGGTCAGGGAAATATTGATGCCGTCGTCGGTGGCCGCCGCCTGCAACTCAAGATTGAAGGAACGGCAAAAACGCTTACGAAGCGCCAAGCCCCAGGCTTTGTTGATGCGGCCGCCGAACGGTGCGTGGATAACAAGCTGCATCCCGCCACTCTCATCGAAGAAGCGTTCCGCGATGATGGTCTTCTGTGTTGGCACCGCGCCCAGTCCCGCGCGCCCCGTGATAATGTATTCGACAACCTGCTCGGCGCCCGCAACATCGAGGCCGCATTCGCCTTGTAGCCAGGCCACCGCCTCTTGAAATCCAGCCGAACTCCGAACCTCCGGACCCGGCGTGACGGCCCGCGTTCTTGCGCTCACCTCTTCGCGCAATTCCGAAACCTGTTGCGACAGTTCTGTCGTTCGGGACGGCGCTTCCCCTCGCCAGAACGGAATGTTCGGCGCGGCCCCGTGAGCATCTTCGACGATTACGCGGCCCGCCTGCACGCGTCGAATCCGCCAGGAACTGTTCCCGAGGAGCATGATGTCCCCGCGCAAGCTTTCCACGGCGAAATCTTCATCCACCGTGCCAACGACGACGCCTTCGGGTTCCGCCACCACGGTGTACAACGCATTATCCGGAATCGCTCCGCCGCTGGTGATCGCCGCGAGACGGCTGCCGCGCCTGCCACGCACGCGCCCATTCACGCGGTCGCGGTGAAGATGCGTTCCGTAACGCCCTCGCCGCGCGTTGATCCCTTCGGAAAGCATGGAGAGAACTTCGTCGAATTCATTGCGCTGCAAATTGCGGAAAGGATATGCACGGCGCACCAGCGCGATCAGAAGCTCTTCGTCCCAATCCTCCACGGCGCACATCGCGACTAACTGCTGCGCGAGGATATCCAGCGGCACCTCAGGAATCGCGATGCGGTCCAGATCGCCGTGGCGCATGGCTCGAACAAGCGCCGCGCATTCCAGCAATTCGTCGCGAGTAGTGGCGAAGATGCGGCCTTTCGGAATGGCGCCATGCCAGTGGCCCGCGCGTCCGATGCGTTGCCAGGCTACGGAAATGGCACGCGGCGATCCGATCACACAGGCTAATTCCACCGAGCCGATGTCGATTCCCAATTCCAGGGATGCGGTCGCCACGAGCACGCGCACTTCTCCCGCCTTCAATTTTCGTTCGGCTGCTAGCCGCAGCTTGCGCGAAAGGCTGCCGTGGTGCGTGGCTACGGCGTCAGCCCCCAGGCGTTCCGCAAGGTGGTGGGCCAGCCGCTCGGCTAAGCGGCGAGTGTTCACGAACACAAGCGTCGAGCGATGTTGGCGCACCAGCCGCGCAAGGCTGTCATAGATTTCGTCCCACACTTCGTGCGAGGTAACCGGCGAAAGCTCGCTCGAAGGTACCTTCACCGCGATGTCGGCGGTGCGCTGGTGGCCGATTTGCACAACGGAGGGAAACGGCCGATCGCTTCCCGCCAGGAATTGCGCAATTAATTCGACCGGCCGTTGCGTAGCGGAAAGACCGATGCGGAGCGGCGAGTGAGTGGTGAGAGCCTCGAGTCGCTCGAGCGAGAGCGCCAGGTGCGAACCTCGTTTGTCGTCGGCAACCGCGTGGATTTCGTCCACAATCACGGTTTCCACGGAGGTCAAAATCTCGCGGCTCTTCGCGGCCGTCAGCAGGATGTAGAGCGACTCCGGCGTAGTGACCAGAATGTGCGGCGGACGCTTCAGCATGGCGCGGCGCTCGTGCATCAACGTGTCGCCGGTGCGCACCGCGGCGCGAATTTCGGGCATCAACATTCCGCGGTCAGCCGCCAGTTGGAGAATCTCGCGTAGGGGAATCTCCAGATTTTTCTGAATGTCGTTGCTAAGTGCCTTCAGCGGCGAAACGTACAGAACCTCCACGCGATCGAGCAATTCTCCGGCAAGTGCTTTGCGTACCAGGCGATCAATGCAAGCCAGAAACGCAGCGAGCGTCTTTCCCGATCCGGTCGGCGCTGAGATCAACGTGGTCCGCCCCGCAAGGATGTGCGGCCAGCCCTGTTCCTGGGGCTCCGTTGGCTGGCCCAGGCGAGTCAGAAACCATTCCTGAACAATCGGGTGGGCCCACGCAAGCGCAGGATAAGTACCGACTTGTGAATCCAGCGGGTTCAAGAGAGACAATTCACCTCAATCACGGGAGGGTAGAGGAAAACATGGAAGCCTACGAGAGAAATTCTAGGATACCGCATATGATGCTGTTGCGGCTACCTCAGTCGAGCAGTGATCTGAGCCGTCCCATCCCGCCTGCTTCCAGCATTGCCGCGTAGGAATTACAGGGAAAGCTTGATAGCGCGAGCTGAGCCCAAGCTGTACATCTCTAAAGTTCGAATGACGTTTCGCTCCCTCACCTTGGGACCGGGCCTAGTACGGCGTAACTCAACTCGCGATTCTCGCGAGTGCAGCGGAGAAGCAAACTGCCCCGGCTCATGTCGCCGCGGCCGGCGAAATCCAAAGGATAAAACACGCGCGGACCAAAAACCTCCAGCAATGGAGCGACATACTTGGGAGTGGCAATGCTCCCGAGAAGGACAACGCGGGCTCCCTGCGGAAGCGAAGTGCAGATGAGTTGAGCGTCACGAACCAGGGGATCGCGATATTGCGGGTTGTCCGGATCAATCGAGGACTTGGTCGTGGCGCGCAGCCAATCCAGACTGGCGACATAATCCGGCGGAAGCAGGCCGCTCGACGAAGTGATGATGCGGACTCCGGAGATGCCAACGGGGGGACGCGCGAATTGCCAAGCGTAGGCTAGTTTGCCGCGGAAATAGAGGCCGCTGACGAAGCTGAAAACTTCACCAATGGTGGCCTGCGAAGATTGCAGTCTCAGGCTCAGCTCGAGGCGGGAGGACGCTTGCAGCAAACGTTTGCCGCGCGCTCCTGCCAGGTTTGCGGGAGAGAGCAAAAAAATAGTATGCGGCTCACCGGATTGCGGTTCTTCCAACGGTGCCTTTCCGGGCGCGTGGCCGTGAAATGAAATTCGCTTCTCTGCCATCGGCTTACTTTGATGCTACAGACATCAGAATACGCCAACCGAGGGAACCTGTTTCTACCGAGTTCGCTTGACCAGGAGCGTATTTTCTTGAGCGACAAGATTCCATTTCGAGTTTCGCCGATGCTGGCCACGCTCGTCGACAAGTCATTTCACCTGCCCGGCTGGATTTACGAGCAAAAATATGACGGCGTCCGCATCCTGGCTTACAAAGAAGGCTCGCATATCTCGCTCATTACCAGAAACGGCATTGTTCGGACGGATCGGTATCCGGAGGTTGGGGCAGCGGTCAGCAAGCTCAAGCCGCGGTTTTTGCTATTGGACGGCGAAGCCGTGGTATTCGACAAACACGACGTTTCGCATTTTCAGCTCCTGCAACAAGGAAAAGGCCCCGTGAAGTACTCCGCCTTCGACTGTCTCTACCTGAACGGCAGGGATCTGAGGAGCGCCCCTCTGCGCGAGCGGCGGGAGACGCTGACAGAATTGCTGCTCGGGGGCGGCCACGGAACGATCGTGCTTTCCGAAGAGCTCGCCGCCAACGGGCTGAAGGCCTTCGAAGTGGCAAAGAAACGAAAGTTGGAAGGGTTGGTAGCGAAGAATCTGGAATCGAAGTACGCAGAAAAACGCTCTCGAGAATGGTTAAAAGTGAAAGTGAATCGCGAGAGCGAATTTGTGATTGGCGGGTACACCAAGCCGAGTGGTTCAAGACTATATCTGGGAGCGCTGCTGCTGGGCGTGTATGAAGGGAACAAATTGCGCTATGCAGGAAAAGTTGGAACGGGATTTGACACCGAGACGCTGCGGACCCTTTCAGAAAAATTGGAGAAACTCAAACAGGAGAAATCCCCTTTTGTCGACGAAGTGCTGGAAAAGAACGCAACGTTTGTGCGTGCAAGGCTGGTGGCTCAGATCGCGTACACGGAATGGACCAAGGACGGCAGGCTCCGTCACCCGGCGTTCTTGGGACTGCGCGATGATAAGGCTCCGCATGAAGTACGGAGGGAGGAGGCGTAGATGAAACCGTCAAAAAAGAATTCCGCGGTTCAAATTTCGCATCCCGAAAAGGCTTTCTGGCCGGAAGAAGGATACACGAAGGGCGATCTGGCAAATTTCTATCGCGAAGTCTTTCCCTGGCTTCAGCCTTACTGCCGCGGAAGAATTCTAACGATGGAGCGTTGCCCCGACGGAATGAAGGGAGAGTGTTTCTATCAAAAGGAGATGCCCAAGGGCATGCCTCCCGGCACTCCAACGAAACGTCTGCCGAACAAAGGCGGATCGCGCGCCTTCACGAACTACGTCGTAGGAGGATCACTGGAGACGCAGATGGCGCTCGTCAATTTCGGGTGCATTCCAATTCATGTGACGGGATCGCGCGGCGAGACGTTCCCTAAACCTGATTGGGTCTGCTTGGACATTGACCCGATGAGCGGGTCGTTCCAGGACGCGGCCCGCGCTTCGTTGCTGGTAAAGAAGTTCTTGGATGAACTGCGGCTTGTATCGTTCCCGAAAACATCGGGAAGCCGCGGCGTACATATTTTTATTCCCATCAAATTGGGCCCGACGGCGGACGAAGTTCTGGCCTTCGCGGAAAAGCTGGTGGCGCTGGTGGCGAAATCGCATCGCAAAGAACTGACCGTGGAGCACAGAATCGCGGATCGCGGCGATCGTGTGTACTTGGACCCGTTCCGCAATGGCGCCGTGCAGACGGTCGTCAGTCCCTATTCGGTCCGGCGCAAACCGCATGCCCCGGTCTCGACTCCGCTGGATTGGGCGGAGGTAGCGCGCGTTAAGGACCCGGCGGAATTCAACATCAAAACATTTCCAAAACGTTTGAAGAAAAAGGATCCTTGGGCAGATTTCTTTTCGCGGAGGCAATCGCTGCAACCGGCATTGAAACAAATAGACCGTTTGTGATCAAAATGGATGGTTCCTCCAAAAGAACTGCAGGAGCGAGGGTTCACCATGTCACTGAAGAAATACCGCGAAAAGCGCAACTTCAAAATTTCTCCCGAACCACAGGGCAGTCTCAAGAAGGAGAAGGCCAAGTCTGATTTGATTTTTGTGGTGCAGAAACATCGTGCTTCCCAACTGCACTACGATTTTCGGCTGGAATATGACGGCGCACTGCTCTCCTGGGCGGCGCCAAAGGGCCCCTCGCTCGACCCTTCCGTGAAACGCCTGGCGATGCAGGTGGAAGATCATCCCCTCGATTATGCGAAATTCGAAGGCGTCATCCCCAAGGGGGAATACGGAGGCGGCACGGTGATGGTGTGGGACATCGGAACGTGGACGCCGGAGCAGAGCGACGTCGAGGCTGCGCTCAAGAAAGGTGATCTGAAATTTACGCTGCAGGGCAAAAAACTGCGCGGATCGTGGGTGCTCGTGCGGACGCGTGGTTTTGGAGGAAGCAGCAAGCCGACGTGGCTGCTCATCAAGCATCGCGACAAGTATGCATCCGATGCCGATATCACTCAGACGAAGCCAAAGTCCGCACTCAGTGGGCGATTGCTTGCCGACATAGCGAAGGACAACGGCGGCGATGTGGAGGAAGCGGCAACGGGAGATCCCGCTCGTCCTAAAGCCCGCAAAGCCACCAGCGCGTAAAGGAAATCATCTGAATAGTGCGCCTCTATAGCGCCAACGCGGCCTGGCGGTGTTGCAGGAACAGGCGGACAGCGGGGTCGCGCTCCAGACCGATGGCGATTTCGTAGGCGTGGCGAGCTTCGTCGTATGCGGCAGTCTTGGCCAACAGTTCGGCCCGCGCGGCCCAATAAGGCTGATATTCGGCCAGCCGCGCGTCAGCATTTGGATCCGGCATCGCGGCAAGAGCGGTAGCGGCCCCGTGTATCTCCGCGATTGCCAGAGCGCGATTGAGCGCAACCACCGGCGATGAAGTAAGAGCAAACAGCGCGTCATACAGTTGCCATACGTCTGCCCAGTTGGCGTCACCCGTGCGGCAGCGATAAACATGAGCCGACTGCAGTGCAGCTTCCAGTTGATACCGGCCAATGGATCCAAGAGCGCTGGCGCGGCGAATCAGCAACTCAGCCTCACCGATCATCTCCCAGTCCCACAACGCTGAATCCTGCTCGGCCAGCGGAACGTATTCGCCATTCGCATTGCGCCGCGCGCTCCGCCGAGCTTCGGCATGAAGCAGAAACGCCAGCAGCCCCAGCGCTTCCGGTTCGTCGGGAAGCAGTTCGGTAACGACTCTCGCCAGAAAGATAGCTTCGCCGGTCAGATCGCGACGCAGCACATCGCTTGCGCCGGGATCGTTCCAACCCTCCGCGAACGCCGCGTATATGGCTTCCAACACGCTGTCGAGCCGGCTGGAAAGTTCTTCGCGCTCAGGAATGCCGAACGGAATGCCGCCGTGCCGCAACTTGTCCTTGGCTCGGCCGAGGCGTTTGCCCATCGCCGCAGGAGACATCAGAAACGCCGAAGCAATCGTCTTTGCCTCCAGCCCCACCACCACTTGGAGCATCAGTGGCGCGCGAACGGCGGCATCGATGGCTGTATGCGCACAAGCGAACAACAGGGCCAGCCGGCGGTCCGGAATTTCGCCCCGCTCTGCCGCGGCAGCTTCCAAACCCTCGGCAAGAATCTGCAATTGCCCTGCCACCGTTTCGCCAGTGAAGCGTTTGCGCGCAACATCGATGGCCTTACGTCGAGCCACAGTCATCAACCACGCTTCGGGGTTCTCGGGGCAGCCATTGCGCGGCCAATCCGTTAGCGCCGAAGCGAACGCCTCCGACAGAGCGTCCTCCGCAGCAGCCACATCCCGTGTACGGGCGGTGAGAAACGCAACCAGCTTGCCGTAACTGCGACGCGCCACGGTGTCCGCCATACTGCGAGCCTGCGCATCGCCCTCGTGGGAGTTGCCAGGCTCGCTCCTGATTTCCGATTCATTCGTGCCAGACATCTGCGGTTTCCTTTGGTTTCAACTGTACTCGTCGAGTTTCTAACGCGGTTAATCCACAGCAACACATAGACTACTGCGAGAGCCGCGAAATTCACTGCCAGAAACCAGGGCGTTTCCCACCGCATGCCATCGAAGTGAACCGACGAAACCGGCCACAAAAACTTGACCGCGAACATGCCGCGGTGCGTAAAAACATCGATCACAATGTGGAGGGCCCCAGCCGCGCGTCTCTAGCGGCGGTTTCCGAAACAATAGCCAAGCTGCTCCAAAACAAACCGCGAACACCAAGCGTTGTGAGTGCCGTTATACAGTTCCCAAACTCAGTCGAAATGCGGTCCACTCCCGTCAGGCAGCAGTGTTTTTGACGCGCCGGTCAGAAAGCGCCAGATCCTGACAACGGCAGGGACACTGAAGACAACGAGGTCGGGAAGAACACCCCATAGCGCCAGCCAGCGCAAATCGATGGGCTCCTTCAACTTTTTCCGCGCGCTTATGCCGGTGGCCGTAGTCCATAGGGCGTGAGACACAATGTCCAATTCAGCCTGTCCTCTGGCCGAGAATCAGGCTGCGAACCTGCGCATCTCCCTCGCGAAAGCCGCCGGGCTCGCTCCTGATTTTCGACTCGCTGGTACTAGACATCTGCGTTGTCTCACGCTGCCGGCTCGTACCACAGCATGACTTTTCCGTTGTCGAACACACGCGTCTTCTTCAGGTTTACATTCTGCTTCACGCCCTCAAACATGGTTCTGCCTTTTCCAAGCAGGATGGGACTCAGCGCCACCTGGTATTCGTCGATCAATCCGGCCTGCGCCAATTGCGAAACAATGCTCCCGCTTCCCAGGATCACCATATCCGGCCCCGATTCTTTCTTCATCTTCCGAACTTCCTCTACCAAGTCGCCCCTCACCAGCTTGGTGTTCTTCCACGACGCCTTGTCCAGTGTTCTCGAGAACACCACCTTTTGAAGATTGTTCATCCCTTCGGCCACCGCAGGAGAGTTCTTCATGGCCAGCGGTGTCGGCCAGTAGCTTGCCATAAGGCCGTAAGTGACTCTGCCAAACACTAGCACGGCGGTGCCACTGGCATTCTCGCTGACAAAAGAGCTCCACTCCGGATCTTGCTTGTGCGCCCAGCTCATATCGCCGTTCGCGTCGACAAAGTAACCATCCAACGACACATTATTGAAAACGACCAGTCTCCGCATCTCTTTTCTCCTTTTTTGATTTAAACATTTCTAAAACTACGAACGGCGCCACTCCGACGGAGGCACTTCCATGATCTGACGTACCTCAACCACACCGTGAATCGCGGTCGGGCTGCGAGCTGCCCAAGAAATCGCCGCATCCAGATCGGGCACCTCGATGATGTGAAATCCACCCAGCTGCTCCTTCGTCTCGGCGTACGGACCGTCGAGCACCTGGGTCTTGCCATCAGCAACCCGGACCGTGGCTGCCGTCGAGGCGGGATGCAGGCCATTGCTGCTCTTGAGGACGCCCGCGTTCCTCATGGCCTCCAGATACGCTCGATAGGCTCCTAACCAGTGATTTTTCTCATCCTGCGTCAACCTGAAAAAACCCTGCACCTGCACATAATCCATCAGCATGAACTGCATGTAGTTCCTCCGTTATGGCTTGCGGGCCCGGCAGCATGGCCGCTATTAGGATGACGTGCGAATTGCGGTGATTTGGACAGCCGTCGAATTTCCTTGCCGGTTCGCCGGATCTACCTGAAAACACGTCAGTTCCGCCTCATGGGCCTCGCCGTGCAGCATCTCCCGCCCCGGGCATAGCGTCAAGATACCAAGACCAGTCGGCTCGGTGCGCAACATTTCGTTGGGATGCCTTATAATCATGAAGCCCATCTGTCGGCATCCGCAGCGGCTGTCAGCCTCGATGCGCCCTCGGCAGGCGGAGCTAAGGCGAGTCGCATCACAAGAGCCTCGTGATCCCGGGCTCCTACTCGGAAACTCTCCTCGCCAATCACACGAAACCCATTGCGGGAATAAAAATTCACGGCACTTTGATTAGCCTTCTGGACTCTGAGAAACAGTTCAGCGATCCCGTGGTGACGCGCAGTTGCCGAAATCTCATTCATCAATAGATGCCCCAATCCGTTCTGCTGGAAAGGCTCGTTCGCACGACGCCAGGACATACCGCGTTGACACGAATGGGCGCTAATTCGACCGCCAGGGCACGCGTCAAGGCTTCGATTGTTCCGCAGATGCTTGCGACCACTGCCCATCCCTTGTGCGGGCGCCGGCCAGCGACTCCGGTTGAGACCACGATCGAGCCGTCCGTGCGGATATGCGGGCTCGCGTACTTGACCGCAGCCAGGGCAGCCCAATAGCGCAACTCAAAAGCACGCCTCCGTGCCAGTTTCTATGCGTGGTTTCGGCATAATTCAGTCTCTATGCGGCCATAGCACATGGCGTGGCAGAAAGCCCCTTTTCCGGACGTCTAATTGCGGTAGTGAAACTCAAGCCCATCGGGGTAAGTCTGTCTGTGTTCCGAGATGCAGCTATTATTTTAAGAGGTGGGAGGCGGGCGTGTGAGTCAGTTGCGGTCTGGATCCACAGTCTGATCGAGATAAATCCAAAGAACTCGGGCAAATAGGGTTATCGCCGGAGCGAGCGGTAGGAACAACACGACCGCCCAGACGGTGTCTTTTGTAATCCACCAGCCGGTAACGGCCCAGAGCAGCGCGGCAATCAGCGCGATGATTGTTAAGCCCAAGCCATAGCTGATATACATGGCCCCCAGGAAGTACCCTTCTTCCCGCTCGAAGCGGAGATTGCAAACGGGACAACGTTCGTACATTTTGGGCAAGCCTACGAAGACGGAGTGGTGGAATATCTTTCCCGAGCGACAGCGGGGACACCGTTGGTGAAGAATGTCGCTTACAGTTGAGGCCACCGTTGCACCCATGGAGGCGCCTCGACCTCCCGCGTCGGGGTAGCCTCCAGCATCTTATCGCGATCCAGTACTGGCGTGGAGATACGTAGCGGGCGGTTCCCAATAGCAGACGACTGGAGAATCGATTTCCATATAGGACAAGGGGGTCATCCGCTTCTCGTTCTCTCATTTCATCCTCCCGCTGTTGGATGAACGATGTCCACGCGGTCGCCCGGGGAAATGCGGCATGCATCGTAGGCGCCGCGCGGAACGAATTCCTCGTTGTGAGCAACGGCGAACGGACCACGGGGCGACAGCTTCACGAGCAACGCGGACAGCGTCGGAGGTTCCGGCAGCGGATGGCTTTCGCCGTTCACGATGACAAACATGCCTGCATCTCACGTGAACTGTGGATATCTCCACTGGGTCCTACGGACCGATTCACACCCAAACATGGCCACCGACCCGTGCATCGTCCTTCTAACAACAGCAAAGCCAAAGTCTCTTCGACAATCGCGGGCGTTAGCAGGAATCCATGACGATAAAGGCCGTTTATCCGGAACACCTTCCGCTCGCGATCGAAGTGTAACGACGGCAGATTGTCCGGCAGGACAGGCCGCCCTTGCGTGTTGAATTCGAGGATGCGCGTCCGTATCACCCCAACATGGACTCTATTGTTCGCAGCGAGGCTCGCAGACTCCGCAGTAAATTAAAGGAATACTACGAATCCACAGGTAAGGACGATCCGGTCTTTATCTACTATCGGCTGGGCAGCTATGTACCTGTCTTTCGGCTTCACCGCAGTGAGGGACAGGGAACCCGCACGGCGGTTTTGCCCTTTGTGGATGCATGCCGCGGCGATTTATCTGGCGCATGCGCCCAAATCATTACCGATGAATTGATCCACGAAATAGGTCGAACCGAAGGATTCCGCGTGAGCGCCGCCAGTTCAATTGCTCCGCTGGTCGCGCAAGCTCTTGACCTTCCTGCTGTGGCCCGCAAACTTGATGTTCAGATCGTCTTTGAAGGGACGGTGCGGGAAGATAACAACCAGCTGCGGATTACCTCCAGGGTTGTCAGCGCCGACGGATTTCTGATCTGGTCAGAACGTTTCGAAACAGACCCAGATACCCAAAGTCTTTTCCGAGTGTCTGAGAAAATCGCATCGGCGTTGATTGGCCGTGTTCGCCCTGAAAAAACCTCGATCCGGAAACAGAAGGTCAAAAAACCGGCGTACAATCCTCACTTTGAGGAAAACAGTGAAGCCGATCGCACTCCAATGCCTAGCAGGAGGTGAGAAATGATTGCCAGCTGCGACATATGCGTCCACTGCGGAGGAGAAATCGAGGCAGGTCAAAGATGGGTTCGGGAGAAGGCTTACGAACGTGCACTTGCTGGGTGTGAGCCGCGATATCACCGCTACCATACTGAACTCTTCGACGGACACGAACTGAGCTGTTGGGAAAGGCATCTGCTACAAGCAAACAGCGGCAGACTCGCCGCTTAGCACGCCGAAGACAGAAGATCGAGATAGCGACTTGGAGCGGCGGCTCGTTCTTGTGTTGGTTATCGGTGGTAGGTTGCAGTGAGGCACAGGCAATTATGGGTTCAGCAGAACACATAGAAGCGCCAACCAGTAATTCGGCCGGGGGGCGTTGGCTGATCTTGGCAACCGCAACAGTAGCCACCGGCCTCGCTGCAGGGCTGGGTGGGATGGTGCTCGGTTTACTGCTGCATTTTATCCAGCACGTTGCCTACGGCTATAGTCTTCACGCGATCGTCAGCCATGAGAGTTTCCTTGAGGGGGTCAGAGCATCTTCACCACTGCGGCGCTTCGTGGTGCTCTGTGTTTGCGGGGCGGTAGCGGGAACCGGCTGGTGGGCACTATACCGATTCGGCAGCCCTTTGGTTTCCATCCGCAAGGCGGTCGAAGACAGAAATTCCCGCATGCCGTTTTTCACTACGATTGGGCACGACCTTCTTCAGATCGTCACAGTGGGCCTGGGTTCACCCCTTGGTCGTGAGGTTGCACCTCGTGAGGTCGGCGCGATGCTTGCTGGACGATTGTCTGACCGGGCGGGTTTGGCGCCGGAGTTTCGTCGAGTGATGGTTGCCTGCGGCGCAGGAGCTGGACTGGCAGCGGTCTACAACGTTCCGTTAGGGGGAACGCTTTTTGTTCTTGAGGTTTTGCTTGGAGCATTGGGTTTGCCAGCGCTGATACCGGCTTTTGCAACCTGTGTTATTGCGACAGTGGTGGCCCGGGTCGGTTTGGGAAACGAATCGCAATATTCTTTGCCGCCATTGGCCATTTCCTCGCCCCTCGTCGTCTGGTCGATCGTGATGGGACCTGTGTTTGGATTTGTGGCGTACTGGTTTGTTCGCGCGGCTGGAGCAGTTCGTGCGCACGCCCCTCGAGATTGTCGGCTACCGTTATGGTGTGCCGTGGTGTTTCCGGTCATCGGTCTGCTGGCGATCCCGTTTCCGCAACTGCTGGGCAACGGAAAGGGAGTGGCACAGGAAGTCTTTGACAGCAACATCGGTCTCACACTCGCAGTCGTGCTGTTGTTGCTGAGGGTGCTGGTCACGCTAGGCGCTCTACGCGCAGGTGCGGAAGGTGGCCTACTAACCCCAGGGCTATCAATCGGCGCCTTGCTGGGGATCATTCTCGGCGGATTCTGGAATTATGCGTGGCCTGGTGTGCCTCTGGGAGCGTTCGCGATCGTTGGAAGTGCCGCTTTCCTAGCATCCTCCATGAAGATGCCACTTACAGCCGTTGTCCTGATCATCGAGTTCACTCGGGTCGGTCAAGATTTTCTAATTCCGATGCTTTTCGGTGTTGTTGGTTCCGTCTCCGTCTTCTATCTTTGCACGCAACACATCCTTCAACCCGTATGGAGAGCGCACCAGGACGATATCCCCCGCTCAGTATCGAGAGAACGAATTCTCGCAGGCCAAAAGGTCCGGGGAGCTAGACCGGAAGACCGCTGAGCACGTCATGCGCAAGGATGGAATCCTGGCGAAGGCCCGGAAGAACGGATTGAAAGAGCGGCCCGTCGCGATTCTCGGTTATTTGCTCACCGCTGGTAACGCGACAGTGGCAGAATGCGAAGAAGAACTGAAGATGAACAGAAGAACGCTCCAGAGCGATCTCAAACTGTTGGTTGAAAAAGCACTAGCCCGCGAAGTCGGAACAAGCCCTACGGACCCCACCAAATACTACCAACCGCTACTGTGTCATGGTCCGAACTACCTTGCCAACATCGTGCGGATCATTACCGAGAACTACTTCCGAGTCTATGATCTCCGCTCACTTGAGCGCTGGAGGCGTACCCGACGCTGGCCTGGCGATTCATCGGTAACTTCAAATACTACTTAAAGACTGCGCATCGCCCTGCCGAAGCATTTGCATTACCCATTCGGCGCAGGGCACGTCGGGATTGTGCACAGCCACGCCGCAATAGCCCATTCGTGCACAGTTCGTGCACAGTCGGGGCTCAAAATGGCGCTAACGATTAGCAGTAATGTTGGAAAGTGCTTTAGAATGAGTAGTGCAGTTCATGTCGGGGCGTAGCGCAGCCTGGTAGCGCGCCTGCCTTGGGCGCAGGAGGTCCCGAGTTCAAATCTCGGCGCCCCGACCATTCACTCCAGAGTGATCCATCCAATTTTTGCGGTGCTTCGGCAACGGATGGGGAGTCGGCTTAGTTGCGAGGTCGGAGTCATCTTAGATTCATTGCGTTTGCGAAAGGCGGGCTGCATTGTGCGGCATTGCTGGCTTCACGCATAAACATTGGAGCCCACCCGAAGGACGAATCCGCGAGGCCACGGACACGCTGAAGCACCGCGGGCCGGACCAGCAGGGCGTTTTCTCGTCGAGCCTGTTTTCGTTTGGCGCGGCCCGGCTGAAAATTATCGACCTCGAAGCCGGCAATCAGCCCATCCTCGAAAATGGCGGTGAGTGGGGCATCGTATTCAACGGTGAGATTTACAATCACCTGGAAATCCGCGCCGAACTCGAAATGCTCGGACACCGCTTTACCTCGCACTCCGATACCGAAACCGTCCTCAAGGCCTTCCTGCAGTGGGATAAAGAATCCTTCACCCACCTACGCGGCATGTTTGCCCTGGCCATCTGGAATCTACCCGCGAAGCGCTTTGTGCTAGCCCGCGATCGCATGGGCATTAAACCGCTATATTATGTGCGCAAGGGCGAAGATCTGTTCTTTGGGTCGGAACTGAAATCCATCCTGATTCATCCGGAAATCGACCGCAACCTCAGTCTGGAAGGTCTCGATTGCTATCTCTCGCTGAACTACATTCCCTCTCCCTGGACGTTGATCGACGGCGTGAAAAAAGTTCCGCCGGGCGAGTGGATGGAGTGGCAGGACGGTAAGATCACCACCGGTAGTTACTGGACCCTGCCATTTGGAGTTACGCAAAAAATCTCGCACGAAGATGCGCAGGCACAGCTCGACCGCCTGCTCCAGGATTCGATTCGCGAGCATCTGCTCTCGGATGTGCCGTTGGGTGTGTGGCTCAGCGGCGGCGTGGATTCCACGACGATTCTGCATTATGCCGCCAACGCAAGTTCCTCGCAGTTAAAGACCTTCTCGATTTCATTTCTGGGCCGCAGCTTTGACGAGACTCCGTACATTCGCGCGGCGGTGAAGCAGTACGGTACAGACCACGACGAGATGGACCTCAATCCCGAGGTTGACCTGCACGGCGCCATCGAGGAGTTTGCGTACTATTCAGATGAACCCAGCGCCGACGCAGGCGCCTTGCCGGTGTGGTTCCTCTCCAAGCTTTGTAAACGCAAAACAACGGTGGCGCTCAGTGGTGAGGGCGCGGACGAATTGTTCGGCGGCTACCTCACCTATCGCGCCAATCGCATGGCGCGTTTCATCCGTGCAATTCCCGGCGCCACCGCGTTGGGGCTCGCCGTGCTGCGACACTGGCCCGTTTCCGATGAAAAGATGGGCTTCGATTACAAGGCCACACGACTGCTGGAAGGCTCGCGCATGGGTGAAGGACGCGCGCACGTCTATTGGAACGGGACGTTTGCCCAAGAGCAATTACGCACGGTCGTGAATGGCCCGCTGCCCGCTTCACTAAACGCGATTTTGCGCGAGATGGGAGAATTGCCGCGAAACGGCGACGACCTGGCCCCATTCCTCTGGCTGGACCAAAAATATTACCTCGCTGACGATATCCTAACGAAAAGCGATCGCATGAGCATGGCGCATTCAGTGGAAGTGCGACCGGCGTTTCTGGATCACCGCATCGTAGAATTCGCCGCAAAGTTGCCGGCGAAATTGAAGATCGACGGCTCTCGCCAGAAGGTCATCCTGAAGGATTTGATGAAGGACAAGCTGCCGCCCGCGATCATTCATCGGAAGAAAACCGGATTCGACATTCCCGCCCACGAGTGGATGCGCACCATCTTGCGCGATTTGTTGGAGGACGCGCTGAAGTTTGGCCTTTCGGAGTATGGCGATCTCTTCAACCGCGCGGGCATCGAGGAACTGAACCGTCGGCACCAGGCACGCGAAATCAACGTCGGTTATCACCTCTGGGGGCTGCTGATACTGCTCCTGTGGATGAAAAAGTGGCAGGTGAAGGTTCCCGCGTTGGCCGCGCGATGAACGATATGCTGCACCGCCGTTGGTTTGTGTTTGCGCTCGTGGCCGTCATCGTCGGCGCGATCTATTTGGGCTGCAACGTGTCGCCGCCATCGCTGATGGACGACGTAGACGCGGTGCAAGCGCAAATCGCGAAGACCATGTTGACCAGCGGTGATTGGGTGACCGCGCGGCTCGATGGTGTCTTGTATCTGGAAAAAGCGCCGCTCATCTATTGGCTGATCGCGATTTTCTACAAAATTTTTGGCGTCAGCGACTGGGTTGCGCGGCTGCCCGTGGCCCTTTCTTCGATTGGTCTTGCCCTGCTGACCGCGGCGTTCGGCATGTGGGCTTTCGGCAAGCGCGCGGGGCTGTATGCCGGACTCGTAGTGGGCACGTGCGTTGGGCTTTTCCTGTTCACCCGTATCCAGATTCCCGACGTGATGCTGACGTTCACGGTTACCCTGGCGATGTGGGCGTTTCTGCGCGCTCTCGATGACGACGAGCTTCATCCGCGACTCTGGGCGGCAACACTAGCAGCCAGTTTGGGCACTGGGCTGTTGTTGAAGAGCCTCGTCGCAGTCGTGTTTCCCATTGCCGGCGCACTCATTTATCTCTTCGCTACAAAACAACTTTTTGTGCGCCGAACCTGGCAGAGGCTCCATCCTTTCAGCGGAGCTCTGATTGCTGTGGCGATCGCGGTACCCTGGCATGTGTTAGCCGCGTTGCGTAACCCCCCCTACTTTGCCTGGACCCTGAAGAGCGGCCCCGGACTCTACCACGGCTTCCTCTGGTTCTACTTCATCAACGAACAGCTGCTGCGATTCCTGAACATGCGCTACCCGCACGACTACAACACCGTGCCGCGCTTGTATTTCTGGCTGTTCCACTTGCTTTGGCTGTTCCCCTGGAGCGTTTACCTTCCCGCAGTTTTCAAGCTTTCGTTCAAGCCCGTGGACCGCGCGGGTTGCACCCGCCTGCTCGCTCTCTGCTGGACCGGATTCATGCTGGTGTTCTTCACCTTTTCCACCACGCAGGAGTATTACTCCATGCCGTGCTATCCGGCACTGGCCCTGCTGATCGGCTGCGCCATGGCCACGGAGGACAAGTGGGTACGCGACGGCACGCGCACGCTCGGCGTGATCGCGGTTGCTTGCGCCATTGGCACGTTCGCGATCGCCTTCGAAGTGCGCAACTTGCCCACGCCCGACGACATTTCCTCTGCGCTCTCGCGCCATCCTTCGGCGTACACGCTGTCGCTAGGGCACATGTTGGACCTCACGCTGGATTCCTTCGCGTATCTGCGTTTGCCGCTGATCGTGGCAGGGATCGCTTTCCTGGTCGGAGCGATTGGCAATCTGCGCTGGACGGGTGTTCGTGCATTTCTACTTGGCGCTGTGATGATGGTTTTGTTTTTTCATGCCGCGCGCCTCGCTCTGGTCGTATTTGATCCGTTTCTTTCTTCGCGGCCCATCGCCGACAAGTTGCGCGACGTGCCTCCGGGCAAACTGATTCTCGATCATCACTACTACACCTATTCTTCGGTGGTTTTTTACACTGGGCTCGATCCTTTCCTTTTGAACGGCAAATTCAACAACCTTGAATACGGTGCAGCCGCTCCCGGCGCGCCGGATGTGTTCCTCACAGACGCGCAGTTCGCGGCACTCTGGACCAGCAAGGAACGCTGCTACCTGGTGGGCTCGAAAAAAGCGGTCCAGCGCCTGCGCGACTTGATTGGTGCGCGCGAATTCGAGACGGTCTTGGAGAGCGGCGGGAAGCTGTTGCTCACCAATCGCGCATCCGCTTTCCGCGATGCCGATGCAACATTGAACACATCGCGGTGATGTTCTCAGGCAAATTTCGAATGGCACACCAAAACTCCTTGGCCGGTGGCAAGGCCTGCAAAACATAACCGGGCGCATGTTAGTTGCGATGGCCGAATACGACAAAGCACGAGGCATCTTACTCGGCGCGATGGCCCTCTCGTTCCTTGCGAATCTGCCGCTCGTCGACGTGACGGCGCACCGTTAGCCCCGCCCAACTCTCGTGGAAGCTTTGCCTCGTGGCGCCGGTCGGGCACCTGGTCAACAGCCTGCCCCTAACCCCAGGGCGGAATCGCCGTTGGCGAAACAGCATTCAATGCCCTTTTCTCCCTGACCGAAATGACCGGCGGGGCTGACGCATTGCTCTGCCTACGCATTTGGAGCCTTCTCGTGGGGGCGTTGGGGCTGCTAGACTATATCTTCGGCATGGATCGGATCGTTCATTGGCAGAGGGACCATCCAGGTGCGGGCCAGCTCGCGTCCTCCAAAGCCACCAGTTCCAACAAGTAAGTCGGTACCCAATTAGGGGGAAACATGAAGATTGCCGTGCTCGGCGGAGACGGATATTGCGGGTGGGCCACAGCTCTGTATCTTTCGGCGAAGGGACATTCCGTGGCCATCATTGACAATTATTTGCGCCGCCAGTGGGATCACGAACTTGGCGCGCAGACGCTCACGCCCATTGCGCCGCTCCGTGATCGCTTGCGTACCTGGAAGCGCCTGACCGGCAAGTCCATTGACACGTTCGTGGGCGACATCGCCGACTACGATTTTCTCCTGCCCACACTGAAGACGTTTGGGCCGGACGCCATCGTGCACTTCGCCGAACAGCGCTCCGCTCCCTATTCCATGATCGACCGCAAACATGCTGTGTTCACGCAGGTGAACAACGTCGTGGGAACGCTGAATGTTCTGTTCGCGATTCGCGAGGCCATGCCGGATTGCCACCTGATCAAACTCGGCACCATGGGCGAGTACGGCACACCAAACATCGACATCGAAGAAGGCTACATCCAGATTGAACACAACGGCCGCAAGGATGTCCTGCCCTTCCCGAAGCAGCCCGGCTCCTTCTATCACCTCTCGAAGGTGCACGACAGCCACAACATGATGTTTACCTGCCGAATTTGGGGTCTGCGCGCCACCGACCTGAATCAAGGCGTGGTCTACGGTACCGTGACCGACGAAACAAGTTTGGATGAGACCCTCATCAATCGCTTTGACTACGACGACGTCTTCGGTACCGTGCTGAATCGTTTCTGCGTGCAGGCCGCGATTGGACTGCCGCTAACTGTCTACGGCAAGGGTGGACAGACGCGCGGCTTCCTCGATATTCGCGACACCGTTCGCTGCATTGAGATTGCTTGCCTGAACCCGGCGGCGAAGGGCGAATGCCGAGTTTACAACCAATTCACAGAACAGTTTTCCGTGCTCGATCTAGCGAAGAAAGTTCAGGTTGCCGGAAAGCACCTGGGCCTCGGCGTGAAAATCGATCACCTGCCTGACCCACGCGTTGAAGCCGAACAGCATTACTACAACGCGAAGCACTCCAAGCTCATCGACCTGGGCTTGCAGCCGCACCTGCTTTCTGACTCCCTGCTGGACTCGCTAGTGAATATCGCGGTGAAGTACCGCGATCGCGTGGATCATTCCCTGATGATGCCAACGGTGAACTGGCGCGAACCCAACAACGAGCGCAGCCTGCATAAGCGCGAAGCAGTGGCGTCCCGCGTAGCCGTAGCCAGCGAAGAACGATAGTTCGAACCCGCTCGTGTAGCGGGCTCCTTCTGAGTCAACGCTTTTGTCTTCTTCTGCGTAGGGGCAACTTTGCCTCGCCTGCATTTTGTTTCTCGGGTACGCAGGGAGGCTTTATGCTGCCTCGCCTTTTGTCTGTTCTTAGGTCTGTAGGGATTACCTTTTTTATACCGAGCATCGCGAGGGTCCGAGGCGGTCCGTCACCACAAATACTTGGCTTTACGGTAGCGCTCTTGCTTCTTCTTAGCGGTCGCAGCTTCAGAGTGTGCGTGACCACTCCGGCAACTTGGGAAGGCATGAAGTCGGGCCGTCTGAGGTGCAGACATTTTCACGCCCAACCTAAAGCTAGCGACCCTGATGGAACCCCAAGAACCCACACCGTAAAATCGCCGTGTGGCGCACCCAGGAAAAAACCAAAAGAAGAGAGATTCCTCACTCCGCTGACTTCGTTCGGAATGACGAGATGAGAATCTTCCCGGGAGCCTGAAGTCGCACCCCCGAGTAGCAAGAGTTTTCGCACGGACTCTTCAGGTCTCGGCGCTACACGGTTGCTGCGCGGCGGCGGTGGCCGCTAGCAAGATAGAGCGAAGCTCTAGGATCCAGCAGCGGGTCCCCTGATGGTTCAATGCCATCCACTCGGGGAATCGGGTCGAAAATGATTTGGCGCTGGGCGGCGTCTCCGTCAGGAATAATGCCGTTTAGCTCCATAGTGCCGAATTCCACCAGAGGACGCTGAGCGGGCCACTGGATGGTGGAATCGTCAACGACGTCTCCATCCGATGCCACTTGAACCAGGACACGCATCCTGATCGTACCATGCGCAATTCGGTCCTTAATTTCGTCGAAGAGAAAACTCGGGTTCTTCTTAACGGCCGCGGATGGCTCGAGATAATCGTTGCCGTCCTGAGGAACGATGCGGTAGCGGCCGAATTTGCTGACTTCTTCGTTGTTGGTAAATTTGTATGCGCTAACGGAGTAAAACGATTCCTTTGCGAAACTTGTGGTGATGGGCTTCGGTGCTTGAACGAACGCGAGAGCAGCCGGATGTGCAGCAAGAAAAGACTCGATCGGAGTGGGCTTCGGCGCACCGGGACCGCTGGCACCAATGGCGCGAAGGAATTCGACGAATTCTTCGGCCGTGCGGGTGGGGAACGCATCGACGGAGTGCGCAATGATATCCGTGTGGACGTGTTCGGCGAGATAGAAACGAACGGCGAAGCCGCGTGGGCTGGCGTTCTCATCGTAGTCTGGTATGGCGGGAATACCGGTGAAGTCCGAAAACCGGAGCGCGATAGGAATCGAGGGCCGGCTCACGTGAGGGGCGCGGGTCAGCGTTCTTATACTGGAGGAAGGAGTGAAAATCCCAGACAAGAGAATTCCTTTGGCGTGTACCGGACGATAGCCGGGGTGAAGTCCGAATAGTTCGTCGAAGGCCTGAAGAGCGTCGCGGCTCAAGGGATCAAGTTGCTCCATTTTTGTCTGCGGTTTTGTCATTGGATTTTTCCTTTCGTAAACAGTGGGCAACACTAGCTGGTCATCGGGGATAGGCGGAACGACGTGCCCGGTGCCGTTGGGACGAGGAGTGTACCATGTACGAATTGCCGTGGGGTAACGCGTAGCGGAGCAAGAGAAGAGCGGACTCACCCTTTGCAAAAACCGCAAAGGGTAGGCCCGGCCCGAGCGAATGGATTGTTGACAAGCGTTTGGTATCGGGAAATGCGGACGCTATTATGTATGGGTACATTCGCGAATCCGCGTAATGGTCCTTGGGGAGGCAAACGATGCCTTTGGAAATAACGCAGCGTGAGATGAATGGAATCTATCTTCTGGCGCTTAACGGACGTCTTGTGCTCGGACAAGAAAGCGGCGGGCTCCTTACGGTGATTGACAATCTCCTGGCATCCGGCGGCACACGGATTGTCATCAATCTGGAGCACGTCAATTATGTGGACAGCGCTGGCTTGGGCACACTGATCGAAACGCACCGAAAGACAAAAGCGAGAGGCGGATGTCTGAAGCTTTGTAATCTCGGGCCGAACTTGAAGCGAGCGTTGGAAATCTCCCGGCTGCTGCCAATATTCGAAACGTGTGAGAGCGAAACGGCGGCCGTTGCAAGTTTCTGAGGACGACGGACGATGCCAGAATGCGCTTGGACACATCTCCCCGATCCCGCAGTATACTCGGAGCATTCGACATCTGGTCGATATCGGCGTTTTTGCCGAGAAGGAGGTGATCCAGTGAGGTACGGTTTACGTTGACGCAGTAGAGGAGGCGCTTGTGAGGTTGCCGAGCGCCTCTCTCCTTTTGTCCTGCCAGTGCGAACTCCCTGCGAATTGACGAATGGACTACTTTGCAATCGAGAACCGATCGACGAAACGGGCGTCGGCGGTGGCGGCTGTCGCTCTCATATAGTGTGGCGTTGGTGCGCATCTTGCAGGCTCAGGCTCTCTGCAGCTCGAGCTTTTGGCAAGTGCCTTTCGCGGAACACGTAAAGTCCTGGAGTAATTCTGTGCCTGCCATGCGCTAGCCGCTTGGCTACGTTCTCAATGCTAACCCGCCTTCCTGCAACTCACGGCGAAGCTGCCACGGGAACGTCCCACCTCCAGAAACCATTTTGAATACATGTCGGCAAACCGGTAGGATATCTGCGTGCCCAAGATCACACGTCGTACGTTAGTCCGGAATTGCAGCATCGCAGCCTCGGTTGCGACACTTACTCCTGCGCATCTGCCCGAGGTCGCGGCCAGAGAAGACGAGCCAGGCAGCGTATTTCACGTATTCGCATTTCGCTGGAAGCCGGATACATCGGAAGCTCTGAAGGAGAAAGCCGCGACGGAGATCGCTGCTTTCCAAGGCCAGATCCCCGGCCTTCTTCAGACTCACGTAGGCCCAAACATTTCGCCCCGAGGAAAGGGCTATACATTCGGTGGCATCATGCAATTCAAAGACAGAGCCTCACTTGGCGCGTATGTCCAACATCCTGCGCATCAAGCCCTCCTCGCCTGGCTAGTACCGCTGATCGATGCAATCGAACTGGACCTTCGCGCTTAACACTCAGGCTGGAACCGTGCGAGGTCGTACAAGGGCGTGCCGGCCCGGTCGTGCACTCAGTTCGGGCACCCGTTCCGGAGTCTTGCGGCCAGCAATTGATCTTCATTTCGCCATCTCCCATCATGTTGGATGGGCGTCCCTGAGCAAATGTTCGTGACATTCCCGCTCTTGCGATGCGGCGGCATCGGTTTGTCTGGCTGCTGGGAACGGCAATAAATTCCGGTGGACATAGTAGCGCTTTGTTGTAACCTTCCCTAATCGAAGCCATCCCACTAGGGGTTTAGCCGACTGACTTCGTCATGTCGTCCAGCGCCGGTGAAGGAGGAAACAAGTATGAGATGGCCCGTTGCAGCAGTACTCGTAGCCCTTTCTGCAGTCACGCCTCGGAATGCGGCTGTCGATTCGCCGCACCTCCCGCAAGAGGCGCCGGCCACGCGTAGCCCGGTGCTTGTTGAGTTGTTCACCTCCGAAGGTTGCTCCACGTGTCCGCCGGCCGATGCCCTGCTGGTGCACCTGGAAACGGAGCAGCCCATCCCTGGCGCGCAGGTGATCGCCATCGAAGAGCATGTCGATTATTGGAATCAACAGGGCTGGACCGATCCGTTTTCTTCCTCGGAGTGGACTTTGCGCCAGCAAGATTACGTCTCCAAATTTAAGCTGCCGTCGCCCTATACCCCTCAAATGATTGTTGACGGACAAACGCAACTTGTCGGCGGCCGTGCGGGCGAGACGCAAGCGGCCATTCAACAAGCAGCCCAACAACAAAAGGCCGAAGTCACCCTCACTCCAGGTAAACTTTCCGCCGACGGTTCAGAGCGCGTGGAAGTTCGCGTTGATAAGCTAACCAACCTGGGCAGTGGCTCAGCCCTCATCTGGCTCGCGGTCACCGAGAAGAGTCTGCAGTCTTCCGTCAACGCCGGCGAAAATGCCGGAAAGGATCTCCGTCACGCCTCGGTCCTGCGGGTGCTCCGAAAGGTCGGCACGGTGGACGGCAAATCTCCTTCGTTTGCCGCCACGCCGGAATTGAAATTGAAGTCGAACTGGAATCGCGACAATCTTACAATCGTCGCGTTCGCCCAGGACAAACGGACTTGGCATATTCTCGGGGCCGCGGCGGTCAAGCTCGCGAACTGAGTAGTAGTTCAATTGTCGAAGGTGGCGATGTCTTTTTTGGAATCGTACGTCTCTTGGAGCAGCTTTCTTACTCTGCGGTTTGCGGAGCGGCTTCTGTGCTTAAGGTTCCTCATCACCACTTCTTGTTTTCTCCATTTCTGCCGCGCTGATCTGGCCCTATTTCGCGGTAGCCGCCACTTTGGTTATCGGGCTGGGTACATCCATCAAGAACCGAATCGGGCAAGCTTCCAGATTCGACACACCTCGTCGCGGCCAAGTTCGTTGCGACGATTGTGCCGTCGTGGATTCCTGGACACCTATTCTGGGCTTACTTCATGGGCTTCGCCCTCATTGCTGCAACTCTAAACCTGGCTACATCAATTCGCTGGCGCTTGGCTGCGTCGCTGCTTTTTATTTTTGTTCTGACTATTCACATCCCCAACCTTCCTGCCGCTCCCCATGACAGGACAGCAGCGATTGTGATGGCCTGATAAGCCAGTACGTGGGCTTGGCGGTTCACAATCCCCGCGGGGTGAAGCTGGCCCATGAAGATGACGATCAAGTCTTCTTTGGGATCAACGGACAATTCGGTATAGAAGAATCCGCCCCAGGCGTATTGGCCGGGCGTTCCCAATTCCTCGAGAGGTGACTTGATGCCATCGACACCGAAGCCAAGTCCAAAGCCCTGCTCCGGACTGATTTTGCCCAACTGATCATGAGTCATGAGCTCAATGGATTTCGGGCTGAGGACGCGCACATTGCCGAGCTTGCCGCCATTGAGGATCATCTGGCAGAAGCGCGCGTAGTCCGGCACGCTGGAAGTGAGCCCGGCACCGCCAGAGAAGAGCTTCTTCGGGCTGCGGACGGGGTAATCGGCGGAATAAGAAAACGAATCTTCGGTGATCGGCGTGTCGGGAAAACGATTAAGGCCTTTATCCGGATAGTAGGTGTAAGCGGTGGTCAGGCGATCGACTTTGTTGTCCGGAGGAAAGAAAAAAGCATCTTTCATGCCGAGTGGATCTCGTGCGGAAGAATTCATCGAGCGGCATCCCAGAAATCACTTCGATCAAACGCCCAAGAACATCAACGCTCAGGCTGTACCCCCAGCGCTCGCCAGGATTGAACAGGAGCGGCACGGTGGCTAGGCGCTTCACGCTGTTGCCGATGGTGCCGTCATAGGGCAGGAGCCCGCTGGCTACGTTCGCGTCCTTATACATTGGGCCGAGGTCGGAGTTCCACTGATAGGTTAGGCCCGAGGTGTGGCGGAGCAAATCGCGGATGGTGATTTCGTGCGCGGCCGGAATCGTGCAGGGAACATCGGAAGCGGTCTTCATGAGACCTTAGGATTCTTGAATTCCGGAAGGTAGTTTGAGATGGGATCGTCGAGGAGAAATTTTCCGTCTTCATAGAGAATCATCGCGGCAACACTGGTGAAGGGCTTGGTCATGGAACAGATGCGGAAGATGGAATCCGTCCGCATAGGCTTGCCGGTCTCGCGATCGCTCATGCCCTGGGCACGAAACCAGGCGACCTGGCCATGGCGAATGACCGGAGTGACGGCGCCAGCGATGCGCTTGTCGCCGATGTCCCGTTGGACGGTCTTACCGATGCGTTCGAGACGTTCGGATGACAAACCGACGGTTTCCGGTTTCACGACGGGCTGGTCTTGCGCAAGTGCCCTGCTGAATGTGGCGAAGAGAAAAAGAATCAGAACCAAGCACAGCTTGCGAGATTTCTGCACGACATTTTCATGTCCTCCAGTGCTCCATTACTGTCAAATTTCGTTACCGAAAGAACCGGTCGGCTCAGGGCGTGTCCTAGGGTTGCACGACTTGGGCCGACCAATCGCGCACGGCATCGGGAACGCTAAAAGTGACGGCATGGGCCTCATTATCGTAGTGCCAACCAGTCAAAGTCTGATCGCCGAGGAGAATTTCTTTCGGTGAAGCTGTAAGGCCATAGACTTTTACCTCAGCGACGTTCCACCAAGGCGCTCGACCGTTCGTTTCGGTATGACTGGAGAGACCGATGGTTTTCGTGGAAACCGTGCAAGCATAGGTCACGCGCAGGAACTCTCCTTTTTCGTAGCCATAGGAGCGGCCGTCGTCCTGGTAGAGCGATCCGCGGCAGTTGTCGCCCGGATAGACACGCAGTTCGAGCGGGCCGCTGGGCGTTTCATTGGTGGCGTTAATCACGCGTTGCATGGGAATGATGGAACCGGCGCGGACATAGAGTGGCAATTCATCAAGCTTTGGGCTGAGCACGATTGTGTCTTTGTCAGTGAAACGTGTTGCGCTCCAAAAATCGTACCATGTACCGGCAGGAAGTTTGATTTCTTCCTGGTCGACCATCTCTGTGACCACCGGCTCGACGAGAAAATCATTGCCAAAGAAAAAGTCGCGCTCATCGCCGTAGAACTCCGTGGCTTGTGGGTATTCCAGAAAAATCGGACGCATCAGCGGGATGCCCGCGCGGAAGGACTCTTCCATGGAGGTGTAAATGTAGGGCAGGAGGCGGTAGCGAAGTTCGATATAGCGCTTGCGGATGGCTTCGTGCTGAGGGCCGTGCGCCCAAGGCTCCTGGTCGGCGGTGTCCTTCGTGGTGTGGTCGCGATAGATAGGATTGAACACGCCCAACTCGATCCAGCGAGTCAGGAGTTCAGGAGTGGGCGAGCCAGCAAAGCCGCCAATATCAGTTCCAACCAATGGATACGCCGAGATTCCGAGATTCAGCATCAAGGGAGTGCTCATGCGGAGGTGGTTCCAGGTGCTGATATTATCGCCGGTCCAGGTGGCAGCATATCGTTGCGTGCCGGCGTAAGCCGCGCGTGTGAGAACGAAGGGACGCTCGTTGGGGCGAAGGGTGCGCAAGCCGTCGTACGTGGCACGGACATTCTCCATGCCGTAGAAGTTGTGGACGGCGCGATGTTCGAGAGTAGTTCCGTCGTCGAGGCGATGGAGATTATCGAGCGGCATGGTTTTGGTGGGGGTCAGAAAAAGGGATGGCTCATTCATATCGTTCCAGAAGCCCGCCACGCCCATGTTGACGAAATCGGAGAAGAGGCCACCCCACCAGGTACGCACACGGGGCAACGTGAAATCAGGAAAGACGCTTGCGCCGGGCCAAACGTTTCCGACATAGAGCGAGCCATCGGCCTTTTTCACAAACGCGTCGTTCTGGATCCCGGTGTCATAGGGCGCATAGCCGTGGCCGGGATCTTTCTTGATATGCAGATCAACAATCAGAACGGTGTGAAAATTCTGTGCGGCGAGATCCTTGATCATCTGCTCGAACGTGGGGAAGCGCTCCCGGTCGACGGTGAAGGGGGCATTGCCCTTCTGGTAGTCGATATCGAGATAGATGGCGTCGCAAGGAATCTTCTTGTCGCGGAACGTTTTTGCGATTTCGAGGACACGTGCCTCGGGATAGTAGGAGTAGCGGCTTTGCTGAAAACCGAGCGCCCAATAAGGAGGTAGCTGGGTGTGGCCCGTCAAAGCGGCGAACATCTGCACGATCTTTTTTGGCTCGGGGCCCGCCAGGTAGTAGTAATTGATTTCGCCGCCCTCGGAACCAAACGAATAGAAGTCGGGGGATTCCAGCCCGAAGTTGAAATTGCTGCGGTAGGTGTTGTCGAAGAAAATGCCGTAGGCCGTGCCTTCATTCAATCCGATAAAGAAAGGAATGGTCTTGTAGAGCGGGTCGGTAGATTCCTGCCAGGCAAACGAATCGGTGTTCCACAACGTGAAGGCGCGATTGCGGCGGTTCAGAGTACCGGGCTTGTCGCCCAAACCGTAATAATTCTCGAGCAGCGGCATCTTCTTCCAAACTTCGATGCGCGGGCCATTCCACGCCATGGGTGACGAAGGTTCATCGGCAAGAGTGGTTCTGCCTTGCGCATTTTCAAAATTAACGAGCAGCGGCGACTTCTTCACAACCACAACGACGTCGCCCGAGGTAATGCGAACTTGGTCTCTCGAATCGCGCACTTTGACGGCGGGAGGCTCAGCCGGCTGGATGATGGCCCAGGAATAATCCTTCGAAAAAACGCCGTTGGGGGCCACGCGCACGCGCACGATGTCTCCTCGAAAAAAAGTGACGCGAACCCTGGTTTTGCCGGCGGAAAGTTCGACGCCGTCCTTTAATTCCTGCACGCGGTCCACATTGCCAAGATGCTCCCAGCCCGCAGCCTGCGCACGCATCCCCGGAAGTAGCACGGAAGCACAAAGCAGAATGCGCCGCAGACGAGAAAACATGGTTTGCCTCCGAAGAGTTCACTTCCCGATGCGTATGCAATGGCGCGGGGCCCGAGCGTTCAGGGCAGGGCTACCGGTTCTCAGTGACTGTAAACCAAATCTAAACTAGAAGAAAGTAGCGAGGAAAGGTGAGAGTTCTGGCTTGGTGACAAGGGTCGGGCGTTCCAGAGTCTCAGACCTGGCGGACAGAGGATCGCTGGATTTCGGGAACGCTGACGGTATCCGAGACTGTGGCGGGCATGGCCTCGGCAAGGAAAAACGCGGGTCCAGCCAGCGCAAAATGAATAGCCAGACAGTTCAGACCGGTTACGATCTCGGAAGCCTTGGCAATAGTGGTGGGAGGTAGACAAACAGGATCAGGAGCAGCACGGTGATTCCCAGAACGCAGCGTATCGGCGGCTCAGGAGACCAAGGGTGCAGTCAATGAAGATTGCGCCGGTCAGGTAGGCCCGGAAGACGTGTCCTGGAATCCATGCCGGCATGGTTATGATGACCGGCCCTTCCTGAGGAAGTCCCGGAGCGAAGCTGGGGTCGAGAAAATGATCGACACCAAAGACAGCAACGGAAATGGCAATGACAAAGCGGGCAACCGTAATTAATTAGCTGGCGTGCCGGCGCCGAGGGTGAGGTCGCGAAGGAAGATGGTTAGCCGAGTCGGCCTGAACCGAACAATTCTGCGAAGAAGTTACTCCTCCGCGAAATTCACAGGTCTCGCCGCGAACGAAACTGTACTGCCGCCATAATGTGCGACATCGACCATTTCAAGTCCGTCAACGACTCCCTCGGTCGCGCCGCCGGCGACGATGTCCTTCGCGAAGTTTCCCGGAGGCTGCGCACTTCCGTCCGCTCCTACGACATGGTTGGCCGCTACGGCGGTGAGGAGTTCCTAGTGCTGCTGAATAAGTGCGGCCCAGTCAGCGCCGTACCGAGCGCCGAAAATCTCCGCGAGTCCATTTTTTCCCGGCCCATCCAGCGGTCTTATTCGCAACTCACTGTCAGTATCAGTCTGGGCCTCGCTCTTTCCACCGACTTCCCCAAGTGTGATGTTGAGGAGCTCCTCCACCATGCTGATATGGCTCTCTACGCTGCCAAAGCCGCGGGCCGCACTTGGGTCCGCATCGCCCAGCCGGAGTCTGTCGATCGTAAGTCGGCTTTGCCTGACGTGGTGCCGGATGAGGAATCACCACTGCTCACGCCTTAATTGCCGCCGCGGCCCGCAGTCGCAACCCGCGATTTCTACTTCTTTTCCCGCATTTGCTCCATCATTTGCCGCATCATCGAACTGGAGCCCGGTGCTCGCTTCTCTCTCCACGACTCCAGCCGCGCGCAGGCATTTTCGATCGCCGAAAACAAATATGGATTCTTGAACGCAGTCCGCCACGTTGGCACGATCGTTCGCATTCGGTCCCACACCACCCAGATCTCCCCGTTGTTCTCGAAAAATAGCTCGTCGTTGATCAATCCCCGATTGACGATGCTCGCTACCATATCCCAATAACTCACCACCATCCGGATGTATGTATTCTCTGGGCTCCCCTGCGGATATTTCTTCATCACTTCTTCCGGCGTCGCCGCCTGAAAATTATCCACGAACCACGCCCGCGCCTCGCGCAGCCGCGGTTCACGCCTCAGATCATACAGCCGCAGCATCAGGTTCACTTCTTCGTAGGTGATCTGTGACATGGACTACTCTCCTTGTTCTTCACGCGTGTGGGGCCGGTGGCACGAATTCCGGTGAAGCCGCAGGGTTTACCAGCTCCAGCCGCTGCACGCTCCACAGTGGGATACCTTGCCGCTGGAACTCCAATTGGATGCGCCGCCTCAGTTCTCTCGCCACATCGTCTTGCCGCGAAGGTGCCGTGCGCACCTGCAAGCGAATTGTCGAAGCGCTCTGATCGTACGATTGCAGTCCCAGGATCCGCGGGCCATCCACCAGCACCTGCGACCACGACGGGTCTCCGCGGAACTCTGCGATCGCCGCTTCCAACGCCTGCAGCGCCTTTTCCTGCGCAATTTGCGGCGACACACTCACGTCCACAAACGTCTGCGACCAGTCCCGGCTCAAATTCCCCACGGTTCGAATGTCGCCGTTCGACAGCGTCACCAGCGCTCCCCTCGCATCGCGCACCACGGTGCGCCGCAGCGTCAGATGTTCCACGCGACCGATTGTCTCGCTCACCTGGATCGTGTCGCCCACCACGTATTGGTCCTCTAAAATAATGTAGAAGCCAGAAATGATATCCCGTACCAGGTTTTGCGCGCCAAATCCCACCGCAAGGCTGGCCAGCCCCGCAAGCGCCGCCACCGGAGTCACGTTGATGCCGAACTCCTGCGCCGCCGTCAGCAAGGCTATGGCCCACACCACCTTGCTCCCCGTGCTGTTTATCACCCCGGCGAGCGTTCGTGTTTGTTGCTCCCTCGCCTGTGCCGCGCGTGTTTGTGTGGCTGCTGGCTTGACGATCAGCTTCGTCACCAAGTGCATCAAGTGGTTTAAAATTAGGGCTGCCGCCAGGATCACTACCAAATGGATCACATTCGACGGAGAAATATTCAGAAGATAGTTGAGCACACTGGACATAAAGTTTCCGGGGGGCGAGTATAGCATTGCTGGCGCAAGCTTGCAGGTGCCGGTCAACCGCTTGCTTCATTTCCGTTAGGAGGTCTCGGTGAACACGCGACGCAATTTCCTGGTGGGATTGGCCACGGCAGGGACCATGCTTGGCGCCGTGGTCGGCACTGCCTCTTCGCAAAATCCAACGGCGCCCCGGCCTGTACCTCCAGGGCAGGAGCCGGCCGGCCCTGACAATCCCAACCTACCGTCACCGGAAAAGCGCCAATTGGACGAGAACGAGAAGGACATCAAGAAAAAGGTCGAGCGCCTCTATGAACTTGCTACCGAACTGAAAGCGGCAGTCGACAAAACCGATTCCAGCAAAGTCCTTAGCCTTAATCTGCTGAAAAAGACCGAGGAAATTGAAAAGCTCGCCAAGGATATCCGCAGCCGTTCCAAGGGATAGCTTCCGCGCCCCGGGCGAACTTCCGTTGACCCTACTGGCGTGCGGAGAGGGGAAAGGCTAAACTACTAACGTTAGGCTGATCGTTCTTCTTCTGCGCGCCCGTAGCTCAGCTGGATAGAGCGCTTGCCTCCGGAGCAAGAGGTCGGGAGTTCGAATCTCCCTGGGCGCGCCACTTAACTTCAGTTCGTCATTTGCTGGCCCGAAAAGCCACACGAGTACAAAATCGCCGGTGACAGAGTCCCGAATGTTGTCAGCATGCCGTGATGAATCGCGGAGATCTGTTGCTGTTCGGCGTGCTCCACGACGGCGAGGTGTGCAGCGAGAATTGCCCTCTACTATTACTAATGGGCAATAACTTGTTCTGATTCCTCGCCTTCCGGAAATTATTTTTCATTATGTGGATTCTGGGCAACCGGGGAAGCATACCCCTTCTTCCAGATGGAGGGTTTGGAGGTTGAAGCGGAAACATCTTTGACTTTCTCTTGGATGTTGAGGGGTAGCGTATGGACACTGAAACGGGGGGTTGGAGTTCGGCATCGTTCAGAATCTCTTCGAGCATCTCCAATGCACAACTGATCGAAGAAGCGATTACGGTGCTGGACGCTGGTAGGTAGATTCAAGAGGGTGTGCGCAAGGAAGGGGCCCGCCATGGATGCCCAGGTAACAGAATGTTTGTGGGTTTTCAAAAGTGGCCTAAACCGTTCGAGCCCCATGCAAGACCATGTGGATGCCTTGTTATCCTTCGTCGATTCAAACGCCGATAGCCTCCTTAGCCTTAAGGACAAATGCAGTTTCGACTTCTTCTGCGGGTTTAGCTCGGGCGCGGGACAGGGAGGTTTCGGAATATCTTTCTCCAGCCTGAGCCGAATGGGGCAACTAAAAATCGACCTCATTTTGGAACTCTATCCGCCCACCGATGAGGGGCCAGGCGATGCCGAACCGAAGTCTGGACAGGGTTGCAGCCGCCCATGATCGGCCAAACATTGGTGATGGATTCCACTTCTCGCAATCGCTGTTTATCAGGTTGATGACAGCCTTGTTGTTCACGGTGCTGCAAAGGGCCGGGCTGCAGACGGAGACCTGGGGCACGCGCCGCAGACGTGGAATTGGTATACTTGCGCGCCGAAATGGAGGTTTGCGCATGGCGACCCAAGCAGAAGCGGAGGTGGTGATACGCGTCGCGAAGTCGGAGGACAGCACGGTTTGCGGGAAGATTTGCTATGAAGCGTTCGCGACTTTGAGCGCGAAGCACGGTTTCCCTCCCGATTTTCCAAGCCCAGAAGTGAGCACGAGCGTGATGACGAGTCTGTTTTCGGCGCCGGGATTTTACTGCGTGGTGGCGGAGAGCGGCGGGCGGATCGTGGGCAGCAATTGCCTGGATGAACGGGCGATGATCGCGGGGATTGGGCCGATTACGGTCGATCCCGGCTCGCAAAACGTCGGCGTGGGGCGGAGTTTGATGCAAGCGGTTATGGAGCGGGCGCGGGAGCGATGTCCGGCGGGTATGCGGCTGGTGCAGGCGGCGTATCACAACCGGTCGCTTTCGCTGTACGCGAATCTGGGATTTGATGTGCGGGAGCCACTTTCGTGCGTGCAAGGGCGGACGCGCGAGCGGGAGATTCCCGGTTGCACGGTGCGGCGCGCTGAATTGAACGACTTAGATACGTGTAATGAGATTTCGCAGCGCGTGCATGGTTTCGATCGCGGAAAGGATCTGGCGCATTCCATCCAGGAAAACTCGGCGGTGGTGGTGGAACGCGCCGGGCGGATCACGGGTTATGCGAGTGCGTTGGCGTTTTTCGGCCATGCGACCGCGGAGACCAATCCTGACTTGGAAGCTTTGATTACGGCGGCGGAATCGTTCGGCGGGGCGGGGCTTCTGGTGCCGTCGCGCAATCACGATTTGCTGCGCTGGTGCCTGGCGAACGGGCTAAAGATTACGCAGCCGCTGACGTTGATGAGCATCGGGCTGTACAACGAGCCAGCAGGTGCATGGCTGCCTTCCGTATTGTTTTAGTCCGTGTTGAACCCAGTCGTCTCTGAAAGCCGGAAACATAGTTACTAGCCGCCACTTCGACGGTTACGCTGTTACCAGAAGTTGGACCTTCTTTGCGTGAACGCCGGTCTTAGACTGTCTGCAAATACGCAGGAGCAAATACCCTTGAGACAAATGACTCGAGAGGCGTGGGTGTCGTATTTCTTGCCGACCGTTTCTCTTGAGGTACGATGAGGCCCGCATTTGCACCTTCCCACATTTCAATAATCAATTCTGCGGTCTTCTTAGGTAAACCCATCTTCAAAAGGGCTGTCTCAAACATCATTCTCGGCAATTGCGTGTATTCGAGATTGGGCTTCCCGATAGCGCTGCCGACAATTGAGGCCGCCTCCTTCATGGAGATGTCGCGCTGACCGTGTAGCTCCTGGACCGAACTGCCGGAAAAATCGCGCCCAGCGAGACGAGTGGCGGCATACGCACCGATGTCTTGTGTGGCTATCCACGGCATGGGAACTTCGGCCCGTAAACCTCCTGGCAGCGCCCCCATCGAGCGCAGTGGGGCGATACTCATGAAAAGATTTTCCATAAAATACGCTGCGCGGAGGTGAAGGACGTTGAGCCCAGCGACTCGATTGAGCTTTTGTTCCTGATTATGTAAACCGACGATGGGGCCAGTATTTTTCGCGTGCTGAGCGCCGATACTGCTTAGATTAACCACAAACCGGACGTGGGCATTGGTGATTGCTGCAGCGTAAGAATCGGAAACGCGCTCTTGATGCGCCCGCAAGTCCTCTTTAGAGATGTCCTCTGGCAGAACCAGGTACACGGCTGAAGCGCCCTTGAAAGCTTCCGTCATTGAAGAGACATCTTCGACGTTACCGACGAATGCTTCTGCAGCCAGCCTGGCTAGTGGTGACAGCTTCTTCGCATCTCGCCCAACCACGCGAACCTTTTCGCCTTTGGCGCGCAACGCTTCCGCTGCTGCACTTCCCGTTCGTCCAGTTGCACCCGTTAGGACAATCATTTAATGCCCCTCTCATGGCTACGCTCTCCGCGTACGATGCCGGAATTTTATATCACACCACCGGTTAAGTCCCGGGAAGTCGCGAAAGCGGAGAAGTAAAGTAGTACTTCACATTGACGGGCGTTAATCGGGACTTGATTTCAGCTCATGGGCATACTTACGTGGAGCTCACCCGTGACGGCAGCCCAAATATCTTCCATTGATTGTTATTCTGTTTCGCGCACTATATTCGTGTCAAAACGTCAGTCGTGCGCTTTGGCGAGCGCCTGTTGCATGACCTTGCGGTCCGATTCCGCCAATTGTTCGGGTCCCAGTTTGTAAGTTAGCTTGGCAATCGTTCCGGTGAATCGGAACGGCAACTGATAGTCGTTGTCGTCCACCGAGGTCCGCGTATCCACCCCAATATCAAACGTCTCGTCGATCGACATGAGGAACGGAATCGTGTGCGGAATTGCCTTGGTTTCCAGTGTCTTGCCGTCTAACGAGAGTGTTCCCGTGCCGCCCTTTCCAAAACCAGGCCCGTCATACTTGAAGTCGAACACAATCGTGTGTTTGCCCGGCGATAGCGCTTCGCTGCCCTGCCACTTGAACCGAACAAGGTCCAATGCGTTGTAGGTGAATACCGGCTTTCCCTTGAGTATGTAAAGACCGTAGCCACCAAAGCGGCCACCTAACGTAGCTATCATTCCCTCCGAACCGCCTTGGGGGATTTCGACGTCCGCGGTAATGGTATAGGACTTGTTAAGGACGCTGGGTGCGTCACTTACGGGTAAGCCGGCCAATTCACCCGAGTAAGTGAACACGGTTCGCCCGGCGGTCGCGCTGGGCCGCGGCGTAACTAGGCGCGGGAGGATGGAGTTGTCCAACGGAAAGACGTTGTATTTCGTCGCCTCCACCAGGAAGAGCTCTTTCAATTCCCGAAGTTTGTCAGGATTTTTCGCAGCGAGGTTGTTATTCTCCGAGTAATCTTCGGCGATGTTGTAAAGCTCCCAGTCGTATCCGTTGACCACCTCTGGTAGCTTGACCGTGCCCAACATCCAGACCGGAGCGGGCGGCGGCGTGGCGGCAATCCAGCCGTCGTGGTAGATGGCGCGCAGGCCGAACATTTCGAAGTATTGCGTCTCGCGCTTCGACGGCGCGTTCGCATTCGCCTTGTCAAACGTGTAGGCCATGCTTACCCCCTCGATGGGTTTCTGCGCGACACCGTTCACCATCACCGGGGCCTGGACGCCCGCAGCTTCGAGGATCGTCGGCGCGATGTCAATCATGTGATGAAACTGCGTGCGGATGCCGCCGGCATCCTTGACGTGGCCGGGCCACGACATGACCATGCCCTGCCGTGTGCCGCCGAAGAATGACGCCACTTGCTTGGTCCATTTGAATGGTGTGTCGAATGCCCAAGACCACGCCACCGACATATGCGGGTAGGTCGCAGCGGAGCCCCAGGCATCGTACGCCTTCATTTGGTCGGCGATCGGGATGTCGAGGATGCCGTTGTAAGCGGTCATCTGGTTCGGCGTGCCGACCAAAGTGCCTTCGGCGCTGGTGCCGTTGTCGCCGCTGATGTAAATGATTAGGGTGTTATCGAGTTTACCCATGTCGTCAACGGCCTGGATCACGCGACCGATCTCATGGTCGGTGTAGGCCACGTAGGCCGCGAAGACTTCCGCTTGATGAGCAAAGAGCTTCTTATTCTCCGCGGGGAGCGTGTCCCACTTCGGCAGACTATCAGGCCAAGGTGTGAGTTGTGTATTCTGCGGAATGACGCCAAGTCTCTTCTGATTTGCGAAGATTTGCTCACGCAGTTGGTTCCAGCCCATATCGAATTTGCCCTTGAACTTATCGATCCATTCCTGGGTCGGCTGATGCGGCGAGTGGGTGCCCCCGGGCACGTAGTAAACGAAGAACGGTTGATCCGGCGAGGACGCGTCGAGCTCGCGCATGTGCTGAATGGCGTCGTCTGCCATGTCGGTGGTGAGGTTGTAGCCAGGTTTCCCGATCCAAGGGAAGACTTGGGTGGTGTTGCGGAAGAGATAGGGCGTCCACTGGTCGGACTCACCTCCCATGAACCCGTAGAAATACTGGAAGCCCATTCCGATGGGCCACTGGTCAAAGGGCCCGGCCGCGCTGTACAGATAGGTGGGGGTGTTGTGATTCTTGCCGAACCAGGATGTGGCGTAGCCGTTCTCCTTCAGGATCTCGCCGACAGTGGCGCTTTCCGGACCGATGACAGAGTCGTACCCCGGATAGCCTGTGGACATCTCCCCGATTACGCCGAAACCCACTGAGTGGTGGTTGCGGCCAGTGATCAGCGCCGCGCGCGTGGGTGAGCAGAGCGCGGTGGAGTGGAATTGGGTGTAACGCAACCCCATCTTCGCGATGCGATCCATCGCCGGCGTCGGGATGACGCCGCCAAATGTACCGGACACGCCATAGCCTTGATCGTCGGTCATGATCAACAACACGTTCGGTGCGCCCTTGGGCGGCACCACCTTCGCGGGCCAGCACGGCTTGGACTGTTCGGCACCGAGGTTGATCGTGCCACCGAAAGGCGCCGGCGGAGACGGCACGTACTTCCCGTCAATGGTTGTCGTGGCGCTTGGCGAGCAGGGCGCAGTTGTGGTCTGTTGGGCTTTAGCCGTCGCCGCTGCCAGCAAAAATGTCAGAAAAACCACAGCTATTCGAACGAATCGTGGAAACAGCACGAGCTTGTTCAACATGTCTCAATTCCTCCGACTGATACCTGATTGACGTGAGAATGCTTTGAGGACTTCTCGTTCGGATTGCGACGGCCACGGGCGGGAGTTTATCGATGCGAGAAGACATTTATCACATTTAGAGCGGGCACACAATCGACCTGCAAATGAATGGGCTGTAGCGGCGGCCCAAGTCCTGGGTAGTCGTATCGGAGAAGTGAAGTAGTACTTCACATTGACGGGAACGTTAATCAGGACTTGGGCATTAAACCGAGCTCCCAAAACCCCGTTTGCTTAGGTACACGCTCGTAATTGACGATTATGACGCCTTTCGAAGTGACTGTGCTTTCCGTCACTTTGAAAGCCGCCGGGATCGTGCCATCGGCAAACAATCGTTTTCCACTCCCCAACGTAACCGGAAATATCTTCAGCCACAACGCATCAACCAAATCATGCTTGAGGAGCGTCTGGACGAGATTTGCGCTTCCATAAACGTGCAAATCCGGCCCTTCCTGCTGCTTAATTTTGTGGATCTTTTCCGCAATATCACCGTTTAAAAATACCGACGGCTGCCATTCGTGAGAAGTCATGGTATTCGAGGCGACATACTTGGTCGCTGTGTTGACGCCCGGCCAAATGTCGTTATGTTGCGGCCAGAATCGTGCCCATATGTCAAAGGTTTTCCGCCCTAACAACAAGTCAAACGGCATGTTCATCTGCTTTGTTATGGCCGTTGAAGAAACAGGGTCGGAATGTGGAATTATCCACCCGCCATAGGCGAAGCCGCCGCTGGTATCTTCTTCTGGGCCGCCTGGGGCCTGTATGACTCCATCAAGGGAGACAAATTCAAGCACATTAACTTTTCTCATGATTTCTCCTTCGCCTGTAACGGACTTCGGGCCGGGCGGTTTACCGGACATCAAGTGCCGTTCCACCATACTGACGATGATCGCGTTTCAGAAGTTAAGTTGCGAACCAAAGAAGTCCAATAGCCAAACCTGCGACACCATTCACCGATGCGTTGATTGGTCCGAGGATTAGCGCCACGCTTGGAAACGATGGATCAACGGTTATGGTCGAGTAGACCGCAGGACAGAGCGCATAAACAATCGCGGCGGGAATATGCCAGCCGATTGGAGCCTCCCCCGATGGGAAACTGATCGCCGTAACCAAGTCGGGCGACAAGCGCATCCGGCTGCTATCGATTGCAGGCCAACCCACTCGAGAGGTGGTGCTAAAAAACTGGAGTGCTTTTTCTTCCGTGGATTGGGCGGCGGATTCGAAAGGCCTGTTTATGACGAGCAATCCGACGGGTTGGAGATCGAGCTTGCTTTATGTGGACCTGGCCGGCAATGCGCACGAACTTTGGCAGGTGAAGAGTACTCAGCCATCGTGGGGCATCCCGTCGCGTGACGGAAAGTACCTGGCGATTCCCGCGCCCACGACCAGCAGCAACGTCTGGATGGTCGAAGGATATTAGGAATAAACTTGTTAGGACGTAAATCAAGACTGTTGTGCCTCACTGCTGCGGAGTCGGAAAAACGCGAAGCCGCACTGCCCCATGGTCTTAGGAACGGGCCTGGTCTTTCGCCGGAGAAAAGTACGACGACCAAGGGCAGCCGCACAAAGTGCGGTTACTGTTGGCCAGTGACACGCCGATCCTAAGAACCGGACGTGAGACTTTCGTACTCATCCGGCTCAAGCCGTTCGAACGCCTCTTTGGGGGAGACGCGGCTTCGATACAGAAAGATCTGGCGGTGAATCTTGTCATGGCACTCTGGATGAGTAGAACGCGGTTTTCGGCACTCTTTGACCCACCCCGCACAAGAGGGACGCGATGGTGCAAGCGCCATCCTGTAGAGGGCCGAGCCTCAGTAATGGGGCCTGGCTACTCGGTTCTAACCGATCGCGTCATTTCAGCGGAACAGGGTAAGCCCGTATCGCTCCCCGCAAGGGGAAGGACCATCGAAAGATGAATCCGACGGCACTGCGGGTAACGGAAATGGGAGCAAGCGAAGGCTGCCCTGTAACGGGGCAGATAGACTGCGACCTGTGAAGCTGTTGATTGTGATTGTCCTTCGGAAGAAGTTCTCTTCCGTTCGGACCTCGTCTCCCATGACGAGTACCCTAGGAGTCATAGCGGGAAGGCAACGACCGGTTATGTAGCACTCTGACAATGAATCCTGCAACCGAAAGGTTGGCACTGGAACCGCGAGGCAACGGTGCATCTGGGAGCATCGATCCGGATCGGGGCTAGGGTTGGTAGCATGGCTGCGAACTGAAAGCTGTTGAAGTGATTATTCATCGAGAGAAGTCCTCTCTCGATCGAATCCCGTCTCCCATGGCGGGTACCCTACGAACTATGGCCGGGAGGCAACAACTGGTCAGAGAGCGTTCCGACAACGAATCCTGCAACCGCAAGGTTGGCACCCGAACCGTGAGGGAACGGTGCAGCTGCTAGCATCACGGCGGCAAAGGGCAAGGGTCAAATAGTATGGTGAGCATATGCAAATTCTCGTAAGCGCCGTCATCAGCAGGGAGCGGAAGATGCTCGGCGCTCCTTTGCAGCGGGTACGGTAGGCTCCGTGTTCCTCCGTCATGGGCAAACAACGCTGCCGGCGTAAAGAGAGCACCTAACCTATGGTCATGTCACTTCAACGGAACAGGATAAACCCGTATCGTTCCCCGAAAACAAAAGGGGAAAGATCAACCGCAAGGAGGATCGACGGCGGTGCGGGTAGGAGATCGGAGAGGAAGCGAAGGCTGCTCTGTAATGGAGCAGATATCGGTTGCGTCCGTCTTATCGACAACATCACCGAACGCGAAAGCGGGCAGACTTCCCCGTGGTGCTGCACACGAGAGAACTTGATTAATCGGCTTAGGGGACAAAGCAGATGACGACAGCCAAAACTGTTGGTGCGGTCTCCTGCGAAGCGGCGGAATGGTATGCCATCAATTGGCAGACCATCCACCGCAACGTTCGCCGACTCCAAGTGCGTATCGTGCAAGCAACGAAGGCTGGCAGATGGAACAAAGTGAAATCTTTACAACGTCTGCTGACCCACTCTTACAGCGGCAAGGTTCTCGCCGTTCGACGAGTGACGGAAAATAATGGCAAGAAAACTCCAGGTGTGGACCAGGTAATCTGGAAAACACCGGAAGATAAAATTCGGGCTGTACATGCATTGAAGAGTAGAGGTTATCAATCGCAACCTCTACGACGTGTCTATATACCGAAATCGGACGGCAAAACGATGCGTCCGCTCGGAATTCCCTGCATGATCGATCGAGCTCACCAAGCATTGCATTTGCTGGCGCTCGATCCGGTGCTGGAAACCAACGCTGATCGAAACTCCTATGGGTTTCGTCAGAAACGGTCCTGCGCTGATGCCATTGGACAGTGCTTCATCACGCTGTCCAATGCACCGAACACGCAGTGGATTCTGGAAGCGGACATCAAAAGCTGTTTCGATCAAATTTCCCACGACTGGCTTCTGGCGCATGTCCCTATGGACCGCGCCATTCTCCAACAATGGTTGAAATCCGGATACATGGAAAAACACGTCCTCCACGAAACGACGGATGGAACCCCACAAGGCGGTATTGTCTCCCCAGCGCTCGCCAATTGCGCGCTGGATGGACTTGAGCGACTCTTGCAGGAGAAATACCCTGCAAAAAGGCGTCTCAAGTCCCTTGGAGGCTCATATCCCTCTATTAATTTCATTCGTTACGCGGATGATTTTGTCGTCACCAGTAAATCGAAAGACTTGCTGGAAGGAGAGGTCCAACCCCTCGTTGAGCAATTTCTTCAACAACGTGGGCTCAAACTCTCTCCCACGAAGACTGTCATTACGCACGTGGAGAAAGGCTTTGATTTCCTCGGACAAAACGTGCGCCGCTACCCTAACGGGAAACTGCTCATCAAGCCGTCCAAGAAGAACGTTAAAACCTTCTTGGCAGGAATCCGAGCAACAATTAAAGCCGGGCTTGGCATGTCGGCCGCCGACTTGATCGATCAACTCAACCCAAAGATTCGGGGTTGGGTTAACTATCATCGGCACGTGGTCGCCAAACGTACTTTCTCATACGTTGATCATTCTATCTTCCACAGTCTGCGGCGATGGGCACGGAGAAGGCATCCGAAGAAGTCCTCGACCTGGCTCAGAAAGAAATACTATGAGCGCAGTCGGAGACACAACCGGTGTTTCTTCGGGGAACGCTACGATGACGAGGGACAGCCTCGCAAGGTGTGGCTGTACCGCGCAAAGAGCACCCCCATTAAAAGACACATTAAAGTGCAAGGCGAAGCCAACCCTTACGATCCTGCATACGAAACCTATTTCGAAGATCGGGAAGGTTCTCATATGCTGGACACGTTCCGGGGTACCACGACTCTTCGCTTTCTCTGGACGGAGCAACGCGGTCTCTGCGCTGTTTGCAATATCAAAATCACTCGGATCACGGGCTGGCGCCTGCACCACTGCGTCCCTCTTGTGAAGGGTGGTTCGAAGAGCGCGAAAAACCGCGTTCTACTTCATCCAGAGTGCCACGACAGGGTTCACCGTCAGCACCTTTCCGTATCGAAGCCGCGTCTCCCTCAAAGAGGCGTTCGCAGGGCTTGAGCCGGATGAGTACGAAAGTCTCAAGTCCGGTTCTTAGAGGGCCGGGCCCCAGCAATGGGGTCTGGCTAC
>CAVTMR010000002.1:0-186022 GCA_963735825.1 Candidatus Acidiferrales bacterium
TGTTTTACATCAAATGTGGAAATTCCAGTTGACGACCCGCGCAGGCCGAACTATGCTTTTGACGGTTGAATAGGAGGCGTTCATGCAGGGTATGCGTGCCATGTTCGCAGCCGCCGTCTCCCTAAGTCTAGCCGTGGGCCCCGCGATGGGATCGCCGACGGCAACCGCGTTGGGAACCGTACTCACAGCTGAGCGTGCTCACGTGGGCGATGCTTCCGCATGGGTTGGGACAACCGTGTACGCCGGGGACCACCTCAGCACCGAACTGCAGGGCAGCGTACAAGTTCGCGCCGGCGCAGCAGCGAGGTTGCTGCTGTTGAGCGCCAGCAGTGCGACGATCGATGACAAAGAAGGAGCACCGTCGGCGAAACTGCTCAGCGGAACGGCAACTTTTTCTACGGGCAATGCCCACGCTTTTACGCTGTATGCGTCTACAGCGGCGATTCGCGCACAATCCGATGCGCCGACCATCGGGCAAGTGACACTTCTGAACGCAAAAGAATTGCTGGTTATTTCCAAGCGCGGTCCGCTCGAAGTGACGGTGGATGGCGAGACGCAAACGGTCGAAGATGGCAAGGCCTATCACGTGTATCTGGACCCGGAAATGGCGCAGGGAGCGTCGGGAGCGGGCGGTGCGCAGGGCCCGGGCGGGAAGGGCGGCGCGCCACGGAAGGCGGGGAAAAACTATTTCATGTACGTAGTGGTCGGTCTAACGGCGTTCGCTACTGCCTTCGCCATCTCTGAAGCTTATGAAAGCCCGTCTCGGCCATAGACCCGACGTAACAAGAGAAATGGCAAGAGGCTGAACTGCGCGATGGCGCAAGCGACGTTGCACATGAAGCACGGATTCCAGATTACAACCTTGAACTAACTGCAGGGACGGAACGGAATCACAGTTGCTACTCTGCCGGGGCCTGTGTGAGGCCTACTCCTGCAATCAACCTGGTTTTGCTCCGGTGGTTGCGGCATTTCCAGGAAGATCGCAATGACAGGCTGTAAGCTATTTTTGCCGGGACCAATGGTAGACAATGCCAGCACCCACCAAAAGATTGTTTTGATGGTCGTTGGTTGCATTGGCAAACGTGGTGAGGTAGTAATCGAGCTGTATAACTCGCACCGCGAAATGTGAACTTACCGGCACATCGATGCCGCCTCCGATGCGGGTGGCAAACCTGTAGGAGCCATTTGCGACGCCAGCCTCTCCGCCTCCGGCGTGCGCCGCGCCCAACAGAATTTGCGCGAACGGCTGTGGTTTATGTTTTCCCTCCAACCACGGCTGCGGGATTTTGTAACGCGCCCCTGCCAAATACGAAGTGAGTGTTAAAGAATTGCCTATCGGCAGTGCGCTGTGCTCGGCACTGATATCGACGACGGCAAACCAAGGACCGCGAAAGTTCCACGAGCCCGAAAGCCCACCGCCATTCATGCCGAAACAACCGCATTCTCCCGGACCAGCATTGGTGCGAACCCAATGGTAAGCGGCGGCAGCGTCCCCGCTATACGACTCCTGAGCCACGGCGGCTCGGCCGCCTACAAGGAACAAAATCGTTGAAAGTAGAAATGATCGCATATCCGATTCTCCTCGAGCCGTTCACATTAATTTGCAGGCACCGAAACAGTGGCTGACACGTTGCTGATGATGGTGTCTTCGAAGGAGCCACCAGTCGAAGCGGTGATAAAGAGGTAAGCCACGGGGGGAGCCGTAATGGTTCCTGAGAAAACCTGGGCGCCGTCCATGGTCGCGGTCACCCGTCCCTGCACGATGGAAACGGTATAGTTGTGCGTGATGGGCATGCTGCTGGATACAACCGTTGGAATCGTGGTGTTGACATTGAACCAAGGCTTGCTAAACAGCGCGGTTTCGCCACGACCTACGGCTACGTAGGGAACTGTCGGATCACCAGCATTGTGGTAAGTGTCCAAGGCAAACAGAACGCCGGGAATGCCTTCTGCGCCCAGGCCCATACCGGCGGCGCCCAAACTGGTGGGTGTTGCACCAAGGGAGGGATCAGCCAAAAGCACGGTAAAGCCGTCGGCGGGAAGAGCGCTCGGATTACTAAGCGTCACAGTAAAGCTAATCTGAATGTTGTCAGTAGAGATGAGGGTTGGCCAGATAATCTCGCCATGCTGATTGTTGGCAGCGGTAGTGAGCTGGAAACTGCACGAGGGTCCAGCCAAGGCATTGCCTAGCGCCGACCAACTGGTGTCGCAAAGATTGGGGACTCCTCGAAGCGGGCCAACAAATAGTCCCGCGGAGCTACTGGTAACGGACGAAGTAACGCCGTTGCTTACGACAACATAGAAAACGGAACCGTTGTCCGTGGTCGAGGCTGAATCCAACGTATATGTGGAGTCGGTTGCCCCTGGTATCGCAGCGAAAGTGGAACTGCCCGGCTCGGCTACGTACCACTGATAGGTTAACGGCAAAGAGGATACCGCCGTGACCTGATAGGTTGCGGGTGAACCGGCGTCGACATATTGCGTGACGGGTTGCCCAGTGATCTGAAGCAGAATCCCATTGCCAACTGCCAGTGGAGCGGGTTGCGAGACAGCCTGGCCGTAGCTGTTGGTAACGATGACGTAGTAAGAGTCCTGATCGTTGGTGATGGCCGTCGCCGAAGCCGGAACCGTGTAGGTTGCGGACGTGGCGCCTGCGATAGCGCTGCCGGACTTTTGTCCCGCGGGAATTCTGTACCACCGATAGGAGAGTGCTGGAGTGCCGGAGGCCACAACGGTGAAGGAGGTCGTACCTCCCACACCAACTGTTTCGCCAACTGGCTCGGTCGATGATGGTTGGCGGAACGTTGCCGGCCGTGACGGTGAGAGAGGCGTCGGTGCTTGTAAGCGGGCCGCAGGCGTCTGTGACGGTCGCGTAATACTGAGCGCCGTCATAGGAAATGTCCACTGGTGGCGTGACGTAGTCGCTCGAGGTCGCACCGGGCAGCGCTACGCCGGTGGTGCCACCAGACGGGATTTGATACCACTGATAAGAAAGCGGGCCTATGCCTTGGCCAGAGACTGAGAATAGAGCCGTTTGTGTCGGGTGAAGAGAAACACTTAGAGGATTTGTGGTGATCGATGATCCCACGGCGACCATGGCAATACTCGAAGTGACGCTGCCAACACCATTGGTTACTGTGACGGAATAATTTCCTGCATTCGCGGAAGCGGCTGCGGGAACTGTGTAGGTTGAATTCGTAGCACCAGGAATTGGTGTTCCGTCGAGACTCCACTGATAGCTGGAAGCGTACGAGGCGGTCACTGTGAGCGATAGTCCGCTGCCAGTGCAAACATGTTGGTTCGCAGGTTGCGTCATGATTACGGGCGCGCTGATGGAGATCGTAGTCGAAACGAAAACGGACGGCTCGTCCACGCTGGTTGCGGTGATGGTGTAGGTACCAGCAACGGTGGGAGAAGTCCACACGTTCGCGCTGAAGGTGCCCGCAGTCGCGCTCCAGGTGAGACCATTGGTTGCGCCACCAGTCGCAGTGGCTGCAAAAGTAATCTGGCCCGGAGCGACAGTTTGGTTCGCTGGGGAAATCGGCGAGATCGCGACGGCACCTGGCGTGACTATACAGGTCGTGGAAACAACGTTGCCTTTGGAGTCCGTGACCGTCAGCGTGTACGTTTTGGGCGAGGTTAACGGCGGAGTCGAATACGAAGTGCCGCTTACGGCCGTGGCGGTGATGTCGGAACTCCCTACGCCGGTCGAACCGATGGTGGCTGTACCTCCCGAGAAAGTGGGAACCAGCAACACGGACGAGTTGTAGGGGGGCGTGGTTGCGCTGGGAACTAGACTCTTGGCCAGCGGAGCGGGGATCTGAACCGTGAGGGTTGCCGGTCCGCTTGTTACCGTGCCTGCGGAGTTCGAGACAGTGACTGTAAATACGGCGCCAGTATCGCTCGAGACGGTTGGAGGGGTGGTGTAGGAGCTCGAAGTTGCGCCAATAATTGCAGTCCCGTTCTTGTACCACTGGTAAGTAAGGGTGCCGCTGCCGCTCGCCGTTACGCTGAATGTTGCAGTTTGACCTAATCCGACGGTCACGCTCGCAGGCTGCGTGATTGTTGCAGCTACCGGCTTGAAGCCTTCGAAACCGCCTGCGCACCCCGATGCACCAAAAAACGCTAAGGCTAAGACGAGAATGCCTAGCACTTCCAGAATTGAGCGCTGTGGGATTGTCGAACCCTGCGCATGCGCAAGCGATTGTGTATTGCTTTCCTGTGCGACTCGCGATATCACGCCACTCGACCGCAAAGAGCAGGATCGAAGACGGAGTGGGCGATCGAGACGCACAAGAAGATTACGCCGGACACCTGGATGCACATTTCGCATGGGCGAGAAACTCCTAAATTGACTATATCTGGCTCAGCAGGCCTCGCCATGCCCACGACACTTGTGGTTGCGCAAATGGCTGATAATGCTTTCGCGTCTACTGAGGCTACTCAAGGAGTTGTGCTCGGCACTGGCGAGTTATTCAAACTCAGTGCTGTCCCATTAAAAGTCGAATAGATCCAATTGCATACAGGACTCGTCGTCCGCGAACTCGTCAGTGAAGTTGGAAAACCCTTCAAAATGGGGGGTTCTCAAAAACGGTCACGCTGAGAATCTGCAAGATTTTGTAGCGGCTCAACTCCAGCGCTAGAGGATGCGTCGGCAAGCGATCGGGCCAACGCTTGGCGGTGCGGACTCCGGTCAACAGAATGGTTTGGTCGAAGCGCAAGCGAAGAAAGCTGGTCGCCAAATAGTTAGGAATTGGCTACGAGTTTCAGATCAATTTACGGCACATTCCGTTGACCAGCCCGATTTGTCGCGAATCTCCGGTCTGCCGAAAGGCCGGCAATGCCGGCGTCTGCGAGGTCGCGGGCGATCAGCGCCCGCATGTTGTCCAGTTCCTTCTTGGAGGTCTTGTGTCTCTGGGCTTCCTTATTTGCCAACAATTTCGTCCAAGTCACTCTGGCCTCCTTTCACAAACTGTTTCCGTCCTCGTAAAACGGCGGCAAGGAAATGATCACCCGATTTGATTTTCTCCCGAAACTCCTCTGGGGAATAGGCCGTGACATTGACCTCTCTTCCCAGCCGCGCCTCCGCCTTGCGGAGCACTGGAGACAGGTCAGCAAGACCTGCTCTGCCAATGACCATTACATCCACGTCACTCATCGCATGTTCCCGGCTTCGTGCCACCGAACCATAGATAAAAGCGCTCTGAATCTTGTTCCCAAACGGCTTTAGTATTTGCTCCAAGATCGGAACCAGCCCTGCAGTTTTTTCGAAGAGCTGCTGCAGGTCTCGGAACACCGGGGACTGGGTCTCCGCCTTGAAATAAGCCCTTGTGCCTTCCCGCCGATGCACCAATATTCCGCTTGCCACCAGAGATGATAACTCCCGCTGAAGGCTCGACGGGCTCGTGCCCAAACGGCCGGCGAGTTCCGAAAGATACCACCACTTATCTGGCTGGCCGAGCGTAGCCGCGAGCACACCTTGCCGTACGTGTGGGAACAACGCAGCCAGCACGGAAGAGTTACGCATAATGCGTATATTATTACGCATATTGCGTAAGCGTGTCAACTGTTAAAGGACCAGCGCCAGATTGAGGCACGTTGCATCGTAAATCCGTTTAGATAAATGCATCGGGATCTCGTGCCTGCGGACGATTCCAAAATGAAACAGAGTTTACTTGCCAATTCCAGTCGAGAGCACATCTTCGGTTCGGCCCCGACGGCGCACGTCGATACCCAGGCGTTTGATTTTCTGGTTCAACGTGGAAAGAGGAATCAGGAAGCGTTCGGCAGCTTCGGTCTGGTTCCAACCCGAACGCTCCAGCATGTCGACGATGACGCGGCGCTCAACTTCATCGATGATCTGGAAGAGAGAAGGATTGGGATTGTCAGCGGCGGTGCGCGACCCCGGTTCGCCAGGAAGCGGCGGCAAAAATTCAGCCAACTGGAAACGAACGCCGCGGACGATTTCCTTGCCGCGGATGGAGTCGGGTAGCAGATCGACGTCGACGCGCTCCTGAGTGGAAAGCACGACGGCGCGCTCCACAACATTTTCCAGTTCGCGCACGTTGCCCGGCCAATCGTAATCCATCAAGGGCTTCATGGCGGCAGGAGTGAACTGGCGCAGGGGTTTAACATTCTCGAGGCAGAAGCGCTCCAGAAAATGTGCCAGGAGCATGGGAATATCTTCGCGGCGGTCACGAAGCGGCGGCAAGCGCAAGTGGATGACGTTGAGGCGATGATACAAATCTTCGCGGAAGCGCCCTTCTTTCACCAGGGAAAGCAGGTCGATATTGGAAGCCGCGACGATGCGCACATCGACTTTGATTTGTTCGGTGCCGCCGAGGCGCATGAACTCGCGTTCCTGAATGACGCGCAGGAGTTTCGCCTGAGTTTCCGGGCTTACCGTGGCGATTTCATCGAAAAAGATAGTGCCCTGGTCGGCAACTTCAAACAGGCCCTTTTTGGACGCAACGGCGCTGGTGAAGGCGCCCTTCACGTGGCCGAACAGTTGCGATTCCAGAAGATCGACAGGAATCGAGCCAGTATTGACGGGAACAAAAGCCTTGTCGGCGCGCGTTGAAGCGGAATGGATGGCCTTGGCAATCAATTCCTTGCCGGTGCCGCTTTCGCCGCTGATGAGCACGGTGGAACGCGAGGGTGCCACCTGCGTGACCAGGTCAAACAGGGTGAGCATCTTGTCGCTTTTTCCAATGATGTTGGGAAAATTGAAGCGTTGCTTCAAAGCCCTTTTCAACTGCAGGTTTTCATCGCGCAGGCGTCGCGCTTCCACGGCTTGCGCCACTTGCGCCAGCAGTTCATCGTTGGACCAGGGCTTGGTGATGTAGTCCATGGCGCCGCTCTTGAACGCAGCGCGGGCCATTTCAATCGAGCCATAAGCGGTAATCAGCACGATGGGCAGGTGCGGATCCTGGCGGTGAATGTCCTTCAACATGTCGATGCCATTGCGGTCAGGAAGGCTGACATCCAGCAAAAGCAGATCGAACGGGCGCTCCTCGAGCTGCGCTAATCCGGACATCGCGGTTTCGGCGCTGGAAACCTGATAGCCCTCCGACTGCAGCAAAAGCTCCAGGCCTTCGCGGATTTCCGACTCGTCATCAACAACCAGAATGGACCCTTTAGACATGAACCGATTTCCTGACTGCGGGAAATTCGACGTGGAACGAAGTGCCGCGCCCCGGAGTGGAGCGCACATCGATTTTTCCTGCGTGTTCCTTGATGATGCCGTAGCTCACCGACAAACCGAGGCCCGTACCGCGGCCGCTGGTTTTGGTGGTGAAGAACGGATCAAAAATCTTGTGAATGTGCTCGCGGGTGATGCCGTTGCCGGTGTCGGCGACTTCGACTTCCACGCTGCCATTGTGGGCCGCCGAGCGCACTTCGAGCATGCCGCCGGAGGGCATGGCATCGCGGGCGTTCAGAAACAGGTTCAGGAACACCTGCTGCAACTTGTTGGCGGAGCCACGCACCGGAGGAATGCCTTCGGTCAACTGCTTGACGACCTGAATTTGCGAAGCCTTCAAGGGATGGGCCACGAGCGAAAGAGTTTCTTCGACCACGCGGTTCAAATCGACGTCGGCGAGTTCCCCGGGGCCGGTACGGGAGAAGTTCAGCAAATTATTAACGATTTCGCTGGCGCGAAACGTCTGCTTGACGATTTTGTCGATAATGGTGTGGCGAGGGTCGCCTTCCGGCATCTGCTTCGCGAGCATCTGGATGTAGTTGGAGATGACCGCGAGGGGGGTATTGACTTCGTGGGCCACGCCAGCCGCGAGCAATCCGAGGGAAGTCAACTTCTCGGTCTGGGTCAACTGTTCTTCCATGCGATCGCGCTGCGTGACGTCGTCGAACAGCAGCAAGCGTCCGATGCGTTCGGCAGACTTGCCCACCAGCGGAGTGATGGATACGTTGATGACCACGGACTTGCCCTGGTGCACCAGGCGGTGCTTGTAGATTCCGGTGACCTGCTCCTCGATCGCCGCGCGAGGCAATTTCGTGGACCAGTTCGGGGGGAAGCAATTCGCTGAGCGGACGGCCCACCGCGTCATTGCGAGCGACGCCAAACAACTGTTCCATGCGGGTGTTCCAGGCCTCCACAGTGCCTTCCAGATCGATGGCCAGTACGCCGACGTTGAGCGATTCGACGATGTTTTCGCTGAAGTCCTTGAGGCGAGCGACTTCGAGGGCTTTTTGTTCCAGCGAGGTGTACAGCTGGGAATTGTCGAGGGCAATGGCTACGTAACCGGCGATGGTCTGCACCAGCTCAACGTCATCGCTCGAAAGGAAATCGCCGTCCACCGTTTTGCCAAGCCCCAAAACGGCAACGGTGTGCTCGCGAATGCGGCAGGGAATAAAGTAATTAAGATCGAGTTGCTCGAGGGTGCGGCGAACGGACTCGCTGACGTCTCTGGCGCTGCGGGGCGACTCGAAGAAAATCGGTCCACGGGCAAATTCCTGCCGCGTGGGTGCGATGAAGGTGAGATTCAACGGCTCGCTAAGGCGCACGCCCATGGAACGAGCCAGGCGCATCGCGCCGGGATTCTCCTGATCTTCAACAAAAATAGCCAGGCGGTCGACGAGAAGCGTTTGCGAGACGCGATCCATCACGGAACCCAACATGGGCTCGAGCCTGACTTCATTCGTCAGGGTGCTGCCGAATTCGATCAGCGTGCGGCGGTAGTCAAGGCGATCGCGGTAGAAGAAGCGGTCCAGGCGCGCCTGAATACCTTCGCGGAAAGGCTGAAAGAGAAACGCGGCGACCACGATGGCGATCATGCCGGTGACCGGGCCGCTGCTTTGCAACGGGAAGATCTGGGCGATCAGGGCCACGAGTGCAAAGTAAATGGCAGCGACCGCCGCGGTAGCCGCGGTATAGGCCAAGCCGCGTTTGAAAATGATGTCCACGTCCATCAAGCGATAGCGGATGATGGCGTAACCAAAACACAAGGGAATCAAGACCAGGCTGAGCGCGGTGAATTGCATCCAGGACTTCGTAGCGGCGTCGAAGGCAAAGGGCAGGATGTACAGCAGAGAAAACGGCAAGCTGCCCGCCAGGGTGCCGCCGGTGAGCCACTTCAATTGCTGACGAAGCACGCCGGAGCGAGAGCGGCGGAAACTGAGATAAAAGACCATGCCGGCGCTCAGGAAGCAGAATCCCAGGAAACCCAGCTCAAGCTGATCGAGCGCCACACGTGAACGCGTAGTGGGAACAAAGCCCAGTGCATTGATGGCGGCCAGGATGTGAACGAGCAACAAAACCAGCGGCGGCGCATAGACCGCGGCGAGCTTCAACAATGAGTTCCGGGAACTTTCGGCGCGCTCCGGAAAGACCAGGGCGAAATGAAGAAGCAGCGCGGGGGCAAGCAGCCGCGCGATGATGCTGGACCAATAGACTTCCAGATCGAAAGCGTCGAGCTTTCCGCTGAACTGGAAGGAGTACAAGATGAAGGAAACCAGGCAGAAGACATAGAAATGCACGGCGCGAGGCGCGTTCCACCGGCGAATGAAGATGAACAAGCCAATGAAGAGATAGAGCAGGCCGACAAAGCGCAGATAGTTTTCTACGTGCAGGGGTTTTTGAGCGGGGGTGGTGATTAAACGAGTCTCAAACTCTTCGCCGTTGCGCGAGAGCTTATAACGAAGTTGCGTCCACAGCCCCGCGCGGTATAGCCGCCGCGCTACATGAGCCGCACTTGGCACGGGGGCATCGTTGATCGCAAGCAGCACGTCCCCGGTGCGAATACCGGCCATGGAGGCGGGGGATCCGGCAGCGACCTTCCAGGCTTCGATGCCGTTGGGGGAGTCGGTCCAGGCAACGCCGTCGTCAACAATGTCGTAGCGAGAGCGCTGCACGAAGTTCAGCCAGGCAAAAATCACCGCCGCCAGCGTAGCTAGCGCCAAGACCACAGCCCCGACTCTGACGCGGAGGTTCTCCTTCATGCGCGGCTCTACCTCAGACTAGTACGTATAACGCTGCAACTCGACTTCCATTCTTCTGTAGATTCGAAAGCATATAAAATGCTGTAAATAAGACAATTAGATTATCCCTCCAGCTGAGTGGGAAGCAAACTCCATTTTCTGGTAGGCGGGATACAACTTTCCAGAAGTCCGCAAACTGCTAGAATTGCACGCTCAAACCACCGCGGAAGCTTCGGGCGGCGGGCATGAGAAGCAACTGGCCATCTCCGGTCGTCATGGTCACATAGCCCTGGGCGAGGAGATTGTCGCATTCGGCGTTGGCTTCCCATTGACCCAAGGCAAAGTGGGGTAGTGGCTGCCGGATACCCACATGCAGGTAGGGATTCATCTGGTACATGTTTTCGCCGTAGGCATCAACGCGGGAAAGCGCCGGCCCACTGATCCATTTGTACCCGGCGTTGAAGCGTGTGTGCGTGCGCGGAACTCTCGCGTTTACGTTGGCGCCGAGGGAGTGCAGCGTTTCGGTGCGGATGGCGTCGCGCAGGGAGGCATCGAACACATTGCCAGGAACCAGAGCTCCCGAGAATGCGTAAATGGTCGAGAATTCCAGGTCGTCGCTGATGCGTTCGCGCAGAGCGACACGACCGCCCCAGGCATTGGAATGGCCGCCATCGTAGGCAAATCCCTTGGTATCGGCATCCGGGAGATACTGTGCGGCGGGAAGACCCGCTCCGCGGCCAAACAGAGCGACGTGGTTGTAATCATCGTGGAATCCCGCAACCTGTACGAATCCGCGCGAGCCCACTTTTCGTTCGACGGCGATCTCTTCGTGACGCCCGCTCTCGAGCACAGGCCGGCCATTTCGCCACATTAACGCGGGAAAGGCGTCGAGTTGATCGAGCGCCGACGTCAGGGCATTGCGAACCGGCACGCCGGTCAATTCCGAAGTGAAGGCATCGCTTGGAGCCGTCCCAGCGGGGGAACTGCCGTAGATCACATCCAGGTACCAATTTGGTGAAAGCTTTGATTCAAATTTCATTCGGGGGCGCAGACTCCAGGCTGACGAACCCGCCCCTACCAAAACATACTCGCCGCCAACATGCAGGATGAAGCGATTCCCCAGGGCGAACGTGCCGCCTTGGTCGAGACGCACACCGCGGAAGGTGGGTCCGTCGGGGCCCAGCCTCGCTTCGCGGAGAACGATGGTGCTTGCCGGGCCGGTCTCCGCGGACCCGGTGGGGAGCCAAACGGTGGCAATCCCACCTGCCGGGGAATCTTCGTCGTAGCTTACTTGTCCGGCAAAAATGATGTGATTGAATTTGTCGATGCGCTGATCGTAGGCAAAGGCCGTTCCGGGTGCGGCGCCGATACTGGAGACCGAGCCTGGCCGGCGAGCTCCATCGGTAAAGTCGATTCGCGCACGAGGAAGAGAAGCGGCTTGTTCGAGAACCACACCGTAGCTCGCAGGCGCGTCATCGTCGTTCCACTGCAGGACTGGGCGAAGACCAGAGGAAGAACGCAGCACCCATTTCCAATCATCCGGCTCGACGGCACCACTGACCGGAGGACGCCGCAGTTGCTCGATCGATGCGAACATCGATTCCAACTGGATCCGAACGACGGTGGTGAGGTTGGAGGAGATGCGCACGTGCTTTTCAAGACTGGGCAGATATCCGGCCAGGGTCACACGAACGGTGTAGAAGCCGGGAACTAACTTCTCGCCGCGGAAGAAACCTTGCGTGTTGGTAAGCAGTTGCTGGACAGCAGCGATTCCGGGCGCTTCGGAAAGCACTTCGACCGTGGCACCCAGCTGAGGAGTTCCTGATCCATCACGCACAACGCCGGAGAGAGAACCGAGAGAGGGTTTGGCGGGAGCCTGCGCAGCGGCAGGCGAACCGAGTCCACACACACCAACCGCGGAAGCTAAGAAGACCCAAAAGCACAGGAACGGGCCGCGCTTCACTTCGATTACCTCCCAGGAGTGGCACTCGCTGCCGTCTTCGGTTCCGGAGACATCTTGACCGAAAAATCAGCCGTCCGGGAAATGGTCTGATTGGCCAGCACGTCGGTGGCGCTGACCTGCAGAGTATACTTCCCCGGCGAGAGGGTTGCTAGAGGCAAAAGACGTTCCAGGGTAACCTGGTCGCCGGTCTGCTTCATTTCCGCGGTCGTCTCTTTGAACTGCATGACCTGCTGATCGCCCTTTTTGACGGTGTAAACGAAAGTGGCGTCGGTCTTGTGCGTTTTATCGTCGGGCTTGAGGTTGTAAACCTGCAGGTAGATTCCCATTCTGTCGGTGGTGGTGAAATCGGCTGCCAGGCGAGGCCGCACCTTGGAAGAACCCAACACGAATTGTCCGGTGCCGACCTGCTTTGCGGGCACGTGTTCAATCTGGTCCGCCAGAATCAGGCTGCTAGCTTCCAATTTTTCTTCGTCGTAGCGAGGCACGGCCAGCCGACTGTTAACCACTCCCACGTTTCCGCTGTCCACATCCTTGATTACCAGGTCCAAGCGGTACAAACCGGGGCGCAGCGGAATGGCTTTCTGGTAGATGGCCGACAATTTCAGGGATTGCTGGAAGAGGGAATCCGGATAGTCGCGCGAAACGGAATCTTCGAAGGTTTGCACCACGCGGCCAGTCAGCGTGCTGACCCGCCCGAAAATATTCAACTCGGCGGAGTGCACGCCTTCCTTGGACTTGAATTGCAGTTGATGATTGGGAATCTGGATGGTGATGGGAACCAACACGGTGTCGCTGGTCACTTTCAAAAAGTCGGTGCGATAGTCGAAGTGCAACTGGTCGCGCACCATGCGCGTGGTAACCAACGCTTCCAGGTCCTTGTATTTGACTGGCGGCGCTTGCTGCACCTTCGCGTACTGTTCCAGGCGGTTGAACTCATTCAAGGAAGCGGGCGTTCCGCCCATCGTTGTAGGCATCGTGGTTCCATCGGAACGAGTAAAGCGGTCCGCCTTTGAAGCCATGCCCATTGATTCCATCAAGCTCAGACCTGCGCCCGGGACGTGTGTGAGCGCGTCTTTCTCCGAGGGGTCCATGGTTTGATGATATTCACCGGAACCGCTGGGATCGACGAACTCAATGATGATGTTCTCTCCGATGCCTTCCATGTAACGATAGCGCCAGGTTTCCCACGGATACGTGGTAGTGGAACCGCCGCCTTCTTCCATTGGCCGATCGTAGGTTCCGCCGGTGGGATGCGATTCAATTTCGTCGGGCTTGCCCCAGATGATATAGATCCTGCCGCGGTCAGTCATCCAACCGGGTTTGCCAGAAGCGAAATGCTCATTGGCATAAGCGATGCGGCGATAGTGCTCTTCCTTGAAATCGTTATCGGGCAGATCGGGATTGGTGCTGCGGCGCAACCAGAATGACTCGATGAATTGCTCGCGCTCTTCGTTGGTTTCTAAACGCAGGAAGGCCGTGCGTTCGGCGGGGGAAATAATGTAAACCACGTCCTCGTTGAGCCAAGACTTGTAGGGGGTGTCCAATTCTTTGAGGGTCTTCTTGAGTTTTTGTTTCTGTTCCTTGGTGAGCTTCTGGTTACTGTCCGTGGGGGCGGGATTTTGATCCTGACCCTGCTGCGGATACACCGGTAACGTTAAAAACACCAGCGAAGCTAGATTGGCGGTGAAAACCCGAAAAGCCTTGGACATGGAGACACCTCTACCACGCTTGGATTCTAAACCCGTCTCAACACCCCGTCAAATGTCGAATGTCACTCATTCGAAGACACTTCTGATAGTAATTAGAAGGGGTTAGCGTTCGGGGAGTTGCCCAACCCTCGGAAAATGGAGCACTGCTCAGCCGGGGATCTCGAAAGTCCAAATTTGCAAGGCCTTCGCTCCGCTACTGCACGTGGCGGATGATGCCGTCGGAGCCGACCAAGGCATCGAAGATCGCCAAAACGTGGCGGCGGTATTCGACCATGCGCGTGAAGATATCTCTTAGCTGCGGTTCGCGCTCGGCTTCACGATGCCACTTGGCCAGAACTGCCGGGGGCACCTCGATATCCTGGCGAAGTTTTTCGGCAGAATAGCCCCGCAGGAACAGCCCATAAAAAAAAGCCGCTTCCCGCTGGGGGAATTCGAGATCGGAGGTGATCTCCGGTGCCAGGACTGGTGCGATGGCTGCCATAAGGAAAACCGCAGTTTACCCAAAACCAGTGCGACGTCAAGTAGGACGTGCGTTTTTTTGTGGCCAGCCCGTCAATAAGGCAGCCCCAAACCGTGGGTAACGTATCGTCTCTTGACCAGCACTAACCGCCGTAGGATGCTTAACGGGATGGCCAGGTTACCCAAATCGCTCGCGAGCAGAACCGTGGGAAGGTTTTTGCGCTTTGGCATGCTGCGAGGCCTGCGTACGGTGGAAATCAACGCCGACGATTTTCGGAAATACTTGTCTGACAAGGCATGGGCTGTGGGTGCCGCACTTCGGGCGCATGCGGGATGTGCCGGTCGAACGGCTGGATGCGATTGCCGAGCGGCTGATCCACGATTCGCAACGATTGGCGCTAGCGCAAGGAGCGGGCTTTGGTCTTGGCGGAATGATCATGTTGCTGCCCGACGCCAGCCTGTTGACCGTAATCACTTTGCGGCTGATTCAGCGACTCTGCCTGCTTTACGGCTTCGAACAAAAAGGCAGCGAAGAACGCGTGGAGTTGTGGCTGGCGGCGGCCGCCGCGGCAGGAATCGACTTCAGCAAGGACCTGGCAGAAAAACAAATGGTGGAAAAACTCGCGCCGCGCCTGGCGGGCCGGCTGGCCGTGAAGATTGGCGAGGAGAGCGCGGAGAAGTGGGTGGGGCGCATGGTGCCATTGGCAAGTTCGGCGATTGGCGGCGCGTTGAACTACTCCTTTGTCAGGACTTGGGGACGGCGGGTGCAGCGGCACTTGAGAGAGCGGCATTTGGCGGAACGTGTCGCTTCGTCGGTACCGGTCGCTAAGCCGGTGATTGTCAGCTAGAGTTGTCGTCATGCCTCAGGACGCTGCGGTTCCCTTTCTACTCGGTGTGAACTATCCCTGGTTGAACTATGCGCAGGATTTTGGCGAAGGGCCGTGGGGCCACCGCGGCATCAGTGCGCCGGAAAATCAGACGCGGGTGGCGCAGGATTTCGCGGAGATTCGCGACAGTGGCGCAACAACGGTGCGCTGGTTTCTGTTCGGCGATGGACGTGCCGGATTTCTGACGGAAAAAGGGATTCCGACGAAGCCGGACGCATTCCTGTTCAAAGATGTTGCTGCGCTTCTCGGTCTCGCGGCAAACTGCGGGCTGAAACTCTGTCTTTCCTTGATTGATTTTCTGTGGCTTCAGGATCACGGCGGGAAACGCGTCGGCCACGCAAATGAACTCCTGCTGCAGTCCGCCGCTGGACGCGAAGCTTTCCGCGAACACATCCTGATTCCGCTGTTCCGGGAATTTCGCGCGCACTCGGCGCTGTTCGCCTGGGAAATCGCTAACGAGCCGGAGTGGGCCATCCGCGAATTTCATCGCCAGCGCGCGGCAAAAATGCGCCTGGCGGATTTTCGCGTATTTGCCAAGGAAGTTGCGGAGGCTGTTCATGAATTCGGCGAAGTTCCCGTCACGCTGGGATCGGCGCGGCTCGAGTGGGCTCCCGCGTGGCACGAGATTGGATTGGATTTCTACCAGGCGCATTACTATCCGGCGACCGAGGGTGAGTCCGTTGCAAGTATTGGCAAGCAGCTCGCTGCTCTGCCCGCGCTCGACAAGCCTTTGTGGCTCGGCGAACTTCCTGCCCGCGATGCTTCTCCTGATTATTCTCTCGAGAAGGCGCTCGATGCGTGCCGCGACGCGGGTGTTCATGGCGCCGCGGTGTGGCGCTGGACAAAACCAGAGGAAACGGCCAGCGGCGTCGCCATTGGCTGTATCGAACCGGCGACATTGCGGGCGTGGGCTGAGGAAAGGCGTTCGCGAGAGGCCAACGCGTAGTCTCGCGAGGCGCCCCGGGAGAAAGAATGCGGGCAGCGTTCAAGAGAACAACTGGGCGCAGGGTGGTCGTAATTTTGCTGGCGCTCGCCGCGGCCTGGGGCACGAGCGTTGCGTCGCAAGAACCTGCCAACGAAACGGAAATTCGCACAGAAATGACCGCGGCGGAACGACTGCTGGGCAAGACGCCCGATCGCGCGTCGGTGCTTTATTTGCTGGCCGCTTTGCACGCGCAATTGGGAGAAATCCAACAGGCAATGACCAACCTGAAGGAATGCGTGTCCTTGAAAGAGGGCTTCGATCCCTCGGGCGGCCCGGAGTTCGCGGCTTTGAAGGGCGCCCGCGAGTACGATCAGCTGGTGGAACAAGCTCGTAAAGATTTCCCCGCGGCGAGCCAGGCGCGGCTGGCTTATATAACGGAAAAAGATCTGGTCCCGGAGGGTCTGGCTTACGATTCGGCGCGAAATGTCTTTTACCTGAGCAGCCTGAACCTGCGAAAGATCGTGAAGATCCCAGGGAATAGCGTGATCAAAGCACCGATAAAAGACGCGGCTGCGGAGAAGAGCAGCGATTTCGTACCAAGCGATCGCTACAAGCTTCTGCCCATTCTGGGAATTCGCATGGATCCCGGCGATGGAAGCGTGTGGAGCAATTCCTGCCTGGATGAAGGCCGGTCGGAACTGCTGCACTTCGATCCGGAGGGCACGCTGCTGGGTCGCTATCGAACACAGCAACCCGGGAAACACTGCTTCAATGATCTGGTTGTGCTTCCTTCGGGAGAGGTTTTCCTGACCGACACGCTGGCCAACCAGCTGCTGCAATTCCAGCCCAAGACGCAAACCTTTCGAGAGACGAAAGTTTCGCGGGAATTGTTGGAGCCGAACGGCATTACCTTATCCGGTGACGATCAGCTTCTGTATGTTGCCGATCAGTTGGGCGTGCTGCGCGTGGACTTGAAAAGTGGTGAGAGCGTCGAGGTGGATGCCGGGCCGCACAGCACGTTGGCGGGTATTGACGGTTTGTATTGGCACAAGGGCAGCTTAATCGCGATCCAGAACGGCATCGGCACGCCGCGCGTCGCCGCGTTCCAATTAGCCAAAGATGGCGCGCATGTTTCCAAAACCACGATTCTCGAGTACCGTTCGAACCTGTGTGTTTTGCCGACGACGGGAGCGCTCGGCGAGGATGATTTCTACTACATCGTGAACAGCGGGAGCGACAATCTGAATACCAACGGCCGCGTTCTGGACGTTACGAAACTGCAGCCGGTGCGAATTGCCGTGATTCATTTGCCTTGAGGTGCCGGGACGGCGGTGCGGCACGGGAGTGGAATTTCCGACCAAGGCCACGTAGATTGTGTAGAGCGCGTCCGAGCGGCATACGGAAGAAAAGAGGTTCTTATGAACGCACTGGCTAAAATCCTGTCTGCGGCGACGATTCTGGTAGCAGGCGCGTGCCTGCTCGGGATTCCGCAGTTCGCGGCCGGCCCCCAAGACATGGCAGGGATGCAGCACGATAAACCCCCGAACCCCGATGAGCCGATTCCGGCGTTTCACCTGGAGGCACCGACGGACGCGCTGCCACCCACCATGGAACCCTCGCTGTTTCCCGCGATCGGCGTGTTCAATGCCTACATGGTGGCGGGCCGGGTGAAGAAAGTTCTTTATCAGCAGCCGTGCTATTGCCACTGTGATCGCAGCCAGGGTCACGGAAGCTTGTTGGATTGCTTCGTGGGGCGGCATGGTGCCGGGTGCGACACGTGCATTCGGGAAGCGTTTTATTCTTACGAGCAAACGCGCAAGGGCAAAACGCCGGCGCAAATCCGCGACGGGATTATTCACGGCGAGTGGGATAAAGTGAACGTGGCCAAATACCAGACGGCGTATTTGCCACCCGCGAACACGCCTGCAAAATAGTTTACGTCCCTCGAGGGACGAGCTACAGAACGACCTGCAAAGACCTGGAGTGAAGCTATGAAGAATAAACCTGGACGGCTGGCGCTTGGCGCTGGGCTGATTCTTTGTTTGTCGTGCGCGCTGATACTTCCGCTCGTTCGCAGCGTGAACGCCGACGCGAATTGGGGTTTTTCCATGAGCAATCTGGACAAAACCTGCAAGCCTTGCGACGACTTCTATCAGTTCGCCATGGGCGGGTGGATGAAGAGCAACCCGATCCCGCCGGAGCATGCCACCTTTGGATCGTTCACGGTGTTGCGCGACAAGAATCTCACTGATCTGCGCGGGATTCTGGAGAGTGTGGCCAAAGAGAATGCGCCCGCCGGTACGGATAAACAGAAGATCGCGGATTTCTATGGCAGCTGCATGGACTCGAGCGCGATCGATTCGGCGGGACTCAAGCCACTTGCTGCGGAACTTGCTGCCATCGAAGCGGTCGAGGACCGCAAAGCCCTGGAAACGGAAATTGCGAGCTTGCAGCGCGAGCGAGTGAATGCCGTTTTTCGATTTTCCTCCGCGCCGGACTTCAAAGACAGCTCGCGCAATCTGGCGCAGTTGAGTCAAGGCGGGTTAGGAATGCCGGACCGCGATTACTACTTGCGCGAAGACGACAAATCGCAGCAACTGCGGGCAGACTACCTCAAGCATGTGGCCAAGATGCTGGAATTGGCGGGCGATGCGCCAGAAAAGGCAGCGACCGAAGCCAAGGCAGTGATGGATCTCGAGACCGCTCTGGCGAAGGCATCGCGCGACCGCGTGGAGCTGCGCGACCCGGACAAGAATTACAACAAGATGACCCTCGCGCAGATCAGCGCGTTGACTCCCGATTGGTCGTGGGAAAACTATCTTCGAACCATGAGCGCTCCCGCGCTGGACCAGGCCAACCTGCGGCAACCCGATTTCTTCAAGGAAATGAACCGGGAAGTTACGGCCGTGCCGCTGGCCGATTGGAAGGTTTACCTGCGCTGGCAATTGCTGCACGCTTACGCGCCGGCGCTTCCTGAAAGCTTTGTGCAAGAAAATTTTGATTTCTACGGGAAGAAGCTGTCAGGAACAAAGGAAATTCTGCCGCGATGGAAGCGTTGCGTGCAGGCCACGGACCAGAATCTGGGAGAAGCGCTCGGCAAAGTCTATGTCGAGGAGTATTTCCCACCGGCGGCCAAAGCCCACGCGAAAGAAATGATCAACAATTTGATTGCCGCCCTGAAATCGGACATTCCCACGCTGGCGTGGATGGGGCCGGAGACCAAAAAGCAGGCGCTCGCAAAGCTCGAAGCGTTCACCGTGAAAATCGGCTATCCCGATAAGTGGCGCGACTATTCCAAGTTCACCGTCACGCGCGGTTCCTATCTCGCGGACTTCCGCAACGGCTCGGAATTCGAGCAGGCTCGCGAGGTGGCCAAAATCGGACAGCCGGTGGACAAGTCGGAATGGGGCATGACGCCGCCGACGGTGAATGCGTACAACAACTCGACCATGAACGAGATCGTCTTTCCCGCGGGCATCATGCAACCGCCGTTTTACAATCCCAACGCCGACGATGCCGTGAATTATGGCGGGATGGGCGCCGTGATTGGCCACGAGATCAGCCATGGGTTCGACGATCAAGGTTCCAAATTCGACGGCGAGGGCAACCTGCGAACGTGGTGGACACCTGAGGACCGCAAGAGTTTCGACGAACACGGCGATTGCATCGTGAAGCAGTTCGACAGCTACGAAGTGGAGCCCGGACTGCACCAGAATGGCAAGTTGGTGCTGGGCGAAAGCATCGGCGACCTTGGCGGGTTGACGATCGCGTATGCGGCTTACGAAAAATCGATCGAGGGGAAACGCCCCAAAGACGTGGACGGCTTCACGCCGGAGCAACGCTTCTTCCTGGGCTGGGCACAAGTGTGGGGAGCAAATCAGCGGCCGGAAGCGGCGCGGCTGCAAACCAACACCGACCCGCATCCGCTGGCGCGGTTCCGTGCCAACGGTCCGCTGTCAAACATGCAAGCGTTCGCGAAGGCCTTTGGCTGCGCGAAGGGCCAGGCCATGGTGCGGGAGAGCGCCTGCAAGATCTGGTAGGGCGCGCTCCTTGGAGCGGAAGTTGAACGTCACAAGTCAAAAGTTAAAAGTAAAGAACAATACTAGAGGACAGCGGCGCAATGTGGGCTATTTCCCGTGGCGCAGATACGCGTCGGTCTTGTTGAGCCAGTCTTCGCGTGGCGGCGTGAAGACATCGAGGTCCAGCGTGTCTTCGAGCGCCCAGGCTTCGTGCGGCATGTTGGCAGGAATGCAAAGAACCTCGCCGGCTTTCACAACCACTTCCTTGCCATCGATGGCAAATTTCAACGCGCCTTCCAGAATGTAGGTCACCTGCTCGTTGTGGTGATGGTGCTCGGGGACGTGTCCGCCCTTTTTGATGAACACGCGGGCCAGCATGACCTTGTCGCCCACGACCATTTCGCGATCGATCTTGTCGTTCAGCGCTTCGCGCTGCACCTGGTTCCACGGAATGTATTTGAATTCTTGTTTTTCACTCATTTCATGTCTCCATAAAGACGTGCGGCGGTGTCGTGCAGATAGTTGCGCGCCATCTCCAGCGCTTTCGGCTCGGTAATCGCGCCTTCTTCGACCAACTCAGCCAGGGCGGCGGCCAGTGCGGTGCGCGAGGTACGCGCGGCCAGCCAGAAGCTTTCTTCCGCGCCGAGCGCTTCATTGAATGGGAAGGCGTCGGAAGCGTACATCATCTTGTCGGGATAAATGGTGAGGAGCATCTTGAGCACGTCTTTAAACTGCGAGGGATAGAGTATTTCGGACTGGAAGGAAGTGTCCAGGTAGACGTTCTTCACCGCGGTCAGCAGCGCCGCTTCGCGTTCATACGGCCAGCCGCCATGAATCAGCACGAAGGTGACGTTTTTATAGCGGACATCGCGCACCACGTTTTCCAGATTCAGCACGTTGCCCTGACGCAGGCTGAAGTAGTCCCCGATACCGACGGCGGTGTGGAAATGCATGGGCAGGTGCAGTTTGCCGGCCTGATCGGCCATGACGCGGAAAATATAATCCTGGAAGATGCGGTATTCGTCGGCATTCGGGACGCCGCCGGCGCGGTAGTGATTGTAAATGGCTTCGGCCTGAGAACGCGGCGGGTCGGTGAAATACAAGCTACGGAAATAGGCGGCTTCGAATTTAATGGCTACGCCGCCCTGCTTTTGATTATCAGCCATGGTGCGGCGCACAAATTCCTCGTAGCCCGCCAGGTCCGCGGGAAGCCCGTCCACGCCTTGCTGTTTTTTCCAGCGGGCCAGCATTTTCTCCTGCAGCGGAACGTACACGCCCATGTCCGGAGTGCTGGCGGTCTGCTGGCTGTTATCGAAAGGATAAAAAAAGGAATCGCCGAAGAAAACCCAGTGGAAACGCTTGGGATCCAGATAAGGAGCCATCATGGCGCGATTCGCCAGGCAGATTTGTACGTTTAGTTTGTCGAGGATGCCGTCGAAATAAGCGGTGCCGCCGGCTTGTTTCGCAGCGTTCTTTTTGTCCGCCAGCCATTTGGCGTGCTCCGGCTTGAAATCATCGTAGGGGTAAGCAAAAAGAGATTTTGCGGCGGCGACAAACTCAGGATTGTCGTCACGCAGACGAAAGGTGGGACTCTCGTCGGGTGGCGCGGCCATGGCGTCGACGTCGGAATCGTCGGCGAAGCCGGGATGGGCGTGATCGTCGTACATGGGGATCTTGTCGATCTCGACGAGCAGCCGGTCGTACATTTTCTTGACGTCACCGGAAGGATAGGGCGTGGCTTGCGCGGCCGCGGATTGCCCCCAGCCCGCTACGAGAAAAAGACCAACCATTGCGCACAGCAAATGTTTCCTCACCTGGCAACCCCCGCTCGTTCCGCTCGTAAAAAGACTAGAAGCTCGGAATTCTCCGGATCGTCGAGCGGTCAGAGAGCCACGGTGGCGCGCCAATGCGACGACACGCGGCGTATGCGCTCGAGCGCCTCTTCGAGCAGATGCGTGGCGCCGACCAGAGAGAATCGCAGGAAGTTCTTGCCCTCGGCGCCAAACGCCGCGCCTGCAATTCCTGCCACGCCCACCTCTTCCAGTAGAATTTTCTGAACCTCTTCCGCGGACCGGCCCGTTTCCTCGATGTTCACCCAGGCGTAGAAGGCGCCGTCTGGCGATTGGCAACGGAAGCCGGGAATCTTGTTGAGCTTCGCGACGAACAGATCGCGGCGCTTGCGATACTCGTGGACCATCGCGGGCACGGCGCTGGTAATGTCCAGCAAAGCTTCGATGCCCGCCACCTGGGTGAACTCCGCCGTGCAGGTGAAGGTATTGAGCACCAGCATATCCAAAGCGTCAATCACGCGCGTCTGCGCCACGGCATAGCCCAGCCGCCATCCAGTCATGGCAAAGGACTTGGAAAATCCATCGATAATCACGGTACGGTCAGACATGCCAGGCAACGCCCAGATGGATTTGTATTCGCCATTGAACAGAATGCGGGCGTAAATTTCATCGGCGATGACCCACAGGTCGTGCTTCTTGGCCAGTTCAGCAATTTGTGCCAGTGTAGCGTCGCTGAACACTGTGCCGGTGGGATTGTTGGGTGAATTGAAAATCAGCATGCGTGTCTTCGGTGTGATCTTGGCGGCAATTTCCGCCATGTCCGGCTGGAACCTGTTCTTCTCGCGCAATGCGTAGGGCACCGCCTTGGCGCCTAGACCGCGGGTGAATGATGGATAGATGGGAAAGCTGGGATCGGGATAGAGCACTTCATCGCCGGGCTCAATGAGCGCCATCATCGCCAGTGCCAAGGCCATCTTGCAGCCCGGCGCCAGGAGGACCTGTTCCGCGCGGACATCCAATTTGCGCGTGTGCTTCAGATACTCGGCGATGCCTTCGCGAAGCGGAGGGATGCCGCGCGTCGAGACGTAGCGGTCGCGGCCTTCGGCAACGGCAGCGCGCAGCGCGTCCACCACGGGCGCCGCGGGATGAAAATCCGGCTCGCCGAGTTCGAGGTGAATGATGGAGCGGCCTTGCTTCTCCAGTTCTTTGGCGCGCGTGTATACGGCCAGGGCGCCCTCGCCCGTCAGTTGTGCAATACGTGTAGCGATCTTAGCCATAGCCGAAAAATCATATCACTAGTCGCCGCGGGGTTCTCCCGCGGGAAATACGCTGAGGCACGGATGTACCCCGCCCCAGCGTGGCCAAGAGTTGCGCGGACTTGCCTCAGAACGCGAGCTTCAACGAGAACTGAATCAGCCGCGGCGTGCCCACCGTCGAGAAGATCTTGCCGAACGGTCCGCCGAATGTGGGGTTGCCGCCGGCGTCGTGGGTGATGGTTTCCACGTCGTTGATCGGAGGATTGGCGAAATTCGCATGGTTGAAGATGTTAAAGAAGTCGGTGGTGAAACGAAGGTTGAAGCGCTCTCCGAACTGGATGTTTTTGATCAACGAGAAGTCCCAGTTTTGCTGGTAGGGGCCGCGATAGGTGTTGCGGCCCAGAACGCCGAAATTCGTGGTGCAGAAGTTGGAATCCGAGGCGCACTCGGTGGGATAGAGCAGCGGCGCCGGAGCAAAGTTCGAGACGTTCAAATAGCCGTTCAGGCGGTTCACGGTACTTCCTTTGGTGTAGCCACCGCCAACCGTTCCGCCAGTCGCGAGGCTGCCGTTCAGAGTCGGCGTGTACCCGGGGCAGAGGAAGCCCGATCCGGCCAGCGAATCGGTGACCGAGAACGGCGTTCCCGACTGGATGATGGTAATACCGCTGATGGCCCAATTACCGAGCACCTGGTGTTTCCAATCGTTGCCGTCCGAGAAGAAAGGCAGGTTGTAGCGATAGCTCACCGCCAAGCGTTGCGGCCGATCGAAGTCCGACCATCCGCGCGAAAACTTCAAATCGGCTTCATTGTTGTAGGCGGTATTGAGCGCTGTGTTGCCGCTCGAGGTGGCGTCGGTCGATTTGGAGAAGGTGTAGGCGGCCTGCACGTAGCCATTAGCCCAGCGGCGCGAGAGGGTGGTCTGCAGCGAATTGTAGTGCGAATAGGCATCATTGGCGAAAATCTGGAAACCGCCATAGCCGTTAATCGCCGGGATTGGAGACCGCGCGGGACCATTGGCAAAAGTATTGGCGGTGATCTGATAGGTGTTTCCGTTCACATCGGTGATGCTGACGGGATGTTGCGGACTGGCGTCTTGCCCGGGGATGTTCGTGCGGGTTTCGCGCAAGTGCACCGCGTGTGTTCCCACGTAGCCGATTTCAAGCACCCACTGCTTGCCGAGATCGCGTTGGATGGTCATGTTCCACTGCTGCGTGTTTGGCATCACGAACTTTCGCGGGACCGCCAGCACAAACAGGTTGGTCGTGGGAATTGTTCCGGGGCTTCCGGCGGCGCAGGCAAAGTTCCCCGCCAGATTGGTATTGCCTCCGGTAAACCCCTGGAACGCCGCGGTACACGGAATGAAGTTTGGATCGAGAGTTCCGGCGACGGGTAGACCATTATTGGTGCAACCCGGCGCTGGATTTTGCGAAAAATAAGTTGCCAGGCAGCCGGGATTGGACGCTCCGAAGGTGATCGGCAGGAACGGCGCCTGGAAGGAAAGCTGGTCCGCGGTTCCAACGTCTTCGCGGACGAAGTAAATGCCGTAGCCGGCGCGAATCGTGGTTGTGCCTTTGCCGCCGAGGTCGTAGGCCAGGCCGATGCGCGGGGCAAGTCCGGTGGAATAGGCGTTCTTGAAGGTCGTGTCGCTTCCGCCGCCAGTCAACCCAGGAACGTTCAAGGTATTGACGCAACCGCCGTAGACCATGGGATAAAGATTCTGCGCGGCAAGGCTTTCATCGATGTTGCCGAGGTGGCAAAGATTGTCGCTGAAAGCGCCGTCAATCTCAGTGCGCAATCCCAGGTTTAGAGTGAGGTTGCGCTTCACTTTCCAATCGTCCTGCGCGAAGAAGCCATAGTCGGTGGCGCGGTACTGGTGGTTATAAACGCCGCCGCCACCAAAGCTGAAGGCCGAGGCGCCTTGCAGGAAGTTTTGCCAGTCCGTCAAACCCGCGCTATTCAGGAAGAAGATCTGTCCATTGAAGGTTTGCGGAAAGAGCTTGTCGAGATTGACGCGCGTAAGTTCGGCGCCGAAGCGGAAGATGTGCGCGCCCTTTACCCAGCTGACGTTTTCGACAAAGTTGAAATTGTTCTGGGTCTGATACTGGTTGGCGGGAGGTGTAGGTCCAATCTGGAAGCCCGAAGTGTTGAACGTAAATTTGTAAATGGACTGGGTGATGTTGTTGGAGGGCCGGTCAATGCCCAGATCCGCGGCCGTGACTGGCGGCACGTTCAACAAACTGTAGTTCATGCGCACGTAGCCGAACCGGAATTCATTCACGAGGCTGGGATTGAAAAGATGCGTCTCTCCAATGCTGAAGAATCGAGCCGCGACCGGGATCTGGTAGGGAAAATCCAGGTCCGTGGCGCTGATGCTGCTCGACAGGGTGCCGCCCAAGGAGGCTTGCAAGCCGCCGGCGCCGAAGGGCAGGAGGCTGGAAGAGTTGGAGAAGAAGAAATTGGCGCTGAGTTTGTCTTTGCCGGAATTGAATTCCTTGTTCCAGTTGATGGTGAACTGATTGTCGCTGAACGTTCCGGGCTTGCTGTAGAGGAACGGAGCCGTATTCACGGTGACCTGGCAGGTGGTGGGATTGACGCTCACGCCCGGCGTGCCTGCCACCGAAGGAATCAGGAATCCGCCGGGAGTATTGCCAAATTGCGTGCTCTCGAAATTCAAGAGCTTCAGTACCACGGGATCGATCGAGATAGGCGCGGCGGCGCAGCCATTCGGATTGCTCGCCGAAGGAGCCACTGCCGGGGTGCTGAAAATGCTCGAGAGATTCGCCGCGCTGCGGTCGGTGGGAAGGATCGGGAAGCCCGGGTTATTCACCTGGGTTCCTGGAGACAACGCACTGACTTGGCGGGTTCCCTGATAGTTCCCGAAAAAGTATCCGAACTTTTCTTTCCCGAGGGGGCCGCCGAGGCTGCCTCCGAAAATATTCTGCCGGACTTCCGGACGCTTCAAGCCGCTGGCGTTTTGAAAAAACTCGTTGGCGTTCAGCACTTCGTTGCGGAAGAACTCGTACACGTCACCGTGAAACTCCCTGGTGCCGGTTCTCAGAATGGCGTTGACGTCGCCGCCGCCGTTGCGTCCCTGGCTGGCATCGTAGAGTGACGTTTGTACTTTGAACTCCTGCAACACATCAGGGTTCGGCAGAGGTATATAGTAGTTCTGCGCCACGTTATAGTCCGTCGCGCTGATTCCTTCGATCTGATAGTTGTTGTTGTCTTCACGCTGCCCGTTCACGAATACCTTTGTGACCCCGCGCCCGAGTTGCGCCGAAGCGTTCAGTTCGCTTTGCGCACCGGTGCTGAGGGTGAGCAGCTGCTGGTAGTTTTGCGTGGCCAGAGGCAGTTCACGAATCGTTTCAGGCCCCAAGGTAGTCCCGGTTGTCGCGGCGGTAGTGTCCACAGTGGCGACCTGAGCGGAAATCTCCACCTTCTCGCTGACGGTTCCGGGCTTCAGCGCAATGGTTACGCGGGTGGTCTCAGTCACGCGGACCTCCACACCGTTGGCTCGGGCTGCCGAGAAGCCCGACTTGTTCACCACCAGGTAGTAGTTTCCAGGCGGAAGCAGCGTGGCCACGAAGGAACCATCCGGGCCGGTGTTTTGGCGACGCACCAGCAGGTCCGTGGCGCTGTTCAAGATTTGCACCTCAGCGTCGGCCACGGAACCACCGCTGACGTCTGTGACGGTTCCGCTGATCGCGCCAGTAGCACCTCCCTGGCCGTTCGCGGCTGGAACGCTAAGCAACGCTGCAATAAGAACGAACAAGGAAAAAAGCCGTATGAGTTCCCGCATGCTATCCCCCGTCAAAAAAGTCCGCCATGTCCCGGGTAACGGGAAACCCCACCGCCCAGCCTGGCATCGGCCGTCCGGCCCGATGAGCAAGAGAGATCGCTTGTAAACACACCCCATGGAGGATACGTAGAGCAGGGACGTTATCGGGTAAATCCTCTATTGTCAAGCAGTTGGCAATGAATAATTCTTATGTTAGTCATCTGCTGAATCGTATACGGCCCCCACCGAAGATGCTACGGGAGGCAAGCGGCAAAGTCCAGAGCTGCCAGAGGCCCGTTTTCACGCCACCTTCTGGTGTCACTGGTTTGTCATTTCTTTTCCCTAACGCAACTCGGCGAAGTGCGCTATCGTCTAACTTTATAGGGAGCTTGCTCACCCCGAGGTACGCCATGAAAGCTCGTTTGTTTGCCCTCATCTGTGCAGTAATTCTGTTGGTCTGTGCCGGCCTGCCCGGCACCGCCGCCGCAGATAGCAGTCATATTCGAATTATTCGTTTGAGTCTGGTTCAGGGAGATGTCCGCTTTGCCAGTTCATTCCAAGGTGATGCGCTAACGGATAGCAAGGCGGTGTGGCAAACGGCACCGCTGAACATGCCCATTCGCGAAGGCTCTGCCCTGGCAACGGGCACAGGCCGGGCGGAAGTTGAGTTTGAAAATGGGGCCATGGCATTTCTGAGTGAGAATACGGTTCTGGAGTTCTACGATCTCTCGCTGCACGATGGAGAGAGGATCACTCGCCTGGTACTTCGCCAAGGCTCTGCTATTTTCTATACGCATTCGCAAACGGGCGATTATTTCAGTGTGACGGGTGGTGACTTTACGGTGGAAGCCGGCGTGCGCAGCCGCTTCCGTCTAAACAATTTTGACGACGGCAGCACTGTGGCCGTCGAAGGCGGGCAGGTTTCGGTACTGCGCGATGAGAAGTCGACACCGCTCGAAAAGGGCCAGTCGCTTTCTGTGCTGGCATCCGATCCGAAGAACCAGGTGATGGCACGCGCGGACTCGACCGATGATTTTGACCGCTGGGTGTCGGGGCGCATCGACAGTGTGGTTACGGCCACGAATTACACCAATCAATACACCAGCACCACGAACTACACCTCTGGATTTTCCGACCTGTATACGTTCGGCTCCTGGCTCTCAATGCCGGGATATGGCTACGGCTGGCGCCCGTTTGGGGTTGGTTTGGGATGGTGTCCCTTCGATGCGGCGTACGGCAACTGGTACAATGACGCAAGCATTGGCGGTTGGTCGTTCATTGGTTCAGCTCCATGGGGGTGGTTGCCCTATCACTATGGCGGCTGGATTTATGCGCCGGCGTATGGCTGGATGTGGACACCCAACGGTTTTGGCGGAGCTGGCGGAAGACCGGTTACGTATCGCCCAGTGACAGCTGTCTGGGTTAACTCGGGCGGTGCCTTGGGATTTGTTCCTGCGCATCCGCTGGACAAAAGCGGCAAGACCCCCATGAATATCACTCGCGGAGTGTATCCGGTCGGGGGGAACACCATCACGTCGCCTGTTGCCGTCGCGAATGGCGAGAAAGTGTCGGTGGTTAAGCATCTGCCTGCAAACGCCCTGGTCGCCGGGAATGTTGGCAGAACGACCGCGCCAGTGCCGGTTTCCCGCGTGCTCCCCGCGAGCACGTTCACCACGAGGCCAGCTGGTGCTCCCATAGTGCGCCAATCATCGATCATGTACGACCCGGCAGAGCACCGCTTCGTGAATTCGGGCCAGGTTGCGGCGAATGCAGTAACGCAACCGCGTAGCAATGTCGCTAAGGTCAACGAAGCAACCGCGGGACGCGGCAGCCTTCCCCCTGTGCGTACGACTACATCATTGCCTACTGCTGCTCCTACCGCCGGACACAATTCTGTTCCTGCGCGGCCCGCGATGGCACCCGCACGGCCCGCAATGACACCCGCGCCGGCCCGAGTGGGAGGTGGATCTTCGGGTGGGAGTTCGAGCGGTGCAGGCGGCTGGGGCGGTGGACGTAGCGCTGGAACCGCTGGATCCTCGATGCCTGCGAGTTCGGTGGGATCGCCGCATCCGTCTTCTACGGGAGGCGGCGGACGGCCACACTGATCATCCCGACGAGCATCTGGATTTAGTTTGAAAGAACGGCTCGTGGCACATCCGCCGCGAGCCGTTTTGCTTTTGCGGAATTAAACGGAGCACCACCCCGAACTACTCAGCAAAGAGCATCCCTGCATAGCCCACCACTCTTTCGCGATCGCCCGCGATATCTCCCGACGTGGCGTATTTGACCAGTACTCCCCGTGGCACACCCAGTTTTTGCAACGCCGTGAGCATTACTACCGTCGGACCCAGTCCGCACATGGAGATGGACTCCTTGCGGCACACGTCGTATAGGCCGGACGCATCTACTGAAAGCATACAGTCGATGGCCTGGCGATCTTTCTGGCGCGTGCGTTCGTCGTCTTCGTAGTGATTCATGTCCGACGAGGTCACGACCAGGATGTTTTCGCCGCTCTCGGCCAGCACACGAGCGAGCCCTTCACCCACATTCGCAAGTTCCTGGAAACGAATTGTGCCTACGGCGATGGGCACAAACGTGAACTCTGGATCGAGGGCCTGCAAAAAAGGCAACTCCACTTCCAGGGAGTGCTCGCTACGATGCGCTACTTCGTCCTCGCGCAACGCCGGGCAAGCAGCGCACACGCGCTTGGCCAAGTCTTCATCGATGCGCGCATCTCCGAGCGGAGTTCGCCACTTCCCGGCGGAAAGAATGGCCAAGGGTTCGCCGCGAGGATAATGACGCACGCCGAGGATTATGATCCGCTTCGGGAGGACGATGCGCGAGAAGACCGCTCCCGCGACGTGCCCTGAGTAGACGTACGCGGCGTGAGGCACCAGGCAAGCTTTGGCGTGAATCTTTCCGGGTTGATCTGGCTCGCGGGTATATTGCTCGACGAGTGCGGCAAGTTCCTTAGGATTGTCTGGATAGAATTGTCCGGCAACAGCAGGGGGACGAATCATGGCCCCCTCCTCTAGGGGGACGCCGAGGGCTTTCCTTTGAACTTCATGGCTTGCTGAGACTGGGGATCGTAGTACACGGTAATTTTGTCGCCATACTGGTAGCCGCCCTTGTCGATAATCTGCTGCATCTTCGTGGCGGCCGGTTGGCTCAAGGCAAACGTGCGGACGGCCATGTCGTTGCCCTTAGCGCGCACGGTAAGCTGCGCAACGTTCGCGTTCATCACAAAACCTTGAAATTTTACGAGTCCTATGTCTTTCGGTTTCGGCGTCACCGCATTCACGATTATGGGTAGCGCAGTGTCCACGATGATTGGCGTAAGGATGGGATCCTGCGCGACGGCCCGGGAGGTTCCGAGCGTGGCCACGGCGGCCAAACCCAGCGCCGCGATTCCCGCGAGATGCAAACTGCTTTTCATTCGATATCGTCCGTGGCGATGCGCAGCGATTTCAAAAATCGCACGTCCTGGGGGGTCATGGTCAACCGCGGCGCAGCCTTCTTCTCCGGTTCCTGCTCCATCGATTCCTGATCCACCTGAATGCGCAGCGATTCCAGGAATCTGCGATCTTGCGTGCTGATGCGAGCTTCATCACCCCCGGACGCATCGCGCTTGGCCAGACCGATGGTGGCGTCCAGTTTCAGCACGATGTCATAGCCGTGAGCGCGCACGCCAGCAATTGCTCCGGTAATCCGCTCGGACTCCGAAACGGTATCGTTGATCGCGTGCCCCAGCTCTCGAAGCAGGTTCTTGAGGTTGTCGTCGAGTTGCAAGGATAGCTCCCCAATACTTCTAAACCCGATTGTAGGCTTTCACTTTATTCGATACAAGTTAGGCTTTTGGCGTTGTCCTCAAAGTATTCACACCCCACACCTGTACCGCGGGCCGGGCAAGACCAAGGACACGTTGTGGGACAGTGCGCTAAGATGCTGCTATGTCAACGGTTGCGGGGAGTGCGAGCCGGCAAGGCGAGCCGCGAGGATTCCGGCGGCTTTGGCGCGTGCTCAAACAGTTATTCCATGAAGCCATCGGCGCGATTTTTGCCGTCCTCGCCCTCAGCTGGCTCAACATGGCGCTGCGTGCGTGGACGCGAGACGCCACGCACTGGCTGATCGGTATTTCCATCGTCGTTGGCTTGGTGTTTGTTGCGTTCTCCGTCACCTCGTTTCGTCGCGCGCGTCAATTGTAGCCGGTCGTGTGTACAGCTCTCCGTCACTTTGAGACGCGATTGGGTTTTCCTCATTTGGTTGCGGAACGAAACGCCGCGCATTTCCTGTGGTGCCATCCTGTCCCGAGGGGTCAGCAAACCGGCTGCCCGGGAGCACAGCTGCGACAATGCTTGTGCTGTAGTATTCTCGACTGGAGCGTAATTTCATGAGGCTGATTCTTGCTTCCACGTCTCCACGCCGGGCGCAAATTCTTCGCGACGCCGGCCTGGTATTCTCGATCGTTTCATCGGCGGTGGACGAGACGCCAATTCCCGGCGAGGCGCCCGGTGACCTCGTGCGGCGCCTGGCGAATGCCAAAGCGGAATTAGTGGCCGCGCGATCGGTTGGGCCTGCCATCGTGGTTGCCGCGGATACTGTCGTGGTCCTTGAGGGACAGATCCTTGGCAAGCCTCGTTCGACGGACGATGCTCGCCATATGCTTGAAAGACTTTCCGGGCGCACGCATTCCGTGGTTACCGGCGTATCTCTGATTCGTTTGCCGGATGTAGAACAGCGCGCGTTTGTTGAAACCACCCTGGTGCACTTCGACCGGCTATCCGCCAATGAGATAACGCGCTATCTCGCCACCGATGAGCCCCACGATAAAGCGGGCGCCTATGCGATCCAGGGCCGCGCCGGCCGCTACATTCCGCGCATCGAGGGCTGCTACTACAACGTGGTTGGGCTGCCGCTGGCGCACCTGCTGTCGGAACTCCACGAATTGGGCTGGTCGGAAGGGGAGACATCGCTGCTCTCGTGATGACTGGTGTTAGTCTGGTTCTACTTGTTGCCTTGATTGCCGCAAGAAAAAGAGAAGCGCCCCGAAAATGCCGAGGCGCTCGTATGCAACTTCCCTAGAACTAGGCTGTCGTTGCGCTTACTTCCACGGAATTCCCGCTTTCCGTTGAGGAAACCGTCGATGACACGACGTAGTAGAAAGTTGTTGCGCCGGCCAAACCTTCATCGGTATAGCTGGTTGCCGAGGTCGAAGCAATCCGCGCATACGGCCCGCCGCTTGTGCCCGAGCGCTTGACGTTGTAAGTGGTTACTCCTGCAGCCGCGCCCCAGCTCAGCTCAACCTGGCCGCTACCGGACTTCGCGGTGAGTCCGCTTGGAGCCGCAAGGGTTGCCGATGGAGTCTGGGCCTTCTCAGCGCCCGACACGCCTTCTTTAAAGCTACGAATGCCCTCGCCCAGCCCCTTCATCACTTCGGGAATGCGGCGTCCACCAAAGAAAATCAGAATGATGGCCAGGACCACCAGCCAATGGAAAATGCTGAATTCACCCATGAAACTGCCTCCACGCAATCTTCGCCGGCGCTTTCTGGCAACCTGGCGTAGCCTAAGCTACGCGGCAAAGTTATGCCGTTTTGATCCCCTACAGGATAACACGCTCGTCGCCCGCTCGCCGCGTCAAGCGTTGCCGGTCGAGGTATTCCAACAGGGGAATGGCATATTTTCTGGTTATGCCGGTGAGCTCCTTGAAAGAGGGCACGCCGATGCGCTCGCCTTTGTTTTTTTTGTAGCTGGCGAGAAGCGCGGTGAGCTTGTTGAGGGCGTCAGCGTGGAAGATCAGGTCCGCTGAGACGCGGACCAGGACTTTTTCTCGCAGCAGGATCTGCAGAATTTTCTCCGCTCGCGGGCCTTCGATGGAAAGTTGTAGCAGCACCTCTTTTACCGTAGGAACCGTCAATCCCGCTTTGCCGAAGGCTTGTTCGATCTGCTGCCGCGCGCGCGCTTCTTCCGGTGTCAGGGTAATTTCAGAGCCGGGCTTTTTCACCAGATCCGCTTGTACCGTTAGTCTTTTCTGCCGGACCAATTCTTCCAGTGCGCTGCGAAAGGTCTCCGGGCGAACACGTTTCCCCAGACTGACGCGCAGATCTTCCCGCGTCATCCCGGGCGATAGGGGATTTTCCTTGTGAAACTTCTCCACGCGCAGGCGGAGCTTTTCGCAGATTTCCTGGAAGCGCGGCTCGGAAAACAACAGCAGCGGCTCAGCCGAGACGATGCGGACGGCCTTGGCCTTGGCCAGATTATTCGCGGCTTCCTGGAGCTCGTGTTCCAGCCAGCCCGTGCGCGCAACGATTTCTGCCGCGGGCACGCCCAGCACGTTGCGTTCGGTCATCACGCGCACCGCGTCTTCGCGGGAACCGCGCTCCAGCGCTTCAAGAAACGCCACACGGCCAGGGTCTTTTCGCGTGGGGCGCCGCGCCAGCGGATCGAGCACTTCGCCTCCGCCAATCGTGATCACCGGCGAAAATTGCCGCGCGATAAAGCGGTCGCCCTTCACAAGTACCACATCCGCTTGCAGACGCAATTGCGCCAGACTCGACTCGGCGGGAGCCAACTCAGGCTTGTCGTACCAATAGATTTCGCCAATAGTCTCGCTGGTTCCGGAGTGAAAATGAATGCGCGCGCGATGCTTCAGCGGAGGCGCCGAAGCGAGCAATTCGAGCCGCACATCCACGCGCCGTGTGGGACGGAAGCGCCCTGGCGCGGCAATCACCATGCCCCGCTCGAGCGCGCTGTGTTCCACACCGGCGAGATTCACTGCGGTGCGCTGTCCTGCCTCCGCGCGTTCCACGCTTTTTCCACCTGTCTGCAACCCGCGCACGCGCAGGCGCTTTCCTTCCGGCAGAAGCTCAACTTCGTCGCCGACGGCAACCTGCCCGGAGATCAGCGTGCCGGTAACCACGGTGCCGAAACCCTTGACGGGAAAGGAGCGATCAACGGGCAGACGGAAGTAGCGGCCAGCATCTTTTTCCGTTATTTGCGATGCGGCCTCGTGCAGTGCCTTCTTCAGATCCGCGAGGCCGTCGCCGTTCTTCGCACTGACCGGCACAATCGCGGCGTTCGCCAGGAACGAACCCTTCACAAACTCTTCCACTTCCATGCGCGCCAGTTCGCGCGATTGCGTGTCGACCAGATCGCTTTTCGTCAGGGCAATGACGCCGCGTTTCACACCGAGCAACCGGCAAATCTCAAAGTGTTCGCGCGTCTGTGGCTTGATCGCTTCGTCCGCGGCAATTGCCAGCAGCACCAGATCCACCCCGGACGCGCCGGCCAGCATGTTCTTTACGAATCGCTCGTGGCCGGGCACATCCACGAACCCGAAGCGCACGCCACCGTCTTCCAAAAACGCAAAGCCCAGATCGATGGTGATTCCGCGGCGCTTTTCTTCTTCGAGCCGGTCGGGATGCGTCCCCGTCAACGCCTCAATGAGCGTGGACTTACCGTGATCGATATGTCCCGCTGTTCCGACAATGATGCTTTTCGACTTGGTGGCCATATGAAAAAGACCCGGAAGACGAACGTTTCGATGGTACGAGAGAGTGGAATCCGCGGTCAAACCGACCTGTGATCACGCGGAAGCCACAGAAGAATCGTCATTCGACCGGTAACCTTTGGGAGTTCCTTGGCATCCGGAAATAGAGGGGACTACCTGACCCTTCCCGCCGTCAAGGAGTTCTGGCATGAGCACCGGACAAAATCTGTTGCAGCGTCTAGGGTTCGATCATCCCATCATTCAGGCACCCATGGCGGGAGGCGGCGACACACCGGATCTCGTCGCCGCGGTTTGTAACGCCGGAGCGCTCGGCTTCATCGGCGGTGCGTACCTCACTCCTCAGCAAATCGTGGAAGCGAGCCGAGCCATTCGCGCGAAAACGTCGCGTCCTTTCGGCATTAATCTCTTCGCGCCACAGCTGCCCGCGGAGTCTGGCATCTCTGCGGAAGCGGCCATCGAACGACTCGGCGGGTATTATGCTGAACTCGGCCTCGACGCGCCGGCGCAATCGGAAACGGCCAGCTACACGCTTCGCGAGCAGCTCATCGTGGCACTGGAAAGCGGCGCGTCCGCGTTCAGCTTCACATTTGGAATTTTTCCCGCTGACGCAATCGCGGCCATTCGTGAGCGCGGCATGCTCGCGATGGGCACGGCGACGACGGTCGACGAAGCCATCGCGCTCGAGAAGGCCGGCGTGGATGCAGTCGTCGCGCAAGGCAGCGAAGCCGGCGGCCATCGCGGAACGTTCAGCGGCGATTTTAGCGCCGCGATGATTGGCATAATTTCTCTGGTTCCGCAGATTGTTGACGCGGTTCGCCTTCCCGTCGTCGCTTCTGGCGGAATCATGGATGGCCGCGGCATCGCTGCTGCGCTGGCGCTGGGAGCAAGCGCGGTGCAACTGGGCACGGCATTCCTCACCTGCGACGAGGCAGGGATTCCGGATGCGTACAAGAAAGCGATTCAGCTGGCGCATGAAGATCACACGCGCGTTACGCGCTGCTTTTCCGGGAGACCCGCGCGCGGCATCGTGAATCGCTTTATGAGCGAGATGGAGTCGGCGGGCTCAGCGGAAACAATTCTGCCGTTTCCCCTGCAGAATACTCTGACGCGTCCGCTACGCTCCGCGGCGGCACAGCAAGGCCGCGCCGAATTTCTGTCTTTGTGGGCAGGGCAAGGAGTTCGCATGGCACGGCAAGAGCCAGCGGGCAAACTTGTGGCGCGACTGGTGCGAGAAACCGAAACGGCGATTGGGCAAATGCGCGGCACCGCAGCAAGCCACAAGGTCCGGGAGAAAACCCGGAGCGCTCACCATTAATTGCGGGCTCGGGCACCGTAAAGCGTGTCAGACCTTCGGAAAGCCCGGAGCATCCTGGACGCGCTCCGCCTGCCAGAGGTGCCTGCGGTCATGCGCATTGATGACCATCAGCCCTGTGCCGACGGTAAAACGAAGGAGCGGAACAAATGGGTTCTTGAAGCGAACCCGATTGAAGTTGACTCTATCCCAGAACTCCAGCACGTGGCGCACAAGCGCATGGGACTTGAAGTATGCCTGCAGGGCATCCCGCGGATCGCCACCCTCGGTCGGAGTCACCTTTGCGAGTGCCTTGAATCGTATGCGCACGGGTGGCTCCATGCCTTTGATGAACCAGCTCGCCAACAACCCGGGCTCGACCCTTTGCGGGGTGCCTTCTCGTGTTGCACCGGGATGCTCCACCGCTGCCTCGAGAGCTTGGCAATACACCCGGTTGATGCGCGCTAAATGATCGAAGCACTGCCACATGCTCCAGGAAGTGCCTTGATTCGGTTGCCAGTTGGCCTGCTCACGGGACTTCGCGCTAAGCAAACGTTCTGCGGCGTCCTCAGCTTGCTTCAATTGTTCGAGAATGGAATTACGGTCCGCGGAAAGATCCGGCATGTTTCTCTCCCGCTTGCGCCAGTGGATTCTGGGGGCCGCGCGTCTATTTCGCGCTGGCGATCTCGTCGACAATTTCCTGCGCCGCGGCGCGCGGATCCGGGGCCGTCAGGATTGGCCGGCCAACAATCACAAAATCGGCGCCGGCCTTGATGGCTTCGCGAGGCGTCGCGGTCCGGGCCTGGTCGTCTTGCTTGGCGTTCTTATCTCGCGGCCGCACGCCCGGTGTGGCGATCAGGAATTCGCGCCCGCACAATTTGCGGATGGCTTTGGCTTCCTGCACCGAAGCAACCACACCATCGACTCCCGTGGATTGCGCCAGCTTGGCGAGCTTCAAGACGCGCGATTTCGGCGGCCCGCCAATTCCGACTTCGCGGATGGACTTCTGATCCATGCTCGTCAGCACAGTGACGGCGAGCAGCCGCGGCCGGTCGGCGCCCATGGGCACTCCGGCACTGATGGCCTGCACCGCCGCGCTCATCATCGTCGTGCCCCCCAGCGCATGTACGTTCACCAACTGCACACCCGGCAAGCCCGCTGAAGCGAGTACCGCTCCGGCTACGGTATTGGGGATGTCGTGGAATTTCAGATCGAGAAAGACACCCGTCCCCAGTTGCGCCACTTGTCTGACCGCTTCAGGCCCCGCGCTGGTGAACAGCTGCAGGCCGATCTTGAACATGCCGACAAGATCGGCTACCTGCTTGGCAAATTTTATGGCCGTGGATAAGGAATCAAAATCGAGGGCTACGATCAGGCTGCTGCGTGGATGGGCGTCGAAGGTGGTCACGGTTCAGGTTGCCCGTGAAGCTTCACTCCTGACTTTCGTCTCCTCGGGTACGCTTCGGTGGCAGCTGCATCAGTTCCAGCCGCACCTGGCTTACACCAGAGTGGATCAGGCCAATCTTCCGGGCTACGCGATAGGATACATCAATTTCGCGTCCTTCCTGGTACGGACCCCGATCGTTAATGCGAACAACCTCAAATTTTCCGTTGTGGGTGTTGACGATGCGGACCCAGGAACCAAATGGCAAGTTGGGGTGCGCTGCGGTCAGACTCTCGCAGTTGAACCGCTCCCCGTTTGCCGTCTTCTTGCCGTCAAACTCCGGTCCATACCAGCTGGCATTGCCGACCCAGACCTTGATGGGTTTCACCGGGGCGCTTAGATGCGCAACGAGAGGAGCCTCCATCACGGGCGCGACAAGGAACATCAGCGGCACCCAACGGATAGCAGCCCAAGTCATGAGGAGTGGTCGTCGCATAGTGTGTTGTTCTTACTACAAACGCTCAAAAAGTGTAGCAAAAATGATGCATTATGTCAACCAATTCCAGTGACCGATTTGTCCCGCATGCTACTGATAGTTAACACTTTAGCTTCAGAAACGGCGCGCGCTAGACCCTCCACAAGCGCCTCACTGATCGTAGGGTCAGCGAAACTGGCCGTGCCTACCTGTACGGCCGTCGCGCCCACCGCTAAGTATTCCAGCACGTCCTCAACTGACTCGATGCCTCCCAGACCTAAAATAGGGATCTTGACCGCTTTTCGCGTCTCCCAAACCAGACGAAGTGTGATGGGTTTGATCGCGGGACCCGACAGGCCACCCGTCAGGTTCCCTAGTTTGGACTTTCCGGTCTTAGAATCCACGGCCATGGCGGGGTAGGTGTTGGCTACAGTCAGCGCATCTGCGCCGGCAGACTCCGCTGCGCGGCCGATAAGCCCAATGTCTGTAACAAGAGGCATTAATTTCACCCAAAGAGGCCGTTTTGCCGCTGCCTTCCGTGCGGCCCCAACTACCTCCTCTACAAGAGCAGGGCTGCTGCCGAACTGCATGCCCCCTTTTTTGACGTTTGGGCAGGAGATGTTTAGCTCGTAGGCGGCAATTCCCTCAGCATCCTCCAACCGACGGATCACCTCGACGTAATCCTCGCGGCAGTAGCCGAAGACGTTGACGATGACGCTGGTGTTGTATTTTCGCAACAGTGGCAGCTTATCGGCGACAAACGCCTCGACTCCAACGTTCTCGAGGCCGACGGCGTTTAGCATTCCGGAGGGCGTCTCGCAGAGCCGGGGAGCTGGCGCACCTTCGATGGGCTCAAGCGAGATGCCTTTGGTGACCAACCCGCCGAGCTGATTCAAATCCACCAGATGAGCAAATTCCAACCCGTAGCCGAAGGTGCCGCTGGCAGTAAGAATGGGATTCGATAGGCGCAGAGCGCCAACCTGAACTCGGAGGTCAACGCGGTCGGAGGAACTCACGTCAGCAGAGAATAGCATGAAGGCTGGGAGCTATTCCGCAAAATCCTGCGGAGGCTTCGCGCTACTTAGCTTCGCGTTTTCGCAGCGCTTCGTTCAGGACTCGCCCATCGCGGGTAGCCAAGGTAACCCCGGTTAGCGAGCCAAGCGTGGGAGCGATATCGGCGGGGGTGGCGGGCGCGAAGTATTCGCCCGGCTGAATTCCGTAACCCATCAGCAGGATGGGCACGTGCTGGTCATAGTTGTAGGGAGTGCCGTGACCGGTCGCATAGCCGCGGGTTTTGCCGGCGGCGGTGCTATCGAGGAGCCAGTAGGGTTTGGGCACGACGAACAGGTCGCCGCTTCTGCCAGCGAAAAAACTGAGCTCCATGGCGTTGCGCGTCTCAAAGAGGCTGTTGCTGCCACCATTCAGGTCCTCGGCGCGATACACGGCCGCGACTCCCGGGGCGGTCTGCGCAGCATTCATGACCGTGCCTAGCGCAGCCGGGTCTTGCCTCAGTTGGCCATAGATTCCTTGCGAAAAATAGATGTCGCTGCCGGTAATTCGCGCGATTACCGGTTTGGTGTAGTTAAACGGCTCCAGAGCTTTCTCCAGCCGATCTTTCAGGTCGGCAAGACTCAGCACTCCGGCATCGGCGCCCGTTTTTTGCATTTCTTCGGGAATAGGCACGACGCCATGGTCGGCGCTAAGCGCTACGACGTAATTTCCTCGGCCGACTTTCTGGTCCAGGTGAGTGAAGAGTTCGCCGAGGTCTTTGTCGAGACGCACCAGGATGTCCTGGATTTCGCGGCTGCGCGGGCCAAATGCGTGACCAACATAATCCACTGAGGAGTAGCTGACACCGAGATAATCCGTGGCGCCGCTTTGGCCTAGTCCCAGGGAATCCACGGCGGTGAGCGCAAGTTTGGTCAGATAGGTTTCCGCAAAGGGGCTCGTGGACCACTGCTCGTAGAAAGCTTCGTCGGCAGCGGTGCTTCCTTCTTTGCCGCGCAGGGCGTGGGGAAAACTATTGGTCCAACCGTCGGGAGGCGCGGCGCCCGCGGTCTTGTCTTCATATAAGTAGGAAGTCGCGGGCAAAGTGAGGGACCAGGTCTTGCCATAGTCCTCCGTAGCAGGATGCTTCTTGACGAAGTCCTCGATGAAGGGCATCGTGCCGTAGGGAGACGACGTGACCCATGCGCCGCTGTCGAACCAGGTGGCGGCGTCAGCCTTGTGGCCTGCCATGGTAATAGCCGCACGCGCCTTCAGCGAAAATGTCACTACACGCGTGGCACCGCCGCTCTGAAACTTCAACTCCTCGGCATACGCGGGCACTTGCATGCGCCAGGCCGAATCGCCGCCTTTTGTGCTGCCGCCAGCGTAAGCCACGTTTTTCACATTTGGATCGCTGGTGCAGGTAACCATCTTCTGCGCGTCACGATCCCACCACGCGTTGGCCACCATGCCGTGGCTTGCGGGAAATGCACCGGTGGAGATCGTGGAGTGTCCCACGCACGTTTCCGTTGCCGCGTAGGGATAGGCCGCATCGCGGAACCACGCTCCTTCATTCAGCAAGCGCTTCAGTCCGCCGCTCCACTGCCCGCGAAACTTGTCGACGTAGTCGCCGCGCATCTGATCCACCACGATCATCACGATCAGTTTAGGCCGCGACGGACGTGCCTCCGGCTTGGCTACGGCTTTACGCGGCGTCTGGCCACAGACAATCGCCGCGGTCAAGAGCACGGCCAGCAGGCACGCCATCCCACTTCGGGTCGCCCGGCGCATCACTTCCTCCCATTCGCGCTCATGGCGCACATGGTATTCTGCGGAAGTCTAGCACGCTCCCCTGCGGTCACGGCGGCTCGCGCGACAATCCAGGCTTGGTGTTCTCCGTCCTACGGCGCCGCGCGATGGAGTTGTGCTAGCATTACGCGCATGCGCCTCACTGAGAAGTCTCAATTAATGTCTGCCGCGGAAATCGACCGCACGTTGCAGCGCCTTGCGCACCAAATCGTGGAGAAAAGTGGCGGCACGCGGCAGCTTGCGCTGATCGGCATTCGCCGTCGCGGCGTGCCCCTGGCGCAAAGAATCGCGCATGCCATGCGCGGCATCGATGGCGTGGAGGTTCCCGTAGGCACGCTGGACATCACCCTCTATCGCGACGACCTTTCCAAGGTCGCGCCGCAGGCGGTGTTGCAGTCTTCGCAGATCCCCTTCGGTGTGGACAGCATGGATCTGGTGCTGATCGACGATGTGCTTTACACCGGCCGGACCGTTCGCGCGGCCATGAATGGGCTGTTCGATCTTGGCCGGCCGAAGCGGGTTACGCTGTGCGTGCTGATCGATCGCGGCCACCGGGAAATGCCGATCGAAGCGCAGTACGTGGGCCGCACCATCCAGACGAGCGATACGGAGATTATCGAGGTTCGTTTGAAGGAGGTGGACAACGAAGAACGCGTGGTGCTGGTCGATCGCGTGGAATAGGGAATCGTCAGCCCAGCCGCGGCGGATTTTGCACAGGCGGCTTTTGCGTCCCAGCGCGTGACCACGTAGAATAGCTTTCCAGCAGGGGCGAAACCCCTCGACGCTCCCCGGGTCCGCCTCGAGTCCAACGAGTCCCAAGTGACCTATTATTTTCGTGATCTGCTAGCCCTCGAACCGCTCTCTGCGGACGAACTCTCATTCATTCTCGATCAAGCCAAACCGTTCCAGGAAATCCAGCGCAATCCCTTGAAGAAACTCGCCACGTTGCGCGGCAAGACCGTGGTGCTGGCCTTTTTCGAGAACTCCACGCGCACGCGCCTCAGTTTCGGCACCGCTGCATCGCGCCTTGGAGCGGACACGATGAATCTTCAGGCCGAAGCTTCAAGCCTGAAAAAGGGTGAGACGCTTCTGGACACGGCGAACAATCTGAACGCCATGAAGCCAGACTGCTTTGTGATGCGCCATTCGTCGTCGGGCGCGGCGGATTTCGTGGCGCGGCACCTGGAAATTCCCGTGGTGAACGCGGGCGACGGCACGCACGAACATCCCTCGCAGGGCTTGCTGGATGCGCTGACCATCCGCGATCGCAAAGGCACGTTGCGCAACCTGAACGTGACCATTCTCGGCGACATTGCGCACTCGCGTGTAGCTCGTTCGAACATCCATTTGCTGGGAAAGTTTGGCTGCCGTTTTACCTTGTGCGGCCCGGCAATGTGGGTTCCCCGAGAGATGGAGAAAATCGGCCCGCCAGGCACGCCGATCCGCTGCGTGTATCGCGTGGAAGAAGCGCTGGAAGATGCCGATGTGATCATCGTGCTGCGCGTACAGACCGAGCGGCTGCACGAACCTTCGCTTTCGCAGAGTGACTACATTCTGCTGTATCAGTTGAATGCCGAGCGTATGCGGCTGGCCAAGCCCGACGCACTGATTCTGCATCCCGGCCCGATCAATCGCGGCACCGAAATCACTCCCGAAGTGGCCGATGGGCCGCAATCTGCCGTGCTCGAACAAGTCACCAACGGCGTTTCCGTGCGCATGGCCATCCTCTATCTTCTGTTGGTTGGCGCCGCGGAGGGCAGCACGCATCCTGCGCTCGCCGGACCCGAACCACCCTCCAAGGAAACTGCTCATGCTTCTGATTAAGAACGGCCGCGTCCTCGATCCCGCCTCAAACACCGACGCACCCAAGGATGTTTTGCTCGAAGACGGCTGCATCAAGGAAATCGCTCCCACCGGCAAGTTGTCTGTGGACCCCGGTGTCGAGACTTTTGACGCTACTGGCTTGATCGTCGCGCCCGGCTTCATCGACATGCACGTACATCTGCGGGAGCCGGGCCAGGAAAATTCCGAAACGATTGAGACTGGGACGCTGGCAGCCGCGCGCGGCGGATTCACCGCGGTGTGTTGCATGCCGAATACCAGGCCGGTGAACGACAACGCCTCGATCACGCGCTTTATCGTCGACCGCGCCAGGGTTCACGGCCATGTGCGCGTTTGGCCCATTGGCGCAGCCAGTGTTGGAAGCAAGGGCGAGTCGATTTCCGATATCGCGGCGATGCGCGAAGCCGGTATTGTGGCTGTATCGGACGACGGCAAGCCCATCGCCACCGCAAAACTGGCGCGTCAAATCATGGACTATTGCCGCACGCTGGAACTTCCGGTGATCGAGCACGCCGAAGATGTTTCCTTGGCCGCAGGCGCCAGCATGCGCGAGGGTGTCGCTTCCACGCGGCTGGGGCTTCCCGGAATGCCGGCGGCTGCGGAATCTGTTTGCGTGGCGCGCGACGTACAGATCGCGGAGTTGACCGGCGCGCGGCTGCACATTGCGCATCTTTCCGCGAAGTCATCGTTGGAACAGGTGCGCTTCGCGAAGCAACACGGCCTGCATGTAACGTGCGAAGTGACGCCGCACCACTTCACGCTGATCGACGAGGATGTCACCTACGATTCGCGCTTCAAGATGAATCCCCCGCTGGCCGGGCGCGAAGATCGTGAAGCGCTGCTCGAGGCATTAGCAGATGGCACCGTCGACGCGATCGCCACGGATCATGCGCCCCACGAGCCCGCGATCAAAGACGTGGAATTCGACAAGGCGCCCTTCGGCATTTTAGGTTTTGAAACGGCCGTGGGCCTCGCCCTGGAGCAACTGGTCCATAGCGGCAAGATCAACTTGATGCGCATGGTGGAACTGTTCACCAGCGGCCCCGCGCGCGTCCTGGGTAAAGAACGCAAACTGGCGGCCGGTGAGCAAGCGGATATAACGATTTTTTCGTTGGATCGTCCGTGGACCTACCGCGTGAAGGAATCCGCGAGCAAATCGCGCAATTCCCCGTTTGACGGCCGCGCCTTCAAAGGTGGGCCGGTAGCAACGATCGTGGGCGGCAAGATCGCTCATCGGGCCTAGCGCTGCGCCGGCTTTAACAGCTTGCGGAAAACACCTAGCTCGCTGGCATCCCGGCCCGAGCGAAGCGAGGGATCTGTTTTTCGCAAAATGCCAGGGCGAAAGCAGATTCCTCACTCCCGAGACTCCGTTCGGAATGACAAAATGAGAGTTTTTCCGCAGCCTGTTTAGGCGTGTTCCGGGAGTTCCACAGGCCGTCGCTTTTGCAGCATCCGCAAGATCCACAATCCCGCCGCAGCCGCTGCAAGATGCTTGATGGTGTGGCCGCTTGCCACATGGCCAAACGCAAAAATCGGGCGGTCCGCTGCCTCCGTAATTTTCGCTAAAACATAAAAGCCAACTACGACCGCCAGATCAGAACTGCGCGTGTAACGCGGTGGCAGAAGCAGAATCGCAAGCAGCAGCAACACGGCATAACCCTGCAGCGCAGCATAAAACCGCAGATCGCTTGCCCCGTTTATCTCGCTGAGGTGCCACTCGACCACGCTGGCGATTCCGATCAACGAAAGGAGCGGAAGCAGCGCAAGCCCAATGGGAACGCTGATGCGCTCGATGATCATTGCTGCCACCAACGCCATAAACACAATCGTCATCGGCAGGCGATCCCAAACCAGGCGGTCGTTGTCCGGCGCCAGATGATAATACGACGAGCCAATGGCAGTCAGGATCATGCCCGCGAAGACGATCACGTACGGCCAGCGCTCGCGCGAATCCACAAACTGTACACGCGAGGGTTCTCCGAGCAAAATCACGAGGCCCCCTAGGCCGACGATGGCGAATCCGGCGTTGGAGACGACGTCACCGAAATTCGGAATGTCCAGCCAGACCCGGCGGTCCGCAAAATTGTGATAGGCCAGCGGCTGAGCGATGCGCGGCGCCAAAATCGCCGCAATGATCACCACGAGTGTCAGGGTCACGAGCACCACGACACCTGTTCGCTTGGAAAGCACGCGGAACCTCCGGAGCGTGGATCGTACAAACGGAGCACCGGAGTAGCAATGGACGAGTGGCGAGACTCGTCCAACCGTTAGACTTGGGGGAGGAGGAGGCTGGCAGAAGTTAATGTGTCGCGGTCCGTTGAACGTTGAACTTATCGCCGCGCGGCCAAGTTGTTTTTCGCTTTACAGGCAGGGCGCAACGCGTTCCACTGGTTTTGCGAGTCCCGTCCATCCCACGCATCCCTTTCTGACAGACTTCACATCGAAAGATTTTCTGCACGTGTCCTCCCTTACTCGCAATCCGATCTGGAGGTCTCCGAGCTCGATACTCTCGATCCAAACTCCTTGCTAGTGAGCGGCAGGTTCTGCGGCCGGATGCGACCCGTGCTGCGGCACTTCATGGGTGCCGCGCGCCAAAGGCTCAATCTTCATGCGGTAAAAATGATCCACCGGCAAGCGTCCCTTACCCACGGGATACGCTTTTTCAATGGCCTTCATCACGTAGGCTTTTGCGAGCGTGGTGGCCTCGAGCAGCGAACGGCCTGCTGCCAGTTGCGCGGTGATGGCCGAGGCAAAAGTGCAGCCGGTCCCGTGCGTGTTCTCCAGCTTCACCTTGTCGCCGCCGAGCGGATGCATGTCCGTGCCATCGAAGAGCACATCGATGGCTTTGTCCATGTGTCCGCCCTTCACAATCACGGCGTGCGCGCCCATCTCGGCGATTTTGCGCGCCGCTGCTTCCATGTCCGCCACATCTTTGATCGTCAAACCGGTGAGGATCTCTGCTTCGGGAAGATTCGGAGTGATCACCGTGGCGCGTTTCAGGAGTTCGGAAGCCACAAACTTGATTCCGGCGGCGTCCAGCAGTTCCGACCCGCTGGAAGACTTCATCACCGGATCGTGAACGATGTGGGCAAACTTATGGGCATCGAGAAATTCGGCAACCACGGCGGCGTTGCCACGGTTACCCAGCATGCCGATTTTCACGGCCGCAATCTCGCAATCCTTCACCAAGATCTCCAGCTGCTCGCGCAGTTCGGAAGCGGGCGTGTTGTGAACGGTTTCCACTCCCTGGGTGTTTTGCACCGTCAGCGAAGTGATGGCTGCGATGCCGTAGCACCCGTGCGCCGCAAATGTTTTCAGGTCTGCGCCAACGCCGGCGCCGCAACTGGGATCGAATCCCGCAATGGTCAACAGAATGGGAGGAATGACCACTCCCTGGGAGTGAAGGTGGCTCATCATCGTCGCTGTGGCGCCTCGTGCGGTGAAGAAAATGGCCGGTCACGCTTCTGTGACGTGAAGTTTCGTTTCTTCACACCAGAAAACGGCCGGCACTTGCGAATGTACGCGCACTAATTTTTCTCCGCAAGGAAATTCTCGGCGCGAAGGAGAATCGAGACGAGCGTCGGCATGTCGCGTAAGTTTGAAAGCGGCGGTCCTAGAAATCTCGCACTCAGCAAAGATGCGAGTTCGCTCAGGGGAACAGGCCACGGACAAGGGTGGCTTCGGCGACGCGGCCGACGGCGAGGGCCATGGCGGCGGCGCGCGGCGGAACGTGATGCTTGCGCATCATCTCAATCATGTCGCGGAAAGCGCGGCTCATGATCTTCTGCAAGCGCACATTCACTTCCTCGGAATCCCAGAGCAGGCCTTCATGGTTCTGCACCCACTCAAAGTAGCTGACGGTAACGCCTCCGGCATTCGCAAGGATGTCCGGGAGGACGGTGACGCCGCGGCGTGCCAGGATTTCGTCGGCGTGTGGTGTGGTGGGTCCGTTGGCCGCTTCGGCGACGATGCGGGCCTTCACCGCTTCGGCGTTTTGCAGAGTAATGACGCTCTCCAATGCCGCGGGAATCAAAATGTCACACTTCAGCGTGAGCAGATCCTCATTGGAAATGCGTGAAGCGCCAGGCATGCCCACAACCGTGCCCGAACGTTCCTTGTAGCGAATGGCTTTGATCGGGTCGATGCCGCGCGAGTTGGTGACACCGCCGCGCGTATCGCTTAGGGCAATGATCTTGGCCTTGCGGTCGGCCAACAGGCGGGCCGCAGTGGCTCCCGCGTTGCCAAATCCCTGAATCGCGACGGTGGCTCCGCGCAGCGAGATCTTTTTCACCTTGCAGGCTTCTTCGACGACATACACAAGTCCCTGCGCGGTAGCTTCGGCGCGCCCAAGAGAGCCACCGATAGCAAGGGGCTTACCCGTCACTACGCCGGGAACGGTATGTCCCAGCATCATGGAATACGTGTCCATGATCCAAGCCATGGTTTGCGCATCCGTGTATACGTCCGGCGCGGGAATATCCTTGTCGGGGCCGATGATCGGGAGGATTTCGCTGGCGAAGCGGCGCGTCAACCGCTCCAATTCGCTTTTCGACATGCGCTTGGGGTCGCAGATTACGCCACCCTTCGCGCCTCCAAAGGGAACATTCACCACCGCGGTCTTCCAGGTCATCCACGCTGCGAGTGCTTTGACTTCATCCAGCGTGACGTTGGGGTGAAAGCGAACCCCGCCTTTGCCCGGACCGCGCGCGATGTTGTGCTGCACGCGGAATCCCGTGAGCACCTTCACCTGGCCGTTGTCCATTTTGGTTGGCAGGGAAACTTCCAGAATGCGCTTGGGCGTACGCAATACTTGGCGAAGACCTGGATCCAACTTCAGCACTTCCGCCGCAATATCAAATTGAATCTGAGCGATGCGAAAGGGATTGAGTTCCTCGCGCGGCGCGATCCGGGGCACCATCGGGGGTGCGCCTGTGGGGCGCGTTGGGAGTGGAGGTTTTGCGACCGTTGCCATCAGGTTCGGTCCTTTCCGTTACCGTGGAATCTCAAGATACGTTCAACTGGCCCAACAACGTGCCATATGCAAAAACTTCTGGTACTAACCGTTGGCGGCAAACTTGCGCACGCCCGCCAAATACTTTTGCCGGCAATCCATGGAACAAAAGTGCAGCAGTTCCCGACCTTCGCGAAGTGGAATCGCTACGGATTCGGCGAGGTGCATGCCGCAAACGGGGTCGCGCACGAGCTTACGCGAAACCGCATCATTAGGAACATCAATATCGGGATGGGCGGTCGGCGAAGCGCCAGCCATATTGCCGACGATGCGGCGTAGAATCGACACGGCCCAAGAAACGATCAGGACCCAGAAAACATAGCGAAGGATGCGAGCAATAAATGTCATCGAATATGGGCGGCAACCACCTTCCAGGCCACCTTTACTGCCGTGGAATGGTGTTGAGGCGAGTGTATGCAGCCCCCAGCAGGGAGTCAAACGAAAAGCTGTGAATTCAATACGTTGCGCCGGTTTGCGTTATCCGGCCAAACCTCTGTCGACCCATCCCTACACGAGCTAACATCTTTAGTTTCATTGCCATAGGAACGAATACCAAAAGATGTGCAGAACCCTCAGTTCGTACCATCTTGCGGCGATACGGCGACCTCTGAGGCATGCAAGTGCGCGATCTTCCACACTCCTTCTGCCTTTCTCAAAACCAGGGTGCGGCGATTGACGAACCCCTGGCGGTCGTCCAGCTGAAACGTCACGATAGCCGCATTGCCAATGATTTCGACTCGCAGGTCGCGCGGTTGGAGGTCCATATAAGGCCCCGAAGTTCTTCCCGCACGGATCTGTTCAAAGACCAGGCGAAAGTGTGCTTCATATTGGGCGCGACCGTCGGCTCGGTTCGCGGCGCCTCGCGGATAAAAGACTGTGGCATCGTCGGTGAAAGAATTGCGGAACTTGTCCCACTCCAGATGGTCGAACGCAGAAATGAATTCGGCGAGAAACGCTCGAACGGCCGGCTGTTCGGCATGGCTTGTAGGCGTCTGCGCGCGCAAACCGTGGACAAGCAGCAAGAGCGCGGCAACCAGTGCAGCGCCCAATGGAACACATTTTTGTTTCATGATCACCTAAGGAGCTGGGATGCGGTCGATGCCCATATAAGGGCGCAGAACCTCAGGAATGATGATGGAACCGTCGGCTTGCTGATAATTCTCCACCACAGCAATCCATGTACGGCCAACCGCCAAGCCCGAGCCGTTTAATGTGTGCACGAACTCGCTCTTGCCGCCGGCTTTCGGCTTGAAGCGGATGCCGGCGCGCCGTGCTTGAAATGCCTCACAGTTCGAACAGGAAGAAATTTCACGGAATTCGTTGCTGGAGGGCAGCCAGACTTCCAAATCGTAAGTCTTCGCGGAAGCGAAGCCCATGTCCCCGGTACAGAGCAGTACGGTGCGATAGTGCAGGCCAAGTTTTTGGAGAATCGTCTCGGCATTGCACACTAGTGCTTCATGTTCCTCATAGCTCTTGTCGGGATGCGTGAACTTAAAAAGTTCCACCTTCTGGAACTGGTGTTGCCGAAGAATGCCGCGAGTGTCTTTTCCCGCAGCACCGGCTTCGGAGCGAAAGCAAGCAGTCCAGGCTGTGACACAGATCGGCAATTGGTCCTCTGGGACCGTCTGATCGCGATAGAGATTGTGTAGTTCCACTTCCGATGTAGGGGTGAGCCAGAAATCCGTATCCTGCACCTTGAAGAGATCCGCGGCAAATTTAGGCAATTGCCCCGCACCCATCAGTGACGTCGTGTTCACAAGAAATGGCGGCAGAATTTCCATATAGCCGTGTTCGCGCGTGTGGATATCCAGGAAAAAATTGGCCAAAGCGCGTTCCAGCCGGGCGCCCCAACGTTTGTAGACCGCGAAGCGCGCACCGGTGATTCGTGTGGCGGCTTCCAGGTCAAGAATTCCGGCGCGCTCGCCGACTTCCCAGTGCGGCTTGGGCTGAAAATCGAAGTGCGGAGCTGTGCCCCAACGGCGGACTTCCTGGTTACCGTCAGCGCCTGCGCCATAGGGGACGCTCGGGTGGGGAATATTAGGAATTGTCAAAAGAGTTTCGCGCTGCCGTCGATCCAGCTCACTGATGCGCTCGTCGACCTGCTTGATGCGGTCGGAGACCTGCTTCATCTCGGCGATCAGAGCATCCGCACTTTGTTTTTCTTTTTTGAGCCGCGCGATCTCATCGCTGGTCTTGTTGCGTTGAGCTTTGCGCTGCTCATTTTCAGTGATCAGTTCACGGCGTTCTTTGTCGAGAACGCGAAAAGCATCGAGGTCGAGAGTGATATTGCGCTTCCTGGCCATCTCGGCAAACAGATCGAGGTGGTCGCGGAAAAAGTTCAGGTCATGCATGGCGATAGAAGAATAGCGTAGAGGAGCGACCGCTGGCCAGTCATCGAGGAAGGGAAACCGCCACTGTCCTACTTTAAACCGAGGGATCAGAAAGATCGCGTTCTTTGCCATGGGGCGTGATTCCCGTTTTGAGGCGTTGGGGAAACAGCGCTTGTGGCGCGAGCGATAACGATTCAGTTGCTAACCCTCATTAGTTATGACGGTGACTGTGACGTAAAGCGCTGACAATGAAGAGGATACGGACTATCGATGCACCCGGGCACGTCTCTGTAGTCGGGTGCATTGAAGGATACAGTTGGGCGCGCGATTGCCAGGGTACCAAAGCGAAGTACGGAGGTTCCGGTGCGAAGTACTGGCGCAAATGAACCTGGCGTCCTAGTGACACTCGCGATGGGTCCGTGCAGAATCGCCTTGTGACTGGGAGTAAGGTTCGACTCTCGGGGCGGGCGGAATGATCGTAGTGATCCTGCTCCTGTGCGTCGTTCTACTGCTTGCGAGCGCAGTGGAGCGACCAAGCCCGCCGGAAAACGAGAGATGAGCTAGGCTTCCCGTCATTACCCTCCAGCCCCCACGCCAGAGCGGCCGGTGCCCCCACCGGCCGCTCACTTTTTTCGGGCGGCAAAGTGCTGCGAGCGAATGGCTGAACCACGGCCCGGGAACCCTATTGGAAGATATTGGGAAATAAATAAATAGTGAGGACAAATGAAAAAGGGGGCTGGTGCAAGCCCCCTTTACTTTGGATCTGACCCCCCAATAACCGGATACTCAGTCGAGGTTGAGGTCCGGCCACCCCGGGAAGCCAATCTCATGAATTAATTCGATAGAATGCACGCGGTTTGCCAATCGGAACCAGGGCCTGGCGTCGCTAGGTATCCATTGAGGAGAAAGGAGTTAGGCGCAAACTGGACGGAATCGGACCTCTTCGACCGAAATGAATCTACAAAATCTCACAGACTCCTCGCAAAGTCCTACAGTCTTTAGGAACTCACAACCCTACTTCTCAGCGTCGCGAACATGGTCGCGAAGGACAACAACGTTATTGCGTGTGAACACACTAAGGTCAAGCTTCCGCAATTCAACTAACTCGTGCGCGCGGAGCAAACGCGAACGGCGCCAAATGTAGCGATTCTTGCATGCCAACTTGCGATGTTTTCGACGGTATCGATGCGGAGTTCAGGCGCCGATGGACGATCGCAGGGCACTGGCGATGGATTGCGAAAAACGTTGGACGTCGGCGTCGTGTTCCGCCTCGACCATAACGCGGGCGAGCGGCTCGGTGCCGGAGTAGCGAAGAACGACGCGCCCATTCTCCCCGAGCGTGGATTGCGCTTCCGCCAAGGCGCGGGCAACTTCCGGGAGCGACTCGAGGGGTGGCTTGGATTTAACTCTCACGTTGACGATGACCTGCGGGTAGTCTTTCAGACCCTGAACGAGCGCTTCCAGCGAGCCGTGTGCGGAAACCAGGGAAGCCATTTTGACCGCAGTGAGGAGGCCATCGCCGGCTGGGCTATCGTCGAGGAAAATGATGTGGCCAGACTGCTCGCCACCGAGATTGTCGCCCGACTTGAGCATTTCCTCGAGTACATAGCGATCGCCGACGGCAGCGCGAGCGAGCGCAATCCCTTCGCGATCCAGTACGCGTTCCAGGCCAAGATTGGACATGGAAGTGGCCACAACGCGCTGGCTCTTCAGCGCATTTCGCGATTTCAGGTGACGCGCCACGGCCAGAAGAACGCCATCACCATTGACGATGCGTCCGCTGCCGCAGACGAACAGCGCGCGGTCAGCGTCGCCATCGAACGCCACGCCGAGCAAAGCCTTTTCGGCCAGCACGCGTTTCAGCAAACCGTCAAGATAAAGGGAACCGCAACCGGCGTTGATGTTGCGTCCGTCGGGATTCACCCCCATGGGAATGACGTCCGCACCCAAACTTTGAAACAGTTCTGGGCCCAGCTGGTAGGCGGCGCCGTTGGCGCAATCGAGAACCATGCGAAAGCCTTCGAATCTGGCGTCAGGAATGACGCGGCTTTGCAGGAATTGCAGATACTCGACATGCAGCGCGTGATTGGCAACTAGAGTGGGCAAGGAAGTGGGCGCCGGCTCACCGCGCAAGCGCAGAATTTCCGCTTCGAGCCTCTCTTCGACCGCATCCGGGAATTTCATTCCGGCATGGGAAAAAAGCTTTACCCCATTGTCGTGATAGGGATTATGGGAAGCAGAGATGACTACGCCGGCTTGAAAGTCATTCTCGCGGACCAGGCAGGCAATTCCCGGCGTGGTGATGATACCGGCAAATTCAGAGCTGGCTCCGGACTTCTCGAGACCCGCGGCAAGCAGCGCGGCGATATGCGGGCCAGATTCGCGCGTATCCATGCCGATGAGGGCGTGGGCGGAGCCGAGGTCGTGTTGCAGATAAGCGCCCAGAGCGCGCCCAATGGCGTAGAGTGTCTGATCGTCGAGAGGCGGCGTGCCGGGAACGCCACGAACACCGTCGGTGCCAAAAAGTTCTTTAGCCATAATTAGACCAGGTCGCGGCGGGGAACTGACCTGGTCAAAGTCTAGCACAAGGGTCGCAGAGTACTTTGTCAATTCAGGAAGGGGATGACAGAAAAGCGGTTTCCCACTGCCGAAACACGCGAGGTATTAATCTTGCGTAGCATTGGCCACCGAGACGAGCGACGCGATTTCCGAGGAGTATGCTACCGTGAAGGAACAAGAGGTGTACGGTGTCCTCGACGGAAACGCCAACGATCTTTCGGATTTATGGCCCGACGTTCAGCCTGCGAATTCTGGCGGCGGCCATCATTCTGCTGTTCCTTTACTACGCCCAGGGCGTGGTGGTTACCCTGCTTACGTCGGTGCTGCTGGCCTATTTTCTGGATCCGGCGGTGGAGTTTCTGGAGCGCTTCCGCGTGCCGCGACCAATCGGGGCGCTGGTCATGGTGCTGATCCTGATTATGGTGCTGATCGCGGTCATCTACGGGCTATGGACGCGCACCTCGGACTTCGCGCAAAGTTGGCCAACCTATCGTGGCATCCTGCGCGATGCAACTTTGAACGTCCAACAGAAAATCCGGAACGTTGAGGGGAGCGTTTCCGATCTCACGACAACCGGCGACGCCACCAAGACCCCGCCTTCACCTCCCGCCGACAGCGGCGCGGTTCACAATTTTTTCGTGCGCAGCATCGGATCGCTCTACGCGCTGGTGCTCGAAGCAACATTCGTGCCCTTCCTCGTTTACTTCATGCTGGCGCAGAAGCGGGAAGTGTGGCATGGAACGCTACAACTGTTTCCCATCGGGCGGCGCACGCAGGTAAAGGAGACGCTGGACGATTTGCGTGAGGTCTTGCGCGACTACCTGGTGGGTATGTCGGTGGTAACGCTGGTCGTGATTGCGTTGAGCAGCGTGTTTTTTCTGGCATTGGGATTTGACTACCCGGTGCTGGCCGGAATTGCCTCGGGACTGCTGAACATGGTGCCCTATATCGGAGCGGTGCTGGCGTGGTTGCCGGGATTTTTGTTGGCGATCGTGAAGTGGCACACGGTAAGTCATTTTGGACTGATCGCACTGGTGTTGACGGGAATCCACGTTGCGGCACAGAACCTGATTGCCCCGCAACTGGTGGGCCGCCAGGTGCGATTGAATGCGGTGGCAATTACAGTTGCGCTGCTCTTCTGGGGCTTTGTGTGGGGCGGAATGGGGTTGATTCTGGCGATACCAATAACCGCGGCGACGCGCGTAATTTGCGACCACACCGAATCGTTGAAACCCGTGGCGCACTGGTTAAGCGCGTGAGGCATCGCCTTCCAAAATCACAGAAGTCGGGGACCATTCATGAAGCAGAAACGCGCGCTGGGACTGTTTATCGTTGCGCTGGTGCTGGGTACGGGCGCACCGTGTACGCGGGCGTGGGGCTGCAAGGGGCACCAGACCATTGCGTTGATTGCGGAAAAGCACCTGACCCCGGAAGCGCGTGAACTCGTCGAAAAGCTGTTGAGCGAGAACCCGATCGATCCACAATTGAAACGGTATTGCGGGATCTTCGCAGGAGATTTACTGGCAGACGGTTCCACCTGGCCCGATGACGCGCGCAGGCAATTGAAGAATGCGCCGTGGCACTACATCGACATTCCGCGCGGCGCTCCCCGAAAGCCGCTGGAAGAATATTGCGGTCGAGAAGGCTGCGTCACCAGGGCCATCCCCGAGCAGTGGGCCATTTTGAAGGACAAAAACGGCAACCCGGCCAAGCGAGCGGAGGCTCTTCGCTACGTAGCGCATTTCGTTGGCGACGTACACATGCCGTTGCACGCCACAACAGACAACGACCTGGGTGGCAACTGCGTCCCAGTGAAATATTTTTGGCGCTCACCGCATCTGAACAACAACAGCTATGTTCCGAACCTTCATGGCTTGTGGGATTCCACGATCGTCGAGCGCGACATGGCGGGAGCGGACCCTGCCGAATATGCGGCATTCCTCGAGGAGACGTTTCGGCCAAATATCGACCGATGGACGCAGACGGGAATCCGGGTGGATGAGTGGGCGTGGGAAAGCCACGACCTTGCGGAAACCGTTACCTACGGCCAGTTGAGTCCCAAGATTCCTGTTGAAAGGCCGACACCGGTCGATGCGTGCAGCGACGCGGACAATATTGGCAATCGCATGATGGAGCTTCACGTAAGCGCAGGTGCAGCGTATCAGTCAGCCGCGGCCCCCGTGGTCGAGGAGCGGCTGGAACAGGCCGGCGTGCGACTCGCGATGATGCTGAATGAAGCAGCAAAGTCGGCTCCGGCGGAAAAATAGTCGCCGTAGATCAGCGCCTCACAATGAAGTGCGCTGCGGCGCATTCCTGATTACAATCTCGGGGCTGTCCTGCGGGAGGATTCCGTGACCACAGACTCGCTGCTTATGGCCTTGCTGCATGAGGCTTATTCCAAGAAAACATGGCACGGGCCGAATTTGCGGCAATCGTTGAAAGGGGTTTCGGCGAAGCAAGCGGCATGGCGTCCCGGTAGCGGCCGGCACAACATCTGGGAAATCGCCTTGCACGCCGCCTATTGGAAATATGCGGTGCGCCGAAGGCTGCAGGGTGGGAAGCGCGGTTCCTTCGTTTTGAAAGGCAGCAATTTCTTTACACGTCCGGAGAATGGCGATACCAGCGAGGCGGCGTGGCGCCGGGATCGCGCGATCCTGGAGACGGAACACCGAGAGCTAGAAAAGACTATTCGACAGGTATTGAACACCCCTCAGGCAACGAAGCGCCTGGGCATGATTTACGGTGTGGCGTTTCACGATGTGTATCACGCCGGGCAGGTCCGGCTGCTGCGGCGGCTGATGGAACCCTGATTCGAGAACCGTTGCGCGTGGTCAAAGCTGGCGCAGCTGGTGAACGACTGCCGGCAGATCTGATGCATCCTGGAAAATTCGAATGGCGGCAATACCGGCAACCCCGGCGGCGATACACTCACCTGCATTTTCCGGCGTAATTCCCCCGATGGCGAGCACGGGAATTGAGGCGCTGCGGCAGATGGTGGCTAGCCGCTCGATTCCTTGCGGCGGACCATAAGCTGCCTTGGAGGGTGTGGAAAACACCGGACCGAAGATGAGGTAGTTCGCACCCGAATCTGCCGCGGCCCGGGCGGAATCGAGCGAATGCGTCGAAGCACCGACGAGGAAAGATGCCGGCAGCCCTCGTTCGCGTACGAACTTTCTCGCGTCGGCAACGGAGATGCTTTGTTCCGTCAGATGAACGCCCGCAGCACCAACGGCGCAAGCAACGTCGAGCCGGTCGTTGATCAGAACGCGGCAAGGGGCGGGCGCGACTCGAAGGGCTTCGTTAGTCAATTCAGCAAGTTCGCGACCGGACAGATGTTTCTCGCGAATCTGAATCCAGTCAACTCCCAGAGCGGCAGCTGCTTTCACTTTCTCAAGAAGAAGCGTACGCGATTCGACGGGAGACGCGGACAGAACACTTTTGTCCGTCACGTAGCATAGAAGAAACGGATCACGAATTGGTTTGGGGTGGGACACTGGCGGGCGCCGATCGGGGGTGGAATAAACCGAAGGCCAGGAGAATATCGAGAACGCCCAGGCCGCTGATCATACCCCTGACAGAAGGATGAAGAACGATGGGGACAAGTCCGGGAAAGTGGCGAAAGAAATAGTTTTGTTCCCAGAAGGCGGACCACGGCAGATACAGGAGCAGCGCTCCCATCTCAAAGAGCAAAACAACGGCAAGAGCGCGCAATAGGCGGTTCATTCTGTTCGGAGCGACCTTAGTTGAGTGTGGGCTGGAGATCAGACCGCTGGCTTATGATGAGCAGCGATGCGGTCCGCCACGTCTCGATAGTCAATATTGACGGCGTAGACCTGAGAGAAACTCTTGAGCGCCGCATCCAGATCGCCGGCCGATTCCTGAGCCACTCCCAAATCATACCGCAATGCCAGTTTACTTTCCGAATCGATACCGGGAGTGAGCAGGGCGCGCTCGTACCAGATTGCCGCAATGGCCGGTTGTCCCTTTTCCATGAAGGCCAGGCCGAGCAAGGTGCAGCACTGCATGGCATAGCGGAAAGCCTTGCCGCGATCGTTGGCTTTAGCAACTTTCTGAAATTCACCAATGGCTTCTTCGAGCAAACCCATTTCACGGAAGGCGATGCCAAGGTTGTAATGCGTCTCCAGATCCTCATCCTCGGCGCCCATCTCGCCCAGTTCCGCGCGGAACTCGTCAAAAACTTCCTTCAGTGGACCGGTTTCGGTGTTGATGGGGCCGTTCGCTTTAGCGAGGCGCTGCTGTTCCGCGGACTGCATCGCAAGCTGCTCGTGCATGGGCGGATCGCTCGAAACAGGCCCCCCGGAGTTCAGACCAAGGTCGTCGATTTCCTTGCCCAGATCCGACAAGAATTCTTCGGAAGAAAAAATCTTTGCGTTAGCGGCAAGCGGTGCGGCCGGTTCCTTGTCAGCGGCGGGCGCATCGGACGCGGGCGGCGACGGAGGCATAGGCGATAGCATTTCGTGCGCAGGCACAAGCGGTTCGGGCTCGAGAACCAATTCGAAGTCCTGATCCAGTTCAAATTCCGGCTCCGGAACGGGTGTCTGCGGAAGAGCGGCCTGGGGCAGCTCCAGTGCGGTTTCCGGTCCCTCAGCCGCAACTTCGCTATGCTCGGGTACAGGAAGTGTGGTGAGTTCTTCGTCCGGCAGGAGTTCGCTGGCGTGAATCTCTGGCTCCGCAGGTTGCGGCTCCGCAGAACCGTCCGCTTGCGGAGTGCTCCATTCCTCGAAGTCCGCGGTTTCCGCGGGCATCTCAAATTTCGGCTTACCGATGGCTTCAAATGCCGCCACCGTCTGTTCGTGCACGGTTGGCTCGACTTGCCCCGAAGCGTCCGCCTCTTCAACGACAAGTTCCGGCAAAGGAAATTCTTCTGCGGAAGGTTCGGCCGGAGCAGCGTCCAGAACAGGAGAAGCAGGCCTGGCTCTGTCGGGAGCAGTGGCCTCGGGAACTTGCGCGACGGCCTGCGGCTCCCTGGTTTCTTCCACTAGCGAGGCCCATTCCGCCGAGAGATCGACCTCTTCGGTCGCAGCCGCTTGCGGTTCGCCGTCCACGGGAATGGATTCGGCTTCCGGGGTCGGCTCGATGACTTCGATTTCCGGCACTTCCTCCGCTTCCGGCTCCGAGGCGGGCGGCGCTTCCACGACCGGGGCTTCCGCTGCGGCGGCATTGGCTTCCGGCAATTCCGCAGGAACTTCCGCTGCTTCCACCGCTGCGGTTTCGACCGGCAACTCTTTCGCGCCTTCTTCCGTGGCCGTTCCTTGCACTTCTTCCACCGGAAGGGTTTCTACGGGCTGAGGCATCGCGGCTTCGACGGCGGCACTGATTTCGTCGTCCGTCAGACCGGCGGCACGCTGGAAGCGGCGCCGCAATTCGCCGAAGCGTTCGCCGCCACGGGAATCGCCGCGCAACGTATGAATGTGCTCAAGCTGGGCAGCCAGCTCCGCGGTCCGGCGATCGTCTCCGGCACCGAGAACGAAATCCAACAATTTTTCCAGGGTAGGTGTGTGCGTGGGAGCGCGGCGCAATATGGCTTCGAGCAGGCCAATCGCTTTCTGCGTCAGGCCGTAGCTGGCAAACAGGTCGACGTCGGTTAGCGACTGGGCAATGAATTTCTGCGTTTCTTCATCCAGCTCCGGTTCCGCCGGTTCCTGTCCGCTCGAACGTGCCGCGACTTCCTGCGTCGCTTCCTCGAGTCCCGGGCGAACCTTGGGCGCCGGGGCCTCCGGAAGTTCGAGTTTCAACGTCTCCGGATCTACGGGTTCTGGAGCTTCCGGAACAGCCTCCGCCTCAAGCAAGCCCATCTTGCGCATCACATTTTTCAGTTTGCGCTGGGCGGAATCGCTTTCGGGCTCTCGCTGCACCAACTGTTCGTAGACATCCTTGGCGCGATCCAACTTTCCCGAGGCCACAAGCGCATCACCCAGATGGGCGAGAGCGTCCGGCAAACGGAAAGAGTCGCTGGTCCGCCCATATGTCTCGACGAGCCACTCCAGGGGCTCCAGCCTGCCGGGAAGGCGCGCAGCCAATTCCGTCAGCAGGTGAGCCACACCTTCGTGCTCGCCCGCGTCGATCATCGGGATGCGAATGCGCGAGAGCAGCGACATGGCGCGCTCGCCCTGGCCTTCTTCGAGCAACGCCTGGGTGACTTTTTGCGTGGCGCTGAAATTCTTTTCGTCGGAAGAGAAGATGCGCAGGGAAAGCCCGGAGGCCTCGTCCCACTTGCCATTCTTCAGATGGAGGTCCAGCAAAAGCTCGGCAGGTTCGCCGCCTTTTTCCAGGTCCGGCACGCGTTCCAGGATTTGCGAGGCCTGGGTGAGATTGCCGACAGAAGAGAAAGAGCGAGCCTTAACGATGAGGGCGTCGAGATTCTTTGGATTGATGTGCAGCGCTTTGTCGGCCAGCTTCTCGCATTCGGCCTGATCGCCACGAGCCAATGCCCGCTGCGCCGCGCTCACATAGCCTTCCAGCGCTTCGCCGGATTGCCCCATGGCCGCGTAAAGATCTGCCAGGCGAACCTGGATGCGCAGGTTGTCAGGTTCCGCCAGCAGCAACTTTTTGAGCAAGGCCACCGCTTCGGGTTGCTTGTTATTTTTCAGGTGAAGCTCGGCGAGTTGCAGAAAAAGGGGCCGCGCTTCAGACATGACGCCCTGCTGGACGTAAAGGTCAGCCAACTTTTCAAGCGGACGGATTTCTTCGGGTGCCAGCTTGGCGATGCGCTTATAAACGGCGATTGCCTTGGTGAGGAAGCCGTCGCTGACGAACAGCTGCGCAAGGCGCTCGAAGTAATCGATGGCCTGGAAAGTTTCGCCCTGGCGGATGTACAGCTCGCCAATGGTCATCAAGGTGACCTGATCCCGGGGCTCGTATTTCAGGATCTGCTGGTACTCGGCAATGGCCTGAGCCACCTTGCCCTGGTTCAGCAGCTTTTGTGCGGCTTCGACGAATTTGCTCTTGTTGTAGGCCATGCGCAAAATGCGACCGCTTCCCCGCGAAAGCCGGCGCGACTTTCTCCCGAATTGTGTCGCAGGTCAGCGAGGCGCCTGCAACCGTACATTTTCACGCTACGCTTGGTGGGGGAGGGCGTCAACGAAACCGCAGGAGCGTGTGAGCAGGCAGTTATCCCCGTAGCAGATACGCAACCTGCCGGCGAATAACCGGCGAAACGAATTAGCTCCGCGGCGGCCAGATTTCCAGCGGCAGCTCCTCCTGCACCGCTCCGGCAGCCCAGCAGCCGGATTCCCGCACGGGCATAAAGGAGTGCCGGTGCAGCGGCGTGGGGCCGTGTTGGCGAAGGGCTTCGAGGTGCTCGGGAGTGGCGTAACCCTTGTGCTGCGCCAAGCCGTAGTTGGGGTACACCGCGTCCCACTCGACAAGGCGGGTGTCGCGATCAGTCTTGGCGAGGATGGAAGCGGCCGCGATCGAGACGCACCGCGCGTCACCCTTGATCAGGGATTTCTGCTCGATCAGAAGATCCAGGTGCATGGCGTCAATCAGCAGATAGTCCGGCTGGATAGCCAGTTGCTGCACGGCAGCGGTCATGGCCTGACGGCTGGCCTGATAAATGTTCCATGCGTCGATGCGCTGGGCGTCGATTTCGGCGACAGCCCAGGCCAGGGCGTGCTGACGGATGCGCGCGGCGAGTTCCGTGCGCCGCTCCGGCAGAAGCTTTTTTGAGTCGTCCAGGCCAACGATGCGACGCTTGGGATTCAGAATGACGGCGGCGGCGACAACGGGGCCAAACAGCGCGCCGCGCCCGGCTTCATCGAGGCCCGCAATGCGGGTCCAGCCGAGTTGGCGCGCCTCTCGCTCGAAACGGGAAGAGCAAAGTCGCGTCATCGTAGAAGGTTCGCGGAAAGTTTACCACGCCGAGGACTCTCCACCACCACTCATGAAAAAAGGGACGAGCGATGAGCTCGTCCCTTTGAGAATTTGCGTTGTGAGGTAGTTTACGCCTTGGCTCCAGCGGGAGCGGCGACTTCCTCGCGAGCGGCGCGCTTGATGCGCGCGGCCTTGCCACGGAGTTCGCGGAGGTAGTAAAGGCGCGAGCGGCGCACATTGCCCTTGCTCACGACATCGATCGAAGCGATGGAGGGGGAGTGCAGCGGGAAGATGCGCTCCACGCCCGTGCCGAAGCTGACGCGACGCACGGTGAAGCTGGCGCTGCTGGCGCGGCCCTTCTTGGAAATTACTACGCCCTCAAAGGTCTGAATGCGTTCCTTGACCTTTTCGCCCTCGCCTTCCAGCAACCGGACGTTCACCTTTACGCTGTCGCCGGCGCGGAACTCGGGGAGGTCTTTGCGCAATTGCGCTTCATGCAACTTACGTATTACCGGATTCATTTTCTGTATTCCCTGCAGACCCACTCAGACGGGGCCAGCACTTCTTAGACAAACTACTATTATAGCCAAGTAGCCGATTTTTGCCTAGCGCGATATGACCTTCAGTGCCGTCTACCTCGTCGGCTAGGTTCTCTTGCTTGTGGTTCATCCCGCCGAAATAGAGCCAGGTACATCGGCCGCCAACAAGAATCAACACAGGAGCAAAGGCGGCACCGCCCCAATAGCTGACGTGGTCTGTCCCCGAAGCATATGACCTAGACCCAAGACGAAGCCCAAGCCAACCAGAAGCACATCAGGCCGGGCATAGCAATTTCGTTTTAGATCCGGACGGCTTGTCGCTCATCGCGCGTCTACCCCTGCCAGTAGGTCCGGCCGGTTGCGGCGAGTCTTCTCGATCGCCATGTGACGCCGCCATTTGGCTACCTCAGCGTGGTTGCCGCCGACGAGGACCTCCGGGACCTTCCAGCCGCGATACTCGGCGGGGCGCGTGTAGTGAGGGAAGTCGAGAAGCACGCTGCGTGCTCGATCTGGCGCGCCAGGCGCCCGTGCATATTCTTGGAACGATTCGTTCTGGGTGGAAGCTTCGTTGCCAACGGCGCCGGGGAGCAGGCGCGTGACCGCGTCGACAATAAGGGCGGCCGGGAGTTCGCCGCCACTCAGCACAAAATCGCCGATGGAAATTTCATCGGTAGCAAGATGCTCCGCGACGCGTTCGTCGACACCCTCGTAGCGTCCGCAAATGAGTACCAAGCGATCAATCTTCGCAAAGCGGCGCGCGGTTTCCTGGGTAAACAGCCGGCCCGCGGCAGACATAAGCACAATCGCGGCGTTTCCCGGCGGCGGTATTTTTGCTTCCGAATCTCCGACGCTGCGTTCCAGGAGTTTTTCGACCGCTTCAAACAGCGGCTCCGCTTTCAGCACCATGCCCTCGCCGCCGCCGAATGGACGATCGTCCACGGTGCGATGGCGATCCTTGGTGAACTCGCGCAAATCCTGAACATGAATCTCGCTGATTCCAGCTTCTCGCGCGCGGCGAACAATGCCGTGATCGAGCGGTCCGGCAAAAAATTCCGGGAAGATGGTAATGAGGTCAAAGCGCATCGCTTTCGAGTGTAATGAAGCTAAGGCGTGGTTGTCATGTGCGGGAGCGCGCCAGAGAGAATGCCGCAGCGCCGGCTTCTCAGCCGTACCGGAACTGCTTCCAGAACTCCGGCCAAGACCGACGCAGGTTGCGGCAGGCCCAGCACACCCACTGTGCCCGGGCGACGATCGACAAAATTGCAGTTTTGAAAAGACGCCAGAGCACTGGCTAGTCCGGAGCGTTCACACCTTGCAGACCTTCGGGGAGTATGACATCAATGCGCCGTGAACCCACATCAATTCGCTTGCAGATATCTTCGGCGAGCGGGATCAGCAATTCGCCGGAAGGAGTGAGCACCTGAAGCAGCGGCGTGCCCGCCACGCTTTCGCCGGGAAAAAAAACGTCGCGAACGGTTCCGATCACGCGGGGAGCAATTTCCGCATCGCAGGCAGGCGAGGCGAGCTTCGATTCGCCCGTTGCAATCTCGAAGACCGTACAGCCGATCAGATCCGTCACGAAGTACTGTCCCGCGGGAAGCGCGACGCGCTCTTCGATGGGCAGAAAAACATCCAAGCCGCGGAATTTTTCGGCATCGGAAATGGTATGCGAACCCTCGAAGTGGAAAACGCCTTGGCCCGGATGGTTCTGATCCATCCAAAAGCGCTCGACCGCAACGCGATAGGGCGTACCCGATTCCTTCGCCAGATAGATGTGCGACAAGGCGGAAAAACGCGCGGAAAAATCACTCAGCAGTTCCGCGGCAACTTCGCCCTTGTTCCCGCGTGGTTTCAGGACGCGGGCAATTTGCAGCCATCGCGGTTGCTTGTCAGCGGAGTAATTCAATCTTCCAGGATCTCGAGAGTGAAACGTTTGTGGAGTTTCATGCCCGCGGCGCCCAACAACGTACGGATCGCCTTGGCCGTGCGGCCCTGGCGTCCGATCACTTTGCCCAGATCTTCGGGATGAACGCGCAACTCAAGGACCGTCACCTGAGAGCCCTCAACCGCCTTGACTTCGACACCCTCGGGGTGATCTACCAGCGCTCTAGCAATTTCCTGTACTAGTTCCTTCATAGGGCCCCCGCGCGAACGTTCACCTGAACGAGCAACTGCCAGCGACCCCTCCCAAAACCGTCAGAGGCGCGTATCACCGAACCGCCGTGACCTGGAACCAGAACAGAATGAGCGAGCCTAAACGTGAACCGGTCAACTGCAACTACGCGATTTTCTGTCCCTTGATAAAGCTCCGCACGGTATCGCTGGGCTGTGCCCCCACGCCAAGCCAATACTTGATGCGCTCGGAATCCAACTTAATCTCCGCCGGCTTCTTGAGCGGATCGTAGGTGCCGACGTTTTCGCGCACACGGCCGTCACGCGCACGGGTGCGTTCAATCACCACCACCCGGTAAAACGGTTTTTTCTTTTTGCCAATCCTGGCTAAACGAATAGTTAACACTACGGTGCGTCCTCCTAAAGACTTCTTATTCTAGCGTGAGTCCGTACGTTGCGGCAATCAGAGTTCCCCTGATGCCGGTTCGCGGCAAGTCCCGAGCCCGCCGATTCGATGTGTCGTTCCGCAGTTTCCGAGATGCCTTGGTACTCCGCCAGGAAGGCCAAGTTTGCAATTTGCTGATGGGGCCTCTCTCCGCGCCCACCGCCTCATCATAAGCAACGTGGTTTGTTGGACTTGCAGCCGACTTGGCACTCACAACACCCGGGCGCGGGAAGGTGCAAGGAAATGCCGTTGGTACGTTCTAAGATCAGGTGTAGGAAAGCACAGTGACGTCAATCAGTGGTCCTTGGTTATAGGAAGGCCCATGCCCCTGCTGGTGCTGTACGGCATTTTTGTCCTACTCACGCCTATCGCGGTGATTTTTCTGCTGGTGAGGAGCAGCAAGCTTAGCCACCAGCTCTCGAACCTGAAAGCGGAAGCCGACAGTCAGATTCTCGGTCTCGAGCGTCAAGTGGCGGAATTAAATCGCCGAGTGCAGTCGCTGCAAAGCGGTATGGCAACAGAAAAACCTGCAATTTCAGAAACCCCAGCTGAAGTTCCCAAGCCAGAACCCGTGGCGCATTCTGTTGCGCGGCCCGCGACTCCGCCTCCTGCCGAAATTCCTCCGCCAGTAACGGTGGTTCCGAAGCCGCCGCAGTTTATCCCGGCACCCTTGCCAACAGGAATCCCGAGAGCCGCGGAGCCTTCGCGCCAGGTTGCTCCTCCGGCGAAGCCGGAGGCACCTCAACCGCCTTTGAAACCTGCTGAAGCGCCGCCAGTTGCCGCGACTCCGCCGCCAAAACCGGTTCCGCCTCCAGTGGTTCCTGCTGAACCGCCAAAAATTCCACTCGAAGCAAAGTTGCCTCCGTCCCACACCCCAGCGCCGCCGCCATCCGTGCCTGCATATGCTGCGAAGGAAACGGTGAAGGAACCGGCAGCAGCCCGGATCGCAGCGCCGTCGACCGTTGAGCCCTTGCGGCACCGAGCGCCAAAGCAAACATTCGCACAACGCGTCAACACAGTTTCTGCGCTGGAAGAAACGCTCGGCACGAACTGGCTGAACAAGCTGGGCATCATCATTCTGGTTGTGGGCGTAGCGCTGTTCGGAATCTATGAGTTGAGCGCGATGGGGCCCGGCGGAAAAGCCTTCATCTCGTTCCTCGCGTCCGTGCTGCTGCTGGGCGGCGGAATTTTCCTGGAGAAAAAAGAGACTTTCCGCGTGCTAGGCCGCACGTTCATTGGTGGCGGCTGGGCGCTGCTGTTCTTCAGCAGCTACGGCATTTACCACGTGGGCGCGATGCAAATCCTGAATTCGCTGCCACTCGACTGCATTTTGATGCTGCTGGTAGCTGTGGCGATGGCGGTGCATACGCTGCGGTACCGGTCGCAGTTCGTCACCGGCCTGGCGTTTCTGCTGGGATACACAACGGTAGCCCTTAGCCATGACACTGTTTACAGCCTATCAGCGGGCGTGATCCTGGCCATCGGCCTGGTCATCATCGTGCTGAAGATGCATTGGTTTGAGCTCGAAGTGTTCGGAATTCTCTCCAGCTATCTGAATCATCTTTACTGGCTGTTTCAAATTCTCGGTGTGAATGGCGCGCAGGGCCGCGCCTTTCCCGAATACCCCGCCAGCCTGGCGATGCTGGCGTTCTACTGGCTGACCTTCCGCGTTTCTTACCTAGTGCGGAACATTCACTCGGAATTTGAGGAACACGTTTCCACGACCGCGGCGTTGCTGAATACGTTGTTACTGCTCGGTCTGCTGAAGTTCCAGTCGGTACAGCCGCAATATGCGTACCTGGTATTGCTGATTGTGGGCGCGGTGGAATTCGCCTTTGCGCAGCTGCCGATAACGCGGCGGCGCCGGCAGGCATTCGTGCTGCTCACGGTGATGGGAGCGGCGCTGATGCTGGCGGCCCCGCCATTCCACTATTCCGGAAACAATGTGGCAATCCTGTGGCTCTTGGGCGCGGAAATTTTCCTGTTGGCCGGGGTGATCGCCAAGGAAGTGGTGTTCCGGCGAATCGGATTGCTGACCGGGTTGCTCACCGCCGGGCATCTGGCATTAGCCGATGTCAGGGCAGTGATTCGCGTTCGCGAGTCGAGCGAAGCCCTGCTGCTGGAATCTGGCATCCTTTTTTCGCTTTGCGCGATCGTGCTCTACGGCAACTTCCTGGCGCTTGGCACGCGTTGGAAACAATTCTTTGAAGTAACACTGGACGCCTTCCTGCTCGATGCGCACTCCTACATCGCCGGAGTGTCCGCCGTGGTTGCGGTGTGGGCGCTAACCGCCCGCGATTGGACCAGCGTGGCGTTGGCTGGCGTGATGCTGACGCTCGCGCTGCTGACAAAGCGCTTTCCCTCGCAGCACCTGCAAGTGCAATACGTCGGCGTGGCCCTGATCGCTCTCTACCGCGCCGTGCTGGTCAACTTGCACATGGAATCGGCGATTGAAGCTCACCTACGCATGCGCTTGCTCACGCTGCCGCTGTTGGCCTGCGCGTTCTACGTCACCGCGAAACTGGCGCCGTTGCGCGACGACTTCGAGCAGCGCATCGTGCGCGGCGCATTCGCGACTGCCGGATCGGCCCTGATCGCGCTGTTGATCTGCTACGAAGCGCCGGTGCTGTGGCGGCCGGTCGCATTCATTGCGTTCGCCGCGATTTTGCTGGAAATTTCACGCGCTTTGCCTTACCGGGTGCTCGCCTGGCACACGCACATCCTCAGTGCCTGCGCCGCGTTGTTCGCGATCACCACGGATGCCGCGAACGTCCATCGCTGGCACACACTGCCGGTCGAGAGCTTCAGCGCGTTAGCTGTGGCTGCGGGATTGTACTGGCTGGCGAAACGCTTCTACTCCACGGAAGAACGATACCGGGCGATGGTTCGCGGCGCTTATACCTGGACCGCGTCCGCGCTGATGGTCTGGGTGCTGTGGGAACTGGTGCCGGCGCCGTGGGTCGCGGTCAGCTGGATTGCGTTCGCGATTGCATTAGTGCTGGTGTCGCGCAAGTTGAATTATGCGCCATTGGCGTGGCAGGCCAACGTGGTCGCGATTCTGGCGAGCTTGCGCACGCTCAATTTCAACTACGACCTGGACCAAAAAATCTGGATGGCGATCAGCCTGCGTATCGTAACCGTCGTGATCGTTGCCGCGGGCTTGTATTTCCTCTCGCGCCAGGCTGCGCCGGATCTGCGCACGAAGGCTGCCGTGGCGTTCGTGCACTCTTTTTCCGCAACCGGACTGCTGGCGCTGCTGGCATGGCATGAAGCGCCGAACGGCTGGCTGGCGCCGCTGTGGGCGGGTTTTGCGCTGGTGCTGGCGCTGGTCGATTCGCGGTTTGCGTTGGCTGAGCTGCGGTGGCAGGCGTATATTTTGTCCTTCCTAGCGCTGGCGCGCGGTGTGGTTTTCAATTTGCACCTCACCGCCACGTGGCGCGACTTGAGCGTGCGGCTGCTCTCGCTGGCGCTGGTTGCGGTGTTCTTCTATACCATGTCTCGCGTGGTGCGCATGCCGGAAGAGTGGCGCGCGCGCGACCTGCAGCACGCCTATTCCTGGGCGGCATCCACAATTGTGTCGCTGTTGCTCTGGTACGAACTGGTGCCGCTGAACGTGGCGGTCGGCTGGGCGGTGTTTGGGCTGGTGCTGTTTGAGTATGGGACGCTGCGCAACGTCGGCCAATTCCGGTATCAATCGTACGTGGCGCTACTGGCCAGCTTCGCGCGAATCTTTTTCGTGAACCTGACGGCCGGCGACCCAGGACATTTTTGGAGCCCGCGCACCTACACCATCCTGCCACTGGTGCCGATCTACTTTTTTGTGTACCAGCAGTTCACGCAGGCGGGCGCCACGCACACCAAAACAGAAGACCGTGGCGGCGGAAACTCCATTGCCGCGGTGCTCGGGACCTTGGGCACGGCCACGCTTGTGGCGCTGTTTTATTTCCAGTTTCCGATTGAGTGGGTCGTTGTTGCTTGGGCAGCCTTGGTTGTAGTTCTGTTCGGGATGGCGCTGGTGCCGAAGCGGCAGGTATTTCTGTATCAGGGAATCGTGCTTACGCTGCTGGTTTTTGCGAGAGCGCTGGCACACAACCTGTTTGGCTCAGGCTATTTTGTCGAGCGAGACTGGCAGGGCCGCTATTTTGTACTGGGCTGCGCGCTCGCGCTGCTGCTGGCCAGCCTGTTTTTTGCCTTCCCGCTGCGCGAACGGTTCAGGTCGTCACCGCGACCGGAGGGAATCTTCAGGGTGTTGACGTTTTTCGCGCGCCGGCCGGAGCAACTGCAGTTCTTCGTCGCGATCATGCTGCTAACGTTGATGCTGGCGCTGAAAATGCGCTTAGGATTGGTCACGGTTGCCTGGGGTGTCGAAGGCGTACTGATCATGCTGTTGGCGCTGGCGGTCGAAGAACGCAGCTTCCGGCTGACCGGCCTGGCATTATTGCTGCTGTGCGTCGGCAAGGTTGTGGTGCTGGATGTGTGGGGCTTGCAGCCACGGGATCGCTATATCACTTTCATCATTGTGGGCGCAGCCTTGCTCTTCGTGTCCTACCTCTATAGCCGCTACCGCGACGCGATCCGCCAACTGCTATGAAACGGGCCCTGCTGGTCGCGAGTTTTTTCCTGGTGCTGAGCGTGGCGCTTGGTGCGCTCTATTACACGCAACGCCATAACAAGCAGGCCCCAGTGTCGCCCAACGCCGTTCTGGAAATGGCCGCCGATGCGCAAAGAGATTTGACGCGCGCGCCCATGCACTTCACGCGGCTCTCGGACGAGGAAGAAATTGCCATCGGCAAAACACTCGCCGCTCACTACCGCCGCCGCAACAGGAACTCTCACCGGAACAACAGGGCACGGCTGCATATGTAAGCCTGCTAGGGGCGCGGCTGGCGGCGCAGGCGCAGCGCCAACTCCCTTACCGCTTCCACGTGATTTGGGATCGCAACATGATCAATGCGTTTTCTCTCCCAGGCGGTCCTGTCTACATTGGCGAAGGTTTGCTGGACCTGATGACCACGGAGGACGAACTGGCGAGTGTGCTGGCGCACGAACTCGAACACATTGACCACTATCACTGCGTGGAACGCGTGCAAGTGGCAGCCAATCTGAAAAATCTCAATTTGGGAGTTCTGGGCGAGCTCCTGCAGTTGCCCTTCTCTCTTTGGGAGGCCGGCTATCAAAAGGATGAAGAACTGGAAGCTGACCGCGAAGGAATCTTTCTGGCGGTCGAGGCAGGCTATTCGCCGTATGGGGCGGTGCAGGCGCTTAACCGGCTAACCAAGCTCGGCGACGAATACGTAACGCGCGCCCAAGCGCCGGAGGACGAACTCTCGGACCTCGCAATCCAAAGCCTGCAGGGTTATTTTCGCTCGCATCCGCTGCCCTCCGAACGACTGGCGCAAGCCAACCAGATCATCGCGCAACAACACTGGGAAAGCCGCAAAGAACAGAAACCATTCCACGTGGAATACACGGTTCACAACGGCCAATTCGTGAAATAGAACCCGCCACGTCATGGCACGTCTATATTCCTGTAGCTCAGGCCTTCAGGCCTGAGGTTTGTTCGCGCCGCGGGCTGGTCGCGGTCGGAATCTCGCCGTCCCGCGAAGCAAGCTGGATGGTATGCTGCGGTATTCCTCGAGGTGCGTAATGCGAAAAGTGTTTGCGGCAGTGCTCCTGTGCTTAATTGCGGTGCCAATCGGCAGTTTCACTGTGCAAGGTAGCGACCTGTCGGCTAGCAATAAGGAGATTGATGCGATCCTCTCCGCCGCGACAAAGCCGGACGAGCCAGGCCTCGCCGCCATCGTGAAGAAAGACGGGCACGTGATCTTCGAGCAGGGTTATGGCGTCCGCAAGCTGGGAACGACGGAGAAGATCGACGCAGAAACGAATTTCCGGCTGGCCAGTGTAACCAAGGAATTCACCGCCATGGCCATTATGCTTCTTGTGAAGGACGGAAAGGTTCGCTACGACCAGCGGCTGACGGAGATCTTCCCGGAATTCCCTGCCTACGGAAAAAACATAACCGTTCGCAACCTTCTGACCCACACTGGCGGCTTGCCGGATTACGAGGAGCTGATGGACCGCGAGGAAAAAACCAACGGACCGCGCTGGTCGGCGGACCATCAGATTCAAGACCGTGAGGTTCTGGCGTTGCTGGAGAAGCAGACAGAAGGAAAATTCGCTCCCGGGACAAGCTGGACGTACAGCAATTCGGGGTATGTCGTTCTCGGATTGATCGTCGCGAAAACTTCGGGAATGCCCTATCGCGACTTTTTGCAGAAGCGCATTTTTGACCCTGCGGGCATGGAACATTCCGTGGTCTATCAAAAAGGGAAGAATGAGATCAGCCAGCGGGCCAACGGAAACTCGAAAGACGGTGGAAAGCTGGTGGAAACGGATCAGAGTTCGACTTCAGCAACGCTGGGCGACGGCGGCGTTTATTCAAACTTGAGCGACATGGCAAAGTGGGATGAAGCCCTGCAAAAGCACACGCTCCTGAGCGCAGCCGAGATGGCGCCCGCTCTTACGCCAGCAAAATTGGCCGACGGTTCCGAAACACATTGGCCTCGCAAACCCGACGACAACAATCTCGCGCCGGGAAAGCCAGTCAGCTATGGTTTCGGCTGGTTCCTCGATCCGTTGAACGGACATCCGCGCATGTGGCACGCCGGGGGCACCATGGGATTTCGCACCGTGATCGAGCGATTCACCAAGGATGGCTTGACCATCGTAATCCTCTCGAACCGCGCGGACGTCAACCCCGGCGAGCTGTCGGAAAAGATTGCTGGTTTAATCCTTGCGACTACGTCGCGCTCGGCACTATAGATAGCTAGCAGCTGTTGCCTCGGTTATGAATCAGTCTGCTTACTAGCCCAGGCCGGCGAGTTTGCCGAGGCCCTTCATTTTGCTGCGCGCCGCCAGGGCGCCGTACTGCTTCATCATCGTGCGCATCTGCAGGTATTGCTTGATGACCTGGTTGACTTCCTGGACCGAGGTGCCGCTGCCCTTGGCGATGCGCTTGCGCCGTTTGCCGTCGATCACGTTGTGGTCGCGGCGTTCCTCGTTGGTCATGGAATTGATGATCGCTTCCACTTGTTTGAGTTTCTTCTCGTCGACGGTGGTGTCCTTGGGCAAATTCTGCAGCGGCCCGACCTTGGGAAGCATATCCATTAACTGGTCCAGCGGGCCCATCTTGCGAATCTGCCTCAGCTGATCGCGAAAATCTTCCAGCGTGAACTCTTCCTTGCGCAGTTTGCGCTCGAGTTCCATCGCCGCCTTCTTGTCGAAGGCAGATTCCGCGCGCTCGATCAGCGAAAGAATGTCGCCCATGCCGAGAACGCGCGAGACGATGCGCTCGGGATAGAAACCTTCCAAGGCATCATACTTTTCACCCAAGCCCACGAACTTTACCGGAGCCCCGGATACCTTGGCGATCGACAGAGCCGCACCGCCGCGCGCGTCGCCATCGAGCTTGGTCAGAACTACCCCGGTAAGCCCGAGGCGCTTGTGGAACTCGCCTGCGGAGCGAACCGCATCCTGACCGATCATGGCGTCGGCGATAAACAACATTTCGCTGGGCTGCAATTCTTTTTTCAGCGTGGAGAGCTCGCTCATCAACTCATCGTCAATGTGCAAGCGGCCCGCGGTGTCGACAAGGACCACATCGCTGGCGGAAAGCTTCGCTTCTTTAATCGCGCCGCGCACGATCTCCAGCGGCTTGTCTGTACCCGCGCCGGGCCACAGCGAAATGCCGATGGACTTGGCCACTTGCGACAGCTGCTCGCGCGCCGCAGGGCGATACACGTCGGTCGACACCACGATGGGCCGGTGCCCATGCTGCGACAGCCATTTGGCAAGCTTGCCGGTGGTGGTGGTCTTACCCGAGCCTTGCAGGCCCACGATCATCCATACGGAAGGCGGCCGCGAGGCAAACAGCGGCTTGGCGTGTTTGCCGAGAAGATTGGTGAGCTCGTCGCGCACAATCTTGACGACTTGCTGGTCGGGCGAAAGCTGCAGCATGACTTCGGAACCCAGGGCCTTGGAGCGGATGTTGACGAGCAGTTCATCGGCCACGCCGACGTTGACGTCGCCCTCGATGAGCGCCTCGCGGATCTCCCCGAGCGCCACGTCAAGGTGCTCTTCGGTGAGTTTTCCCTGCCCGCGCAGGTTCTTGAAGGTTCGTTGCAGCTTTTCTGTCAGGTTTTCAAACATGATTCTGGTGTTCCTTACGCTCTCATATCTATTGTACAGGTTGCCCGGCTGCGCTGCAGCCCCGGCTCGCCGCGGCGCCGCAGAGACCCATCAGACGTGTTGCAGGTGCGTATCCTTGAAAAAAGTGGGGTATTTCAAACCGAAACCGAGCATACGGTCCAAGCCCAAGTGCGCCAGCCAAATCAATCCGAACGCAGTGAGCTGCGGCGCAGGCAACAGCAAGGAAATCAGCAAAAGCGCCACCGGGCCTCAATACGTGTGAACGAGATTGTAGAAAGCCGCGCCGCACCTGGCGTCGATCAGATAACCCAGCATGAATAGATCCGGCGCTAGAAACAAAAGCGCGAACCGCTCCCAGGAAAAATGGCTCGCGCGATAAAGGAAGATAGCCAAAACAAAAATCGAGGCGCCTTCCAGATCGAGCAGCCAGCGTGGTTTTGTGAGCATGATGAACGGTCCAGGCTCCGGGAAAATCGCACGATCAGAATGTGAATTTGATGCCCACCTGCGCGGCAAAGGGTATACCAACAGTTGTGCCAGGCCCGAAGAAATCGCCCAAAGCGCCGGCGGGAAAGCGCAACTGGCTGAGAGAAGTAATCGGCTGCGTCTGCGTGCAGGAAGCATTCAAGCAGAAGGCCGTGGCATTGGAAAGATTATTGACCGGCGTGGGCAAGGCGGAAAGATCCGGGATGAAATTATTGCCGGGATTGTTGCGATTCAATAGGTTGAAGAATTCGACGAACGGCAGCAACGAGTAGCGCTCGCGAAACGTGAACGGGCGCGTGACCCGCAGATCGACTTGCGCATAAGGCGAGCCACGAAACTCATCGAGCGTCGTTTCCACACCGTTGACGACCGCTCGCGTGCCGTCCGGCGTGGTCATGGTATACGGGCGAGCGGATTCAAACTGCATCAGCGTGGAAAGTTGAAAGCCGCCGGGAATCAGAAACGTTCCCGCAAGCACAAAGCGGTTGCGCACATCTTCGCCCGCAGGGCCGTAATCTCCCGGCGCGAAGGGATTCGCGGTATCGCAGACGCCGTTGACGTAATCAAACAGCTCGCCAATCTGGCATCCCCAGGTGTTCGCCTTGGCCAGCGTGTAATGCGCGGTGAGGTGAACACGCTGGTTGACATTGCCTTGCACGCGCAGCGACAAGCCCTGGTAACTCGAGCGGTTGTCGGTGCGGTACACGTCAGCCGCAGCGTAGCCATAACTGCGATAGGCGTGCATGCCGGTTTCCAGCGTGTAGTCCGCGCTGACCATCCAATTCGTCGAAAGCGCATGCTGCACTCCGGCGGTGGCATGAATCGCGTACGGCGTGTGGTAGTTGGGATCAATCAGCGCGGCGGGGCTTGTGCCGTTCGCCAGATTGTAGGAATTCACCGCGGTAAACGCGTTCACCCAGCCGTTCTGCGCCAGGTCGTTGTAGAACAAACCGAAACCGGCGCGCAGCACAGTTTTGCCTGACGAACCCAGCATTTGCGCGATGCCGATACGCGGCGCGAACGCTTTGCGGTAGTCGTGAGGGATGCCGTTCACCAGGCCGGTGCTGAGCGCGGGATTGAGACTCTGATGGTGACCGGAAGCGATGAACAAACCGAAAGTCGTGTCGTAGCGCAGGCCATAATTCAGCGTGAGCCGGGGAGTGAGGCGCCAGGAATCTTCCGCATAAAGGCCAAGCCGTTGCACGTTTTGCGAAAAACTGCCGTCGTACGCGGGCGTGTAAGAAGCCAAAGGGCACGGCGGATTGGGCGGCTGATTTTGCGGAAGCGCCGGATTGCAGCCGAAATCAGTCAGCGCTTGCTGCGGATTGGCCAGATAGTAGGTCGGATTCTGTGGGGGCGAGTACAGGCTTTCCGCCGTCGCGGTCAGCGCGCCACTGAGTACCGGCTCGTGGATCAAGTTAACACCGAAGCGCGGCGTGTGATTCCCTGCGGTGTGCGTGACGTCGTAGCGAAACTGATATTTTTGCTGATCGCGCAAGATGGGAAACGCCGTAATGGGAGTGACAAACAAATTGTCGCCATACGTTTCATATCCGGAAATCGTGCTGGACGTTATGGTAAACGGAAACGCATACGCGAAGCCCAGATTCACATTGCGCGCTTGCGTTAAGTGAAGCGCGCTGGCATTCAGCACCAGCGAACCGAACCACGACGGCGAAAAGTTGAATTGCTGCCCCAGCACCAGGCTGAAATAGTTGTTGTGCGCTGTGGCCCCGGTGGACGGAAGCGTTCCTTGCTGCACCAGGGCGTTGCGTGTGGTGTACGTATCGATTGCGCCGCGCAGAAACCATTGCGAGCGCGCGGACGGTGCCCAGTCCAGGCGAGCCGTAGCCAGGTAGTCGCGAAACGGCACGCTGACGCTATCCGGAACATCGACAGAAGTGACGCCGGGAAGAAGTCCCAGCGATGCTAGCTGCGCGAGCGCGTTGAATTGCGTCACGCTGGCGTTGCTGTAGGCGATGCTGGCGTCTTCGTGAACATATTCGAGCGACGTAAAAAACCACAGGCGATCCTGGACGATGGGGCCACCCAGCGTGCCCACATAGTTCTGGCGAGAGAAGGGCTGCTTGGGATTGGGAGCCGGATTGTCGATGGGGAAACGCGCGTTCAACGCCGCAGAGCGTTCGTAAAATGCCGCTTCGCCATGCCACTGGTTAGTGCCGCTCCGCGTGGTGATGACCACGGAACCCGCGGTGGTGCGGCCCGTATCGGCGTCGGCTTGCGCGGTGCGGAATGCAAATTCCTGAATGGCATCGGGCGAAAAATTCTGCAGGAACCCACCAATGTAATCGTCGGAATTGTCGCCGCCATCGACGGAAATTTCATTGTTGAGTCCAGAGCTGCCCCCGGTAGAAACCGCGGTGATGCGCGCCTTGGTGGGGTCGGAGGGCTCGACGGGCTCGGTTCCCGGCGCGAAATAGGCGATGTTGGCGAAGCTCCGTGCCGCGAGCGGAATTGTCTCCAGATCCTGGTGATACACGATGGCTTGGTGCACCGCGCTAGACGTGTCCAAGGGCTCCGTAGTGATCGACGGCGCCGCCGCGCTGACCTGAACATGCTCGGAAACACCTTTGGGTTCGAGCGTTACGCTGATCTGGCGCACCGAGCTGATCGAGATGGTCACTCTGGAATGGGCCTCGGCAAGACCATTAGCGCTGACCCGCACGTCGTACGCGCCGGCCGGCAGGTCGACGATGCGAAATTCCCCCTGCCCATCCGTTTCCGCTTCACGTACCAGGGACAGCCCGGGATTGCGCAACGAGATTTTGGCCGAAGGCACCAGGGCCCCACTGGAATCGCGGACCGTGCCCTCCAACGAGCCGTGCGGATTTTGCCCAAGAGCAGGACTACACAGAGCTATGCCCAGTATCAGCGCGAAGAATGCGCAGCGCGTCAGGCGCGATGTCGTCAAGCGGGGCAAGGTGGCAAGTTCCTCGAGAAGATGAAAAAGAGTATACCCGATACGAAAGTACTCGCGAGAGTCTAGTGCTGAGGATAGAATCCGCGAAGATCGATGGGAGGACGAATGATTGACCGGCGAGCGTTTCTTTCATCAGTTGCGGGTGCGGCGGCGTTGGGAGCAGCAGGCTTCCCCCAGGTGTGCAGGGACATCCTGGGACCAGCGCCCGAAAACTTGCCGGATCATTCGCTGTACGACACAAACGAAGAAGCCTACTGGGCAGAGATTCGCAAACAGTTTCTGATTCCCGAAGACGAAGTGTATTTGAACAATGGCACGGTGGGCTCTTCGCCGGCTCCCGTGCTGCGCGCCGTGTTTGCGAGCTATCAGAAATCCGAGATGCTCGACGAGACCGATCCGGAAGATTATCCCATCTGGGGCTACGCCGCTTGGAACCAGTTTCGCGATCCTCTGGCGGAGTTTGTGGGATCCTCGCGCAACGAAATTGCGCTGTTGCGGAACGCCACCGAGGCAAACAGCTACATCGCCAATGGCATCGATCTGAAGCCCGGGGATGAGGTGCTGATGACGGATCAGGAGCACCCCGGCGGCGAGCAGCCATGGAACCTGAAAGCCAAGCGCTACGGCGTCGTAGTGAAAAAAGTGACGCTGCCGAAGCCGGTGCCCAGCGCTGCTGCGGTGCTGAATCTGTTCAACGACGCGATCACGCCCAAAACAAAGGTGATTTTCTTCAGCCATATCACCACCGTGACCGGAGTAGTTTTGCCGGCAAAGGAACTGGCGACGCTGGCGCGGTCGAAAGGCATCCTGAGCGCGGTGGACGGCGCGCATGTGCCAGGAATGATGAAGCTGAACATTCGCGACATCGGGTGCGACTACTATTCCGCCAGCCCGCACAAGTGGCTGCAAGCGCCAAAAGGCTCGGGGTTCCTGTTTGTGCGCGATGAGGCGATCGATCGCACGTGGAACACCATTGCCACGGAGGGCTGGGAAGACAACAAGATCCGTGCGGAACGTTTTCAGCGCATCGGCAGCTCCAACGTGCCGGCGCTCAGCGGCCTGCGCGCGTCCATCGCATTGGCAAATCAAATCGGGATGGAGCGCATCGAAAAGCGGCACCGCCACATGGCCGACTACATCCTCGAGCAGATGATTCAGCGTGGAGCATCGTCGTGGACTTCACCCGATGCCCTACTGCGTTGTGGAATTACCACCGTGACGGTGGCGCCGGCAAAAATGCCGGACCTGGAATTGTGGATGTGGAAGGAAAAAAAGATTCGCATACGCGGCGGAGCGCCAGCAAAAATCCGCCAATCAACGCCCTATTACGTGCTGCGCAGGGATGTGGACCGCTATCTGGCCGCTTACGATGAATACCGAAAAACGCATCCCGCCGGTTGAGCCTGGCACTATCTCTGTAAACTCGGGGATCTTTCACGCAACCGTCATGGCCTTCGCTCGCCGTGGGTTCTGCCGGTGGATGCTCACTTCGTTGTTGATGTTTGCCGCCTGCTTCACGGCCTCGGCGCAAAGCGATTACTCGCGCGTGGAATTTGGCGGCGAATTTTCTACCATCCGGCAAAATGACCCAAAAACGGAAAATGGCAAGAATTTCCCGGGTTTCGGCGGAAGATTTGACTGGAACTTCGATCGCCGGCTGGCGTTTGAGGCCGAAGTCGATTTTTTCCCGGAGCAATCTGAGGTCATATCTTTCCGGCGAGGCGGCCAGACCCTTCAGGCAGTCTTCGGCTTGCGCGCGAAAGTGCTCGAGACGCGGCGCCTGTCCGTCTTCGGCCTGGTGCGGCCGGGATTGTTTCACTTCACGGATGTGCTCTCGTACTCTCCCGGCGCAGGCCTGCCAGGGCAGCAGCTGGGCGCTACCTATTTTGAAGTGAATTTGGGAGGAGGAATTGAGTATTACCTCAGTCCGCGTTGGGTCTTGCGCGCAGACATCGCGGGAAATCCGTACCGCGTTCCCCAACAAGCCAAAAACGTGGCAGGTGTCACGGTGAGTTATCCGGGAAGTGTCGAAGACACAACTCGCCTGAGTTTTGGCGTAGCCTATCGACCAGGAACGTTACGGGAGAATGAAGGCGAGCGAAAGGTGCCGGGAAACTGGGGATTTGGGCCGCTGTTCAGCACGCTGGTAACGGCGCCCGCCGGAGCGAACAACAGCATAGCGACGCTATCCGGTCTGGGCGCGTATGCGAGCTACCGGTTTTGGCGAGTACTTTATCTCGATAGCGACGTGTTGTATTTTCCGCAAGATACCCACGGGCCTACCAATCTCTACGGCGGGCCGGTGCTCGAGGGACTGTTTGGATTGAAAGGTGGAATTCGCCGGAACCATTTCGGTTTCTTCGGCAAAGTGCGGACCGGATTTCAGAGCTATGCTCAGGCGCTGCAAGGCATCGCCTCGCAGCCGAACGGTACCGTGGAGTACAGTTATGGACGATCGACGAATTTCGCGCTGGATTTGGGGGGAATCGTAGAGTTTTATCCGAGCGAGAGAGGCACGCTGCGGATCGAGGCCGGAGATTCCCACACATTTTTTTCCGCGCACACGGTAAACGTCAACGGCACTTCCTTGCGGTACGATTTGGGAATGCACCACACCATTCAGTTGGTGTTCGGCTATGGCTGGCGGTTCTAGCCAGCCGGCCACGTGGAAGAGGATCATGTCACAAAACGTATGGACCGAAGTCGACAATTACATCTGCGGACTGCTTGCGCCAAACGATCCCGCGCTCGAAGCCGCTCTCAAAGCAAGCGAGGCGGCTGGCCTGCCGGCTATCCAGGTATCCGCGACGCAGGGCAAATTCCTGTATTTGCTGGCGTGCCTGATGCGCGCCGGCAACATATTGGAGTTGGGCACATTGGGCGGGTACAGCACCATCTGGCTGGCGCGCGCGTTGCCCCCAAAAGGCCGCCTGATCACAGTGGACGCCAACCCCAAACATACGGAAGTGGCGCGCAGCAACGTGGCCTTTGCCGGCTTGAGCGATCGCGTCGAGTTTCGCGTCGGACCTGGGCTAGACGTTTTGCCGCAGCTTGAGCGCGAAGGCCGGGGCCCGTTTGACTTCATCTTCATTGATGCGAACAAGTCCGACATGCCGGAGTACTTTGCGTGGGCGCTGCGACTTTCCCGTCCAGGCAGTCTGATCATCGCGGACAATGTGATTCGTGATGGCAAGGTCCTCGATGCCTCGACCGTGGACGCCGACATTCAGGGCGTTCGCAGATTCAACCAGCGGCTGGCCGACGAGAAAACAGTGAGCGCGACAGAGTTGCAGACCGTCGGCAGCAAGGGCTACGATGGCTTCGCCATGGCCGTGGTCCTCGCGGACGCGTGAGGCCACAGAACGTGGTCAGTCATCATACCGTGAAGCAACAATGGACCGAACCACCCTGCGGAAGGAACTAAAGCGCATAGTGTCCGGAGGAGAACCGCGCCGTGCCGCTCTTGAAAAGGTAGCCGCGCTGATAAAAGAAAGCGGCAATCATCGCTGGGTGGGACTTTACGATGTCGACCCCACTGCCGGGCTCGTATCGAACATTGTCTGGAGCGGTCCTGGCGCGCCCGAATTTCGCACTTTCCCGATAACCAAAGGTTTGACGGGCTCGGCAATTTCCACTCGAAAAACCGTCAACGTTGGAAACGTTCGAAGCGACCCGCGGTACCTCACCGCCTTCGGAACGACAAAATCGGAAATCATCGTCCCGATTTTCGATTCAACCCGAGAAAACGTAGTCGGGACCATCGATGTCGAGAGTGAGCAGCCCAACGCTTTCGACCCACAGACTGAGGGCCTGTTGGAAGAATGCGCGGAGCTGCTCGCGCCATTGTGGCGAGCGTCGCACTGACGCAAGCACCCCGCAACTAGGCTTTGGCCGCCTTCTCGGTGCAGTTCGTTTCACCCAGCTCGTAGAGCTGCCGAATTTCGCATTCACCTTCGCCCGCCACCTGGAGGAAGTCCTTGGTCAGTTTGATGGCTTCCTCCTTGGAGTTCGCTTGAAGCAGCGCAAAGCCGCCGACGACTTCCTTCGACTCGATGAAAGGCCCGTCGGTGACGGTTATCTTATCGCCAGAACGTCGAATGCGCGCGCCCAAAGCGCTCGGCAAACATCCCTCGGTGCCAAGCAGCCAGCCCTTCTTCATCCCCTCCTCGATCAGCTTGCCCATGGTGTTCATTTCCTCCTGGGAAGGGGGCGTGTTTCTCTCGGCGTGTTTATAGATACTCAGGAATTTCATGATCTTCTCTCCTTGTATTTTTTGACTGCTTGATTGCCGGCCTGCATGAACGGGCTGAATGCCCATTCAATCTCGTGGTTGATCTAGTTGGCCTTCGCCGCCGATTGCGCGTCGAGGAAGGGCGCCACGACCGTTGGCAGCAAGGGCGAAGCACTAATGTTGTAATGCGTGAGGCCGGGCAAAATGGCCAGCTCTTCCGCAGGCCTTCCAGACCCATCCAAGCCAGCATCCTTCTGGCCGCCACCGAGCAAGCCGTAGAACTCCACGATGTGTGCGGGACGGACAGCGTCGGCATCGGCGAAAACGATCATCGTCTGTGGCTTGAGCGCCGCAACTTCCTTCGACCAGTCATAGTCCTTCTTAAGGAGCGCGCCGAGCTTGGTGAACAACACCGCCCAATTCACGTTCGGGTACACTTGGTTCAGCGGCGACTGCTTCATCATTTCCCCGGCAGACGGGCCCATCTGCGACATTGTCACCAGCACCTCGGGATACCATCCATCACGCTTGAAGGGCGTTGAGACGACCACAAGCTTGCGCACGGATTCGGGATGCCGGAAGGCCGTCTCGAGCGCAACCCCTCCACCCAGCGAGTAACCCAGGACGTCGGCCTTTTCAATCCCCAGGTACTTCATCAGCCCCGCGATGTCGTCTGCCATGGCTTCGAAGCTCAGCGGCCGGTTTATGTCCGCAGTGCGCCCGTGGCCCTGCAATTCCACGGCGATCACTTTGCGATTCTTGGCCAGCTCCGCCACGTTCGGGCCAAACATGACGATACCGACCGCGCCGCCGTGCAACAGAATGAGCGGTTCTCCGCTGCCGTGAATTTCGTAGTACAGGTTGAGGCCGTTTACCGGAGCATAGCCGGTTTTGGGGCCGGTGGTCGCTCGCTCCTGAGGCCATGCACGCAAATCTGCATGCGCTGCCAGAACCATCCCGGCGGTCGACCTTGCAATGAAGTGCCTTCTTGCCATCATCTTGTTCTCCCGTAGTCAGACTCCTATAAGGGCCCCTGGCATCCGCAGCTACGACCCCGCCGCTTTTTTCTGTAGCTCCGGCGGAAAGTCGCAATTCTCGAATATCTGGCGTATCTCAATCACGCCGCACTCGGGCAGGGGACACCGCTCGGCCCACCGGACGGCCTCTTCCTTCGAATTCACTTGAATGATCCAGAAGCCGGCGATCACTTCCTTTGTCTCGATGAACGGACCATCCGTCACGATTCGCTTGCCACCGGAGACCTTTATGCGCACCCCCTTGGAGGTTGGGTGCAGCCCCTCCTCGCTGAGTAGCACGCCAGCCTTGTTCATTTCCTCGTCGTATTTCCGCATCGCCGTGACGATCCCTCGATCGGGGACCGCGCATTTCTCCAAAGCTTCAACCGGGGCTGGCAGCAGCATCATGAAACGCATCGTTGCTTCTCCTTTTCCACCTTCAGGCCTAAAGTCAGGATTCCTAGAGAACCTTGCCCAGGGTATCGATGAGCGTCCAGAATGATACCGACTGGGACAGAAAATCCAAGAGCCGCTGATGGTCAAGGGCAAAAGCCTGCGAGCCCTGCCAAGCCGCCAGTACCAGCGAAGGCAGTATCCCCAGGGCCTTACCTACGATGGCGCTGAGGAGATGACTCACCGGGCACGCGGCGCCATTCAGCCCGAGCCCAACCAGGGCGACTGCTATGATTGATTTCAGGCTCTGCGGGGTTGTGTGTTGGCTTGTCATGTCCGGCTCCTAAAGGGTGCTTCCCTTGCTTCACCTGTATATCGAACGAGGGCGGGCCAAATCGACAACCCTCCTCAAACAAAAATATGCCCTGGGCAAAGTCGGGTTTTTCCTGACGGGAAGGCTCTAGGGAAGGGCGAAGGGACGTCTAAATCCAATCCATCCAGCTGCATCCACGGGTACGAACAGGAGAGGTAAAGCCAATCTACAGGTGGCCCAATTGTCTCAGGCCTGCGAGGTTATCCCATTCGGCCCAAGCCTCAAGGATTTGGCCATTCCGGACACGATAGATTGTGATGTACTCGGCATTCATGGTCTTCCCGGTAGGCAGATACGAACCCATCGCACCGTGTTGCGTTCCGCGGAAATGGTGCCGCACCGCGACTTTTTCGCCTTCAGCAAATATATCGACGATTGCTTCCTGGGCGTCTGGAAACGTTTGGTATTCGCGGCGAAGAAAACCCACGAGGTCCGCGCGGCTTCTGACGGCGGGTTCACCTGCGGCAATGCTGTACCGCACAAAGTCCGGCGCGACAAGTGCATCGAGCCTAGCCCAGTCCTGGCCGTTGATCGCATCGACAAAGGCCTGAATGGTCTGTTTCGGATCCATGAAAACGTGTCTCGAAGCAAGATATCGGATCGCTCCGACATTTACTTCGGTTCACCGGCCACTAGGAAAAGCACGTGTTGCGGCTGTATTCAGCTTCCCGTTCCTGGCGAATGTCTCCCACCGCGGTCGCAGAATTTGCCCTTTGCTCCATCTCCGCCTCGTTTCTGTATCCGCGCCCGCCTTCGTTGACCACCTTCGCGACTTCCTCTCTGGTCAAGTAGCGCAGTTGTGCGGATTCCGCGGTTCGGCGCACCACTTCCATCAAACCGATCAAAGTGGCGCGCTCGGCGCTGGTCATCTTCGCGTTCAGCATTACCCCGCTTCTTTCGACCACCACAAATGAGGGAGGTTCGCCGCTTGTCAAACGAGCTTTCAATTTCGACGCGGCAAACGTGGATGGCAATGTTAGTGCCTCGAGGCCCAGAAAAATGGCCTGGCATGGATACAACACGCCACCCTTTAGAATTTTCAGTGCCGCTTTGTCGGTGCCGAGTGCGTGCAAGGAATCGTAATCGGGATATTGCCAACCGGAGAAACGAGCGATGTTTCCGAGCACAGCACTGTCGGGCATCGGAAAAGGCCGCGCAGAAATCGCGAGCCGGCGTTCCACCTCACACAGCAATTCTTCGGTGGCGGCGCAATCCTGTCCGCAGACGACAAGTCCGTGATTCGCAAGTATGAAAACGTCGGTTTCCTTTGCCCTGGCCACGGCTAATTCGATTTCTCGGGCTAGCGGAATGCCCGACGCGGCATAAGGAATCCATTGCCAGTGCAGACCACGAAGCCGTGCCGTGAGTTCCTCGATCCCATCCGAGCGGATCGCCCAGGCAATCGTGTTGATCGAGTGCACGTGGATAACGACACGATGGGGAAGCACCGCATGCATGGCTGTTTCGATGGAAGGGCGCATCATCCTGTTTGCTGAAATCTGCCGTGGTGCGATTTCTCCGCCTTGCTCCACAGTCTCTTTCGCCTCCGCCAGTTCAATCGGGATGAGTATTTCTTCCTGGTTTGCCCGAGCCAGCCATTTGCCGGACCCCTTGATCCAAAGAATTCCTTCCCGCTTGATCGATGTGTTGCCGTTGCTGGCTTGCACCAGCAGAGGATTACTTCCCACGCGAGCGGACAGCTGACGAAGGCGGTCGAGTTCTCTTTCAACTCGAGTGGGGGAAAACTTCCGATGGACTTGGTTCTTCAAGATCTATTTCGCCCTTTGTTCCGTGGTCCCGCAGCTTGCCTCTTCTCTCTGCAATATTGGCAACGGGTTCCCGGTTTGATATTTCTGTCCAGACTTCTCTCGGTATCTCGCGCGGGTCTCGCCGATCCTGATAGAGGCCCTGAATATGGCGCCGACGGAGAGTATGCCCCCCAATTTATGGGCCGCAATGGCTGCCAGGCCCATCGATGCAATGCATCCGCACGATGAGCAATCCGGATTTCCGCCGAACTGGCATGGAGTGATCTTTGTCTCCAGGTCCGCCGATAACGTCTGGGTCGTGCGTGCGAATACGCAATCCTGGGGACTTTCAGGTGGCGAAGCAAATTGCCGAATCAGCAACTCCGGCATATCCAACTTTGCATACTGTCTTCGCAACTGCAGCATTTCCGTGATCGCCCGTTGCCGTTCGCTGGGACTCAGGATTTCCGGCATTTGATCGCCGACCTGAGGAGTGAACATGCTGAACCATACTTTCTTGATCTCGGGACGCGGTGTCCAGAATTCCAGGAACTCGCCGAGGTAGCCCGGCCGCTTCATCATTTGACCGGTGACCGTGCAATGGATCGTGACTCTTTGTCCCGCAATGTTTCGGAGAATGCGGTCGTAGGTCGCTGGTGCGCGCCGGGCATCGTGTTCGGGTTGCAAACCGTCGATGGACACGGCCACGTGCAAGTGCTCCAGCTTCGGCCAGGTGGGACCCAGAGTTCGGAACGCGCTGGTGACGATCTGCACGTGGACTCCGCGGGCCAGGAGCGGTGGAATCATCAATTCCAATTCACGATAACGGACCAGGGGGTCGCCACCGACAATCGACAAGTGCAAAGGCTTGATGCGGTCGACAACCTCAAGTACTCCATCTACGAGAGCCTGGCCCCTTCGATCGTTCAGGTCGCGCAGCGTTGGTCCGCCGCCGAGATGGGCGGCGTCGTACGCGTAGCAGCCGGGGCATTTCAGTGGGCATTCCTTGGTAATTTCGATCGAAAGCGAGGGTGGTTCACCCTTCAGGATCTTGCCCCATGCTTGAACAATTTCAGACGTGTACACAGGTAAGGCCCTTTTCCGACCGTGGCTAAGTGCGCGGTCTATAGCATGCTTCGCGTGTTGCCTGCACCAACGGGAGAAACTGCCGGTCGCCGACTCAGTCTCCGAGAAGTATCCGGTCGTTACGGTACTTCTGAAGCGGGCAACAGGAAAAATCGGAAGGGGACTTTCTTTGCTGACGGAGCGCGGTACATGAGCCAGTCAACGCGGAGAGCGGAGTAGATGAAGTTGAGCGTGTGTAGTTGCCCTTCCGAGGCAGCGACCAGTATGCACGCAAAACGCCATGGGAAGGGGTTTTTTCTTCTGTTCCCGCTTGGAGGGATTCTTACTTCAGACCAACCGTCGCCAACTGGAGAGCGCATAACGGGCCTGGTCCGATTCCATGGGCGCCCTGTTCTAGCCTCGGCCAACTCCACAAGTCCCCCGGTGACACGACTCACGTTGCCGGACGATAACCCGTGTGCTAGCATCGGCACGTTAAGAAGAGCGGACCAGGGATTCGTTCTATTCTCCTTCGCCCCGCATTCCGGGACCCAGGTGGGGCCGCGCTCTGCTTCATACCAACAATTCGCCAGGCGCTGGCCCGCGCCTGTTCTTTTTTCCGGCGGACCTCCACCCGGTGACCCTGTTGGTCACATCTCCGTGGAGGACTGCAAATGAAAATCTATCCCACCAAGGACATCAGAAACGTAGGCATTGTAGGTCACGGCGGCACCGGAAAGACGCAACTGGTGTCGTCGTTATTGTTTACCGCTGGGGCGACGCCGCGCTTCGGCAAAGTTGCGGAGGGCAGCACCACCACCGATTGGGATGACGAAGAGATCCAGCGGAAAATCTCCATTCAAACGGGGCTGGCGAACGTGGAATGGCCCTGCACGCTTTGTGGCGGCAACACCGTCAAAATCAATTTCCTCGATCTTCCCGGCTACTCCACATTCATCACGGAAACGAAAGCTTCGCTGATCGCCGCCGATGCCGCGCTCATTACCGTGGACGCGCACACCGGCGCGCAAGTCACCACTGAAAAAGTGTGGGATTACTGCGCCGAATACGATATCCCCCGGGCCTTTGTGCTTACCTGGATGGACCGCGAACTCTCCAGCTTTGAACGATCGATGGCGTCGCTGCAGGAAACATTTGGGCGCACGGTGGTGGCGTTGCAGATGCCCATTGGAAGCGAGAAGGGATTCCGCGGGGTCGTCGACCTGGTGGCCATGAAAGCGCATTTATACACGCCGGATGGAGACGGCAAAGCCACCATCGAGCACATTCCGGATGCGCTGCTGGACGAAGCGAAGGAAGCGCATGAAAAACTCGTCGAGATGATCGCCGAGGGTGACGACGAGATGATGGAGGAATTTTTCCGTGAGGGCACGATTCCGATTGAGGATCTGATTCCTGCGGTTCGTCGCGCGATTGTTGCGGAGAAGATTATTCCGGTGCTGATGATTTCTTCCACGCGCAACGTGGGCAGCGCCAGCCTGCTGACTTTCCTCGCGGATGTATTTCCCCATCCCGATGAGCACGCCATGGTGGGATATAAGGAACCGGGCGGCAAGGGCGATCGCGTCGAGCGCAAATACGATGACGCTCAGCCACTCTCGTTGTTTGTATTCAAGACCCTCGCGGATGCCTTCGCCGGACGCATCAATTATTTCAAGGTCAAGGGCGGCGTGTTGAAGAACGACATGACGTTGCAAAACTTCACCCGCAATATTCCGGAACGCTTCCAGCACACCATGATTGTGCAAGGCAAGCAGCTGACGGAGGTTCAGGAACTGCATGCGGGAGACATCGGCGCAATCGCAAAGCTGAAGGAAACGATCACCGGGGATACCCTCGGGGACAAGAATTCGCCGATTTTCTATCAACCCGGCCAGCTTCCCGAACCTTCCATCACCTTTGCGGTGGAACCGAAGTCGCGCGCCGATGAGGACAAAATTGGCGTGGCCATCCACAAAATCATGGAAGAAGATCCCGCGTTGCGTTTTTCGCGCGACCCGCAGACGAAAGAGTTTCTGCTGGCGGGGAACGGGCAACAGCACGTGGAAGTGGTGGTGGCGAAACTGCAGAAGCGCTACAACGTCAACCTCACGCTGAAGCCCCCGAAGGTTCCTTACCGCGAAACAATTCGGGGAAAAGCCGACGCGGAAGGCAAACACAAGAAGCAGTCGGGTGGACACGGCCAGTTCGGCGTGTGCCGCGTGAAATTTGAACCCTCGGAGCGCAACAAGGGCATCGAGTTTGTCGACGATGTTTTTGGCGGCGCCATTCCCAAGAACTGGATCCCCTCGGTCGAGCGCGGCATTCGCGAGGCGGCGGCTCGCGGTTACCTGGCCGGTTTTCCGGTGACAGACTTCCGCGCGATTCTATACGACGGCAAATATCATGACGTCGATTCCTCGGATATGGCGTTCAAGATCGCTGGTTCCCTGGCGTTCAAGGAAGCCATGAAAGTGGCGCGGCCCTCGCTGCTCGAGCCCGTCATGAATGTGGAAGTTTACGCACCCGACCAATATTCCGGCGACCTGATGGGGGATCTGAGTTCCCGCCGCGGGCGCATCGCAGGGAGCGAAACCCGCGGCCACAACGTGATCGTAAAAGCGCAAGTGCCGTTGGCCGAGATGCTGTCTTACGCGACGGACCTCACCTCCATGACGCAAGGGCGCGCGAGCTATTCGATGGAATATTCCCACTACGACTACGTGCCGGCGGAACTGGCCGAAAAGGTGATCGCGGCGCACAAGGCCGCACACGGCGAAGCGCTGGTCGAAGAAGAAGCGTAGCGAGAATCTATCTTTCATCAACGCTCAGGCCCTCGATCAGAGCGTGCAGGCTACGTTAACTTGGGGAGGAACATGCCGGTACGGCGGGAATGTTCGCGGAATTTTTCGCCGAATTCCTGCGTGAGAAAGAGTTCCTCCTTCTTTGCCTTGCTGTAGAAGGCGAACAGCACAATACAAACGGAGATCAGCGCGCGGTATTCCCCCAGTGCGAGCGCGGTGCCAACAAAAGCCAGCAGCATTCCGGTATAAATCGGATGGCGGATATAGCGGTAAGGGCCGGAGCTGATGAGTTCGTGGCCTTCCTTCAAAGTGACGGTGGCGCTCCAGTTTTCGCCGAGGTGCCAGCGCGCCCAGATGGCGAAAGCGATTCCGGCGAAGGTAACTGCCACACCAATCTCTCCGATGGTGGGAGAAGCGGAAACGAAGCGAGTCGCAAGCCAGCCGCGGCTGAATTGGTCGTTAAACATCAAGAAGTACGCGGTAACCATGAAGACGAGCTGCATCAAGCGCTCGCCGCGAGGTTCGCGCTGCTTGATGGACTTGAGTTTTTGCGCGGACACGATCCAGTAGGCGATAAAAACGATCCACGCGACGCTGGCCAAATGTAACCAGTGGTAATGGTCCATGGTTAGTCTCTCAGTGTAGAGCTTCCAATCGTCATGGCTCAACGTGCCAAGCGTCAAGGCTTGCGCGGTTTTGCTCTCGCCTGCGAGTCCGGGGGTCTTGGGCGAGCCCTTTGCGATTTCCGTGCCGCTCGGGTTACACTGCGCGGCGATGCCTCCCAAATCCGATCATGTCTAACCACCAAGCCCAGCAACCCGGCGATGCCGCGCTCGGAATGCATACGGCGATTACGCGACGCGATTTTCTCGGCTCCACGCTGCTGGCTTCCGGCGCGCTGCTGATGGAGTCGCTGACGCCGGCGGAACTCCTGGCGGCGCCGGACGATTTCACGGGATACGGCGGCGTGGGCGAATATCGCACGTCCAATGGGAATACGCTGCCGGTGCTCGGAGCCGGTCACACAATTCGCGACAAAAAATACGAGCCACTCCCCGCGGACACCATAGACACGGGCGAAATGTACGACTGCGTGATTGTGGGCGGCGGGATCAGCGGCCTGGCTGCGGCGTTATTCTTCCAGCGCCAGGCAGGCAGCGGGAAAACATGCTTGATCCTGGAAAATCACCCGATTTTCGGTGGCGAAGCCAAACAAAACGAATTTTTGGTGGACAATCACAGGCTGATCGCTCATCAGGGTTCCGCGATTTATCAACTGCAGTATCCGCACAGCTTTCTTGCGCGATTCTACGATTCCATTGGATTGTCCGCTCCTAGATTGGATTATCAAAAATGGGCCGGGCCGCAGCCGGAACTGACCCTTTCGCGGACTCCGTACGAAGCGGCAGGCCAGGCGCGCGGTCAATATGGTTTTTGGTTTGGCGCGAAATTCGGGCAGAAGCCCGGGTTGTGGCTGATTGATCCGATTGGGAAGAAGTTGGCAGGCGCTCCCGTGAGTGGCGAGGCGCGCGAGGAATGGATGCGCTGGCTGATGGAAAAACGAGCTAGCGGAAAACCGTTCGAGCATCCCAAGGTGGAAGGTGATGCGATTTCGCGATATCTGGACTCCATCACGCTGGAGCAGCACTACATGGAGCAGTTTGGCCTGAGCCGCGAGACGGTTCGTACGTTCCTTTCGCCGGTAGAGGGCGGCGGTTCGGGTCTGGGACCGGACGCGCTCTCGGCGTATTCCGAGTATGCGTTTGAAATGCTGCGTCCTCTGGAGGATGAGGGTGGAACCGACCAGATGTTTCCAGGTGGCAACACGACCATTGCGCGGTTGATGGTAAAGAGCCTGATCCCCGCGGCCTTGGACGGACCAAACACCGTGGACGCAGTGACGCGCAACAATGTGAATCTTGGCGCGCTGGACGCGACCATTTCGCCCGTGAGGATCCGGCTTTCCTCGACCGCGCTCTCTGTCCAGCACGATGGTGATCCTCAGAAAGCGGCATCACTCTCGATCGCTTACCTGAAAGATGGAAAGGTCTACCGGGTGAAAGCGCGCTCGGCGGTGATGGCGGGCGGAAGCTGGACGACAAAACACATTGTGAAAGACCTGCCGGCAACACACGCGAAGGCGTACGCGCAGTTCTACCGCTCGCCCTGCCTGATGGCCAACGTGGCCGTGCGCAACTGGAATTTCCTGTACAAAATGGGCATGAGCGGTTGCCGATGGTTCGAGGGATTCGGCAACTATATGGAAGTCCGCAAACTCGCAACGACCGGAATCGACGAACCCACGATCAGTCCGGACTCGCCGATCGTTTTAACGCTGAAGGTGTTGTATTCCTATCCGGGGCTTTCGACGGAGGACCAGGGGCACCGCGGCCGTGGAGAAATGCTGAGCACATCGTTCGCGGACTACGAGCGGCGCATCCGCGAACAGTTCACCGCCATGTTCGCAGCTTCCGGATTCGATGCCGAGCGAGACATCGCCGGCATTATCCTGAACCGCTGGGGACATGCGTATCTTAGCCCGCAACCAGGCTTCTTCTTTGGTCGGGATGGCCAGCCCGCGCCGCGGCAAATCTTGCGTGAAGCCCCGTTTGGCCACATTGCTTTTGCGAATACAGATTTAGCCGGGGCGATGGACCATCGCTATTCCATCCTTGAAGCACAGCGCGCCGTCGGCCAGTTGCTGGATCAAGTGTTGACGTCCTAGCGCGCCAATCGGGGTTGGCGAATCTGCCGGAATCAGCCGATAATCGCGGACATGGCAAACAAAGCTCAGACGCCACACAGATTGCAGACGCGGGCAATCCATGCAGGCGAACGGAAGCGGCATGGCGTGGGCGTTCCGGTGACTTCGGACATCGTGCGCTCGTCGACGTTCACGTTTTCCTCCAGCGAAGAAATCAAGCGCTGGGCAGAAGGCGAAAGCACCGCGTACATCTACACACGCTACGGGAATCCCACGCTGGCCGTGGCGGAAAAGAAAATCGCGGCGCTGGAAGGCGCCGAAGCAGCGGTGGTGACGTCCTCGGGAATGGCGGCAATTTCCAATGCGCTGCTGAGCGTGTTGAAGAACGGCGACGAACTGATTTCCAGCGCGCAGGTATATGGCGGCACGTACCGGCTGATGCGCGACGTCTTTCCGCGGTTCGGAATTACGGTGCGGCACGTGGATACAACGCTGGAAGGAATCGAAGGACTAGTGACTGCCCGGACGAAGTGCCTGTATATCGAGACGCCCACGAATCCGACGTTGCGGCTGGTGGATCTGCGGAAGGCCATTGGCTTTGCAAAGAAGCATCAGTTGGTGAGCATTGTCGACAATACCTTTGCGACGCCGATGCTGCAAAACCCGCTGGCACTGGGTTGCGACATGGTGGTGCACAGCGTGACCAAGGGGCTTGCGGGACACTCGGACCTGGTGGGCGGCGTAGCAGCGGGGAGCCACAAATACATTGCTCCTGTGCGGGAGATGATCATCTATCTGGGCGGATGCATGGACCCGGAAGGAGCGTTTCTGCTGGTGCGGGGGATCAAGACGTTGGGAGTGAGGGTCGAGCGGCAGTGCGAAAACGCGCTGCGGGTGGCCAGGTTCCTCGAGAAGCACGCAAAAGTGGAACGGGTACATTATCCGGGATTGCAATCGCATGTGGACCATGCGCTGGCGAAGAAGCAGATGCGTGGGTTCGGGTCGATGCTGGCGTTTGACCTGAAAGGCGGTTTGCCGGCGGCGCGAAGATTCTGCGACCGCGTGAAACTGTTTTTACTTGCGGCGAGCCTGGGTGGCGTGGAGTCGCTGGTGCTGCTGCCAATCTACAGTTCGCACTACCACATGAGCAAACAGGAATTGGAACGAGCCAGCGTGAAGCCGGGAACGGTGCGCATCTCGGTGGGATTGGAAGACGGCGCAGACTTGATTGAAGACCTTCAACAAGCCTTACAGTAGAAAACTGTTCCGAGAAGCGAACTCAGGTGGTGGGCGCTTCGGCCGGAACGTCCCAAGCCTCTTGCTCCGGCAGCATGGACTTCACGATGTCTTCCAGTTCGTGAGAACTCTTTACCTGATCGGGATAATTGTGCGTGGCGAGGTCAAACGAGGTGCCATGGCGCGCGCGAACCGCCTGCAATTCCTCATTTAGCCGAAGAGCGATGCGGTTGGCATTCAGACTATCGGTCTCCGGGAGAACCAGGCCGAAAAGATCGTCGGCAAGCCGGTAGATGGAATCGGTGGGGCGGAGTTTTTTGGACATCGCCTTGGCAGCGTCGCTGAGAGCGGCTTGCCGGCTGTTGGGCGTAGCCCCCGGGCTGGGCTTGGCTTTGACAAGGACGAGAGAAAGATTTTTTTCCATGCTGTGGGCGCGGCGAAATTCCATGGTGAGCCGGTCCCAGAAGTGATCCTGGTTGGGCATGGATTTCAGGAGATCCGCGCTGGCTTGAACCTGCAGTTCGACGTTGCGCTCGAGTTCGGAGAGAAGTTGCTGCTTGATTTTGGTGAAGGAGCGCTGACGGTCGAACAGGTAGCCGATGAAGAGAATGGTGAGAGCGCAAAAACCGAAGAAAGCAGCGCCCAGCGTCCATCTGTTGCCTTCCGGATGAAGGAAGACGAGCGGGTACATGAAAGTGGCGAGGCCGCCCGCCAGGATAAACACAAAGATGGCGGAGAAGATCGTGAGTTGAAAGCCACGTCGCTCGAGGTGATCGAGTTGTTGACGGTCGATCGCGGGCATAGCGCACCGGTTTGGGGCAGCCGGTCCCAGCAGCGGGAAGCGGGCAAGCCGCCGACATAAAGACAGATTCGGCCCAGACGAAGGGGAAGGCAATAGGCGGGGGGTACCGTGTGATGAAAGAGATAAGTTCGAGAAAGCGTCACTTGAGACGCCAGGGCAGCCCGTGGCAGGAGCTCTGCGAGGCGGGGACAAAAGGTGCGGGAGGTGAAACGATTTTGCGGTGAAAGTCACTACCTGACGGGACAAAAAAGGCTGCGATTTTCGCCCTTTGCCGGTGCAAGGGGTATATTGTGTCTGCAACGACGAACTGAGGGCATTCCAGCAAGAAACCTCTTGCCGCTCCCTTAGCCGTGCAGGATAATCGCCCAACTGGCCATGAGAAGGCCATCCCTCAGTTATGAAATGCCTATCGTGCGGTGTGGAAAACCCTGCTCTCTCACAGCGCTGCTCGAATTGCGGCAAGGCATTTCCTCGTCCGGAAGAGAACAACACACTAGAGAACGTTGATCGCAGTGCCCTTTCCGGAGAAGGGGATAAGCCCAAAGAGCCAGGCGCGAAACGCCCCGGCCCCGGTGTCGGCGGGTCCAGCATGGGGAGTTTGCCCATCGGAGGAACACGCTCGCAGTCGGAAGACTGGAAGCATTCGCAAGTCATCAGCAAGACGCCCTCGGGCATCGGCCGCAACGACCTGTTCTCGAAGGGGGACATGGAGGCGGGGACGCTCTATGGAGGCGACGATTCCTCGAAAAACGCGTCGCCGGGGCTCTCTGGATTCCAAGGAAGGTCTGGCGGGGCAAGCATAAATCTGAACGTGTACATTTCCGGCGGGCTGGAGCCGGGGATGGATTTCGGGCCGCGCTTCCGAATCGAGCAACTGCTAGGGGAAGGCGGCATGGGCAGAGTGTATAAAGCCCTTGATAAGGAGCTGGGACGTACGGTGGCCCTGAAGATCCTGCAGCCGGAATTGACCAAGGATCCCAGCGTGATTATGCGCTTCAAGCAGGAGCTGCTGCTGGCAAGCCGCATCTCTCACCGCAACATTCTGCGGATTCACGACCTGACGGATTACGAAGGCGTGAAGTTCATCACCATGGCCTTCATTGAAGGCAAGGATCTGAATCAACTGCTGAAGGAGAGTCGACCGCTGCCCATCGATCGCTCGCTGAAGATGGCGCGGCAGATGTGCGAAGCGCTCGATGCGGCGCACGCGGAAGGCGTGGTGCATCGCGACTTCAAGCCGCACAACGTGCTGGTAGGAAACAACGACCAGGTATATGTGTCGGACTTTGGGCTGGCCACATCGTTCGAGACGGCAAAAATGGGGATGACGCGCACGGGCGCGTTTGTTGGCACGCCGCGATACATGTCTCCGGAGCAGGTGGAAGGGAAGCAGGTGGACAGCCGCACCGATTTGTATTCGTTCGGGCTGGTGTTTTACGAGATGGTGTGCGGCGAAGTGCCGTTTGCCGGGGATTCGACGTGGCAGGTGATGTACCAGCGTGTGAAGGATGCCCCGAAAAACGTTAAGCAAGTGAACCCGAACGTTCCGGACAATGTGGCGGACATCATCATGCACTGCCTGGAGCGCGAGCCGGGTGAACGGTATCAGAGTGCGAAGGAAATTCTGGCGGATATCGACGCGCACCGCGGGCCGGAGATGTCGGTATCGTCGATGTATCGAATGCCACCGCAGGGGGGAGCGGGGTCTGCTGCAGGGTCGCGGTCGGTGCAATTCACGCTGCCGGCAAAGCCGCCGCTATGGTTGTACGCAACGGGAGGAACGCTGCTGCTGGGGTTGTTGTTCCTTGCGATACCGACGACGCGGCATCTGGTGATCAAGCCTCCCGCTGAGGCGGAAGTGGTAAATCCCGAGGCAGTGAAAGGCTTGCCGCCGCTGAGCCAGGGGAAATACGTGGCCGTGCTGCCATTCCGGGTGATCGGCGGCGACACGAGCATAGGGTACGTTGCGGAGGGATTAGGGGAAGCACTTTCCGCGAAACTGTTCCAGTTGAAGGGTGTGCATGTGGCTTCCTCCGACGACACCGGGAAAACGGATACCAAAGCGCCACTGCCGGAGGTTGCCAAGAAACTTGGCGCAAATATGATCGTCACCGGCATGGTGCAAGGTTCTGCGAACGAACTGCGCATCACGGTGAAATTGAACAACGTTGCGGAAAACAAGGTGGTGTGGAACGAAGAGTTCTCCGGGTTACCTGCGGATTTGCTGACCATCGAGGACAAAATCTACGGAAAGCTGGCGGACGCTCTGGAAGCGAACGCATCTCCCGGGGATATCCTCGCCGGAACCGCCCATCCAACCGACAACGTGGATGCCTATGATTCGTATCTGCGTGGCAACAACGCGCTGCGTGGCCCATTGAATGCCAAAAGCATTCAGACGGCGATCGACTACTTCAACGCGGCATTGCGCAAAGACCCGAAATTTGCGAAGGCCTATACCGGGCTGGCGGACGCCAGTTTGCGAATGTACGAAGAAAATAAAGACAGTTTCTGGACGGAAAAGGCTTTGAACGCGGCAAAGCAAGCGCAGGCCCTGAATGACAAGTTGCCCGAAGTCCATTTTTCACTGGGCACCATTTATTCCTCAACTGGCCAAACGGCGCAGGCCATTAGCGAGTTGAAGCGCGCGCAAGAACTCGCGCCCAATTCGGATGAGGGGTATCGCAGGCTCGGGGATGCCTATCTTGCGGCAGGGCAAAAAGAGCAAGGCATTCGAGCGCTGGAAAAAGCGGTGGAACTCAATCCTTATCTTTGGGTGAATCTGAACTCGCTGGCCGGCGCGTATCTGAACACGGGTGACTACGAAAAGGCGCTGAAGTACTACCAGCAGGTCACGCAAGTGGAGCCACAAAACCAGATCGGGTTCGCCAACCTGGGGTCGGTTTATGTACGGATGGGGCGGTACGAGGAGAGCATCGCGCCGCTGGAAACGGCGATGAAACTCGATCCACAACCGGTGGTGATCTCCAACCTGGGCACTTCGTATTTCTACCTGCATCGCTATGCGGATGCGGTAAAACAGTTCGAGAAGGCTGTACAGCTGAATCCAGGCGACGAAACGATGATGGGCAACCTGGCAGATGGCTACCGGGCGGCCGGGCAGGTAGAGCAGGCCAAGGCCACCTATGACCGGGCGATCGCGCTGGCGTTTAGGGCTCTGAACGTGAACCCGCGGAGTGCCACCACCATGGGGAATCTGGCGCTGTACTACGCAAAGAAGGGCGATATGGGCCAGGCCACGGCATGGATTCAGCGTGCACGCGGTTTAGACCCATCCTCCGTTGAATTGATCCAAACGTCGGCGGAGGTTCATGCCCTCAGCGGTAAACCGGAAGATGCCATCGCTGACCTGAAGAAGGGATTGCAACACGGCCTAACGACCAGCAGCATCGAATCGGATCCGGAACTGGATGCGCTGCGGAAGCGGACAGACTATCAAGCGTTGATGAATCAGTTTGCGCCCAAGAAGAAGTAGGCTGCCGAGCGTGCCGCGGAATTCCACCCGATCATTATCCAACGTACACAAATGGGGCATAGGACGGGCTACGCGTTCCCTAGGAATTGTGTGGGCAAATGAAAAGGAGGAAGTCTGGGACTTCCTCCCTTTGAGCTCAGGTTCAAGCGATGAGGAATCCAGATTAGGCGCCGCGCCGAAGCAACTTGAGCAGGCCGAACGCAAGAGCAGCGGACAGAATCATGATGCCGGCATCTGGTTCTGGAGTCGTGAGGGTCTGTCCGGAGACAGATTGGCCGGCAAAATCTTCACTGGCAGTGGCATCGATAAGAAGTCCGAATTCCCCGCCGGTAAAATGCGTTTGGCAGCGTAAGGCAGACACCGCTGTAGGGGCCACACACGACTGAATCGCCGGAAGGATGCCGGTACCGCCGGAGAAAGAGACGTCCGTCACATGGCCATTGTCGGAGGAACTGCAGGAAGAGAAGAAACTGATTTGGGACGAATCGCCGCATTGGAATGAGAAGCCCGCAAGGTCATTGATCGCGATCGTCAAGTTGTGCAGAGTCTGGCTAGTCTGATTCTGGAAAACGATAGACACGCAAGCATCCGACTCCGTGAGGCAAGGCCGAGACGTACCGTTATCATTGAACGATCCCACGCTGGCAATTAAGGCCGGCTGACCTGGCACTGGGAAAGAGGGGTTTGGGTTTTGCCCGGTAATTGGGATGGAGCCGGAACCCTTCTGAATAATTACTCTCGGATCGATGCCGTCGGCCCAAGCCGAGGCTGAGAAAAGAGCGACTGCGAGCAGTAAAAGAGCTGGTCGAAAGTGTTTCAAGAGAACCCCCCGGTCCATCCACGTAACTTCTGGAGGATACAGCAATGCAAATGCGATGCCAAAGAGTCTTTTTTTGGAGCGATTTAACTCTTTTGTAATGATGGGCTAAGGGGCTCTCTGTTTCAAGCGTCGGCGATATATGCAAAGTTGTTCCGTTCCGAGGCTTGCGAATCGCCGATAAGTCTAAACCTTGCCGAATCTTGGTTTTAGTACTCCCCAAGGTTTCGAACACCGCCAACGCGCAGCTCGCAGGCCTGACGGGACGACATCTCCCTCACTGGCGCTCGAGCGACCACAGGTTGTTCTCCCGTTCGCGGCGGGCGTTTTTCGAGGGGCGAGATGCGCCTCGCCATCGACAGGGCAATTTGGATATGCTCTGTGTGCGATAAGTCTTTTGGAAGGACGGTGTGGGGCGAGCAATCGCCTTGGCGCCGAACTCTTGTGAGGGAGAAGCAACATGCAGACAACAATGAAGAACCTGGCAGCGGCGGCACTGACTGCGGCGCTTCTGGTTGGTACGTTCCTGGTGAGCAGCCCGGCCAAGGCAGATGTGGCTGCAGCAGAGGCAACGTACAAAGCCAAGTGCGCGGGATGTCACGGAGCCGATGCCAAAGGCAAACCAGCGATGAAGACGCGCGACTGGAGTTCCGAGGACATACAGAAGATGAGCGACGCTGAACTGGGGGCAATTATTACCAACGGGAAGAGCCCGATGCCGGCGTACAAAACGATGACCGCGGATCAGGTGAAGGACATGGTGGCGTACGTACGGTCGTTCAAGAAGTAATAGAGAGAAACAAGATTGAGCACGAAGCGCGGACACTCCTACGCGTTTCGTGAAAACAATAAAACGGCAGGAATGTGACGAAAACGTTTTTGTCAGGGATCGCGCCAGCGGGAATGGTGTGTCTGGCGAGCACAGGCCTTCGCGCAAGACAAGGCGAACGGCGAAAAAGTGTATAAAGCCGAGTGCACCAGCTGTCACCGACCGATGGCAAGGGTGAAACCGCCGCAAAAGCGACCAAGGTGCGGGACATCTGCTGCAACGAAGTAAAGAAGGAATGCGATGCGGCGTGAACGGACAGCATCGTGAAGGGCAAGAACAACCTGGGTGGTTTTTGATCCGATGGTCTATCCGATGGATACGGCGTGGCTCGATCGAAAAAATTCCGGCCGATCACTATCGCCACACGCGGCCGGCCTACGATTGCGAATTGTTGCGCAAAGGGCTGCTGCAGGAAACGGAAGAGAACGATGCGGTGGCGAGTGACGCAGAGCCGGCGCACGGCGACGATTAGATTGTTGCACCCTCTTTTTTAGCCGCATGCACACGCACGAAGATTCTCATTTGGTGGAGGTGTGGTAGTGTCGGCAGGGGAAGTGTGGGGAGGCTATGTCGATTCGCACCATCATTGAGCCATTTCGAATTAAGAGCGTGGAACCGATCCGCGAGACCTCGCGAGCGGAGCGGCAGAAACTGCTGGAAGAGGCCGGCTACAACCTGTTCCTGATCGCGTCGGAAGCGATTTTGATTGACTTGCTTACCGATTCGGGCACCTCGGCCATGTCCACGGAACAATGGGCGGCAATGATGCGCGGCGACGAATCCTACGCCGGTTCGCCGAGCTTCACGCGGTTTCGCGACTCGGTGCAAGGCATTTTTGGGCTTCGGCACGTGATTCCGACGCACCAGGGGCGGGCCGCAGAACGCATTTTGTTCAATGTGATGTGCAAGAAGGGCGACATCGTGCCGAATAACACGCACTTCGACACGACGCGCGCAAACTGCGAATTTGTGGGTGCGACAGCCGTGGACATTCCCATCCCAGAAGCCAAAGTGCCCGCGCGGGTACACGATTTCAAGGGCAACATGGACACGGCGCAGCTGACGGCGCTGATCGCGCGCGAAGGCGCGAAGAGAATCCCGCTGGTGATGCTGACGGTGACGAACAATTCCGGCGGCGGCCAGCCTGTGTCGATGGCCAACATCCGCGAAGTGAAACAAATTTGCAAAAAGCATGGCATTCCGCTGTACATCGATGCGTGCCGATTCGCGGAAAATGCTTATTTCATCAAGCTGCGCGAGCCGGGCTATGCCGACAAGTCGCCACGCGAAATTGCGAAGGAAATGTTTTCGTACGCGGACGGCTGCACCATGTCGGCAAAAAAAGACGGGCTGGCAAATATCGGCGGATTTTTGTGCACCAATGACGACATCCTGGCGCAGCAGGAAAAAGACTTGTTGATTCTGACGGAGGGATTTCCCACCTACGGAGGGCTGGCGGGCCGCGACCTGGAGGCTATCGCGGTGGGATTGAATGAAGCGCTGGACGAGGTGTACCTGCGATACCGGATCGCGTCGACAGCGTTTCTGGGGAATCACATTTCGAAAGAAGGCGTGCCTATCGTCGAGCCGCCCGGCGGTCACGCGATCTACTTGGACGCGCGCGCATTTCTTCCGCACATTCCGGTGTCGCAATTTCCTGGCGTGGCGCTGGCCGTGGAGCTGTATCGGGAGGGCGGAATTCGTTCCGTGGAGATCGGCTCGCTGATGTTCGGCGAACACGCCACTATGGACTTGGTGCGGCTGGCGATTCCGCGGCGCGTGTACACGCAGAGCCACATTGAATATGTGGTGGAAGTGATTCTGGAAGTGTGGAGGCGGCGCGCGGAAATTCGCGGGTACGAAGTGGTGCAGCAGGCGCCGTTCTTGCGGCATTTTACGGCGCGGATGAGGCCCATGGGCAAGTGAAACGTACGCCATGCCGTGGCGGCAGCTAGCAGCGATCAGTGATCAGAAATCAGGAAACGTGGGTTGCTGGGCTGGAAGCTGGTTTTGGGTGGACTGTTGAAGGTGAGATTTCCCGCGGCTTACGTTTGCCACAACTGCCGGTAAAAGAGGAGCGCTTGCGCGACAGGCGAGCGCTGCTGCGCTGCGGCAGACTTCGCTGTGCGAACTGCTGGCACGTCAGTTATCCTTGTGGCGCATGACCACCGTCATCATTGATCCGGAACTCAAGAAGAAATGCCCGAGTACCGTGCTGGGCTTGGTGACGGCGCACGTCGCGCCGCAAGACGCGCCTGCTGCTCTTCAGGAAGAGATGAAGGCGTGTGAGGCCAAAATTCTGGGACTGCCCGAGCCGCGCACGGTCCTGGAATCCTCGAAGATTCGCGCCACGCGCGCCGGATACAAGGCGTTGGGAAAAGATCCCGCAAGATATCGTGGTTCGGCGGAAGCGCTGCTTCGCCGCATCCTGAGCCGCAAGAATTTTCCGCACATCAACGCGGTGGTGGACATTATCAATCTGATGTCGGTGGAAAGCCGCCTGCCGATTGGGCTCTACGATCTTGCGCACGTGCAGGGCGACATCACGTTTCGCGCCGGGCGTGCGGGAGAAACCTACAAGGGCATCGGAAAATATGATCTGAATCTGGAAGGTTTGCCGATTTTCTGCGATGAACTGGGCCCGCATGGAAGCCCGACCAGCGACTCCGAGCGCACCATGGTGACGGCAGCAACGCAGTACGTCGGGGCGATTCTGATTTCGTTTGGCGGCGCGCAGGGGCTGGAACAATCTTGCCAGCGAATGGCGACCTTTCTGCAACAATATGCCGGCAGTACGGATAGCAAGATCTCACTCGTTTCCTAGGCCCTGGAGGCGACATCCAACATCTGCAATCTGAACCAATCCTGTGGCCGTGGCCTTTCCGCCGACTGTGACCGCCTGCAATCGAGCGCGGGGCGCACAGAGAGAATTTTGAGGACGCACCTGTTTTATGGACGATAGCATCCACCCGATCGCCAGCCTGCTGGCCGCCGTTGCCCGGTTCATCACCGGCGTGCAAGTGCTGTGGGCCGGGTGCGAGCCAAGCGTGAGGCAGCGCATCTATTTCGCGAATCACACCAGCCATCTGGATTTTGTGGTGCTGTGGTCCGCACTGCCTTCGGAGATCCGCGCGAGAACTCGTCCGATTGCCGCGAGAGATTACTGGGAGGAGACGCCGCTGCGCCGGTATCTGGCGGCAAAAGTATTCAAGGCTGTGCTCGTGGAACGCGGCGTCATGCCCAAGGGGAAGAATCATGAAGAAGGACGGTATGCCGGACGGTCGCTGATCGAGGAGATGGCCGGAGCGCTGGGTGGCGAACATTCACTGATTCTGTTTCCCGAGGGAACGCGCGGCTCCGGGGAAAAGGTGAGAACCTTTCGCGGAGGCCTGTTCCATCTGGCATTGCGGCGGCCGGATGTCGAGCTGGTACCTGCTTACATGGAAAACCTGAACCGCATCCTGCCAAAAGGCGAATTCGTCCCTGTTCCCATGCTCAGTTTGCTGACGTTCGGCAAACCGATTCAGGTGGAAGCGCACGAAGGCAAGGATGAATTCCTGGAACGCGCTCGCGAGGCCGTCAGCAGCCTTCGCCGGATTGGATCCGCGTGATGCCGCAAGCGTTCCACGACGCAACACTGATGTGGCTCTTTGGCGCCGTGCTTTTCGCGCTGATCATCTTCAATTCGGCGGGCAGCATATTGAAAAATCGCCGACGCCGCGAAACGGTCCGCTCCACAATCGATACGCTGAATGCGCGCATACGAGCCTGGTGGAAGATGTGCACCATCTTCGGCCTGAGCATTCTCCTGGGCCGCACCGGCGCGCTGGTGGTGTTCGCGGCGATCTCGTTTCTGGCGATGCGCGAGTACATGACGCTGGTGCCGACGCGGCGCGGCGATCACCGCACCTTGTTTTGGAGCTTCTTTGTCATCATGCCGCTGCAATATTATCTTGTGGGCGCCCAGCGTTATGGACTGTTCTCGATCTTGATTCCGGTGCTCGCGTTCATCTTTGTTCCGACTAGCATCGCGATTGCCGGCGATACGTCGAATTTTCTGGAGCGCTCCGCGAAGATCCAGTTCGGGCTCATGGTTTGCGTCTACTGCCTGAGCCACGCGCCAGCGCTGTTGCTGCTGAACATACCGGGATTTGCAGGGCACAACGCGCGGCTGCTGCTGTACCTGGGATTCGTCGACCAGATGAACGACATTCTGCAATACGTGTGGGACAAATTGATAGGCAAGCACAAAATCGCGTGGCGGGTGAGCCCGAACAAAACGTGGGAAGGATTTGCGGGGGGAGTTGTGAGCGCGACGGGAATCGGCGCGGCGCTTTGGTGGGCCACTCCGTTCACGCCACTGCAATCCGCGGGAATGTCGTTCATGATTTGCCTGTTGGGATCCGCGGGCAGCCTGGTGATCAGCGCGCTCAAGCGCGACATCGGGATAAAAGATTTTGGAGTGGTGATCGAGGGCCAGGGAGGCATTCTGGATCACGTCGACTCGCTCTGTTTCGCAGCGCCGATTTTCTTCCACCTGGTCCGCTACTATTTCGCTCCATGATGTGATGCTGGCCGCTGCCGACACGGTCGGGCGCAACTTTATTCCGGAATCGATGAACCTTTCGGCCTCGAAACCCGAATAACAAGGGTTGGCGCCGGACCTTCGTGACGACCAAGGCAGTTTTGGAGCGTTCCGCCTGGGTGCGGCCAGCAGCCATACACGTTAACTGCATACCAGAAAGAGAATCGATCCAAAAATCGGCCGCTACAACCGGATTTCGGCAATACCATCAGCGACTGACGGGTTCGACGGCGCGGGTGCCTGAGGAGCTGCGGGATTTCAGGAAGCCTTGGGCCGCGAGAAGTTCGGCATTGAGCAAGGCTGCGCCAGCGGCGCCACGCACAAGGTTGTGCGAAAGCAGAGTGAGCTTCACATCGAGCAGCGGGCATTCGCGCACACGGCCAACGACGGCGGCCATGCCGTGCCCTGCGCTAGAATCCTTGCGCGGCTGAGGCCGGTCGGGCTCGTCCAGCACGACGACAGGATTTTTCACGGCTGTGGGCAGCGAAGCCAGTTCCGCGGAAACCTGGAAGTTGCGCAAGGCTTCGCGAACCTCGTCGAGAGTGGCGGTCTTCTTCAAGCGCAGGGAAACGCATTCCAGATGGCCATCGACCACCGGGACGCGATTGCAGTGCGCGCTGATTCCCAATCCCGCACCGATGAAGCGCGAACCATCCCATTTGCCGAGCAGCTTCTGCGGCTCCTCTTCCATTTTTTCTTCTTCGCCACTGATGAAGGGAACAACGTTGCCAACGATGTCCATCGCCGGAACGCCGGGATAGCCAGCGCCGGAAATGGCCTGTAGCGTGACGACAAAGAGTTTCTCGATACCGAAGGCATCCGCGAGCGGCTTGAGGACAACTACCAGGCCGGCAGTGGAGCAATTCGGATTGGTGACAATGAAGCCGGAATCGTAGCCGCGATTTTTCTGCTGCAACGGAATGGACTGGATGTGCGAAGCGTTTACTTCGGGAATGAGCAGAGGCACATCGGGGTCCATGCGATGATTTTTCGAGTTGCTGACGACAGGAAATCCCGCTTTGGCGAAGGCTTCTTCGGCGGGACCAGCGACCGAAGAATCGAGCGCGGAAAAAACGAAGTCGCAATCGAATGAGGATTGCAGATCCTTCACCACAAGATTACGCGCCGCTTCCGGGACAGGTCCTTCCAGGTGCCAGCGCGCCGCTTCCGAGTATTTCTTGCCGGAAGAGCGCTCCGATGCGGCGACGTCTGTTAACTCGAACCAGGGATGGTCCGCGAGAAGTTTTACAATGCGCTGGCCGACCATGCCGGTCGCGCCCAAAATCCCCGCGCGCCACTTTCTGCCGCTCTCCATACCGCTCATGCCACACCTCCTGAGTGTGCTGGCCCAATCCGCGTGCCGCGCAGGTGAGGCCTGAATGTATTGCGCACCCAAACCGTCATGGCCGACTGCGAAGCCAGGGGCAGAACACCCGGATGCAGGACATTTGCGCCGGCTTCCGCAAGCGCGCGCGCTTCCTCGTAGCTCATCTCATGCAGCAGCCGCGCTTCCACCGATTCCCTTGGATTGGCGGTATAGATGCCATCCACATCCGTCCAGATTACCAGCTCTTGCGCATCCACAACATACGCGATGATCGCAGCGGAGAAATCGGAACTGTTACGGCCCATCGTGGTGATACGGCCGTCCTGGGTGGCGCCGATAAAGCCGGTTACTACCGGCACGATGCCCGATTCCAGGAGAGGCAGAAGAATGTCTCGCCCGCGGCGGCAGGTGCGCTCCAATTGTGGTTTCGCGTCGCGAAAGTTGTCGCAGGTGAGAACGAAGTCGGAGGAAGCCACCGGCACAGCGGCAACACCCGCATTGCTGAGAGCGGCAGCGAACAACCGCGCGCTGAGCCGTTCGCCGAAAGAGGCAAGACGGTCATGGAGCGCTGCGTCGACGACGACCCGGACATCTTCCCTGACCTCGTGCAGCAGGTCGCGGCCCAGGGACTTAATTTCGTTGCGCAGCCGATCGTGCTGGTGCTCGGGCAGTTGCAAATCGCGCAGCGTAGCAAGGTGCGAGTTGATCACCGCTTGCGCTTCGTTGCGCGCAATCTGGCGCTCGCCCTGCTCAAGCAAGCGGGCGATTCCTAAGAGCTGATCGGTGATTCCTTTCATCGCGGAAACCACTACGGTTACCGCGGAATGCCTCGCCGATTCGCGCACCAAATCTGCGGCGTGGCGCAAGCGCTCTGCTCCCAGCAGTGAGGTGCCTCCAAACTTAAGCGCGCTGACCTCGTGGGGAGGTGTGCGCACACTCGACGCAGAAGGTCCTCTGGCGCATCTTGCTCCCAATTCGACGGGAGATAAGTCACCCTCCGCGGCGGATCGTTCCTGATGCTCCGGGTACATGATGAATGCTCCTTCGTCGCTGGAAGCTTTCTGGAGGGGGTCGAAACGAAGAAACCCACCGCCAGGTTCGCTTCCGGCGGTGGGTTCAGAAACTTTTTCTAGCTTTGCTAGCTGTTTCCCCCGGCGCCCGAAGCGATCGTAGTCTTCATAATAGTGGACTTCGTCGTAGTCGTAATGGACGACGCCGTCGTGGTCTTGATTCGCTTCGTGGCAAGGGCCAACATGGTTGAGAGGATACCACAGCTTGCTACATTTCCAAGGAAAAAGTGCGTTTTGCTTTTCACGATGTGCCCAATAGTGGCTTCCGGCGCCCATCTCAGGGGGCCTCGAATATCAGACTGGAGCAGGTTAGGCCTGATTCCGCTTTCTGCAATTCGGAAATGTCCAGAGACTCGACGCGGAAGCCTTTCGCTTCGATGAGGGCCTTCGTCTTCGGAAAGGAGGCGGGGAAAATCACGGTATCGCCAATCGTCAGAGCGTTGGCGGAATGCGGTTCGGAGGGGTCGACGTCCAACCAGTCGCATCCGTCGATGCGCCGTGAATCGAACCTGGCGCGGTTGGCAAGCATGGTGTTGCGACCGAGATAGCTGACGGCAGATTTCAGGTGCAGGCAGCCAGTCACGGGAATCGCGGTGACGTCGTAGCCGTATGCGCCCAGAATCACGGCGAGTTGGCGGATGCCTTCGGGATTCGACCTGGCGGTGATACCAACAAAGACTCTTTTGCCGACGCGGAGGACGTCTCCGCCCTCCAGCGTGCCGGGCAACTTGACATAAGCGAGTTTGCGAAATTTCTCCAAGGCCGCAGCGAGGGAGGGAGCTTCGTTGCGGCGCGTCTCGGTGCCCAGCGGGCAGATCACGGCGAGTTCGTCGACAACGATTACCGGGTCCTCCACGAACATGGAATCGGGCAACTCCGGTGCCTCCGGGAGAGAAATCACGCGGGCGCCAAGTCTGGTGAGAAGTTGCTCGTAGGCATGATGCTGCGCGCGGGCTTTCTCGAGATCAATCGGGTTGCGCGGAACGAAACTCAATTGGCACTGAGCGAGCGCGGAACTGACAGAACGGGTGATGGCGGTCAACATTCCGTGAATGTATCAGAGAAGGATGCGCTTTCGCATCTTGGCACGCCGGCACTGGCGAATTCGCTGGGTTGTGAGGGGCGGCAAAACTGGATAGTATCGAGCAGACTTTCGGGAGACATTCGACATTCATGCGATTCATTTCTCGTGTTAGCTGGCTGCTTATTCTTTCCATTGGATACTCCCAAATTGTTTCGGCGCAAGGCAATCCCGACAGAATTCCCGCGGCAGTGGACGAAATTTTTGCGGACGTGGCCAAGCCCGGCTCGCCCGGTTGCTCCGTGGCGATTGCGCGCGACGGCAAGCTGCTGTACGCGAAGGGCTATGGGCTGGCCAACGTCGAACAGAACGTCGCGCTGACGCCGGAGTCTGTTTTCGATATCGGCTCCACCTCCAAACAGTTTTCCGCCGCCAGCATTCTCTTGCTGGAAAAGCAGGGCAAGCTCTCGGTGAACGACGATGTCCGCAAATATATTCCTGAGCTTCCCGACTACGGCAAGAAAATCACAATCTTGAATCTGTTGAATCACACCAGCGGCTTGCGCGACTATCTGGTGCTGTTTGAGTTGGCGGGAGTCGACACGGACAGCGTCACCACCGACGAGGAGGCGCTGGCGCTGATTGCGCGGCAAAAGGCGCTCAACTTCGATCCCGGCACGGAATGGCTGTACAGCAATTCCGGGTATTTCCTGCTGTCGGTGATCGTCAAACGCGCCAGCGGGCAGAGCTTGCGGGAGTTCGCCGCGGAAAACATCTTTCAGCCGCTGAACATGAGCCACACGCTGTACCGCGACTCGCACACCTTGCTGGTTCCCAATCGGGCGCTAGCCTATGATCCCATCGAGAAGGGTACCGGCTACACATTCGACGTTTCCTATTTCGAGCAGACCGGTGATGGCGCGGTGCACACATCGGTGGGCGACCTTCTGAAGTGGGATGAAAATTTCTACACCTCGCAAGTCGGCGGAAAACCGCTTCTGGCGGAACTGCAGGAGCCGGCAAAACTGAATAATGGGAAGACGCTCGATTACGCGAAAGGCCTGTTCATCAGCAAATACCGAGGGCTCGACACCGTTAGTCACGGCGGCTCATGGGGCGGCTATCGGGCCGAGCTGCTGCGTTTCCCCGACCAGCACTTTTCCGTCGTTTGCTTGTGCAACCGTTCCAATGTCAGCCCCGAACGACGCGCGAAACAGGTGGCTGATATTTATCTGGCTTCCGTGCTGAAAGAGAAAGAGCCGAAAAAAGATGAAGACGACGAAGCCGAGACGAAAGCAAAGCCGGAAGTACCGATAGCCGCGACAGAATTGAAGAAATTAGCCGGAGATTATTGGAGCGACGAACTGGGCGTGGTCTATCGTCTGCGACTGGCCAGCGACAAGCTGGTCCTCGACAAAATCCTGCTCACCGGCGGCATCCCTCGATCCAGCGAGTCCGAAGGTAAGGCTTTCGTTCCCGTGGGCAACGAACGAGTTTCGACTGACAGGAGCGGGTCTCGAAATACGATTTCAATTCGACGCGTCGGGCCAGCCAGTGTCGTTCACGCTCGACGCGGGACGCACAAAGGGTATGATTTTCAAGCGCACCTCGGATGTGGGCTAAAGGAGAATTCCGCAATGTCTGATGGGACTCGACGATTTATCGCCGTGCTGGTCATGGTGGTGGGCGCAGCATTCTTGTGGCTCGCGGGGCGCTCCAGCGGAGGCGCGGAAGCGGCCAGGAACGAAGTAGACGCCACGGTGGCGTCGGCGCGCGAGCAAGCCTATGCAAGCGACGCTCGCTTGCAGGGCGCTTACCGCTTTGAACGCGGCGGCTGGGTGTACGTCCATCTGGAAGGCGACCCGGCCACGATCGGTTTTCAGCACGGCTTTCTGCTGGCAAAAGAAATTGCGGATGCGTTTCCCGCCGTGAGCGCAGGCATGGTGCACTCAACGGGGCGCGACTGGGCGTTTTTCCGGCAGGTAGCGCGTGAAATGTTGTGGCCAAAAATCGATACGGAGTATCAGCAGGAACTGGAAGGCATCACCGAGGGCTTGAACGCGCGCACCAGCTCCGAGCTCGACGTTTACGATATCGTGGCGCTCAATTCCTTTGAGGAAGTGCCCGACTACTACGTGCCGTGGCTAGACAAGCGCGAAAAAACCGCCAATGCTCCCACACTGAAGAGCCCCGGCAACTGCAGCGCGTTCGTGGCCACGGGAAGCTGGACCAAGGACGGCCAGATCGTGATCGCGCACAATAACTGGACCAACTACAAGAATGGCGAGCGCTGGCGCATCATTTTCGACATTCATCCGGCCAAGGGATACGGAATTCTGATGGACGGTTTTCCCGGTGTGATTGCCAGCAACGACGATTTTGGAATCAATAGCGACGGCTTGATGGTGACGGAAACCACCATCACGCAATTTGAAGGCTGGGACCCGAACGGAAAGCCGGAGTTCATGCGCGCGCGAAAAGCGCTGCAATATGCGGGCAACATCGACGAGTACACGAAAATCATGCTGGATGGAAACAACGGCGGCTACGCCAACGACTGGCTGCTCGGCGACCGCAAGACTGGCGAGATCGCGCAATTTGAACTGGGCCTGAAGGCGTACAAGCTGTGGCGGACCAAGGACGGCGTTTTCTCCGGATCGAACTGGGCGCGTGATCCCAAAGTCTTGAAGGAAGACACGCCGGAATTTCAGCCCAACGACCTGACCAGTTCACCGAACGCACGGCGAGTTCGCTGGGAAGAACTGCTGAACGAGAACAAAGGGAAGATCGACGTTGCGTTGGCGCAAGTGATGCTTGCCGATCACCTTGACTCATACCAGAAAAAAGAAGAAGCCAACGAGCGCACTTTGTGCGGGCACGTGGATGTATCGCCGCGCGGTGTGCCGCAATGGGGATACGCCCCAAACGAACCGGGCGGAGCGGTGCAGGGCAAGGCCGCGGATGCCACCATGGCGAAGGAGATGCGCCTTGTTGCGCGCATGGGCCATCCGTGCGGCGAAGATTTCCTGGCGAAGCCATTTCTTGCAGCGCATCCGGATTATGCCTGGCAGGAACCGTATTTGCGCGACATGAAAGCCGGGCCTTGGACGGTGTTTCGCGCAGCGGAAAAGCCGGCGATCAAAAAGTAGTTCTCATTTGCCGCAGACTTCGGGCTAGTTGTTCTGCCAAGCGCGATTCGTCACGGTTTGCGATGCTGTCTAATATTCCGGCGCCAGCAAGCGCTGTCATTCTGAGGGCATCCGACGAGGACGCCCGAAGAATCTCAACTCAACCATTTCCGGCAATTCATGTTGGATGTATTAGTGCCCCGCTCCATTCGGTACGACCTGAACTTCGACGCTGGAGGGATATTTTTTCGAGCGATACACCTTCTGCGTGGCGGCCTGATAATCCGCGGCGGTAGCATCGAAAATGTTTGGCACGAATTTTTGCGGATTGCGGTCGTAGAGCGGGAACCAGGTGCTCTGCACCTGCACCATGATGCGGTGACCCTTCTTAAAGACATGATCTGCGGTGTGCAGATCGATGGAGAACGGCGTCACCTGATTGGCCACGAGCGGTTCAGGCTTCTCAAACGATTTCCAGTAGCGTCCACGGAAGATTTCATCGGCAACCATCAACTCGAAGCCGGAGAGTTTCCAGTCTTTCTCCATTTCTTGCGGGTAGACGTCAATCAATTTCACGACCCAGTCGCAGTCGGTTCCGCTGGTTGAGGCAAATAGTTTTGCCGTGACTTGCCCGGAGATGGTGACGTCATCCTGCAATTCGTCGGTCTGCCAAGTCAGGACGTCGGGCCGGTTATCGACAAATCGCTGATCCTGCACGAGCCAGGTGAACCAGCTTCCGGGATGATCGTCCGGATAGGTCATATCTACGGGGCGATGACGATACGGCACGGGATGCGCGGGATCGCTCACGTAGGAATCGAGCGCATCGGGCGCTTCGCTGTTCGGCGCTTCGAACGACAGTTTTCCGTCCGCGCCAAAATAAAGGTTCTTCGTCTGCGCATCGCGCGGGGGCCAGGAATCGAAATTCGTCCAGGTGTCGCTGCCGGTTTGAAAGAGCAACGCTTCTTTCATCGGCAACGAACCTTTGTCGTGCAGCCAGTACGCAAACCACGGCGCCTCGATTTTTTGCCGGAAATACACGCCGGTGTCGGAGCCAAAGGGAATTTCGCCCAGCGAACTTCCCGGGCCGCTCGCCCAGCCGCCATGATTCCACGGCCCGACTACCAGATAGTTCAGATGCTTTTCGTCGGATTTTTCCAGATTCGCGTAAGTGCGCATCGGCCCATAAAAATCCTCCTGATCCCACCATCCGGCGACGTTGAGATTCGGAACCGTGGTTGTTTTCAGCGCGGATTCGATGGCATGCGCTTTCCAGAAATCGTCGTAGCTGGGATGCGACACGAAATTGTTCCATGTGGGAATCTTCCCGTGGAAATATTCCTTGTTGACGTTCGAAAGAACGCCCAGATGCAGATACCAGTCGTACAGATCGAAGCGGCCGAACTTGAAACTGTAATTCTCCGCCGAGGTTTCCATCAGCGCCGAATACTCAAAGCCATAGCTCAACCGAAACGCGCCATGATGAAAAAAATCGTCGCCCATCCAGGCATCGCCCATGCAGGCCTGCTCGGACACGGCCTTCAGCGCGGGATGGGGATTGATCATCGCCATCGCCGCCAGAAATCCGCCGTAGGAAATCCCGGCGATTCCCACGCGTCCGTTATTGTGGGACACGTTTTTCACCAGCCAGTCGATGGTGTCATACGTGTCCGTGCTTTCATCGATGCCCTGGGGATCCCTGGGATCGTGCACCGGGCGGTTCATGGCGAATTGCCCTTCGGAACCATAGCGTCCGCGAATATCTTGCAGCACGAAGATGTAGCCGTCCGGCCACATGTCCGCGTAGCGAAACAAAATGCCGCTGTAACTTTTGTCTGCCGCGGATATTCCGTAGGGAGAGCGCTCCATCAGGAGCGGCAACGGCTGCTTGGCGTCTCGCGGGGTGTAAATCTCGGTGTGTAGCTTCACGCCGTCGCGCATCGGGATCATCACTTCTTTTTTCTCAAACAGCTTGGAAAGGTCCGGCCGCTCTTTCTTTTGCTCCTGAGCATTTGCCAGGCCCAAAAGAACTGCCATTCCCACGAACAGGATCGCGATTTTCCGTGTCTTTCCAAGGCCAATCATCATCCCATGCCCTCCCGATTCATCGCGCCAGCGATGCGCTGCGAGAATATCACACTCAATTCCGGTTGGACCCAAGCGGGCGAGCTTCTCCGAGGCACGCAAGCTCAGATTACGAAGAATGGCGTCACCGACGCTGAGGCCATCTACAAGCTCGCCGAAGCCTACTCCGCTCGTGGCGACAAATCTTCCGCGCTGCGCGTGCTTCGTCGCAGCGTGGAAGACGGATTTTTCTGCTACCCCTATTTCACGCGCGATCCGCTGCTCGATCCGCTTCGCTGCGAACCGGAATTTTCCGAGCTGCTACACAATGCCCGTCACCGCCACGAAGAGTTTCAGCACAAATTCGCTTGAATTCGTCACTGGCATAGCGGAACCGGTTAACCGCAATTGTCGGCTTTTTCTGGCAGAGAATGCCGTCTGTCTGATAAACTAGAGCTTCGTAAACTGTACCTGCACTCTCATGAAGAAGGGGATTCTTCCGGGCTGCTGGCTGTTTCAGCAGCCATTTTTGTCTGAAGACGCACTGCAAACATGACTACCGACATACGCAATATCGCCATTATCGCTCACGTGGACCACGGCAAGACCACGCTGGTGGACACTATGCTGCGGCAGAGCGGCATTTTTCGCGCCAATGAAGCCGTGGTCGAGCGCGTGATGGACTCCAACGACCTGGAGCGCGAGCGCGGCATCACCATCCTTGCCAAGAACACCGCGCTGTTTTTCCATGACACCAAGATCAATATCGTGGACACCCCCGGCCACAGCGATTTTGGCGGCGAAGTGGAGCGCGCGCTGCGCATGGTGGATGGCGTCGTCCTGCTTGTGGATGCCAGCGAAGGCCCGCTGCCGCAAACCCGCTACGTGTTGCAGAAAGCGTTGGCTGCCAAGCTCCCTCCCGTCATCGTGCTGAACAAGATTGACCGCGCCGACGCGCGCCCTGCGGAAGTGTTGAACGAAATCTACGACCTGTTCATCGATCTGGACGCTACCGAAGACCAACTCGATTTTCCGGTGGTTTACACCAACGCCCGCGCGGGCGTGGCGCACCGCAAGATCGGCGACGATTCCAAGGATTTGCTTCCTCTGTTCGAAGCCATCGTCAACAAGATTCCTCGCCCCACAGGCGATCCCGCCGGGGTGCTCCAGCTACAGGTGACCAATCTCGACTACAGCGAATTTCTTGGACGCATCGCCATCGCCCGCATGTTCAATGGCACGCTGCGTCGCGGCGAAGAAGTGGGCATCAGCAAGCTCGATGGCAAGCTCCAGACCACCAAGATCACCAAGCTGTTCACGTTTCGCGGCCTGGAGCGCGATGAAGCCGATGAAGTCGTTGCCGGGGATATCGTGGCCATCGCCGGCGTCGAAGGCATCCAAATCGGCGAAAGCATCACCAGCGTTGAGAATCCCATGCCGCTGGAGCCGCTGACAATTGACGAGCCAACGCTGGCCATGATTTTCAGCGTGAACTCCAGCCCGCTGTGCGGCCGCGAGGGAAATTACCTGACTTCGCGCGACCTACGCGACCGGCTGGCGAAAGAGTTGCTCACCAACGTCTCCATCCGCGTGGAAGATACCGACACGCCGGAATCCTTCCGTGTACTGGGCCGCGGCGAATTGCAACTGGCCATTCTGATTGAGACTATGCGGCGCGAAGGCTTTGAACTGATGGTCGGTAAGCCGGAAATCGTGGTGCACACGGTAAACGGCCAAAAAATGGAGCCGGTCGAGCGCCTGGTGATCGACATCCCCGAGAATTTCATCGGCATCATCATGGAAACGATTGGCAGCCGCCGCGGCGAAATGCTGAAGATGAGCAATCACGGTTCCGGGCGCGTGCGGCTGGATTTCAAGATTCCTTCGCGCGGCTTGATTGGCCTGCGCAGCCAACTGCTCACCGACACGCGCGGCACCGCGCTGATTCACTCGATCTTTGAAGGTTGGACCGAATATGGCGGCGAGATGGCGTTACGGCCAACTGGCGCGCTGGTTGCCGATCGCGCGGGCGTTTCCACTGCGTATGCGCTGTGGGGCATCCAGGAGCGCGGCGAATTGTTCATCGGGCCGACGATCGAAGTGTACGAGGGCATGGTGATCGGCGAGAATTCGCGTGAGCAGGACATGGAAGTGAACGTCACGAAGGAAAAGAAGCTCACCAATATGCGCTCATCGTCGGCCGACGAAGCCATTCGACTGATCCCGCATCGCGTGTTGAGCCTGGAGCAAGCCATCGAATTCATCGCGGACGACGAACTCGTCGAGATCACACCCAAGTCCATTCGCTTGCGCAAGAAAATCCTGCAATACAACAAGCGCCCGCGCCGGTGGCAGGAAATCCGCGCCAGCCAGGAAGCCGCGGGCTAGTCCGACCATCGTCGGCGCATCAGTGGCCGGTTTGTCCGTGTTCGATCAACCCAACAACCCAAGCACGCATCCTGAGCGGCGCGTCGTTTGCGCCACGAACGATCTCAACCGAAGAATCATGCACGGGCAATAAACTGAGATGCTTGTGGCGCGAATAGCCGCGCCTCAGCATGACAGGGTTCGTGGCCGCGGTAAGACCATTACCGGCGCGTCAGTGCGCTGACTTGTCCAACAGTTGCTTCAGGTAGGATTGCCACACGATCGCCCAGGTGTGCGTGCCGTGACCGTGGGTCTGGTCGCTGATGGGAATCAACACGAAGGTCCCGTCTTTCAGGCGCTTGCTTTCCTTTTCAGCGATGCCGAGTTCGGGCGGATTGATGAAATCATCGGCGGAGTTGATCCACATCATCGGCGCTGTGATCTTCTCGAGTTGTGGAGAAGGATCGTAGTTGCGTGAAGCGTTGACCTGGTAGAGCAAATCGTTGGCGTCAAGACTTGCGGCGGTCTTCTCCGAATCTTCCACATGCTTGTCCGCGGCATCACGAGCGGGGAGCGTCTTTTGCATCTGCAGGGGCGCGCTTCCGGCAATCACCAGCAGATCTTCCGCGGTGCGCAGGGATTCCTTCGGTTCGTCCTTATATTCACCGCCATTCCAGTCAGGATCTTTGCGGATCGCATCCATCAACATTTTTCGCCAAACGCGGTTGCGCCCCGCGATTTCGACCGGGAGGCACGCCATGGGCATCAACGCGTCCATGAAGTCCGGGTAAGTTTCCGCCCAAACAAAAGAGTGCATGCAGCCCATAGAAGTGCCAAAAATCAGGCGCAAATGCTCGACTCCCAGGCCCGCGGTGACCAGGAGATGCTGCGCGGCAACCATGTCGTCGTAATCGTACTGCGGAAAATGCGCGTGCATTCCGTCACTGGGCTTCGACGATTTCCCGTGCCCCACGCCGTCAGGCAGAATAATAAAGTAGCGATTGATGTCGAGCAACTGGCCGGGCCCAAACAGCTCGCCGGCAAATTGCGGCCGCAAGAATTGCTGGCTGGAGCCGCCAGTGCCGTGCAGGATTAGCACCGCGTTCGTGGGCCGGCCTTGCGCATCGCGCGCGAGCTTACCGAGTGTCCTGTAGTGCAAGCGAAGTTCCGGCAGCTGTTCGCCAGACTTGAACTTGAAGTCGCGCGCAACGTAATCGCCTTCGGTTACTGGATAGCTGGCGGGCGGCTGCGCGCGCGCCGCGCCTAGCGCCAGAAATGCAGCGGCGAGCAGTGCGCCCATCCGCAAAAAATAATTCATGGCTTGAACCTCATCTTAGTTTCGTGGCCAGTGAATTTATCACACTCTTCCAGTCCTTCTTGCTACTCTCTTCGTTTCCGCGCAAACTACCGTTCCGCGAGGTGCTCCGATGCGCGCATTTCTTTTGCTTCCGGTTGCGGCTCTTCTGGCGACCTTGCTCTTCGAGCCGCCATCCTCTTCTGCCCCGGGCACTGCTTCGATGGCGCTCCCGCAGTTCGACGCTTCCGGCGCGCTGGTGCGGCCAAAATCCTTCGAGCACTGGACGTTTGTTGGTTCGAATATTGGAATGAGCTACGATCCCGGCGCGCAGAAAGGTCCGGGCGAGTTCCACAATATTTACACGCAGCGGCAGGCCTTCGATACTTACAAGTCCACGGGGAAATTCCCCGAGCAGACCACGTTTCTGCTGGTGGTGTACGAACCCGCGCAAAAAGTTTCCATCAACAAGAGCGGCTATTTCGAGGGAGAGATGACCGGCCTCGCCGCTTCGGTGAAGGATTCATCGCGCTTCAAGGAAGGCTGGGCGTATTTCTCGTTCGGTGAAAGTGGCAATCTGTCAGAAACTGCCACGGCGTTGCCCGCGCCGATGTGTTTTGCATGCCACGACAAGCACGCCGATGACGATCACGTGTTTGTGCAGTTCCACCCCATGCTGCGCGCCGCGCGGCACAAATCACGGCCCTAGTTTTTCTCCAGAGTACGGGGCTAGCGCTTGCTGCCGCCGAGCAAAGACCCTAACACACCGCGCACAATTTGCCGGCCAACGGAACTTCCAATGGTTCGTGCAGCGCTCTTGGCCATGGCTTCCACCAGATTGTCGCCGCGCCGTCCGCCACCAGAGATGCCAGGAATATTCGCGTACCACGGCGGTGATTGTTGGCCTGCAGGAGCGCCCGTCCCCGGAGCCGCGGGCAGAGGCTGACCCGCGCGCGCTTTCAGAATCTCGAAAGCCGACTCGCGGTCGACGGCATTTTCGTACACCCCGGCGACGACGGAGGTCTTCATCAACTGGCTGCGCTGCTCGGGCGTAATTGGTCCGATCTGACTGTGCGGCGGGCAAATCAGAGCGCGTTCGACAATTCCGGGCGTTCCCGTTTCGTCCAGGAACGAAACCAGCGCCTCGCCCACAGCCAGTTGCGTGATGGCTTGCTCGACGTTCAATTTCGGATTGGTGCGAAACGTCTCCGCGGCGGCGCGTACCGCCTTCTGATCTTTCGGCGTGAACGCGCGCAGGGCATGCTGCACGCGATTACTCAATTGCCCCAGCACCGTTTCCGGCACATCCAGCGGATTTTGCGTGACGAAATAGACGCCCACGCCTTTCGAGCGAATCAGCCGGACAACCTGCACAACTTTGTCCTCAATCACTTTGGGCAAATCGGCGAACAGGAGATGCGCTTCGTCGAAGAAGAAAATCAGCTTCGGTTTTTCCGGATCGCCCACCTCCGGCAACCTTTCGAACAGCGCGGTCAGCAGCCACAACAAGAACGTGGCGTAGACCTTCGGTGACTGCAGCAGCTTGTCCGCGGCCAGAATGTTCACGATGCCGTGCCCGTTCGAATCCGTCTGCATCAGGTCGTCCAGATTCAGCGCCGGCTCTCCAAAAAACTTGGCTGCCCCCTGCTGCTGCAACGCCAGCAAGCCGCGCTGAATCGAACCGATGCTGGCGGCAGAAATATTGCCGTACTGCGTCTGAAACTGCTTGGAGTTTTCGCCGACATACTGCAGCAAGGCCTGCAGATCTTTGACGTCCAGCAGGAGCAGACCATTGTCGTCGGCAATTTTGAAGACCAGCGCCAGCACGCTTTCCTGAATATCGTTCAGATTCAAGAGCCGGGCCAGGAGCAGCGGCCCCATTTCCGAGATGGTTGCGCGCACGGGATGCCCCTGCTCGCCGAACACATCCCAGAAGGTGACCGGGCAAGGGGCATAGGAAAAGGCGCTGAGGTTCAACTTTTTCGCGCGCTCGTCGATTTTTGGATTGGGAGTTCCCGGCTGGCTGATGCCAGAGAGATCGCCTTTCACGTCGGCGGCAAAAACAGGCACGCCAATACGGCTGAAGGCCTCTGCCATCACCTGCAATGTAACCGTTTTCCCGGTGCCGGTGGCGCCGGCCACCAAGCCGTGGCGATTCGCCATCTTTGGCAAAAGATAGAGCGGCGTGCTGCCTTGCGCGATAACTAGCGGGTCAACCATGGTTCAACTCTCCCCAATCGGATGTCGCTGCGCGGGGAGGGCGTTTCCCGTGCGACTGCTATCATTCTACTGCACTGGCGCGCGGACTACGGTGCTTGACTTGAGCATTCTGACCCAACGGGCGGGACGGTTCTCACGAGGCAACTTCAAGTCGGCGACCTTAGAACCAGGGGGTGGAAACTTCATCACCAATTCGCAGTTCCGCAACGGTGGCTGTGGCCGGTGCCGCTTGCGCACACACCTTAGGCGCCGCAGAAAGAAGCAGCCCAACGACGGCGGCGAACAATGTCCGAACCCAGGCGCGAGCGTTATGATGCACGATCTCTTCTTTCGGCTCTGGGGAATGAAATAAGCTCAATCCTTTTCCAACATCACTTCGGTGGACTTGATCACTGCTGAAACTTTATCGCCCACCTTGAGCTGCATCTCATCCGCGCTACGCTTGGTGATCACGCTCTCGATCAGATTTTCGCCAACGCGCATTACCACGTGTGCCATCACGCCTCCAAGGTGAAGTTCCACAATTTCGCCTTCGAGACGATTTCTAGCTGATAGAGTCATGCCGCAGAGAATACGCTTCCTGATTCAAAGAGTCCAGAGAAGTCCTGTTATAAGACGGTCGCGTGGAATCAGGTCTGGATATGCCACCGGCTTAATCTTCCTGCTAAACGATTCTTGAGATTTCCATCTGAGTAAATGACACCGCGATCAGTCTGCTGAACCCAAACTCAATACCCCGAATCTGATCGTATTCACGCCGCCGACGGCCTCAAACACTACAGGGCTGTCGGGCACTGCAGGCGCGAGCACCAGCACGGCCACAACGGCGCGACAAATCCAATTCCGCCTGAAGCTGGTTTGGTAGATCTCAGGAATCTTTCGCGCTATGGGAGCAGCGGCTTGCCCTCGGCTTTTGGCAGCGTCAAGCCGACTTCCTTCGCCAGCGTGGGAGCAATATCGATCATATCGATCACGCCGAGTTTTTTACCGGGCGGAATGTTCGGTCCCACGACGAAGAACGAGGAGCGCAGCGGCACGATAAAAGGAAGCTCGCCATGTGTGCCGCCGGGCTTCACCTTGGAGATCACCGGACCTTCCAGCGAATGTCCGGTGCGCCAGCCGGGTTTCAGTCCAACAAAAAAGGAAGCGTTGGGATAGGCGCCACGATTCCGCAGCTCCTCCGCATCGAGGATGCGATTGATTCCGCTGGCTGGATCATCGGCTATTTTTGTTAATAGTGCTCGTACCTCAGTGACGGTGGCCGCATCCTTCGGGTCTTTCAGGACAATCGCGGCTGAACCGCCAGTCACCCACGGCATGGCTCGCCAGTCGGTAATCTTGCCTTTTTCATCCACCGTGAACAGTTTCGCGTCGCGAAACGCCGGGAAGAGATTCAGCTGCTGGTCGTAGTTCACAAAGCCGTGATCGGAAACCACGGCAACCACTGCGCGCCCCGGCGCAACCGTTTCCGCCGCAGCCCGCACCGAGCCGATGACGGCGTCCTGCCGTTCCATGATGGCAAGCGATTCTGGGCTGAATACACCGGTTTCATGTTCGATGTGGTCCAGCGCCGTCAGGTGGAGTAACAGTAGTCCAGGGTGTTTCTTCTCGAGAATCCACACGGCATATTTGCCACGCACCTCGTCGCCTTCGGCGCTGGTGTCACTCCCGCCGCGGTAGTCGCCAATCTCCGCAGCCGCTTCTTCCATCAACCCTTTCGTTGCCACCGCGTGGATGAGCTTCGCGTCCTCGGGCGTTCCCGCGCGCCACAGCTCCGGGATATTCCAGGTAATTTTTGCGCCCACGGTGACCGGCCACTGGAGGCTGGCAGTCGTCCGGCCCGCCTGAGCCGCCGCGTCCCATAGGGTGGGCACGCGAATATCCTCGGCATACCAATACCAGCCCTCGTAATTCCTTTGGAGCGGATCAAACGTGGTGTTGGCCCAAATTCCGTGAGTGGCGGGCAAGACTCCGGTCACTAGCGTAGTGTGGCTTGGGTAGGTCACTGTGGGAATAACACCCATCACTCCTTCGGCATACGCCCCTTCCTTCAAGAATTTCCTGAGGTTGGGGACTTTTTCGCCGTGCGCGTCGGCCGCGGTGACATACTCCGGCTTCAATCCATCAACGGAGATGATTACCAGCAGAGGAGGAGCGTTTTCCTGGCCGAGCGCGGCGCGGCCAAGGAACAGAACCGCAAGCACCAAGATGGCCGGCCCTACCCGATTCGCTACACCGCACTTCTTCATGGATCCTCCCGATTTCCTCTGTAGCCTGAGTTGTTGTAAAATATACCTCACACACGGTTTGCTCCGAGCAATCCAATTGACTATGCTCGTTAGGTGGAGAGCGTAAGACTCTGGCGTGTCCCAGGACGGTGCGAGTGAATAATCCGGATTTAGGTCATTCAAACGGCAATGGCTCAATCGCTACCATTGCGGCGACGGCTACGGCTCTCCCTCCCCATTTAATCACGCGCGAGGACGTCAAGTATTACATGGGCCGCGTGTTCGACATCCCGGAACGCCGGCTGGAAGCCATGATGTCCATCGTGGATAATGCCGCAGTTCACCAGCGCCACGCGATTTTTCCAATTGACTACACTATCGAACCGCGGGCGCTTTCCCAAACAAATAACGAATACATCGAACACGCGATCAAGCTGGGCCGCGAAGCCACCGAGAAGTGCCTGGCCCGCGCGGGCATGCGCCCTGACGAAATCGACCTGATCATCACCGTTTCCTGCACTGGCTTCATGATCCCCTCGCTGGACGCCCATTTGATTCACCTGATGGGATTCCGTTCCAACGTTCGGCGGATGCCATTCACGGAATTGGGTTGTGCCGCGGGCGCCATGGCTATTTCCCGCGCGGCGGACTTCCTGAACTCCAACCCGGGAAAGAACGTCCTTATCATCGCGGTGGAACTGCCTTCACTGACGTTTCAGCGCAAGGACATATCCCAGGCCAACTTGATCTCATCGATTCTGTTTGGAGACGGGGCGGCCGCAGTAATCGTAACGGGCCAGCCGAAACCGGGCCCGCGCATTCTGGTGACGGAAACATATACTTTCCCTGATTCCCTGGGGGCCATGGGATTCGATCTTCGCGATGCCGGCTTTCACATCCTGCTGGCGAAAGACGTTCCGGAAATGATTGGAGCGAAAATTCGAGGCCTGGTCGACGGCTTCCTGGAGCGCCAGGGTAAAACACAAAGAGACATTAAAGGATGGATCCTGCATCCCGGCGGTGCGCGGCTGCTCAGCAACGTGGAGCAGCAGCTCGGCTTGTGCAAATGCGATACCCAGCCGTCGTGGGACATCCTGGGAAATGTGGGCAATTTATCCAGCGCCACGATTCTGTTTATCCTTCAAGAATGGCTGGAGAAGCGCCCATTGAAGGCCGGTGAACACGCCCTGGCCGCCGCCTTCGGTCCCGGTTTCAGCGCGGAGTTTTTGTTGCTGCAATGGAACTGAGTGTCATCGCATATCTCGCGCTGCTGCTGCTCGTGGCGCTCTTGCGCATCGTGGAGTTGCAGATTTCGCGGCGTCACCAGCGGGAGATGGTGGAGCACGGCGCGGCCAAGGTAAACGACCCGCGTTTTCGCTGGATGGTGCTGTTGCACACCGGCGTTCTGGTAGGAGCCGCGGTTGAGGTAGTCTTCCTTCATCGCCCGTTCATTCCCATATTGGCTGCGGTCTGTTTTGTGATTTTTCTTGCCGCCAATGCCGTGCGCTGGTGGGTGATTCGCACCCTTGGCGAGCACTGGAACGTGCAGATCATGAATTCGACGGGCCTGGGAGTCGTCACCACCGGCCCGTTTCGCTACGTGCGGCACCCGAATTATGCGGCCGTGTTTGTTGAGATGCTGGTGCTGCCGTTAATCCACACTGCTTGGATCACGGCCATCGCAGGCTCGCTCGCCCACCTTGTTGTACTTTCCCAGCGCCTTTCCACCGAAGAACGTGTACTCTTCTCTGACGCGCAGTACCGAGCCGCGATGGCCGGGAAGCCGCGCTTTCTGCCCGGACTGTTCTGAGGTTCAAAGTACATGCGACGCTTCTATACGCTCCTGTCGATCGTCACGTTCGCGGGCATGCTCTCACCCGTGCGCTCGAGTTCGCAGGCCGCGCCCAAACCAGATTCGCCGGCGTTCAATTCCGTCCCGGAATTGAAAAAAGGCTATCGATTAATGTACGAGCAGAAATTTCCGGAAGCGCGCGAGGTTCTTGTGACGTGGGCAGCCGAGAATCCCACGGAGCCCTTTGGCCAGGTTAGCGTAGGTGCGAGCTATCTGTTCGAAGAGTTTTACCTGCAGCAGGTGCTGACCAGCGACTACTTCCTGAATGATAAGCGCTTTCTCGGCGGGATCACCGGCACGCCCGATCCGGCCCGCATGAAGGCCTTTCAAGAGTCGATTGCAAAAGCCCGCACACTGGCGAACCAACGCATGAAAAAGCATCCGCGCGATCCGGAGGCCCTGTTCGTCCTGGCTCTCTGTGCCGGCATGCAGTCGGACGCTGACAGCATGCTCATGAAGAAGCACTACGACGCTTTGAAGATGCTCAAAGAAGCCAACTCCAACGCGGAATTGCTCCTCAAGGAGCATCCCGATGCCTATGACATTTATGTGGCACCCGGAATCGCTTACTACGTTATTGGCTCGCTGTCTTCTTCCGCGCGCTTCGTGCTCTGGTTCGGTGGAATTCACGGCGACAGGCAGTTGGGTATGAGTCAGGTGCAAAAAACGGCAGACAACGGTAATTATCTGAAACCCTTCGCGCAGATCCTGCTGGCTCTTTCCGCGCGGCGCGAAAAGCAGGATGAGCTGGCGCAGAAAAACCTGAAAGAGCTCACGGAAGAATTCCCCGGGAATTCCACCTACGCGGCGGAATATGCCAAAGCGATGGGCCGCCCCATTCCCTCGGCGATGGTTCCCGCAAACTGAAGCGGTCTCGTTCGATCGAATATACTTTTGTTGCGCCTCGCCGGTTGGTCTTAACGCGGTGCTGCTGGGCCTTGGTTGGTAAGCAGAGGAGTTCTGCCTTGCCCGTTGACATGGCATTTGTGACGGTCAGCTACAACACCTTGGAGTACGTTCAGCGCTTGACCGACTTCTTCAACCGCCTGGAGGTCCCCTTTACCTTTTCCTTCACGGTTGTTGACAACAATTCCCAGGACGGTTCCCAGGAATACCTGCAATCTCACCCAGAAATTCACTACCTGCAAACCGGAGAGAATATCGGTTATGGACGCGGCATCAACCGGGGGGTAGCCGCCACTGCCAGCAAATACATCTGCGTGACCAACACGGACGTTGTCCTCAATCGCGAGGCCTTGATTACTCTCTGGCGCTTCCTGGAGGAGCGACAGGACGTCGGAGTTTGCGCTCCCCGTATTACCTATGCTGACGGACGAGACCAGGGCATGCTGTTCCATCATTCTCTTTTTTCACACTATGCAACCTGGTTTGCCAAGGCGCTGGCTCGATACGGTAAGTCGAAAATCGCGAACGCAACCGCGCCCCTAAAGGTCGATGGTGTGACCGGCGCGTTTTTTCTGATACGGCGGCGATCCGTCTTTCCGCTTCCGACACTCTTTGATGAAGATTTTTTCTTTTATCACGAAGATACATCCCTTGCGCATGCCCTAAAGAATCGCGGCGTATCGTGTTATATCATTCCGGATGCAACCATTATCCATATTGGTGGCAAGTCAAGTTCCGCAGGGTCCGTGTCGTTGTTCTACAAGAGCAAATATCTTTATCTTAGAAAGTTCTACGGTCCGCTGCACACAAGGGCCATCTGTTTCCTGGACCGTCTACGCATCCTCCGTAAACTCTTGTTTTACTCCCTATTGTCACTCGTAGTCGGTTCCGAGCGCATCAAAACCAAACAACGTCATTACAAGGTGGCTTGGAGCTCAGCCTTTTTGAAGTGAAACCACGGCGCGTCATCCGGTATTCTTAGATGGCCTCCTGCCGAGTGTAACGACACGCGTGGAAATCGCCTGGAAGGATCTGATTCACGCGGTGGCGACGCTGCTGGCCGCGCTTCCCTGAGTGGCGATGGTTCGCGCACAAGTAAGGCCGGGTGGGAAAGCGGTCCGGCAGCACAGGCGTTGCGGATAGCGGAAGTCCGCTATTGCGCTCGAGGGCGGGGTGGGACCAGGTCCCCACTCCGCCTTGCTCTTTTCAGTTACAAACTTAGCTCCGTCCTGCGCAGAGAGTCCCCAGCTCAATAAAGAACATCCTGTTGCCGCCGTTTCCCCTGGCATTGGTACAATCCTGGAAAGGCGGTGCTTCGTGTTCCAGCAGGACCTTTTGCAAGGACGTGCGATTTTCCTGACGGGTGGAGGCACGGGACTGGGCCGCTCCATGGCGGTACAGTTCGCAAAATTGGGTGCGCGGCTTTTTCTGGTGGGCCGCCGCGAAGAACCGCTCAAAGAGGTATGCGCAGAAATTCACCGACAAGGAGGCGCGGCCGGTTATACGACCTGCGACGTTCGTGATTACGACGCGGTGGAGAGCGCTTTCGCTTCCGCCGAACAGCAATTCGGGGAAATCGATACGCTGGTGAACAATGCCGCGGGAAACTTCCTGGCGCGAACCGAAAAACTGACGCCTAACGGATTCAATGCCGTGGTTGGCATCGTATTGAATGGCACGTTTCATTGCACGCAAGCCTTTGGCCGTCGCCGCATCGAGAAAAAGCTTGGCGGAAATATCCTGAGCATCACCACCACGTATGCCGCCGCGAATTGCGGATCCGGCTATGTGGTGCCGTCGGCGTGCGCGAAGGCCGGAGTCCTCGCTCTGACTACTTCGCTGGCGGTGGAATGGGCCAAGTATCACATCCGGGTGAACGCGATTGCCCCCGGCCCGTTTCCCACAGAGGGAGCGTGGTCGCGGCTGATTCCCAGCAAGCAGTTCGAGGAGCACGTTCTCAGCAAGCATCCGATGAAGCGCTTCGGCAAACACCCGGAACTGGCCAATCTGGCCGCCTTTCTGATCAGCGACATGGCTGAATACATTAACGGGGAATGCGTGGTGATTGACGGCGGCCAATGGCTGCGCGGCGCCGGAGAATTCAACGATCTGGCTATGCTCCCCGAAGCGATGTGGGAGCAAATCGAAGGCGCGCGCGCGAAGAAATAAGCTGCGGCCAGCTACTCAGGCAACGCGCTACCCTGCAACTGCACGCGCAACTTCACTTCACCGATGGAGGCGCCGTTTTTCTCCGCCAGGACAGTGATTACCTGCGGCTTCGCCGCCTTCAATTCTTCGGGTGACATCAGCGGAGTTTCCACTTCGACCTGCAGCGCTGTGGAAGGCTCGACCGGCAAGCTGAAATTTCCCTGACCGGAAGTGACTTTCCATCCTGGTGGAGCGTCGACTCTCAACGAGACGCTGGCCGGCGCCGTATCTGCGTGGTGAACGATAATCGGAACGGATACGGAGGTGTGGATCTTAACAGCGATCTCTGGCTGGGGTGCAACGGGCAGATCGACGAGGCCGTGTTCCAAGCGAAAAACGGAATAGTATCCCCACGGCCCCCCCAAACTGATGGAGCCTGCTTGCGAGAGTTTCGCGCCCTGATCTTTGGCCGCAGGCAGGGACGGCGCCGTAACCGCGCCAGCCTGGATGTTGGCGAAGACATCAGCTGTTGGCGTGGTGGGAACAATCGATTTGCCGAAAATCAGCGTCATTGGTTCGGTCCACCACGCGGTGTTGGGGTCGCTCATCATTTTCTCCAGTTGTGCGTCGTTCAGTTTGGAAATTCGCTCAATATCAGCCGGAAATTGCGTCAGGTGAGGCTTGGCCGCCTCCAGCGCCATGCGCCAGTATGGTTTTTTCTGTGAAGGCGAGATTTCCTTCAGCGAATATGCCGGGCCTTTTCCGACAAATTGCTTGGAATCACTTGCGTCGCTGAAGTAGTAGATTTTTTGCGCTTGCCAGGGCGTCAGGTTTTCGAGATAGGGCTCAAGCCTCTTGGGCGCGCCAGCCACTTGCGCGGGAAACACAACCGGGTTGCCCGACAGATCAAAGGCTTCGGTGGCAAGCACGCCGGCCGCCTGATGATCACCGTGGTTTTCGCCAATGAACACGCTCGGCAGCCAAGTGATGACGATCTCTGGCTGCGTCAGCCGGAAGATCCCAACGAGTTTCTCCAGGTTGCTGCCGTGCCCCCAGTTCGCCAGCGAATTCAGGACATTCTGCGAAGCAGTGTCCTTGCCATCGAGAAACCATACGTTGGTGATACCTAGCTTGGCGCAAGCCTCGCGGGCTTCCATTTCGCGGATATTGGCGAGGGCGGGTCCGTGCTCGCGGCTGTAATCATTTCCGCCGCTACCTCCACGCGTGGCAAAGACCACCGCAGCGCGCTTGTGTAGGTCATAAATGGCACGGGCGAGGTACGGCGTCACGGCGGCTTCGTCGTCAGGATGCGCCACGATCACCAGGATGTCGGCCTTCATCCGATCATCGGGACCGCGAACGATTTGCGGGGATTGCGCAAACGAGCTCGCAGGCAATGCCACAACCAATAGCAGTGCGACACCCAAAGAAAGTTTCATCCGGCACCTGAGCAAAGGATTTGGACTCCGTCCAGAAGGTAGATTGTAGCGTTCTTCCACTGCAAATCTCGAACCAACATGCCATTGACCCGCGGGGTTGTCGGTTATACTCGGCCCGTGAGAGTGCGTTGGACCGTACCCTTTTTGGGGCTACTAGCCAGTGCCGTAGTCGCGCCGGTCCCTGCGCCCGTGATCGCGGAAGTAGGTAAGTTCGAGCCTGGCAAAATCATCGAAAAGGTACCGTGCGCGCAACGTCCGGAACAATCTTACGCGCTGTACCTCCCCTCCAACTATTCGGCCTCGCGCTCCTGGCCCATCGTTTATTCGTTCGATCCTGGGGCACGAGGCAGTTTTGCGTTGCAACTTCAGAAAGACGCCGGGGAGCGTTATGGATTCATTCTTGCCGCGTCAAACAATTCGCGAAACGGGCCGTGGAAACCGCAATTCGAAGCCGCTCAGGCCATGGTGCAAGACACGCACGAAAAGTTGTCGATCGATGATCGGCGCATGTATTTGGCGGGATTCTCCGGAGGCGCCCGTGTCGCCGCGCAGATTGCCCTCAGCTGCCATTGCGCAGCGGGGGTTCTACTGAGCGGCGCTGGCCTTCCGTTTGGGACTTCTCCACCGCATGATTCCGGATTCGTGGTCTTTTCCGCAGTGGGTACGTTTGATTTCAACTATCCCGAGATGATTCCTTTGCAGGACAAGCTGGGCCAAGCTGGCTACCACACATGGCTGCGCATTTTTGAGGGATCGCACCAATGGGCTCCCGCCGAGGTTATGGACGAGGCGTTTGCCTGGTTTCGAATCGAAGGCATGCAATCCAGGCTGGAGCCGGTCGATAAGAGCGTGCTCGAGTTACAATTCGCCGACGCTGTGAAACACGCGGATTCTCTCGAGCAGGCCGGAGATATGCTCGATGCCTGGCGCGAGTACGTGCAGATGGTCAGCACTTACGGCTCTCTTATGGATGTCAGCGCGGAGCAGCGCAAGGCGGAAACACTAGGGAAAGAAAAGGCGGTGCGCGATGCCGCGAAACGCGAACGCTCGGATTTCGAGGAACAATCCCAGTTGACCGCCGAGATTTCCGCGGCACTATCCAAGTCGCGCGCTAGAGGACAGCCCGATTCCGATACTGGTGCAGAGATCGAAGATCGCGTGGGCATGCTGCGGCAGCGCGAGGAAACGGAGAAACGGCCCGAACGGAAGCGGGTCTACAAACGCGCGATCTCCGGCGTCTTTATCGAAGCCATGGAATCAGGCAGGGAGTTTATGGACGAGAAAGACTATCATCGTGCGGCCCGCTCATTTGCCTGCGCCACGCAGGCAAGCCCGAAGTCCAGTTGGGCCTGGCAGAATCTCGCCGTGGCTTATGCCTTCGCCGGAGCGCGCAAGGATGCGCTTCGTGCCCTGCAGTCCGCCCGTGCCGTTGCGGAGAAGGCAACATCTTTTGCTGCATGGCTAAATTCTGAACCTGCATTCGATCACATCAGGTCTGTGCCGGAGTTTCAGGCTCTTCTCAAGAACTGAGTCACGTGGAATCCCCGGTGTAACCATTCTCTGAGGGCCCTCGCGCCTTGACCCACACCCCACCCGCCGATACTCTAATTGGCTAAGCTCTACGCGCAGGATTCCCTGCAGCTAGGACAGACCGATGGATCCGATCCACGTAACACTTCCCGACGGCAGCGTGAAACAGTTCCCCAAGGGCACCACTCCCGTCGAAGTGGCCAAATCCATTTCGCCGCGACTGGCGGAAGCCGCGCTGGTCGCCAAGGTATCTGCCACGGACGGCAACGGCGCAAAAAGCAAATCCGGCATCTTCTCCAATTCCGTCGATCCGGCGGAAGATGGCAGCCTGCTCTACGACCTGCGCCGTCCTCTGGAACAAGACGTCAAGCTGCACATCCTCACCGAGAAAGATCCCGACGCGCTTTATGTTTTCCGGCATTCCGCCGCACACCTGCTTGCCGCCGCGGTGATGGAGCTTTATCCCAACGTGAAGCTCGGCATCGGCCCACCGGTCGAAAACGGTTTTTTCTATGAATTCCTGCGCGAAGAACCGTTCACACCCGACGACCTGGTGAAAATAGAAAAGAAGATGCATGAGCTCGCGGCTCAGGATCTTCCGAACGAGCGCAAGCTGTTGCCCAAGCCGGAAGCGCTGAAGCTGTATCAGGATTCCAAGCAGCTCTTCAAATGCGAACTCATTGAAGAGAAAGCCGACGAACCGATGGTGTCGTTCTACACCACCGGGAAATTCATCGATTTCTGCCGCGGCCCGCATATTCCGTCCACAAAACGCATTCAAGCGTTCAAGCTGATGAATGTGGCCGGCGCTTATTGGAAGGGTCAGGAAGGGAATCCGCAACTGCAGCGCATTTACGCCGCGGCTTTCTTTTCGCAAAAAGAGCTGGACGCCCACCTGCATCGTCTGGAAGAAGCCAAGCGCCGCGACCATCGCCGGCTGGGTGCGGAGCTTGATCTCTTTAGCATCCAGGAGGAAGCCGGTCCAGGACTTATTTTCTGGCATCCCAAGGGCGGCTTGATTCGCACGCTCGTGGAAGACTGGCTGCGCCATGAACTTTTTAAACGCGGCTACGATCTTGTTTTCACACCCCACATCATGCTCTTCGACCTCTGGAAGACTTCCGGCCACGCCAATTTCTATAAGGAGAGCATGTTCGGCGCGGTGGAAGTGGAAAAAGCCGATTATCAGCTGAAGCCCATGAATTGCCCGGGCCACATCCTGATCTATAAGACCAAGCTGCGCAGCTACCGCGACCTTCCGGTTCGCCTGGCGGAACTGGGCACCGTGTATCGCTACGAACGCAGCGGTGTGCTCCACGGCCTGCTGCGTGTTCGCGGCTTCACGCAAGACGACGCGCATATCTTTTGCACTCCGGATCAGATTGAATCCGAGGTGGAGGCCTGCGTCGACTTTGCTTTCGCGGTGATGAAGAATTTCGGCTTCGACAAGTACGAAGTCGAACTTTCCGACTGGGACGAAAAACATCCGGAAAACTACGCCGGAAAGCCCGAAGACTGGCACCGCGCCACAAACGCACTCCGCAGCACCATGGAGCGCATGAAGATTCCGTACAAGCGCATCGAGGGCGAAGCGGCGTTCTACGGGCCGAAGATTGACGTCAAGCTGATCGACGCTATCGGCCGCTCCTGGCAACTCACCACGGTGCAGTTCGATTTCAACCTGCCTGCGCGCTTCGGGTTGGAATATGTCGGCGAAGACGGAAAACGCCACCAGCCGTTAATGGTTCATCGCGCGCTGCTCGGTTCCGTCGAGCGCTTCTTCGGCATCCTGATCGAACACTACGCCGGCGCGTTCCCGCTGTGGCTCGCTCCGGTGCAAGTGGAAATTTGCCCGGTCAGCGAAAAAGTGCAGGATTATGCAAAGCACGTTTACGAGACGCTGAAGAATCACGGCATTCGCGTGCACCTCGACAACCGCAACGAAAAGTTGCCCGCGAAGATCCGCGATGCGCAGATGCAGAAAACTCCCTACATGCTCGTGGTCGGACCCAAGGAAGCCGAGGCGGGCGGCGTCAGCGTGCGCCATCGCAGCAAGGGCGACCTCGGCGCGCGCCCCCTGCCGGACCTGATCACTGCTCTGCAGGAAGAAATCGCTAGCCGACTGATTCAATAAGTCAGCCCACTGATACGCACAGCGCTTTTCTGCGCGCCATGATCTTCAGAGGTGGCGCTACTATTGGTCTGATTCTTTACTCCGCGTTCGGAATCATCACCGGACTGGAAAGCGGCTACCTGTCGCTTGCGGTCGGGTTCATCGTCGGCAAGGCAATTCGCATGGGCTCTCTCCGCAGCGCTGCAGCATATTCTTTACTTGGCTGCACCCGGGCGAATGACGGAGAATTTACGCGGCCGAGCGTATCCTTACAATTGCGAGGAATGCGCGGCGCCTGCGATTGGGAGGGACCAACCGTGCTGAAGCGGCGATCATTTCTGGGTGTGGCGGCGGGTGCGATGGTGACACCGATGCTGACGCGCGGCGACGCACCCGATGCCGTGCCTGAAAAATTGGACCACATTCTCCTCGGTTGCAGCGATCTGAATCGCGGAATCGCTTTCGTGGAGCAACATCTCGGCGTGAAAGCGATGTTCGGCGGGGTTCATCCCGGTCGCGGCACGCAGAATGCCTTGCTCTCACTTGGCGTGCGACATTATTTGGAAATCATTGCGCCCGATCCGGCTCAACCGGATTCCCAAAGCGCGCGCCGCTCGCAGCTCGAGACACTCAGCGAGCCGCGACTGGTGGAATGGGCCGCTCATCCCGGTGATCTCAGCTCATTCGCCAAGCAACTTCAGGAAGCGGGACTCGCTTTTGAAGGCCCCTCTCCCGGCTCACGCAAGCGTCCCGACGGCCGCCTGCTGCAGTGGCAAACGCTCAATCTGAAGTCCAATGCTTACGGCCTGCTGCCTTTTTTCATTGAATGGAGCGCCGACTCCCCGCACCCTGCTGCCGACGCCCCCGCGGGTTGCCGCCTGATTCGCTTCGAGTTGTTAACTCCGCAACCACAAAAACTCGCCGAGACACTCGCGCAGCTCTCGCTTCAAGTACCCATCGCGAAGGGAGAAAAGGCGCAACTGCGCTCGGAGTTGACAGGCCCGAAAGGCAATTTGGAATTGACCAGCTGATTACTGCTGATTTTCAGGCACTTGAAACTGCGCCCGGATCAATGCCTTGATTGCAGCGCCTCAGCCTGGGCTTCAAGTGAATCAACCCGGGGGCCCCAGGGTGGTCGACAGACGCGCCAGTTGGCCGCAACTTCTGCCTCTTGCCGGGTTCCGCCCGTCGCGTGATATACTTTAAAACCTGCCCCATGCGGCGGAAGCTACAGGGGGATAGGGTATTCAATCGAGGTGTGACCCGGTTCGCCGGGTGCCTTTCAGTTGCCTAGGGGGTTTTATCGCTGAACGGAATTTCCGGCAAGCAGACCGTATCCGCATCAACGAACGGATACGCGCCCGCGAAGTCCGGGTGATTGACGAAGAAGGTGGCCAGCTTGGAGTAATGCAACCATTCGAGGCCGTACGCATGGCCCGCGAGCGGGGATTGGATCTGGTGGAAATTTCGCCTACCGCCGATCCGCCGGTCTGTAAGATCACCGACTACGGCAAGTTTCTCTATCAACAAAGCAAGAAGGCCCACGAGCAGCGCAAGAGCAGCCGTGGTTCGCAGTTAAAAGAAGTGAAGTTCCGCCCGGCGACCGCGGAGCACGATTTTCAGGTTCGCAAGAACCAGATCCTTAAGTTCCTGGGCGAAGGCCACAAAGTGCGCGCTATGATTTTTCATCGCGGGCGCGAAATGGCGCACCAGGAAGTTGGTCGCGCCAAGATGACCCGGCTGTTGGCGGAAATCGGCGAACAGGGACAGATCGAGACGCCGCCGCGCATGGAAGGTAACGTTTTAGTAGCGCTTCTGGCGCCGAAGAAGGGTGCCGGGGCAGCGCCGCGGCCTACCGCACAAGCGCAAACGAACGCGTAGGGTTGGAGTTGCCGGCTTCGCGCCGGCAAAGTAATTCCAGATGGAAACTTGAAGGGGCTGGCTCTGGCCGGCCTGCAGGAAGAGGATTCACAGCAATGCCACGCAATTCGACGAAACCAAAAAAGAAACTGAAGACCCACCGCGGCGCGAAGAAGCGCTTCAAGATCACAGCGACGGGCAAGATTATCCGCATGCACTCTGGAAAGCGCCACCTGCTGGGCACCAAGGCGGCCAAGCGCATGCGTAAGCTCAAGAAGCTGACCAAGGTGGAGAAGGTTGATGTCGCCGCGGTTCGCCAGATGATGCCCTACAGCTTTTGAGCCTTGTACAGCTTTCGTAGGGACACGTTGTTTAGCGTCCCTGCAATGAAGTTGCGGATGCAAATCCGCAAGAACGCGCCAGGCAGCGCTACGGGTGCCTGCCGGCCGTTCTGCTCCGCTCACGCGGGGCGTAGCGTTGGCTTCGAGCTAGCGCGTTGTGGCCAGACGAAAGTCTGCGCCGCGACAATCCCATCGGAAACAAACCCGTTGCTGGATTCGCCTCGCCGCGTTTCTCCGCAACCTGTTTTGTTTCCAAATTGATCTGTAGCTCGGGCCTTCAGGCCCGGGGGTTTTCCTGGCAACAGGCGCAAATCCTCGCCCCTGAAGGGGTGAGCTACACAAGAAACGAAGGAGAAAACCCATGCCACGCGTAAAACGCGGCACAAAACGCCGGGCTCGGCGTAAGAAGTATCTCAAAAGGACAAAAGGCTTTTTCCTCACCAAGAGCAAGTTGTACCAGTCGGCTCAGGAAGCGGCCAATCGCGCGGATCGTTACGCGAAGCGCGACCGCCGTGTGAAGAAGCGGCAATATCGCCGCTTGTGGATCCAGCGCGTGGGCGCCGCTGCTCGCTTGAACGGCATCACCTACGGCCAGTTGATTCACGGACTGAAAGCCGCGGGCATTTCCGTCGACCGCAAGGTTCTGGCAGACATCGCCGTGAAGGATGCGGCCGGATTTGCGCAGCTTGCCGAAAAGGCCAGAGCCGCCGCTCCGCCGCCGAAAAAAGCCGTCAAGGCATAACTGTAGCTCACGCCTTCAGGCGTGAGGATTTTCCGCGCGAGGGCACGACCAATTGCCCGTTCAGGCAATGGGAATCGTGCCCTGCGTTGTATCCTGTCAGTGACCATGTCGACCGCTGATTCGCAGCTCTCTCAGACGCTCGCCGCTCTCGGCATCACGTCCGCCGAACAGGTTCGCTCCCTTTTTGCCGAACTGCGCACGCGTTTTGACGCAGACGCCAGCGCGGCGAAAGACGAGGGATCCTGGAAGGCGCTACGCGATGCGTGGCTGGGCCGCAAATTGGGTGTGTTTACGCTGGTCACCGACAATTGGCTGAAACCCGCAACGCCGGAATTGAAACGGGCGGTGGGTGCAGCCTTGAACGAACTCCGCGGCCACGTTGATGCGCAAATCGAAGCGCGGCACGCCGAAGTTGAAACTGACGCGGCAACCGCAGCGGCGGCCAAGGAACGTGTCGATCTTTCTCTTCCTGGCGTCATCCGTCCCACGGGCACGCATCACTTGATTCGGCAGGTTTTCCAAGAAATCGAGGACATATTCTTTTCGATTGGTTTCTCCGTCGCCGAGGGTCCGGAAATTGAAACGCCCTATTACAACTTCGAAGCGCTGAACATCCCGGAATTTCATCCTGTGCGCGACGATATGGACACGTTCTACCTGAACCTGCCCAAAGGCGCGCCGGGACCGCTGCTGCTGCGCACGCACACTTCGCCGGTGCAAATTCACACCATGGAGAAACGCAAGCCGCCCGTGCGCGTGATCGTTCCGGGCAAAGTGTACCGGCGCGACAATCCAGACGCCACGCACTCGTTCATGTTTCACCAGATTGAAGGGCTGGCCGTGGATTCCGACATTACGTTTTGCGATTTCACCGGCACCATCGACTACTTCGTGAAGCAGTTCTTTGGCGAAGGCGTGAAAACCCGTTTTCGCCCCAGCTATTTTCCATTCACCGAGCCGAGCGTGGAATTCGACGCCTCGTGCGTTTTCTGCGGCGGCAGCGGCACCGCCAAATCCGGCGGCACATGCAGCAAGTGCAAGGGATCCGGCTGGATCGAACTTTTCGGTGCCGGCATGGTGGATCCAGCCGTATATGGCTTCGTGAATTACGACCCGAAGAAAGTGAGCGGGTTTGCCTTCGGCATCGGCATCGATCGCTTGGCCATGCTGAAGTACGGCATCGATGACATTCAGGTGTTTTTCCAGAACGACGTGCGCTTCCTCGAGCAGTTTCCGTAGGGTTTTGTGGACGAATGGTTTTCGACAGTGGTTTTGCTTTACCGATGACTGATAACTCGCTTCCAATGACCTTTGCCGACGCCAAACAGCGCTTCTCCAACCGCGTGGCGGACTACACCCGCTATCGCCCGAGCTACCCGCCTGCCTTGCTCGATTTGCTGGCCAAGGAATGCGGCTTGCGCCCGGACCACAACATTGCCGACATCGGTTCGGGCACCGGGCTGCTAAGCAAGCTCTTCCTCGATCATGGAAATCGCGTCTATGGCGTCGAACCCAACGCTGAAATGCGCGCTGGCGGCGAGGACTTCCTTCGTGGCTATCCAAATTTCACCACTGTCAACGGTTCCGCCGAAGACACTACGCTCGACCCTGCTGCGGTGGACTTCGTCACCGCCGGACAAGCGTTTCACTGGTTTAACGTAGCGGCCGCCGGGGAGGAATTCCGCCGCATTCTGAAGCCTGACGGCTGGGTCATTGTCATTTGGCAGGATCGCCGCATGGGAGAGACGCCGTTTGCCCGGGAATACGAACAGTTGCTGGAACGTTTCGGCATCGACTACAAGAAAGTCAAGAACGCCTACCCGGAAGCGGACAAGATCCGCCACTTCTTCGATGCCGGCTCATTTCAGTCGCGCGATCTGCCCAACCACCAGGTGCTCGACTGGGAAGGCCTGCGCGGGCGGCTGCGCAGCAGTTCCTATGCGCCGACGGAAAGCCACGCGAACTACGAGCCCATGATGGCGGAATTGCGCAGAATATTCGACGCGTACCAACAAAACGGAACCGTGCGCATGGAATACTTTGCGCGAATTTATTTTGGCAAACTCGGCGGGAAAACTCGATGAAGGTCTCCTACGACTGGCTGAAAGAGTTCGTCGACGTCGCGGCGCTCCCGGGCGACCTAGCCTCGCGCCTGGCACTTGCAGGAACCAACATCGCCGGCATCGAAAAAGGCGCACACGGCGCGGTCATCGACGCGGAAATCACTTCCAACCGGCCCGATTGCCTCGGCATGCTCGGCATCGCGCGCGAAGTTTCCGCTATTTATCGCCTTCCCCTGAAAATGGCGGCGCCAAAGCCGGTGGAAAGCCCTTCCGCGAAGGCGAGTGACGCGGTCAGCGTGAAGATTGAGGCGCCGGAACTCTGCGGGCGATTCACGGCGCGGGTAGTTCGCGGAGTGAAAATTCAAACCTCGCCCTCGTGGCTAAAAGATCGCCTCGAAGCCGCCGGCGTGGCCAGCATCAGCAACGTCGTCGACATCACCAACTACGTCATGCTCGAGCTCGGCTATCCCCTGCACGCCTACGATTACGACCTCGTGCACAACCACAGCATCGTCGTTCGCAAAGCCAAACGGGGCGAAAAACTCAAAACCCTCGACGGCATCGAACGCACTCTCGATCCCGCCATTTCCGTGATTTGCGATGGCGACGGTTCCCGGGCCATGGGCATCGGCGGCGTCATGGGCGGCGCCGAAACGGAAATTTCCTTCTCCACGAAAAATGTTCTGATTGAGTGCGCCTGGTTTGACCCCATTGCCGTCCGCCGGGCGGCGCGAATGCTCAAGCTGCACACGGAAGCCAGCACGCGTTATGGCCGGGGAGCCGATCCGGAGATGGCGGAAGTCGCGTCGCGCCGCGTTGCGGAATTAATTCTGCAGCTGGCAGGCGGCGAACTTCTTTCAGGAGTTGTGGACGTCTACCCGGGAAAGCGCGCCGCGAAAGAGATTACGATCACGCGAGCGGAATTGCTGCGCGTGATGGGCGCGGACGTTCCCGACAAGCACCTGGAAGCGATTCTCTCCGCGTTGGGATTTGCGCCCATGCGCGTGGACCACAACAAGGGAGCGGCGAATTCGCTGCTCGCGGCGTGGGAATGCACGCAGCCGTCGTGGCGCGCCGACGTCGAGCGCGAGATCGATCTCATCGAAGAAGTCGCGCGCGTTTACGGCCTCGACAAATTTCCGCCGCGTTTGCCGGCCGCCCGCATTGGGGCTGCGCGCCTGCCGCAGTACGAAGCGGAAACGCGGTTGCGCGAGCGCCTGATCGGCCTCGGCTATCACGAAGCCTTGACCATTCCGCATGTCGCCGAAGAGCGCAACGATTTGTTCCGTCCCGCCGATGTCGTGGTGGCTAAACTCAGCAATCCGCTTTCCGAAGAAGCCAATGTACTGCGCTCCACGGGTGCCGTGACCATGGCCGGAGTGATCGAGTGGAATCTGAATCACGGCCAGCGCAACGTCCGGCTGTTCGAAATTGCGAGCCGCTATCGTTTTGTCGACGGCAAGCCCGTGGAATCGCGCGTTCTCACGATCGGCGCCACCGGTTCCGCACGCGCGCAAGGCCTTTACGATGCGGCGCGCGAATATAGTTTCGCGGATCTGAAGGGCGATCTCGATTCCATCGGCGCGCTCTCCGGCGGTTTTCGTTGGGAGCAGGGCGGCCCGGATTGGCTCAACCCGGCAAAGCGCGGCGCGCTATTCCTCGGCAAGGAAAGTAACCAGCCGCTGGGTGTAGCCGGGCAACTCGCCAAGCGCGTGGCGGACAAATTGAAGTTCCGCCAAGACGTGTTTCTGGCGGAGGTTGAACTCGGCCCGGTTTATTGCATGTATTACGGAGTCAAGAACAATCGCCGCTACGAGCCGCTGCCGCGTTTCCCCGGCGTTGAGCGCGATTTCTCGCTGTTCCTTGGGGATGGCGTAACCTTTGCGGACGTCACCAAAACGATCCGCGCCCTGCAAATCGCAGAGATTACCTCGATCGAGGCAGCCGATTTATTCCGCGGCAAGAATGTGCCCGCCGGAAAATATTCCTTGCTGGTGCGCGTAATCTTTCAGAGCCGCGAGGCAACATTAACGGAAGCGCAGATCACCGCTTTCTCGAATCACATCGTCATCGCTTTGGAGAAAGAGCTGGGCGCCTCGCTACGCGCCAGCTAATGCGAATCTCTCACTACTTGCAATCCCATCAGGCACAAATCGCAGCACCCGCAAATCGTTTGCTGTCACCCTGAGAAGCGCGTCGCGTGCACTTCGCCCGATCTCAACCAAACGTCTTGCGAGGTCTCAACGTTGAGGTGCTTCGTCGCGGAAACGCGCCGCTCCTCAGCATGACAAGATTGGCGGCGACGGCGCTCGTTTGCAGTTGACGCCATGGCTAGGCCGTGTTTCACTCCGACTGTTTCAGCGCGCGCTCGACCAGCGTCAAGCAGCGTTCCGCTTGCTCCTTCAATAATTCCTCGCGGTCACTTTTCTCCTTGCGCAAGCTGTTCAGCTCGTCCGCGATGGCCAGCGCCGTCAGCACTGCCACCCTTTGCGTATCCACGGTCGAAGTCATGTTCGCAATGGCGTGCATCTTGGCATCCACAAAGCCAGCCAGCTCCTGCAGGTAGGCCTGATCGAGATCGCCCTGCAAGGAATACGTCTGGTTATAAATCTGAACTTTCGTGCTTGGACTCATACGATCCTCAACAATTGCGAATTATTGCGACCAGGATGTGGGGTTACGGTCCCAACGATGGGCGCGCAGCTTCTTGTGCAGATCGGCAGGAAGCGCGCCTGCCTTGCTCGCCGCGAAATTCGCTTCCACGTTCTTCAGTTTGCGCATCCCCGGAATGATGGTGCCGACGTCGGGGTTGCTCAATATGAAGCGCAGCGCCATCTCCGGCAACGTGCCCCCCGCGGGAACCAGTGGACGAAGTGCTTCGGCGTGCGCGATGCTCGACTTCAGATTCTCCGGAACAAAATAGGTATTGCGCCAATCGCCGGCAGGCCACTTCGAATCCATGGTCAGCGTGCCGGTGAGCGTGCCTTCATCAAACGGCACGCGCGCGATCACTCCGGCATCTTTCATCCGGCAAATAGGAAACAGCGCGTCTTCGGGATTCTGGTCGAAAATATTGTAGATCGCCTGCACCGCCTCGACGTGCCCCTCCAGCACCGCGCGAATGCCATTGAACGGCTCCCAGCGATTCACGCTGACGCCGACGGCGCGCACCTTGCCGCTCTTCTTCATGTTTTCAATCGAGCGCGGCAATCGCTCGTCGTTCAGCCAGCGGTCCTCCCAGGTGTGGAACTGCATCAGGTCGATGGTATCGGCGGACAAATTCTTCAGGCTCTTCTCCACGTACTCCTGGACGTATTCTGGCGGATAGCAATCGTCCAGAGTGAAATCGCGCCGGCTAGGCCACTTGCGATTCTTCGGCGGAATCTTTGTCGCCAGGTAGAGATGTTTGTCCGGGCCGCCTACTCCCGCCTTACTTTTGGTTTCGCCTAGCAGTTTCGCCAGGATCTGCTCGCTCTTGCCATCACCATACGCCCATGCGGTATCAAAAAGGTTGCAGCCTAGCTCCACGGCGCGGTGCAGAGACGCCAGGGTTTCCGCGTCGTCCGAACCCGTCCACCCGGCAAGTCCCCACATGCCGTAACCAATTTCGCTGACCTTCCATCCCGTACGTCCAAAGCGCCGATAGTTCATCACCGCGGTCTCCTGAGGTTGCGGTGCCATTGTAGCGGAGAACCGGGCCGAGGTGAGAGGTCCAGCGCGACCTTCCAGATCTGGTGCGCTGCAAGAAATCCGCGCTGTTCCGTTCTAACTCCAGGCAGAGCTACCCGAGTTGAGTCTGTCGTGGAGGACCTCATGTCATTTCCTTCCGGGTTGTCACTATCCCTTTGTACGGGTTTGGGCCTTTTGCTGGCCATTCCCGCGAGTTTGACGCTCCAGGAGAAAACGCCGCATGCGGCAAGCACCAGCGCGTTGGCCAAAGCTAACAACAGCGCGCCGGAGCCGCCAGGCAAAGTTGCCGCGCCCCAAATCGATCTGCGCAAAGCCGTGGCGTTAGCACTGCCAGAACCAAAAGGAACTCTTCAGGCCGCTAGCTTCCAAACTCCTGATGGAAAAAGCGGCTGGGTCCTGCGCATTCCCGGCGCTCGCCCGATTGCCACGCCGGCGTATGCCGACGGCATGCTTTTCGTGGGTGGCGGATATGGATCGCACGAGTTCTATGCCGTCGACTCAGACACGGGGAAAATCATCTGGAAGATTCAGACCGGTGACGATGGCCCAACCGCAGCAGTCGTCGCTGACGGCCTGGTAGCGTTTAACACCGAGAGCTGCACGCTTGTGATCGTCGACGAAAAAACCGGCCGCGTGATCTGGCAGGAGTGGCTGGGAGATCCGCTGATGAGCCAGCCGGCCATCGACAAAGGCGTCCTCTACATGGCGCATCCCGCTTTTACCGGCGGGCTCGGCAACCCACGCAAACGCGCCGAATTTCATCCGCTAGCAGCCTCACCGGGCGGCAGCCATCGCTTGCTCGCGGCCGACCTGCACACCGGCCGGCACCTCTGGGAACAGGAAATCGCCGGCGACGTGCTCACCGCGCCGGTCATTTCCGACGGCGTGGTCTACTTCACCACGTTTGACGGAACTTCCTACGCCTTGAATGCGGCGGATGGGTCGGTGGCCTGGGTGAAAGCGACCGCCGGCACCAGCGCCCCAGTGGTGTTGCGCGGCGAACTCTACGAAACGCGCAAAACCGTGAACGGAAAAGAGACTGTGGAGGGAATCGCGCGCGTCGATGCAAAAAATGGCGCGGCACGCGACAAGGATCTGCTGGCCCGCAGCGAGGCGAACTATCTGAAACAAGGCAGGGGCGGAGGCGTCGCGCTTTCTGCCATGGAAATCACAAGTTTGGACAGTTCCGTCGGCTTCAGTTCCGCGCCAGCGTCGGCAAAGCTCGCTCAAGCGAGCGAAAGTGTCGGTGTAAGTTCGGTTGTCGGCGCCTGGGCGTATCAAGGTTCGCGCGCGGCAATCAGCAAAGGGCAAATCCTGAACGCCCAGGGGAATTACATCAACTCCGTGCGTGCATCGGATGGAAAACAGACCTGGCAAGCCGCAGTTGTGGGCGATCGCGCCGCTTCGGGCGGCCAGATCTTTTCGCCGCCAGCTGTCGGACGTGACTATTTATATCTCACCGGCGCGGCAGGTTATCTCGTTGCTGTGCGTCAAAATGACGGCGCAGTCGGCTTCTCTTATTCCTTGAAGGCGCCGATGACCTTCCAGCCTGCATTGGCCAAGGGGAATATTTATGCGGGAACGTCTGACGGACGTTTGATTTGCTTGAAGACGGGAAGCCTGGATGCCGACGGCTGGTACGCCTGGGGAGGGAACGCACAGCACAATAAAGTGCAGTAGGACACGCCAGCGCGCTAGCCGCCCGCCAGGCGCTGCTCAGAAGTCACGGGCATTAGCCGAAAGCAACGGGCGCTTTCGTCCCAGTAGATGCGGTCTTTGTTGGCTTCCCAGGCTGCACGCCACCGTTCCTGCACAAACTTTCTGCCGTTCTTGTGCAGGAACTTGCGCCAGCACCACTCGCCCGGATGCGTGCACTCCATATGCAACGACTCCAGTTCCGGCATCGGCGACACTGTCCAGTCTGGAGCAGTGAAGAGATCGAAGAGGAAAGAATTAGCAATGTCTCCGGCGGCAGTGTACGTCCACAGGTCGTAGATGGGATGCTTGGTCTTGCGGTCATCGGTGAGCTCGGAAATCAGGAACGGAATGGCGTCTTTTCCCAGCGCCAGAATCTGGTTGACCACCTGCGAATCGCAATACTCCTTGTCCTGAAAGCGGCCTTTCGCGCGGCACGACCCCGGCGCTGTCAATTCGTCGAACCTCCAGAGCTGGATATTATCTTTTGTCGGCGATGGGCCGGTCTGCGCAAGGGTCTCCGACGAGCAGCAAAGGGACAAGAAGAAAACGAGCAGCGGCAACCCAGCGCAATGAATGGGGCTGATTTTTGGCACCGCGAGACTTTACACGCGGGGTACAAACCTGGCAAGCGCTAATGTCTTTCCTGGCGGACCTTCACTTGAGGGGACGTCTATTTCCGCGCCAGGGCCGTTTTTGCTTCGCCGCAATCTTGCCTGAGCAACCCCCAACTGTTGGACGCGGGGCCTGCGGTCGGAGGATAATACTGGCTGGAGCGGTACTTCGAAGCAGGTGAGGACGCGAAAGCCGTTTGAACCGTAACGAATCTCTGGGGTGCTGCGGTTAGTCAGCTTGTGTGCACGGCCTGTCCCGCTGGCGGGTTTCTTCCGGAACTCTCCTGCGGGGCAGGAAAGCCTAATGGCTGGCTCGTGGTGCCCACCTATTTCAGAGGTTCACGGCCTAGCTTCCCACGGCTGAGCAGTCCGCTCCTTTAGTTTGCAGGTGCGAGTCCTCAGTTCTTAAGTAACGCAACAGCACCAAGAAGGATTCCAGTGCCATGAAGGTGTTGTTCATCGGAGATATTGTCGGCTCGCCCGGACGCCAGATCGTTCACGACCGCCTGGCCGACCTGGTGCAGCATCGTCAGATCGATCTGGTCATCGCCAACGGCGAAAACTCGGCTTCAGGCTTTGGCATTACCCCGCGCATCGCGGAAGGACTGCTGCAAGGCGGCATCCACGTCCTGACCGGGGGAAACCACAGCTGGGACCGCAAGGAGATTTTCGAGTACATGCCGCACGAGCCGCGCTTGCTGCGTCCCAGCAATTTTGCCGAGGGCAATCCGGGGAGTGGGCTATATGTTGGCTCGACGAAGAACGGAACCAAATATGCGGTTTTGAATCTGCAAGGACGCGTCTTCCTGCCCGCCATCGATGATCCGTTCAAGAAGGCGGACGCAGAACTCGCTAAATTGCCGCCCGATGTCGCCTTCGTCCTGGTGGACATGCATGCCGAAACGACCAGCGAGAAAATCGCCATGGGCTGGTATCTGGACGGGCGGGTGACCGTCGTCGTCGGCACTCACACGCATGTAGCGACCGCGGATGAACACGTTCTGCCCGGCGGCACGGCCTATATCACCGATGTCGGCATGACCGGGCCGCACGATGGCGTAATCGGCATGGACCGCGCCGGAATTGTGAAGAAATTCCTGGATGGCCTGCCGGCACGCTTCGAGGTGGCAACCGGCGACGTCCAGATGAATGCTGTGCTGATCGAGACTGACGACACGGGTCCGCGCGGCGAAGCAGGCCGGTTGCGCGCCAAATCCATTGAGCGGCTGCGCCTGCGGGCCGACTAGCGACTATTCTTGGGCTAGAGAAGTGTGCGGCGCCACACCCCCAACACTCCGTACCTGTTGTCAAACTGGGCAAACCGCCCCGTGTCGAATGGGCAACCACGCGACCCTTGCGGCAATCTGAACCACCATGCGGAAAACAATAACGAAGTTCGGGATGGCGGCGGCAGCACTGTGCCTGACAGCCGGCACCCTGTTCCCTGTTAACGCTCAGCAGGTGGACGACGACTTGATGGCGCGGCGGCGTGTGTTTAAGCCCATCGGACCGGGTCTCCGTGCCGTGCGCCGCGGTCGAGACGGCAAGTTCTATGTCCTGACTTCGCCCGGCAGCACCGTGTCGGTCTTCGACGAAAAGGGCGCACTCCTAAAGAAGATCCCGGACTATACGCAGAACGCGGGGCCTGCTTCAACTGATTTGCGGGCTATCCAATTTGGCGAAGACATGGACGTGGCCGCCAATGGCACTGTGTATGTCGCCGATCGCGGCGCCGACGAGATCAAGCTGTGGGAGCAGAATGGGAATGCGCGGGCAATCCGGGTGCCAGCGCCTTTGTCTCTTGCCGCACTGCCCGACGGAGAAGTGGCGGTCGCTACACAGAACAATGGGCGGCTCATCACCGTCTACGGAGCCAATGGCAAGGTTGCTCGCGAAATGGGCAGCCCGGAGGAACTTGCCACTCGCGCGGACCTGAATCGTTACCTGAACATGGGCCGGCTGGCTTCCGATCCCCAAGGCAGAATCTACTATGGCTACACCTATTTGCCGGAGCCGTTGGTACGCCAATACGACCGCTTCGGCTTTGCGGCAGGCGTTGATTTTGAGTTTACGGGACTCGACGCCATGTCGGAAGCGCGTGCCACGCGTCGCGAAATCGAGCGGCAGGACAAACTCCAGGACAAGCGCCAGGAGCCAGCACATTTCCTGCCAATTCTGACGGCGTTTGGAGTTGACCCGGAAACCGGTGAGATCTGGATGTGCCTGCACAACACCCTGCTGCACTTCGACAAGGAGGGCAACCGGCGCTCCGAATATCAGATCTTTACGCCCGACGGATCCCGTCTGGATGGCACCACCCTCCTCGTCGAGGAAGAGGTGCTTTTGATCGGTTCCGACCCACTAGGCGTGTACGAATTTCAACGTCCGGACAAAAAACATTGAAAAATCGAGACAGTTTTCCTCAGCCTCGCCTGCACCAAATTAGGGCACACGCGCATCAGCGCGGAAATTTTCTCGTGAAAAGGGCCGTAATTCGCGAAAAATTCCTGCACTTGCACAAATCTTGTGCTTGTGGAAAAGTTGTGCATGGCATGTGAACGTTCTGTTAGTCCTTTGTTCACTTTTCGCTTGCTCCCACACGGACAGTGCGCGAGAATTCATTCAGTTTTCAGGTGCGCAACGTGGTCATGTAAGTCTGAAGGCCGCGCGGGAATCCATGGGGCACAGGGATCTTTCCCGCGCGATTACGAACTCCAAAGCGAGAAGCTTTAGGGCAAATTGGGCTTTCCACAGCTTATTCACACCTGTGGAAATAGCACGGGATTGGCTTTTTCCAATACGATGATAACGGCTACTCAAGTCGGGCGAGAGCGCGACACGCAACAAAACGTCTGGGACAAGTTCCTCGATCTTATCAAGTCCCGGGTCAGCATCAACACCTACAACACCTGGTTCCAACCTACCAGGTTAAACCGCAATGAGGGCGATACGGTCTACATTCAGATCCCCAGCGCGGTTTTCCGCCAGGTCCTCACCCGGACCTACGGCGAGATTGTGAAGGCGGTCTTCCACCAGATGGGCACGCCCTTGATGAAGGTGCAGTATGTCTGCACCGAAGAGGAACCCGTGCCGGCCTGCTCCGGTCGTTTCCACCGCCAAGCAGTCCAAGCTGGATTTTGAGAGCAGCGACCACCAATTGAATCTGCGCTATACCTTCGATTCGTTCGTGGTCGGCAAGTCCAACGAGTTTGCACACGCTGCTTCGCGCGCCGTGGCCGAGCAGCCCTCCAAGGCCTACAACCCGCTGTTCCTCTACGGCGGCGTGGGCATGGGCAAGACGCACTTGATGCATGCGATCGGGCACACCATCAAGAAGCGGAATCCTGCCATGCGCCTGAGCTACGTCAGCGCCGAAAAGTTCACCATCGAAGTGATCAACTCCCTGCGCTTCGATCGCATGATCAGCTTCCGTGATCGCTTCCACACCGTGGACGTTTTACTCGTGGACGACATCCAGTTCATCGCCGGCAAGGAACGCACCCAGGAAGAGTTCTTTCACACCTTCAACGCGCTGTACGAGCAGCAGAAGCAGATCGTGATTTCGTCCGATTGCCTGCCGAAGGACATCAACTCCATCGAAGAACGCTTGCGCTCGCGGTTCGAATGGGGCTTGATCGCCGATATTCAGCCGCCCGACCTGGAAACCAAGATTGCCATCCTGCAGAAAAAGGCTGAGAGCGACCGCTTCAACTTGCCCGACGACGTTGCCGAGTACATTGCCCGCGCCATTAAATCGAACGTGCGTGAACTGGAGGGCGCGCTGACCCGCCTGATGGCCTATGCTTCGCTCACCGGCACGATCGTTTCGTTGACCACCGCGCAGCAAGTCCTGCGCAACATCATCGCTTCGCAGGAAAAGCGCGTCACCATCGATCTGATTCAGAAGCGCGTCAGCGAGCACTTCAACCTGCGCGAACAAGATCTGAAGGTTCGCAGCAACACCCGCGCCATCGCTTTCCCGCGGCAGGTAGCCATGTACATCGTCAAGCAGCTAACCACCGCATCGCTCCCGGAAATCGGCCGGCAATTCGGCGGCAAGCATCACACCACTGTGCTGCACTCCATCAACAAGATCGAAGAGTTGCGGCGCTCCGACAAGGACCTGAACCGCACCATCACTCGTTTGATGGACGCCCTGCAGTAAGACTGTTTCCAGTCGTTACCTATCCCGGTAGCTCAGGCCTTCAGGCCTGAGGTTTGTTCGCGCCGCGGCATGGTCGCGGTAGAGACGAAAAACCTCAATCCCAGATTGCTTGCCAACCGGCAGCAAAAGCCTCACCCCTGAACGGTGAGCTACAGAATCACGCCGTCACGCCAAATTTTGGTCCTCGAAAAAATGTCGGCGCGCCGGAGCTCGTACTTCTTGCGTGCACCTCCTCGAGGTATGGTGGAAATCTTTTCTGTCGCGATGGGAATTTGTTGCGTGAAAACTGTGTGCGGAAGTTGTGGAGAGGTGGTGGGAAAGCTTTGGACGCAATGTGCATGAAAGATGAAGAAATCTTTTTTGCGGCGCGGGCAGCGCACTTATCCGCAGTTGCGCGTGGAAATTCACCGCACACGTCACGCAAAATTTCGGCCCTGGGCTTCGCGTGGCGACGTTTTCCACGAATCCACAAGCGTCATCACAACAACAAGGTCCTAAATTTTGTTTTTAGGATTCATCTTTTGTGAAATCTGTTGTGGTTGTGAAAAAGATCGCTTCTCAACAGTGGCGACCGCTTGCCGGATATCCTCAGCCGCCGCTATTTCCACAGCGCCGCTCGCGCCTCAGGGCCTTTATACTTTGCTGAAAAACGAGTACAGTACGCTAGCGGTACAGATGCATGGGAGAAACCATGTCCGCCACAGGAACCGTACGCGAGGAAAGCCAATCAATGGAATTCAGCGTAACCAAGTCGGCGCTGCTTGATGAATTGACCACTACGCAAGGCGTTGTGGAACGCAAGACCACAATCCCCATCCTTTCGAATCTCCTGGTGGAAGCGAAAGGCAGCACGCTCACCATCACGGCCACGGACCTGGAACTCAGCGTCCGCACGTCGTGTGAAGCCAAAATCAAAAAAGAAGGCGCTGGCACTATTCCCGCGAAAAAACTGCTTGAGCTCGTGCGCCTGCTCCCGGAAGGCGAGATCAAGTTCAAATTGCTCGATAACCACTGGGTGGAAATCGTCAGCGACAAGAAGAAATACAAACTTGTCGGCATGGCCAAGGAGAACTTCCCGGCGCTGCCGGCAATGCCGCATACCCTGGTGAAGATTCCGGCCGCGGTGCTCGAGAGCCTGATTGCCAAAACCAAATTCGCCATCTCCATGGAAGAATCGCGCTACACGCTGAACGGTGGCTTGCTGATCCTGAAGCCCGACACGCTGGCCATGGTAGCCACCGACGGCCACCGCCTGGCGCTGGCGGAGACCGATCAAAAGCTGGCGGGCCTGAATGGCGAAGTTCGCGTGCTGATCCCCAAAAAAGCCATGGATGAAGTGGAGAAACTTTCCAGCGCCGCGGGTTCCGACGCGCACATGGAATTCGCCAAAGACGAGAGCCACTTGTTTTTCCAGGTTGCACGGCGCTTGTTGATCTCGCGAATCCTTACCGGTCAATTCCCCAATTACGAAGCGGTGCTGCCGCGCGAAAACAACAAGACTGTTGTGCTCGAGCGCAGCGAACTCAGCGATGCGGTTCGCCGCGTTTCGCAACTCGCTGACCAGCGTTCGCACGCCGTGAAACTCGCCGTTACGCAGGAGGGCGTGGAAATTTCCGCGTCCAGCCCGGAATATGGCGAAGCCAAAGAAACTATCGAAAAAGAATACAAGGGCGACAATATCGCGATCGGATTCAACTCCAGCTACATGCTCGATTTTCTTGCCGCCGCGGCCGATGGCCCCATCAGCATCGAGCTGAAGGACGAACAATCCGCCGGACAGATGCGCCCACTAGCAGACGAAAGCTATCGCTACCGCTACGTCATCATGCCCATGCGCATTTGAGTTGTTCCTGCCTCCCGTGGCGTCAAGTTGCTAGCGTATATAATCAATCTATAGATTGACGCACGAGTAAACCAAGCAGACGCTGGAAGTGCCGGTTGCTCGGAAAAAAGAGCTCGCCTTTGCTGCCAAGCCCGGCATACAAAAATGCCCCCGCTAGCCCTCCATGGCACCACATAAAACATTGCAAATAAAAGCTTTATTTATCCACAACCCCAGTTCTTGTACTTGAGAAAGCACCCTATTTCCGGTAAAATTTAAGTGTTGCTGGTTCGTGGATTTTTCCTCCACAGCGGCACGTCCGCCAGCACTGCTTGACCACAAAAACCCTGCGCCAGGGGCCGGTCAAACAGCACTGGAGAATATAAGTCTTCGCCACGTCCCGGATTGCGGGACGGGATGAAGCAGGAACCCTACGAGCTGCGATCTTTTCGCAAGATGGCGGTCAAAGGGTGAGGCGACGCATGGGGATTGCAAACATCACGCCTTTCCTAGCTTCACAAAAATCGAGTTGAACCATCCTTAGCGGATTCCCGAGTGCGTCGGGGCGTGTTCTGTGCGAGCGGATCGCCGCAGTTTTGCATCCTTGGGCCGGCGGCCCAGGGGCAAGGGAGATGAAATGGGCGACAAAGAAACGGTGACAGGCAAAGGCGGTCACCAGTACGACGCGAAATCTATTAAGGTTCTCGGCGGCCTGGAAGCGGTGCGCCTGCGTCCCGCCATGTACATCGGCTCGACCGGCGAGATGGGCCTGCACCATTTGGTTTGGGAAGTTGTCGACAATTCCGTTGACGAAGCCATGGCGGGCTTCGCCGATGAAGTGAACGTCACGGTCCACGCGGACAATTCCGTCACGGTGGTGGACAACGGCCGCGGCATTCCCGTGGATATGCACGCCACCGAAAAGCGTCCGGCAGCGGAAGTGGTCCTCACGGTGTTGCACGCCGGTGGAAAATTCGATAGCGAAACGTACAAAGTTTCTGGCGGATTGCACGGCGTGGGCGTCTCGGTTGTGAACGCGCTTTCCGATACCCTGGAGCTCGAGATTCAGCGCGATGGCGCGGTTTGGGAACAGTCCTACGAGAAGGGCAAGCCCACCACAAAGCTGAAACAAACCGGGAAAACGCGCAAAACCGGCACGACGATTAAGTTCCACCCCGATCCCTCCATCTTCGAAAAAACGGTTTTCAGCTACGACACGCTGGCCACCCGCCTGCGCGAATATGCCTTTCTCAACAAAGGCTTGAAAATTACGTTGACCGACGAGCGCACGGAAAAGACCGCGGAATTCCGCTTCACCGGAGGCATCGCCGAGTTTGTGAAGCACCTGAATCGCGGCAAGACCACGTTGCACGATTCGCCGATCTACATGGAAGGCAAGCGCGGCAACGTCGAGATGGAAATTGCCTTGCAGTACAACGACACCTACGGCGAAAACGTGTTTGCTTTCGCCAATACCATCAACACCGTGGATGGCGGCACGCATCTCTCCGGCTTCCGTTCCGCGCTTACCCGCACCATCAACAATTTCGCTTCGAACGCTGGCATGCTCAAGGAGCAAAAGGACGAAGTCACCATCTCCGGCGACGACGTCCGCGAAGGCCTGGTGGCCGTGGTCAGCGTGCGTTTACCGCAGCCGCAATTTGAAGGGCAGACCAAGGGCAAGCTCAATAGCGACATCAAGGGCGACGTTGAGCAACTGGTGAACGAAAAGCTCGGCGAATGGTTCGACAAGCATTCCACCGTTGCGCGGCGCATCATCGGCAAGTGCATTGACGCGGCCCGCGCCCGCGAAGCTGCTCGGAAAGCACGCGAATTGACGCGCCGCAAATCCGCGATGGATTCCAGTGGACTCCCCGGGAAGTTGGCCGATTGCCAGGAACGAGACCCGGCGCGTTGCGAACTGTTTGTCGTTGAGGGAGAATCCGCCGGCGGCTCCGCGAAAATGGGACGCGACCGCAAATATCAGGCGATCCTGCCGCTGAAAGGCAAGATCCTCAACGTCGAGAAGGCTCGCTACGACAAGATGCTTGGCCACGAAGAAATTCGCGCCATTATCACCGCTCTCGGCACCGGCATCGGCAAAGATGATTTCGACGCTGGCAAGCTCCGCTACCACAAAATCATTCTCATGACCGACGCGGACGTCGACGGCAGCCACATTCGCACGCTGCTGCTGACGTTTTTCTTTCGCCACATGAAGGAGCTGATCGAGCGCGGCCACGTGTATATCGCCCAACCTCCGCTCTACCGCGTGAAGCGCGGGAAAACGGAAAAATATATTCGCGATGAACGCGATTTTGCCCGCGAGCTCATGAAGCGCGCCACCGAAGACCACGTGGTGAAAGCCCAGGCAGGCGTTTCGCTAGAAGGCGCCAAGCTGACTTCCTTCCTGTTGAATGTGCAGGAATACGAAGCGGCCGCGGCAAAGCTGGGACGCCGGTTGCGCGATGCCAACCTGGTTGAATTGTTGGTGGAAAGCGGCATCGAGAAGAAAACCGATTTCGAGGACAAGAAAGCCCTGGAAAGGCTGCAAAAAGCCATCGAAAAAGCCAAGCTGAAACTGGAAAACAAGATAGTTTTCGATGAAGAGCACAGCCTGCACGAGCTTCAGTTCGGCCCGCCGCACAACCAGAAGATCAACTGGGCGGTGGCGTCCACACCGGATTACAAACGCTTGCGCGGGCTGGCTAGGCAGATCGAGGAATTCAACCATCCGCCGTTCGTAGTGGCTCGCAATGGCAGCAAGATCGCCAAGGAAAAAGTCACCGATGTGCTGAACTACATCGTGGAAGACGCCAAGAAGGATTTCACCATTACCCGATTCAAGGGCTTGGGCGAAATGAACGCCGAACAATTGTGGGAAACCACCATGAATGCCGACACGCGCACGCTTCTGCAGGTGAAGCTGGAAGATGCCGTGGCTGCGGAAGATATTTTCACCACGCTGATGGGCGAGAACGTGGAAGCGCGCAGGAAGTTCATCGAGGACAATGCCCTCGAAGTCGTCAACCTGGATATCTGAAATTGCGTCGCGCCGAGCATCGATGATTTACCAGTTGGGATGGGCCACATTGCCGGGATTGCGGGGCCTTAGCGTGAGTGAATTTCGCGCCACGCCGACGGCCACTCCGGATACCGAAAAGGGCGTAGCAGTCGAGTTCGCCAACGATGCCGGGCGCGAGGAGTTTTTGCGGCAACTCGAACAATATTTTGCGCCGCGGCGCTTCACCAACGCGGCCGACGCGTTCGATAGCGTGAAAGCGTACGTGGTCGAGCTGGCGAGCAAACAAATTTAAGTTGTCATCCGGAGCGAAGCGAAGGATCGCAACCGCGTGATACACCGGAGTTGAAAGTTGCCGCACTCTGGGGCTTTCACGAGTCACGGAACACCGGTTACGAAGCACGAATAGCGAAACACGAGGAAACATGGCCGACGAACAGAACACATCGATACTGCTGCCCATCGATATCGAAGCCGAAATGCGTAAGTCGTACCTCGACTACGCCATGAGCGTCATCATCGCCCGCGCTCTCCCCGACGTGCGCGACGGTTTGAAGCCCGTGCAGCGGCGCATCCTGGTGGCCATGAACGACCTCGGCCTGGCCTCCAACCGCGGCTACCGCAAGTGCGCAAAAATCTGCGGCGATACCTCGGGAAATTATCACCCGCACGGTGAAGCCGTCATCTATCCCGCGCTCGTTCGGCTGGCGCAGGACTTCAACATGCGCTATCCGCTGATTGACGGCCAGGGAAACTTCGGCTCGGTTGACGGCGATCCACCTGCGGCCATGCGGTATACGGAAGCCCGGCTGGCGAAGATTACCGAAGACATTCTCGCCGACCTGGAAAAAGAGACCGTCGATTTCATTCCCAACTTCGATCAGACCCGCGAAGAACCCGTTGTCCTGCCTTCCCGCATTCCCAATCTTCTGGTGAACGGCGCCAGCGGTATCGCCGTCGGCATGGCTACCAACATCCCTCCGCACAATTTGCGCGAGATCGTTGACGCCGCGATTCTGCTGATCGAAAAGCCCGACACTCCGCTGAAAGAAATCATGAAGATCGTGCCTGGGCCCGATTTCCCGACAGGCGCGTACATCGCCGGTCGCGAAGGCATCGAGGCCGCCTACAAGACGGGGCGCGGCAGCTTCATCATGCGCGCAAAAGCGGCCATTGAAGAGGCCACCAAGGACCGTGAAAATATCGTCATCACCGAAATTCCGTACCAGGTCAACAAATCCAAACTGATCGAGCGCATCGCCGAACTCGTCCAGACCAAAAAGATCGAAGGCATTGCCGACGTTCGCGACGAGTCCTCGCGCGAAGGCATGCGCATCGTCATTGAGCTGAAGCGCGGTGAGGAATCGCAGCTCATCCTAAACAATCTCTTCAAGCACACCCAGATGCAGGAATCGTTCGGCATGATCTTGCTGGCCATCGTGGGCGGCCAGCCCCGCGAACTGGGCCTGATTCCGCTGATCAAGCTGTTTATCGAGCACCGCATGGAAGTGGTGCGCCGGCGCACCATTTTCGAATTGCGCAAGGCCGAAGAGCGCGAACACATTTTGCTGGGCTACCAGATCGCGCTCGATCATCTTGGACAACGTCATCCGCATCATTCGCGGTTCCTCCAGCCGCGCTGATGCCAAGGAGAATTTGTTCAAGTATTTCAGCGAGCAAGACGTCACCATCACGGAAAACGGCAAGTCCAAAAAGCTCGACGGCGTGAAGCTCGACGGCCGCAAGTACCGCTTCGTCGGCGCCGCGGAGATTGAAGCCGCGGGACGCGCCGGCGCGCTCAACCTCAGCTACACGCAGATCGACGCCATCCTCGAACTGCAGTTGCACCGCCTCACGCAGCTCTCCATCGACGAAATTCTGAAGGAATTGAAGTCCATTCGCGAGCTGATCGCGGAGTTGAAGGAGATCCTGGGCAGCGAGAAAAAGTTGAAGCAGGTGATTACCGCGGAGTTGCGCGAAGTCCACAAAGCCTACGGCGACGACCGCCGCACGCAAATCGTCGACAAGGTCGACGAAATCAAGCTCGAGGACCTCATCGCCGACACCGACATGCTCATCACCGTCAGCCATGCCGGCTACATCAAGCGCACGCCCGTGGAAACCTATCGCCACCAGTCGCGCGGAGGCAAGGGCCGCATTGGCGCGAAAACCAGGGAAGAGGATTTCGTCGAGCATCTCTTCGTCGCCTCGGCGCACAGCTACATCCTGCTGTTCACGTCGAAGGGACGCGTTTACTGGCTGAAAGTCTATGAACTGCCGGAAGCTGCCGCTGCCACGCGTGGCAGAGCCATCTCCAGCCTGGTTAAGTTCCAGGAAGATGAAAAGCTCACCGCACTGGTAGCCGCCACCAATCTTGAGGAAGAGGGCCGCTTCGTGTTCATGGCCACCAAGAGCGGCACGGTGAAGAAGTCCGCGCTGACGGAATTCTCCAACCCGCGCTCCACTGGCATCATCGCGATCAGCCTGGAAGCGAAGGACGAACTCATCGGCGCGAAGCTAACTGACGGCAAGAAGATGATTTTCCTAGCCAGCCACGAAGGCCAGGCCATCCTGTTCCGCGAAACCGAAGTGCGCCCCATGGGACGCAACGCCGGCGGCGTGAACGGCATGGACCTCGACAAGGAAGACTACGTCGTCAGTATGGACGCCGTGCAACCCGACTTCGAGATCATCGCCAAGGAATACCAGCAGACCTCGCAAAACCTGGAAGAACTGGAAAACGAGCACATCAAGGATTCGCTCACCACGCTGATGCTCACGGTCGCCGAAAAGGGTTATGGCAAGCGCACCGCCTTGGCTGAATACCGCATTACTTCGCGCGGCGGCAAGGGCGTGGTCAACATAAAAACCACCGATCGCAATGGCTCGGTCGTGGCCACCCTGCAGGTTACCGAAGAATCTGACGTCATGATCATAACCGAGCACGGCAAAGTGATCCGTGTGCACGCGAACGAAATCCGCGAGGCGGGCCGCTCCACGCAGGGCGTACGCCTCTTGCGCCTCGATGACGACGATTCCGTGGCTGCCGCGGCGGTCCTAAAGGAAGAAGAAGCCGAAGAAAAGAAGTAGCTTCGGAGTGTGGCAGCTTGCTGTCGCTTTTGCGGACGCAACGCCTTCAGCAAAACAGTACCGGGGCAAGCATCATGCCCTTTTTCTTTCCCGCATGCGCTAAACTAGGTCAGCATGAAAATCACACCCCGAATTTCTGCGCCACTGATTCTCGCTGTGCCCGCGGTTCTGTTCTCGCTCGCCGGAAGCGCTGCGCGACCGGCCTCGCCGCACTCCTATCTCGTGCTGGTCGGCACATACACGCACAAAACCGCGAGCAAGGGCATCTACGCGTTTTCCTACGACACAGAAACCGGCAAGCTCACGCCGAAGGGAGTCGCCGCCGAAACGCCCGACCCATCGTTTGTGGCCATCCACCCGAACGGCAAATACGCTTACGCCGTCAACGAAACCGGAAAGCAGAGCTCCGTCAGCGCCTTCGCTCTCGATGCGCAAACCGGTAAGCTCACGCTCCTCAACCAGCTTCCCGCACTCGGCGAGGATCCCTGCTACATCTCCTTCGACAAAACCGGCAAGTTCGTCCTCATCGCCAACTACACTTCCGGCAACGTTGCGGTCTTTCCCATCCTTCCCGACGGCAAGCTGGGCGAACATACCGCGGTGCGCACGGATGCTGGAACCCTCGGCCCCAACAAGGAGCGCCAGGAAGGTCCACACGCGCACTGGATCGAGCTATCCGCGCGCAATCGTTACGCCTATGTGGCCGACCTGGGCCTCGACCGCGTGCTGATCTACAAATTCGACGCCACCAAGGGCACATTGACTCCCGCAGACGCGCCATCATCAGCTGCAACCGCCGCTGCAGCTTCCGCGAAGCCGAATGAGGCATTCTCCGCAACTCTTAGCCCCGGCGCGGGGCCACGTCACGTCGCGTTTTCCAGCAACGGCAATTTCATGTACGTATTGGGTGAAGTGAACTCCACCGTCACCGTCTTCGCCAACGATGCCAACGAATCCTATCGCTCCATCCAGACCATCTCCACGTTGCCGGCAGGTTTTTCCGGCCGCAACGACACCGCGGAAATCGCCATGCACCCCAACGGAAAGTGGCTTTACGCCTCCAATCGCGGGAATGACTCGATCGCCGTGTTTGACGTCGAGCCCGGCAAAGGCACGCTTCGCCTCGTCGCAGATGTTCCCACCGGAGGCAAAGAGCCGCGGCACTTCGCCATTGATCCAGCAGGAAAGTACCTGCTCGCGGAAAACCAGAATTCCGATACCATCGTGACATTCCGCATCGACGCTGCATCGGGAAAACTCACGCCAACCGGCGACGTCGCCCAGGTACCCGCACCTGTGTGCCTGGTGTTTGACCTTGCCCACTAGTTCGCCGTCTCGTACCCGGAAGAGACTTCATTTTCGTCGAATGTAGGTTAGAATCCCGCGTTCGGCTAAACCCAAGGAGAATTGCATGTCTCGCACCGCCCGTTTGGCAGTGTTTCTTTCCGCATTTATTTTCCTCTGTTACGCACCCGCGGCGTTGGCCGACGGCGAGACCGCGCCAACCCGCGATCCCAAGCAGCCCGTCGACGAGGCTTACACCGCAAAACTTCACAAGTACACCACCGAATCCTTTTTCACCTCGCCGCTCGTCGATTATCTGCCCGCATCCAAGACCGTACCTACCCCTGAAGTTGTGCTTGGCGATGTCGCGGGCGCCCCGGGCGTACTCCCCTATGCTGAAGACGTCTACCACTACATGCGCTTGCTCGAGAAGGCCACCCCGCGCGTGAAAGTATTCTCCATCGGCACCACAGAAGAAGGCCGCGAGATGATTGCCGTGGCCATCTCTTCGGAAGCTAATCTCAAAAGTCTCGACGCCAACACCGAGCGCCTCGCGAAGCTGGGTGACCCGCGCAGCATCAAATTTGATGACACCGAAGCCGACACGCTTGTCGCCCAGGCCGTTCCCGTGTACTACATCACCGGCACGATTCACTCGCCGGAAACGGGCGCGCCTACCGCGTTGATGGAACTTGCCTACCGCTTGGCCGTCGATGAAAGCCCGTACATTGGCGAGATCCGCGACGGCATGATCACGCTGATCACACCGGTCGTCGAAGTCGACGGCCGCGACCGCATGGTCGACATCTACAAATGGCACCTGGCCCATCCCAAAGACTTCTATCCGCCGCTGATTTACTGGGGCAAGTACGTGGCCCACGACAATAATCGCGACGCCATGGGCGTCACGCTGAAGCTCACGCAAAACGTGCTGAACACTTACGTCAGCTGGCACGCGCAAGTACTTCACGATTTGCACGAATCCGTGCCCTATCTTTACGACAACACCGTCGGCGACGGCCCGTACAACGCCTGGGTCGATCCCCTCCTAGTGGACGAGTGGCAGATGATCGGCTCGCGCAACGTTGCGGACATGACCAAGTTCGGAATGCCCGGCGTTTTTGCTCACGGCGATTTCGATACCTGGTCGCCCGGCTACCTGATGTTCGTCGCCGCGATGCACAACGGCATCAGCCGTCTTTATGAAACCTTCGGGAATGGCGGCGCCGACACGCGCGAACGCACGCTGGAACCGGACGAATACTCCCGCACCTGGTATCGCGCCAATCCTCCGCTTCCCAAAGCGTTGTGGTCGCAACGCGACAATAACAATTACGAAGAAACCGGACTGCTCACTTCGCTCCACTATTTCAACGAGAACAAGCGTTTGTTCCTGAAGAATTTCTATTTGAAGTCCAAACGCTCCATCCAGAAACCGGCTGCCGAAGGCCCGGCGGCTTACGTGTTTCCCGCGGACGATCCCCGCGCGAGTGTGCAGGCTGACCTGCTGCGCATCATGCTGCGCCAGCATGTGGAAATATCGCGTGCCACCGTGGCGTTCCAGGTTGCTCTCCCTCCGAAAAAGGAGAAGAAGAACGCCAAGCCGCAAGCCGCCGAGGAAAAGAATAAAACGCCGCAACCAACCGCACGCGATTTTCCTGCAGGCAGCTACGTTATCCGCATGGATCAGCCGTACTCCCGCGTCGCCGACGCTTTGCTGGACTATCAATACTGGAGCCCCGACGATCCGCAACAAACTCCCTATGACGATACCGGCTGGACCTTTGGCGAACTGTTCGGCGTGCAAGTTGCTCGCGTTACCGACCCCAAGGTCCTCACGGTTGCCATGGAGCGCGTCACTGAATTGCCTGCCTTCGGCGGCGCCACGGGCGAGGGAACTTTGTTCGCCATCGACAATCACGCCGAACCTGCCTTGGCCACGCTGCGCTATCAACTGAAAACCGCTTCCATCGAAGCGGCCGAAGAGCCGTTCCAGGTCGGCGCTCAAAAGTTTTCTCGCGGCACGTTCCTCGTCCAGGGCGTCAATCGCGGCGATATCGACACAGCAACAAAGAATTTGCGTTTGCACGCCGTGGCACTGTCGGCCGCGCCTTCCGTCAAGACGCATGCGGTTCGCGCTGCACGCATCGCCTTCCTGCACACCTGGACCGGCACGCAAACGGAGGGCTGGTGGCGTCTGGCGCTGGACGAATTGAAAATCCCCTACGATTACATCAGCACGCAAAAAATCAACACAATTCCCGATCTGCATGCGCAATACGATGTGATCTTGTTTCCTCCCGTTGGCTGGAATTCTTCTCCCGCTACGATCATTCAGGGATTGCCGATGGCTTGGGGCAATGCGTTGCCCTGGCAGGACACGCCACTCACGCCAAATCTTGTCGGCAAAAATGATTCCACGCCCGATATGCGTCCCGGCCTCGGCTGGGAGGGCGTCGCCAAACTTCAGAATTTTGTGGAGAAAGGCGGCGTGCTTCTGACCACTGCGGACACATCGCAATTTGCTCTTTCTATCGGCATGGCCTCCGGCGTCGCCGCGAGTCCGTCTGAAAAAATGAAGATTGTCGGCGCCATCGTCGGCACGCGCCTGGTCGATGCCGCGAGCCCCATCGCGTATGGCTACGAGGAAAAGGTCTCGACCTATTGCGACAACGGCCCGATCTTTTCGTTGACCAGCGTACTTGGCTCGCGCCGCCGCCGTCTCGGCCCCGAAACTACAGTCCGCGCCACCGGCCGCGGCACCAAAGATGACCCCGATTTCGTAGTTGGCCGCACCGCCGCGGAAGCGCCCGAAAAATCGGAAGCCGAGCTGTGGGAGAGTCCGCCAGTCACCGATGAGCAGAAGTTCAACAACCCGCGCGTCATTCCTCAGGCCGATCGCGCACGCGTCATCCTGCGTTACGCGGACGCGAAGGAGTTACTCATCTCCGGCCTAGTGATCGCTGGCAACGAAATCGCCCAGCATCCCGCCGTCCTCGACGTCCCCAAAGGCGCCGGCCACGTGATCCTGTTTTCCATTAACCCGGTTTATCGTGGCGAGACCGAAAACACCTACTCGCTAGTGCTGAACACCGTGCTGAACTTCGACAGCCTCGATGCGGGGAAGAAAACTCCCGAAAAATAAGGCTGCGGGTTCTGCTTGCCATTGCACACGATTGAGATACAATCCCGGCCATTATGGCCAAACGAAAAGTGAAGAAGGCTGCCAAGCGGCGCTCCAGCAGGCGCAAGTCTCGCAGCGTGAAAATCACAAAATTGCCGAAGGAAGCCCTGACGCTGGTCGTGATCCTTCGTGCCAAAGAAGGGCAGCACCTCTTGCTCGAAGCCGAGCTCCGCGCCCTCATCAGCCCTACTCGCAGAGAAGAAGGCTGCTGGCAATACGACTTGCACCACGCCATCGATCAGCCCGGCATGTTTTTGCTGCACGAAGTGTGGGAATCGCGCGAACACCACACCGAACACACCAAGACGCCGCATTTCCTGCGCTGGAACGCCCGCAAGGATGCGCTTCTCGCCTCCCGCGAATCCGCCTTCTGGCAGCAACTGGCGTAGAGATCGAACTCCTGTAGCTCAGGCCTTCAGGCCTGCGGTTTGTTCGCGCAGAGGCGCGGCCGCGGTGGGAGCGAAACCCCTCACCCCTGGAAGGGGTGGGCTACAGAATCTTGCCGTCACGTGAAATAAGCCCGTGAAACGTTAACCCGTAGGCCCGGCGACGTAATACCCGGGCCGCGCGCGCACCTTCAAGTCCTTGCGATCCACATCCACTTTGATTTCGTGATAGCCCAGTGCATCCGATCCCCGTCGGCGTATATGTCAACATGTATTGCGAGTGCAATTCCCCGCCAATTTCGTCGATGGCCTTTTCGATGGAGCGGTCTTTCCACGTCGCCAGATGCGCGCCGCCAGTCGCCGTTGCGGCAATGGCCAGCCCACTATTTGTTATCTGATCCTTGGCGTGCATCACGGCCCAAATCGCCAGCGCCAGCAAATCGAAACCCTCCGTCCGTTGACCCTCGGTCGTTGGCGTTTGCACCGTGCCAGGGGGAGGCGGCATGCCAAACGTACCCTCCGGTGTGGCCGATTGCGGCCCGTGCGGCTCCGGCTTTTTCTGTAGCGCCGCGCGCGTCGATGAAATTCCCACGCTATAAATCGTTACGTTGGCCAGTTGCGCCTTTCGCAGTACTTCCCCGAGCTTGGCCTCGCTCGCCTGGTCGTCGGACTCCGCAATCACCAGCAACACCCGCCGGTGGCCCGGCACAGTCGGCGTGGCCAGCGGCCGCGCGCTCAGCATCTCCACGCCCGTGGCCATCGCATCGTACAGCCGCAGGCCCGATGTTCCTTCCTTCAACCGCGTCATGGTGTTTTCGATCGCATCATTATTCGTGGTGAAATCCTGCAATTTGTCGATCGAATCATCGAACCCGATGATCGCCCCTTCTCCGCTCGGTCCCATCACCGTTTGTGTCAGCAGCGTGCCGGTCCTGCGAATCTGCGGCAGAATCGCTTCGATACGCGAACTCGTCTCCACCACCACCACCACGGAAATCGGCTCGCTTCCCAAATCAAAGTGCGAGATTTGCTGCTCCACGCCGTTGTCGGTGACGTGGAATTCCTTCTTCTCCAGGTTGTGCACCATCTCGCCTTTAGCGTCGCGCACAGTTACCGGCGTATTCACCAGCACCGACTGCACTTTGAATGTGGACCCGGGCGGCGCCTGTTGAATCGCCACGCCCGGCTGCGGCGCGATGGGGCCTTCCGGCGCCTGCGCAAACGCATTCCCGGCCAGCAGCAAGAGCAAAATCATTCCCAACAACGTGATGGAATCAGTCTTCTTCATAGTTTGGCCGAGGGTAAGCACCCACGAGTTTTTGACCGGTTTCTCCGTATATTCAATTCGACGCATGCGGAGCCAAAGGCGTTGCCGAACCCCGAAGCACTGCCTACAATCGAAGCTCAACTTATTTGGAGAGATTCCTATGCCCGCTGGTAAGCGTCCAAAGCCGCAGCACGCTCCAAAAGCTTCGCACGAAGATCACAAGTTCATGTCCAGCACGCCGGCACGCCCCATACGCATCCTGGCAGAGTATATCCATCCGCTGGCCCAGCTGAAAAAGGAAGGCATTGGCGACACCATCGTGATGTTTGGCTCGGCGCGCATCGATTCCCGCGAGACCGCCTCGGCACGCTACGCACGCCTGAAACAGGAAAACGCCGCGAAAATGCCCGCGTTGCGTTTGAAGCGACACCACGCCGCGCTCCGTGAAGCGAAAAGCGCGCTGGAGATGTCGCGCTATTACGAAGAAGCTCGCCTGCTTTCGCACAAGATCACCACCTGGGCGTTGTCGCTCGGTCCCAAGCCTCGCCGGTTTGTGGTCTGCTCCGGAGGCGGTCCCGGCATCATGGAAGCGGCGAACCGCGGCGCGTACGAAGCGGGCGGCAAATCCATCGGGTTGTCCATTGAGTTGCCGCACGAACAGTTTGCTAATCCCTACATCAGCCCGGAACTCAGCTTCAACTTCCACTACTTTTTCATGCGCAAATTGTGGTTCGCGCAAATCGCCAAAGCGCTGATCGTTTTTCCCGGTGGTTTCGGCACCATGGACGAACTGTGGGAAATGATGACACTGTCGCAAACGGGCAAAATGCCGAAGCACACGCTAATCCTGATCTATGGCCGAAAATATTGGCACGATGTCATGAATCTGAAGGCCATGGTGCGCTGGGGTACCATCAGTCAAATCGACTACGACGAATTGCAGTATGCCGACAATGTGGATGAAGCATTTGAGGCCGTGCGTTCCGGGCTCGAAAAGTACCACATGAACGTCGACCCGTTCTTACAAGCGTACTGAATTTTTTTCGTTCTAAAACTCCGCCTAACTCTCCTCGTTTCAATGCACCTTCCTTGGCACCCTCGTTGCACGTTTTAGCGTGGTTAATATGAAAGAGGGCGCATCCAGTCGAGCGTCGGAACCAAATCTCACAACGAACCAAAGGAGCGCATAAAAATGCGTAAGGTAAGTTCTGTATTGGCCCCGGCACTATTCCTGGGGTCCATTTTTTTCGTGGGTACGACGCTGGTACGCGCGGGTGACGACTGTCAAAAGCGCATCGTCAATGCGGACCACAAACTCCACGAAGCCATCGAGCACCACGGTCCGGAGAGTTCTCAGGCCCAGCACTGGCGCCATGAACTCGCGGAATCACGCAACTACTGTTATGAGCACATGCACCGCTGGTGGGACGAAGACGCACACCGCTGGCGCACGGATCGCGACTGGGATGACCACGATCATGACCATGATCCCAATCACTAGTTTCCCCGAGTGATGCAGTCCACCTCCTGAGTGGGTGCAGGTGTCGTTCCGCCTGCACCCTTTTTCTTTTTACAGCCGCTCGCTCTCCCGGTGCCGGCAACATTTCTTCCAAACAGGTGTTTGATTACTCAGGACGGCAAACCGGAACCGGCCCCGGACACGCTCCTGGAGGCTGTTATGAAAATCAACCTGCACGTCTTCCGTTCTGTATTTGGCAAGGCGGTATTGGCAAGCGCTGCGCTAGGTGGCTTCCTGCTTTTCGCTGGGGCGCCAGGCGCGAAGGCCAATGGCTGGGATGACTGCAATCGCCGCGTCTCCTACACACAATATCGCTACAATGAGGCGGCCGAGCGCTACGGGCCATACAGTTCGGCGGCTCGCCACTGGGCTCATGAACGCCACGAAGCGTATGAGCGATGCGATCGCTACCGGCGCGACCATTATCGCGATCGCCGCTAACGGAAATCGTCAACAAAGTAGAGCGTTCCTCAACCGAAACATCGTGCGAAATTCGCAGGTGGAAGATGCTTTGCACGAACCCGACACAACAAAAAACGGGGCGCCCTTAGGGACGCCCCGTCCGACTGATGAGAGGAATGATTACGCTACTTTGCTTGGCGCTTCCAAGAAAATCGCTTCAAATCGGTGTATTTCCGCTTGATCGTGCAACAACACGATGGGAACGATTCTGAGTGATTGCTTGCAGTGATGACACTGTGTTCCTTCGCCTTGCAGGTCTTGCAGAAAACCGTCTGTGAACCGATACTCGCTCCGCTCGCGCCGGGCCTTTTTCTGGCTCTGCGCCCCGCAATGAGGACAATTGAACTCCACTGTGTCTTGTTGCGGATCGCGGTCCAGAGCAGCCCAGCCCGTGCGGCGCACACCAATAACCTCCGGAATGTGCCTGTCCATGGGATTCTCCTCCTGGGATCTACGTCCACCCGATTTGATGCCGCGTGCCCGCCACGGGATGTACCCGCTCGAATTTGCCTCTCTCGCCAATCTGTGGGCCACGTTCTAATATTGAACAGACCATTCGGTCTCCTCCGCTAACCCCTGCCAATTCAAGGGAACTTGTCACCCCCTACGGTGTCAAACGCTACAGAGGACGCGCGCACCTCACATCCCTGCGAGCGCGGCGCTGGCCTCCTGTAGGCAACCACAGGAGGCTGGTGCCGCAAATCTGCTCCCACAACTCGCAGCAAATCTTGTGGAGGTGTGTGATGGATCTCGAACCCACGGGTGTGCCGGAAGAAGATGTCGGCTCACTGAAAAGCTGTTTCGTCGAAGGTGATCCGGAGCAACAGCGGCGCGACCGCAAAATACGCCGGCGCGCTCTGGTCATCTCGATCATTTTGCAGACGATTGTAGTTGCGGCACTCGTTGTATTCCCCCTTCTGGGAAAAAGCGAACGCATCAGTTACGAACGCGTAGTTCTTCCGCCGTACGCGCCGGCTGGCCCGGTGAAACACACTACTGGGAATGCTAAACCGCACGACGGTAGACGAATCTGCATCTTCTGCTTTGATCCCCGAAATCCGCCTCGTCCCCTGAAACCTGGTGAACCGATCAACACAACCCTCAATCCACAAGAGGGCGACTCTATACCGGGTGCGCCGAACGGCCTAAACGTTCCAGGCGGCTTGAATCCCGATTCCAGAATTCCAGAACCGCCGCGAAAAGAGTCGAGCGTCGAGCCTACCAAGCGTTTGAAGGTTACTTCCCTCGAGCCCGCCATGCTTACCCGTCGCGTGGAACCCGTGTATCCAGTTCTGGCGAGACAGACGGGCCGCGAAGGCCGCGTGGAACTTCATGCCATCATTGCAACCGATGGCACCATCCAATCGCTGGAAGTGCTCTCTGGCGACCCGCTCTTTTACAACTCGGCGCTCGCGGCGGTGCGTGAGTGGCGCTATCGCCCCACGGTTCTCAACGGCCAAGCCGTCGAGATCGATACCCGCATCACCGTTGTTTACAAGCTGAATCGTTAGACCAGGAGTTACAGCAGCGGTTCACCCGAGTGCCGGGCAATTGCTTCCCGCGCAAGGTCACGCAGCCGCACGATTTCCTGCAGAGGCTCGCGATCGCCGCCGGCCTTCGCGGGATAGATTGGGGGGGAGAGCGTAATCGTTACGCTTGTGGGACGCGGAAGGAACGTGCGATCGCGCAAAAACTTCCGCGTCCCCGCCAGCGACACCGGCACAACGGGTGTTCCCGTCGCCACTGCACCGCTGAATCCGCCAAGCTGAAAGGGCCGCACGCCTTCTTCCGGCACAAACGTACCTTCCGGAAAAACGAAAACCGAATCTCCCTGGCGCAAGCACTCTTCCATCAGGTGCACTTGCTTCAGGCGTGAGTTGGCATCGAGTCTGTCGAACGACAGGTGGCCCATTTGGTTCAGAAATCTTCCGATGAACGGCATCCGGTTGACTTCACCCTTGGCCACAAACCGGTACGACACACCCAGCCCCATCATCACCGGCAACACATCGAAATAGCTCGCATGGTTGGACGCGTAAACTTTTGCGCCCGGCGTATCCATGTACTCTTTTCCGATTACCTTCACACGAATGAATGTCAGCGCGAACAGCAGTTTCACCGCGGCCGACGTGAAGCGCCCCGCGGCCTTGTAATCGTTGATGGTTCGCACGATTGCCCACGACGGGATAATCCACAGAAAGAACACCACGATGAAATAAACGCCGTAAACCTTCTCCAGCAGCTTCCGGATGCCGCCAAAAACAACACCAAACGCTTCCTGGACGTAGGGAACGGTTCCCAACCGCACGATTTGCAGCCACGCAGGAGGCTTCGCGGCCGCCAGCGTCCCAGCGAGATACAGCTGCTTGGTTTCGTCGCGCCGCAGCTTGCCGCTGGAAGTCTTGGGAATGCTCCCCGGGGGAATCAGCTCCACACGGTCCGGCGGCAATCCCAGTCCGCGCGAGACTTCCTCGGTGATGGCACCGGCAATTGCAGCCCGTTTTGCCTTCGATTCCTCGCGTGATTCTGCAACCACCACCAGCTTCTCCGTACCGGACACCTCGTCCTTCAATCCAAAAGCCACGATGCAGCCCTTGCGAATTCCTTCCGCGTGGCCCGCCAATTCTTCCACTTCGTGCGGATACAAATTGCGTCCGCCTTTGATGATGATGTCCTTCACGCGGCCGGTGACATAGAACTCGCCATCCGCGCGGTACGCCCGGTCGCCAGAATTCACCCAGGCAAATTCACCATTGTTTTTCGCGGGTCCTCGTGCAAAGAGCTTTTCCGTTTCCGGCGCGTTCTGGTAGTAGCCGGTCGTCGCCGAGGCCCCGCGAAACCACAGGAATCCTTCCGTACGGTCCGCCACTTCCTGACCCTGTTCATCGACAATCGTGACCTCATGTCGCGGCACGGGCTTCCCCGACGAAACGAAGGCAATCGCTGTGTCGTCGTCCGGCTTCGCGGGAATGGCCAGCCCCCGCTTCGTGAACGCGTCGCGCTCTACGCGATCCACCAGCGGCGCGCGCGAAAGCGGCGGCACGGTAACGCCCAAGGACGCTTCCGCCAATCCATAGACCGGCAGCATCGCTTCGCCCTTGAATCCGTATTTCGAAAACCGCGTGTTGAACCGTTCCAGCGTTTCCGGGTTTACCGGTTCCGCCCCATTCAACGCCGCGCGCCAGGAACTGAGGTCTATCCCTTCCATGGCCTGGTCGGAAATTTTTCGCACGCACAATTCATAAGCGAAATTCGGCGCCGCGGTGATCGTTCCTTTGTGTTTGCTGAAGGCCTGCAACCAGCGCTCCGGCCGCGTCAAAAACGCCAGCGGCGACAGCACCACAAGTGGCACGCCATGCAGCAGCAGCATCAGCCACGCGCCGATCAATCCCATGTCGTGGTACAAAGGCAGCCAAGTGATGCCCACGTCTGCCGGCCCAAGCCGAACGGCTTCGGCTACCGCGCGCGTATTCGCGAGCAAGTTTGCATGCGTCAGCACGACACCCTTCGGATCCCCTGTCGAGCCCGATGTGTATTGCAGCAGCGCGATGTCGCTGCCCTTACGAAGGCGGCTTCCACTGATGAAGGCAGGCAACGCACCGGGCGCGGGTGGCGGCGCTTTTTCCGCCGCGTCCAGCAACTTGCCTGCATCCACCACACTCAGCAGCGATTTCACGCGCGGCTTTAGCAGCTTTGCAACCGCTTCCGCGCGGCGGAACGTGAGCAGCATGCAGACACCGGCATTGTTCAGGATCGCCGATTGTCTTTCCGCATATTCCTCAATGCGATCCGCGCGAAATGGCGGATAAATCGGCACCGGCACTGCGCCCGCCAGCAGAATCCCCGCGTAACAGATAAAGAACTGCCGCGACGTCGGCAGCATCAGCGAAACACGCCCGCCAGCAGGCACGCCGCGCCGCGCCAATTCCTCTGCACACTTCTGCGCCGCTGAATGGAGTTCGCCAAACGTTAGCGTGAATTGATGCTCGCCGTGCTCATCGTCTTCCGTGATCAGCAGATGCACGCGATTGGCATCGTGTATGCCGCGGTGGCGAATCACTTCCACCAACGTCTCGGCCTTTTCTACGACCGAATCCGCGGAGTCGTGATGCAATCGTTGCGCTGCGGTCGCCGCTCGCAGCGCCGAACTCTCTTTGTCAATGTCGCTCTCCGCTCCCGGCGCCGCCAGAATTCCCGCTGCGAGTTCTTCGGGAGTGCTCGCCTCCTCCGCCAGCGTATCGGGCAAGCGTATCCCGAACGCGTTCTCGAGACGCGTCAGCAGCTCCACGCGTTCCAGGCTTCCCAAGCCCAAGTCCCGGTCCAGGCTGGAACTCGCGCTCAGTTGCGGCAACGCGCCGTGGCTACCTAATTCCTCCAGGAGCTCCCGCACTATATCCAAAACGCGCTCGCGCACTCCTGGAAGATCGATTTTTGTGGAAGCTGTGGCCACAATTTCCTTTGTTCGTTGCGGCTTTGCGCGTTATGGAACGGAAGAAGAATCCACGGAAAACCGCCCCGGCAGAAGCGCGCCATATTCCTGTAGCTCAGGCCTTCCGGCTTGAGGTTCGTTCGCTCCGCAGCGTGGTCGCGGTGGGACCGAAAACCCTCACCCTGGAAGGGTGAGCTACAGAATCTCGCCGTCGCGCGAAATGAGGCTAACACGCGTCGCACGCTTTTGCCATCCTGCCATGCGAAGCCGGCAGGTAGTAGGGGAGGTTGAACCTTCGCTCCATGAGCCGTGGGCGGCCAAGGATGGAGCGAAAATCCTAAGGTCGCGGTTCTAAATCAAGCCCCAGCTTTTTTCCCGGCGCCATGTCCCGGCGGCATCAACGTCGTTGACAGATCAACACCCGACAAGTCCGCCTTGCTCAGGTCGGTTTCCCGCAAGATGGTGATTCCCATATCCGCGCCGTTGAACTTCGCTCCATCCACATTCGCGTCGCGGAAGTTGGCGTTACGCAATTGTGCACTCTGGAAGTTCGCGTTCGTCATATCGCACCGGAAAAACTCCACGCCGCTGGCCTGCGCCTCGGTGAAATCTGCCCCCGGAAACGCTGACTCGGTCATGTCTGTGTTTCGCAGATCCGCCTTGCGCAGTTTCGCCCCGCTCAAATCCGCCCCCGGCAACCGCGCGCCACGCAAATCGCTCTCTTCCAGATTCGCGTTCCGAAGGATCGCCCCCGCAAGATTCACTTTCGTCAAGTCCGCGCGAGACAGATTCGCTCCTTCCAGATTTGCCCGCGCTCCGCCTTCCTTGCCGGCCCAAAAGAGCTGGTGCGCATCCAGGATTTCCGCCACGGTCTTTCCCTGGTGTTGAATACTTTTTGGTTTACGCAGTCCCATAGTCCATTCTCTCTAGTGCATTCTAGCTCTCTAGTTTAACGGAAGGCGACCGTTCCGTGAACTCAACCCCTTGCCCCAAGCTCGTAACGCCTGAGTTGTGCCGCGGAATATGCTAGTCTGCAGGTAGTGGGCATTCTCGATGCGGCGTTTGATCCTCATCTTCGGCCTTCTCGGCGGGCTATTCGCGTTTGCCGGTCGCGCGCTCGCGCAAGGCGACGAAATCGTCGCCAACCTGGCGGGCGGCCGCGTGATTATCCACGTGGCACGCGACGCCATCATCTTCGGCACCATCGACCAGCCTCTGGAAGCCAAATCCGTTCCACCTCGCGTCGCCGAAATAGACCTGACTCACATCGCCATCTTCTTCGGCGCCTCCGAATGGCAAGTTCCTGCCGCTCCCAAGCCCATTCGCCTGGACCGCGACGTCCCCCATGTCTACGCTGCTAATCCGCACAATTATCGACCGGCAGGCGCGGGCGAAACCGACCTGGAACAAATTGGTGTCGGGTACCTTGAAAAACTGCGTCCGCTCGTCGGCCAACTTCACAGCAAGATCGAACTGCAGCCCGATGAGCCTCTTCTCCAGATCGTCGTGATTGGCTACGGCCCTAACAATTACGGTCCGGAGGCGTGGCTTCTGGAGTATCACGTGGAACAGCAGCAAGTCGGCGCAGCCGCCAATTATCTGCAGACCCATGTCTTGCGACCGCGCTTCACGCAGATCTATCCGCCCGAAAAGCACGAGGCGCACACGCTCGTCGAAGTGCGCTTTCCCAACAATCTGCAGGTAGTCCCGCTACTGGGGCTGATCCAGCAAAACGATCCCCGCATCGCCAAGCTGCGCGGTTCGGATCCACGCTTCGCCAAGGTCCTGGAAACCATCGAGCGTGGTCAAGCAAACAAAGCCAGTCCAGAGGATTCCGCCGATTTTATGCGCGCGCTTCTGCCCTTGCTAGCCGGCAAAGCTGCCTTCATCGAGGGAACGCTCGGTGAGACTGCCGGATTCCGTTGGGTTGTGCCGCCTGAAGAACCAATCGAACGCGCAAAGCAGGAACCAGGCAAAGACACAGATCGCCCGCCGGATGCCCCAACCCTGCGCCGCAAGCCCAATCCGAATCCTTAGCTAACCGGCGCTTGAATTTTCTGCGGTCAACACTCTTGCCATGACCGTCAATCTCCTGCCGTTTTTGTTTTCTGGTTGTGCCGCCCGATATCCTTCCGGTAATGCATGCCATCGAAGTGAATTTTGCCCGCCGCTACGTACGCTTTTTGCAACGCCGCCTCCAGCGACGGGCCGCTGGCCGTAACGCCCAGCACGCGCCCGCCACTGGTCACAATCGCGTCGCCCTGGCACTTCGTTCCCGCGTGCAAGACTTTCACGTCCGTAACTTGGGCCGCTTCCGTCAGTCCCTCGACCTCTTTCCCGCTTTCAAACTTACCGGGATAGCCGCCCGAGGCCAGCACCACGCACGCGCTCGCTCCGGGCCTCCATTTTAGCTTCTCTGGTTTCAACTCCTCAGCGGCCAAATTGGCCAGCACCTCCGGCAGATCAAAGTCCATGCGCGCGGCAATCGCCTGCGTCTCCGGATCGCCCAGCCGGCAATTGAATTCCAGCACTTTTGGACCGCTCTTCGTCAGCATCAATCCCACATACAGGAAGCCCTTGTAACGAATGCCGTCCGCGGCCAGCCCGCGCAAGGTTGGTTCCACAATGGTTGCGTCGATGGTCTTCCGCAGCTCGTCGGGCAACAGTTCGTCGCTGGAGTACGCGCCCATGCCCCCCGTGTTTGGCCCTTCGTTGTTGTCAAAAACCCGCTTGTGGTCGCGCGTTGGCACCAGCGCTGCGGAACGCTCCCCGTCCGTCAGCAGGATGAACGAGAGTTCGTCTCCCTCCAGTGCTTCTTCCAGCATCACCCGCTTACCACCCTCGCCCAATTCGTGCTTTTCCAGAACGCGCTCGATGAAATCCGTCGCTGCATCTGGATTTCCCGCCAGAAAAACGCCCTTGCCCGCGCAAAGACCGTCCGCCTTGATCACCACCGGCCAATCCACCGCGCAAAGCGCGCTGTACGCGGCTCCCGGTGAATCGTACGCGCCATACATCGCCGCGGTCGGGACGTTGTGGCGCTCCAGAAACTCTTTGGTAAAAATCTTGCTACCTTCCAGCTGAGCCGCCTGTCTTGTCGGCCCTACAATTCGCCAGTTCCTCTGCTCAAACGCATCCACCAACCCATTGACCAGCGGAAGTTCCGGCCCAACGACCGTGAGATCGGGAGAAATCTTTTCTGCCAACGCAACCAAGCCCGCGACGTCGCCCGCGTCCGCTGCGATGCACTCTGCTTCTCCGGCAATCCCGCCATTCCCTGGCGCGCACCAAATTTTCTCCACTCGCGGGCTCTGGCTCAGCTTCCACACCAACGCGTGCTCTCTTCCTCCGCCACCGATCACCAAAACTTTCATTCGCGCAGCCTCTCTCTCACAACTTTTGAACGATAATCCGCCACCGTAGACGTGTCAAACAGCGGCCGTTGCCGGACTTCGCCTAAACACGCTCTCGTCCAGCACATCTTTCATTGTGCCGCATACCTTCTCGTGGATTTCTTGTTCGCTTCCCGAAACTCAAAATTGAAATGGCCACGCTCCTGTTTTTCTATCCCCTCAAATTCAAGATGCCCGCTTATTGGCTTCTTCCCCTGGTTGGTTGCGGAGTTGTTTTACGGATCTGCGCATGGCCAGTTCTCTCCTGTAGCTCACTGGGCGCATGTGGGCGGTTTTCTCTTCGGAATGCTCGGTGCGAATGTCGTGCGGCGCTCTGGCCTGGAGCAGCAGGCTAATGAGGCGATCGAAAGCGAACTCGGCTGGATGAGCAATCCCGACATCGTGGGCGCTTCAGACGCCATGGACCAGGGTCGTCTAGACGAAGCCGCGGCCGCCCTTCAGAAACACCTGACAGCAAACCCGCCCTCCATCGATGCTCTAAATTTGCTGCAACTCGTGCAATGGCGCCGCCAGGACATGCCTGCCTACTTGCAAGCCACATCTGGACTGGGAAGCGAATATCAAGATGGGGATTCAGGCCGCCGAGGAAGCCTCCAAGCCCCTCGCCACCGGCACACTCAAATAGGGCGGCATCTAACCTATAAACACGCCGATACTGGTTATGTAAGCAGGGCTTCTGCTTTAGCTCGCTTGGCCAACAGCTCGAATCGGAATCGTCACTCCCGCCGACGCATCCGAAGACGCCAGCATGTGGCATCGCCCGTCAAAGATGCCTCCGGGATCCACTACCATGCACGGCGAGTGAACTTCGCCCGTGACTACACCCTTCGGCTGAATCTCCACGCGCCCTTTGGCGAAGATCACGCCGTCGAAGCGCCCCGCAATCACCACACGGTTCCCTTCGATTTGTCCTTCGACCTTCGCGTTCTCGCCGAGGATCACGGTGTGTTCGGAGATGATGTTTCCCTTGATGTGCCCGTCAACGCGAAAGGTGCCGGTGACGGCCAGCGTTCCTTCGAGCGAAACGCCCTGATCGATGAATCCTGTCCACTCTTCGCTTGTGCCATTGTTCGATGAGCCCGGCCACTTCCACGCCATTGAGGTCCCCCAATCCTGCCTGCTGATTCAACTGTATCGTTGCGGAGCGAGAAGTCAACGCTACTTACAAATAGAGTTGTCGAATAAACCCCTAAACGAAAGTCCAGCCATCTTCGAAATGTTGTGGAGGGAACTACTTCATCAGCCGGTCGTAGATTCCCATCAATTGGCCTTCGTCGTAGTATTCCAGCACCAACTGGCCTGCACGCACCTTTGTCTTTTGCCGCAGAACTACCTTGGTGCCAAGATGTCGCTGTAGTTCTTCCAGTGCCTCGCGAATATTTGGATCGAGCACGATTTCCGTTGGAGTTTTCGCGCCTCGCGCCCGGCGCGAAGCTAGCCGCTCGATCTGCCGCACTGTAAGGCCGCCTCGCGCAGCGCGCTGTGCGTAGCGCATTCGCAGTTGCGATTCCGGTACAGCCAGGAGTGCGCGTCCATGCCCCGCTGTCAGCTTCCCTTCTTCAATCCAATCCTGAATGTTTTCCTCTAGCTTCAAGAGCCGGATGGCATTCGCCACTGTAGTGCGGTCTTTGCCGGTGCGCTCCGCGACTGATTCTTGCGTCAAATGGAATTCGTGCATCAGGCGGTCAAACGCGCGGGCCTGTTCGATAGCATTCAGGTCTTCGCGCTGGATGTTCTCAACCAGCGTCATTTCCAGCGCCAACTCGTCGGGCACTTGCCGGACAATTGCCGACACCTTAGTCAGGCCGGCACGTTGCGACGCGCGCCAGCGTCGCTCCCCGGCGATCAGCTGGAACCGATTGCCGATTGGCCGCACTACAAGCGGCTGGATGATTCCGCTTGCGCGAATAGATCGAGCCAACTCATCGAGCGCCTCTTCTCGAAAACGTGTGCGAGGCTGATACGGACTTGGATCGATCAGGTCGATATCAATTTCTTGCGGACCAGACAACGAACGCCCGGGGCCCGACGCTGGCGATACCAACGCAGGAGCCGGCGCCGCTGCGGCACCTCCTGGCGTTATGCCTGTGGCTGGCGTCGGATTTCCGGGAGTGGCTTGGGCCTCAGGCTCCCGAATGAGCGCTCCGAGTCCCCGCCCCAACGCGTTTCTCGGCATTGGTTATAACCTCCTGGGCAAGCTGGGTGTAACCCTCAGCGCCCTTGCTGTGGATATCATAGAAAATAATAGGCTTACCGAAGCTTGGTGCTTCCGCCAGGCGCACGTTGCGCGGAATAATGCTCTGAAAAACCTGGCTGCCGAAGAAGCTGCGCAAGTCCGTTGAGACCTGTCTTGACAGCGTGGTGCGCTCGTCATACATCGTCAGGAGAATCCCTTCAATTTCCAGGCTGGGGTTGAGTGTTCTCCGGATGCGCATCAACGTGTCGAGCAATTCCGACACGCCTTCCAGCGCCAGGTATTCGCACTGGATCGGCACTAGAACCGCATCTGCGGCGACCAATGCGTTCAACGTCAGCAGGTCCAGGGCAGGCGGACAGTCCAGAATAATGAATCGGTATTTTTCACGCAGAGATTGCAGAAAGCCTTGTAACTTGTACTCGCGGCTCTCGGCGTTCACCAGTTCGACTGCTGCTCCCGCAAGATTCTTGTCCGCCGGTATGACATCCAGGCCGTCAACTTGCGATCTTTGAACGATCCGTTCGAATGGCTCGTTCATAATCAATGCGTGATAGGCAGTTCGGCGGGAAGGGTCTTTCTGGAAGCCAATCGCAGCCGTGGCATTGGCCTGAGAGTCGCAATCAATGAGCAACGTGGGTTGTTCGGCGGCAGCGAGGCAAGCCGCTAAGTTAACGGCTGTAGTGGTCTTTCCAACCCCGCCCTTTTGATTGGCAACCGCGATGATCCGGGCCAAAATGTACTCCAAACGTGGTGAAAATAGCAGAGGCCAAGAACAGAAGCAAGGTGTTTCACGTGGAACATCGCGTTGACGGCGGGATTTCTGTTGAAAAACCCGCTGTTTCACGTGGAACGGTCGAAGCGTGGAGATTTTCCCTTGAAAATGAAACGTTCCACGTGGAACACACGCTCGGAGTTTTCCCGCGATTGCGACTCATCTCGATCGGCTGCCCTCGAGCCTTTGTTTGAAGCCGACTAGCTCTTCCGTGTTTCCTGTGCAACGCGTTGTTTCAGAATTCTGCTGAATTCTGCTGCGGAACGTTCCACGTGGAACACATATGGAAGGGGAAATCGCCGCAATTCGCGATTATGTCAGAACTGTCGATCCGCCGACATTTCGATCTTTTTTCGCCCCGACCAGCAAATACCTCCGTAACGATTGCGGTATCGCGATCGGCTCTCGCCATTCCCATTGCGCTGATTTTCCTACTTCTTCGAGGTCGCGGCCGCCTATCCAGAGGATTACGTTGCTCGCAGATACCCGATCAGAGGCCGCCCACTCCAAAAACGGCCCGAATTCCCCCACTGCGCGCGAACAGACATAATCGAGCGGCGCCAGGTCTTCTCCCAGGTCTTCATAGCGGTTAATCAGCACTCGAGCATTACTAAGTTCCAGCTCTCGAACAACTTCCGCCAAAAATGTACCCTTCTTGATGTTCGCTTCCACTAGAAAAAGCTCGATTTCTGGCCGCAAGATCTTCATCGGAAGCCCCGGAAACCCCGGTCCGGAGCCGATGTCGGCGAGCCGACATTTTTCCACAGGAATTGCACCGACCGCGAACATAGACTCGCAAAAATGCCGATATAGTATCTCCAAAGGCTCGCGAATGGCGGTCAGGTTCAGCTTCTCATTCCAGTGCCTCAGAATCTTTATATATCGTTGAATACGAAGGATTTGCTCGTCATTCACTGTCACCTGGAACTCACCCAGGGCGTGACGGATGGTGGCTTCGGAAAGGGGCTTCTCGATGTCTGTTAGCATAGTAGTAACTATTATGTAACTGGCTGATTTTGAGCGGCTTGTTCCATGGTCGGTGCCGTTTTTAAGTACTTCGGTGCGGCAATTCCCGCCACAATGTCCACCGCCGTATGCCACATCATAACCGGCGCCAGACTACCATACGCAATTCGAGCGATGGCAAGTAGAACGCCCAACACACCTGTTCCAAGAACTCCCGCGCGGCCTTGATAGGCATGTGCCAGGCCAAATAGCACCGAGGTAACCAGCACCACGACCCAGAGCGGCAAGCCAGCGCGGGAAAGCGCGGCCATAGCGAACCCACGGTAGAGAAACTCCTCGCAAACCCCGGCAGTAACCGCCAACGCCAGATAGGGAAGCAGCTCCACCAGCGACTGCGGCAGAATCTGGCTGGCGATCTTGCGCATGAGGTCGGGAGCCGCACCTTCCATTTTTCCCATGCGCCGCAGATTCAGCCACTGCAGTCCAGCGATGATTCCGGCGCCCAGCAAGCCAGCAACAAGGACTCTCGCACTCAGACGACCGGCAAGCCCGAGTTCAGCCGGGGTGAGTCCCCTCGCCAGCGCGCGCCAAGCGACCACGCCCAGCATAAGCCACTGAAACGCAATTGTTGCCGCGTATAGCGTGAGCTTTTCGGTCGTATCAATCGCCGGCCGCGCCAGGAGTTTACGCAGCCGCACATGGCCTCGCCACGGAACGGCCATTCCCAAAAACAAAAAGATCAACCAAAAGTCCCACGGCATGAGGCGATGAGAACATTTTCATGGTCGGTAACGCAAGCTGTCTCAATGGCCATATGTTCCACGCGTGCCAAGCAAGAATCCCGCGGCATCGTTATAATCGAAGCGCAGTACAGCGAGGTGTGACTTGACCGACTCCGTGAAACTGACGGCCATGGTCAAGGCAGCTGGTTGAGCGGCGAAGCTGAGTCCCGGGACGCTGGACTCAATACTACGGCGCCTACCATTGCCGACTGATCCCAACGTACTCGTTGGTTTCAACACCAACGACGATGCCGGGGTGTATCTACTGGGCGACGGATTGGCGCTGGTGCAGACCGTCGATTTTTTCACGCCGATCGTCGACGATCCTTTTACTTTCGGACAAATTGCCGCGGCCAACTCTCTGAGCGATGTGTACGCGATGGGTGGCCGGCCCGTCTCTGCGCTGTCGCTGGTCGGTTTCCCGGAAAAAGGGGACCCCGCGATTCTCGAACAAATCATTCGCGGCGGCCTGGACAAAATGGCGGAAGCAAAGTGCAGCGTGATCGGCGGCCACTCGATTCGCAATGAGGACATCCAGTTCGGCTACGCGGTCACGGGTCTTGTCGATCCGAAACGGGTATGGCGAAATGTCGGCGCGCAAGCAGACGATGTTCTTCTTCTCACCAAGCCGATTGGCACCGGCGTCCTTTCCACCGCTTTGAAGCAGGATCGGCTGCAAAAGTCTGCTCTGGACGCGGCTGTTGCGTCGATGACGCGGCTCAATCGCGCTGCGGTCGAAGTGTTGCGCACGTTTGAAACGACCAGCGAAACACACTGCATACACGCGGTCACGGACATTACTGGCTTTGGCTTGCTCGGCCATGCTCGCGAAATGGCGCTCGGCGATCCAGCAGCAGGCCTCCAGCCCGTCTCCCTGGAATTTCAATTTGCCGCTGTTCCGCTGCTACCTGACGCGCTCGAAGCGGTCCGCGAAGGCATGATTCCCGGTGGCTTGAAGAACAACCGTGAATTCCTCGGCGATTGCGTGGGCTTCGCGCCGAACGTGCCGGAAGAGAATCGCGCCTTGCTCTACGATCCGCAAACCTCCGGCGGGCTGCTAGTTGCGATTGCAGCGGACTGTGCCGGGAACGCAATTGCCGCATTGCGGGTTCAGGGCGTGCTCGCCGAGCGTGTCGGCCACGTGCGGCCAAAAACTTCTGCACTCATTTCGGTAATCTAGGGCAGAATCTCAATTCACAAATGGACACCATCACTCATGGCATCGCTGGCGCGCTTATCGGCAAAGCAGCCTTTGGCGGCAGCGACCTTTTTCCGCCCATCCCGGTCGATAAGCGGCGCATTGTCACCTGGGCACTGATGCTGGGCGCAATTTTCCCGGACTCGGACGTGTTTCGCGATATGTTTTCGCACGACCAACTGCTGTTGCTGACCTGGCATCGCAGCATCACGCATTCCTTATTATGTCTCCCGATTTGGGCAGTCCTTCTCGCGGCACTCACGCGGGCCGTTGCCCGTTGGCGAAAATGGGACTGTCCCTCGCTGACGGCGCTTGTCGGGATCTACGCCGTGGGCATCCTCAGTCACATTTTGCTGGACCTGGCGACCACCTTTGGCACCATGATTTGGTCGCCGCTCGATTGGTCCCGGCCGGCATGGGACGTCCTGTTCATCATCGATTTCACATTTACGGCCATAGTCCTGATCCCGCAAATGCTAGCGTGGATATTTAAGGATCGCGAGCACATGCGCGCCCGCGCCATTCTCCTGTGGTTGTTGTTCGCCCTTGCGCCATTTGTGGTCGCAAGGATTGGCGAAACGGTTGGCGCGCCGGTTTCGAACACGGCCATTGCTGTGACTGTTCTCGGGATTACGATGCTCTTTCTGCTGCCCGCGGTGAAGGGCCGGGGTCTTAGCGTGCCGTACGTCAACTGGAATCGCGCCGGCTTGACTCTTGCTCTGGCCTATATTTTTGCGGCCGCGTATGCGCATCACGTCGCGCTGCAACGTGTCGAGCAATTTGCCAAGGAAGAAAATCTGCAGGTGCAGGCTCGCGGCGCGCTTCCACTTCCGCCTTCGCTCTGGCGCTGGGATGGCCTGGTCCGTGCCCCGCGCGGCGTCTACGAATTCCGAATGGATCTAAGCGATCGGCTTTTCCGACGCGCTCAGGGAACAACCGTGTCCGGTAATTTTGAGGGGCTTGAGCACACTTATTATCCTGACGCGTTTCCGAACGCATTCATTGAGCAAGCGCGGCGGCTTCCCGAAGTTCAGAAAGTGTTATGGTTCGCGCGCTTTCCAGTCACGCGCTTTCACAAAGAAGGGCCGGACGCGGTTGTGGAGTTTTCAGATTTGCGTTTTCCCACCATCCGCAAGGATCGCCCCGCCGGGTTCACGTATCAGGTGAAATTCGCGCCAGATGGAACGGTCCTCTCGCAAGGCTGGGTACGTCGTTAAGCGCTCAGACCTGTAGCTCATCCCTTCAGGGATGAGGATTTTCCCCGCACGGGAAACCAAATTGAAATTGTTGAGCCAATCGGTACCGAACACAGTGGCGCACGCGCGTCACGGCTTGTTCGGGGCGTCGCTCTTTGCCGGATGAATCACTACCTGGCGTTCTTCCCCCGCGCCAATGCTTTCCGTTCGCACACCCGGCATATCCTTCAGCGCCAGATGCACAATGCGCCGCTCGCGCGAGGACATGGGATTCAACTGGAAAGGTTGCCGGGTAGCCTGCACGCGTTCCGCGGCTACACGAGCGGTCATGCGCAGCTCCTCAAAGCGAAGAGCCCGGAAACCGCTACAGTCGATATGGATTTTCTCGTGAAACGCCGGTTCCAGATTCAGCGCGCGAAACGCCAAATGTTCCAGGGCCTTCAACACCTCGCCACTGCGCGCCATCAGAATCTCTTTGTCCTTGCCGTCGAGATCCGCAAAGACTTCCGCTTCGCCTTCTTGCCCGCCGCTAGTGGGTTCCGCGACGCGCACACTCACCTTCAACTCCAAGCCCGCCGCACGGACGATGTTCTCCAGAAAGCTTCGCAGCGCTTCGCCTGCGGCCTCACGATCCAGCTTGCCATCTCGAATCAGGTCTTTTGTCATACAAAGCTCTGTCCAGCAGCGCGCTGCCTTGCAATCGACAGCACTTGCTTACTTCTTCGCGCGCGTGGGTTTGGCCGGGGCGGGAAGCGGGTGCGTCCGGTTCAGGTACCATTGTTGCAGGATACCCACCAGGCTGCTCGTCAAAATATACAACGCCAAGCCGCTGGAAAACGGAAAAAACACGAACATGGCGGACATGCTGATGGGCAGGAACTTCATCATTTGAGCCTGTTGAGGATCGGTCGTAGTCATCGGCGTCATTTTTGACACCAAGTACATGGAGATGCCGACCGTTACCGGCAGAATGTAGTAAGGATCTTTGGCTGCCAGGTCGTGAACCCAAAGCCAACTGGCATGGCGCAATTCAATCGCGCCACGCAGCGCGGAGTTCAACCCAAACCAGATGGGCATCTGTAGCAGCATCGGGACGCAGCCGCCGATGGGATTGATTCCCTCGCGCTGGTAGATGGCCATGACCTCTTTGTTCATATCGGCCTTGCGCGGATCGTTGAGCTTGTACTTTTTGTACCTTTCCTGAATCGCTTTTACTTCTGGCCCAACACGCTGCATTTTTAAAGTGGTGCGATAACTGGAAATACGCAGCGGGAAAAGCACCATGTTAATCACCAAGGTGAGCAGCACGATGGCCCAGCCCCAGTTGGGCACGTACTTGTGTAGCCATTTCAGCGCGTGAAACAGCGGGTCGGCGACGAACTCAAACCATCCAAACTGCACCAGTGAGTTCAACGGCGGCCGCATGGCCTTCAAATCGTCATAATCCTTTGGCCCGACGAATACACGCATTTGCATCGGATGGGCGGCAGTTGCGGTCGCAAACTCGGGAATGGCTTCGGACACTTCCTTGCCATCCGAGCCCTTGACGGTGTCCCATACCTTCCAGTAGCGGGTCATCAACGGGGTCGAAAGGGCATCGCTGGGAGGCAAAAATGTCGCGGTGAAGTAACGGTCCGCAATGCCCGTGAACGTTTTTCCGCCTTGCCAGACGTTTCCCCACTTCTCCGGGCCATCCAACTTTTTTACCAGGAACGTCGAGAGCCTGCCGTTCTCGCTGTAGAAGGTGTTGATGGTAGTCGCGGGGGACGGGTCTGTCACGGTCACGTCGCCGAAGCCGCCGCGCCACGCCAGTCCCGCCAAAACAGGCGATCCGTTGTAGGTCGCCGTCGTTTCCACGTTCACCACGTAGGAATGATCGAAATGGAATTTCTTGGCTATCTCCAGATGCCCGTCGCTCCAGGTGAATGTCACCTCGGCGGGCGCGCTCAGCGACGTGCTATCGCCAGAAATCTTATATAGGCCGGCATTGGCAGCCTTCTCGAGTTGCGGGTCGTCGAACACCATGGACAGCGGCCAGCCGCCGGTTAGTTCCGACGACTCGGGATGGACCAGGTCCAATGTACGTGGTGGCTTTGCGTCGTCCTTGTATTTTTTCAGCTGCCAGCTTTTTACCACTGCTCCACGATTCGAAAACACCACGCGGTATAAGGCGTTTTCCACCACGATGCTGCGTTCTTGGGTATCTCCGATTGCTGCGGTTGTTGTCGCAGGAGCCGCGGAAACTGCAGAAGGAGCCTTACCCGGCACCGTGGGCGTCGCAGTAGCAGGTGTGTTCGCGGAAGATGCGTTTCCAGAAGTCGCTGGCGCCGTTTGTGGCGGGTTATTCGGCTGCGGCACATTCGTCGGAGGCTTGGGTCCAAAATATTTCGTCCAGGCCAGAAACACCACCATGGACAGCAGCGAAGCTACCAGGATGCGCAGCTCGGGAGTGAACTTGTCTTTGTTCTTTCCGCCGGATGGGAGCGGAGTCATCGGCGGCATGCTCACGGGTGCACCTCGCGAGCCTTAGAAATCATGGTCGAATCTTCTGGCATCTCTTCCCATTTCTCCGGAACCGGATCGTGTCCGAATTTTCGTGATAGCGGATGGCAGCGCAGCAGCCGTTTCGTTCCCAGCCACATGCCGCGCGCCACCCCAAACCGTTCAATCGCTTCGTAGGCATATCGCGAGCAGGTCGGTTCAAACCGGCAGCTCCCCGCAAACCAGGGGGACAGGTAGGACTTGTAGCAATTCAAGGCAAACAACGCGGTCCGCACGCCCCAGGAGTAAGTCTGCGTGGCAGAAACGGAATTCGTCTCGGTTGTCACAGATCTTTCAGCAGCCGCAAAAGATCCTGCGTCAACGCGGGTAACGGTGTCTGCGCTACAGAGATCTTCGGGTGAATGACGATGTCCCATCCTGCGGATATCTCCTGCCGGTGACAGCGAACCAATTCGCGCAAGCGCCTTCGCATGCGGTTACGCACCACCGCGCCGCCGAGTGCCTTCTTGATGCTGAAGCCGAATCGACTCAACGGCAGTTCATTGGCACGAAGAAAGACGGTGAAATGGGAACTCGAGCGGCGTTTCCCGGCGCGGTACACCGCATCGAACTCGCTGCGGCGTACCAGCCGAACGTCGCGCGGAAATTTCTGGCTTGGCCCGTTAGGTGGAGCTGCCGGGCCCTCCGCGCTACTCGGGTGTAAGACGATGACGGCCCTTCTTGCGGCGCGCTGCAAGCACTCTGCGGCCACCTTTGGTCTTCATGCGCGAACGAAACCCGTGTGTCTTGGCGCGCCGGCGCTTCCGCGGTTGAAATGTACGCTTTGGCAAAGCAATCCCCCTTACGGTCTGGATACGGCTCGCGAACTCCCCGAGTTTCACCCTCCAGCGGCGTTTCGCCGCCCGATCACAGAGCGAACCAGGATGGCCTTGGGGTCGTGTTCGTCAAGCCTTACTGCCTGATTTCAGGCAGCTTTCCGAATTTACTAGTGTACTTGCCACGCGCTTAAAGGGTCAAGAAAACCGGGGGGTATTACGCGCTGAGGGGAAATTGCTACACCCGGCTGGGCTCCTCATATTCGGGCGGCGCGGGCGCTCCGAAGCGGCAGAAAAAGACGCAGTTCGTGCGACGTGGTATGCGCGAATTCAGTGACAAGCAAAAGAAAGAACATAAAAACTATTGACACGGGCCGGCGTCGTTAGAGATACCGCGTTAAATCAAGAGTTGGCCGGAATGGACCTCAGCGGTCCACGTTATCCAGCACCCAGATGCTGCCGGACTCTTCGGCCATGGTCATCACGAGTTTGTCCTGGGTGAGCGAAAGCCCCACAGGCGGTATCCACCGTGGAACCATCAGTCGGGGGCTTTCAAATTTCGACACCTGAAACGGCTGCCCAACAGGCTTTCCCGCGTCCGGATCGAAGTGGATTCCCCAGACATTGAAGAAACCGCCGCGCCCAGAGAGAAAGTAAATTGTCCTGCCATCTGGAGACCAGCGAGGCTTATCGTCCCAGTGCTTGCTGTCAGTAATTTGTGTCCACCGGCCACCCGACATGGGCACTGTGTAGAGCGTGGATTCCGGGTTGGATGAGTTCGCGACTGCATCAAAGACAATCCATCGACCGTTAGGAGAGGAGTGCGGCTGGAAGAGCTGGTGCGTCGAATCGGAAACAATCTTTTGTGCCTTTCTTTCCGCATGCGGCGCCGAAGCGAGCGGGAGCAACCAGATTTCATTCGCCTGAGGCGTGGCTTGGGTCACCACCAGCCACTTGCCGTCTCGAGACCAATCAGAGATGCCCCTACCCGTGTTGCTCACTGTTGTGAGTGGCTCTTCGTCGCGGCTTTGGCTCGACCAAACCATGAGCTGTTTCTCGTTTGTCCTGAGCTTTCGACGCTCGTAAGCCAGTTGCATGCCGTCGGGCGACCAAAGTGCGAGCCAGCGTGAATAGTCGTCGGAAATGACCGGAGCTTCGCGCCCATCCACCAGCGACTTCAGCCACAGTTCGTTTCGCACGTCCCCGGAAAACCCAGAGGTTTCGCCGTGGGGAACTACATAGACAACCTTCGCACCATCCGCCGATAAGACCGGGTCCAGAGACATCCTTCCGGGCGAGGTTATCGCATCGCCGTTGCCTCTAATCTGGCCAGTCGTGGCATCGAACGGGAAGAGCCAACTTCGGATGCGCTGCGACTTGGCTGTGTAGGCCAGCCGCCTGCCGTCGGCTGAAATCGCGACTCTTGCATCGGGCCCCGGCCCTGTGGTCAGACGATCGACCTCCGTGGCTCGGAGCGTCTCGGGATCGACTTTCATCTTCCAAATGTTTCTCGCCCCTCTGTAGGCCCGCTCGAAGTAAATGACATCTCCTGAGGGTGACCAGGAGAAAGAGTAGTCCCCTAGCTGTTCGCCAGGGTCACCTTGTGTAGACGCCTCTGCGAGTTTTCTCTGGACCGCAGGAGCAATGTCCAGCTTGATTCCTGGCCCCCCAGCAATCGGTACCATCCAAAAGCTGGGGCTTGACGAAACATCTCCGGCCCAAACAGTGACTCTTTTTCCATCCGGATACCACTCGGCTGAACCCGCCGACAGTTTGTTTTGCGTGAGGAAGTCGGCTAGAACTTCGCTGGGTGCACTGCCATCAAGTTGCGCGACGTAGAACCGGTTGGGATACCAATCGTAGTAAAATGAGTCTGGAACAACACCTGCAAGCTGTTCGGGGACCACCGAGGGTAGTAGCCGAAAGGTGCGATCTTCCGTTCGAGTCCTGCACCCCCAAGCGCCGGGACAATGTATATTCCTCCGTCACCCTCCTCGGAACGATACGCGATGTATTTGCCATCCGGAGACCAATCAGGCTGCCAATTGTGCCCCGGTCTCTTGGTCACTTGGATAGGGTCGCCACCGCTGACCTGCTGCACCCAGATGTCGAATTTTCCGCCCCGATCGGAACTGAAGGCGAGGTAACGGCCGTCGGGCGACCAAGTAGCACCGATCTGCAGGCCGTCGTCGAACGTGACGCGGGTGAGAGTGCGCTGCCCCGGCGGCTCGGAAACCTTGCGCAGCTTGTAAAGGTAGAAGCCCGCTCCGAGCAGCAAACGCATCCCCCGAAGAGAATCGCGAGGCGCAGAGTCCGCGACCGCTTCGGCGCTTGTTTCGGCACACCGTCGTTCGGCGCCTCGACTTGTAGCTTCCCGATACCGGTGCTTTCGACTGGTGCAATGAATCGGTATCCCCGCCGTGGCAGGGTTTCAATGAAGTGGGGACTCTCGGCGTCGTCGTCCAGCGCCGCCCTCAGCCTCTTCATGGCATTGTTCAGTCCCTGTTCGAAGTCCACAAACGTGTCGGCAGGCCAAAGGTTCTCTTGCAGTTCTTCCCTGGTGACAGTCTCGCCCGGACGCTGCAGCAGCATGACCAGGATGTCGACCGGCTGCCCTTGCAGCCTGATCTTCATCCCATTTTTGCGGAGTTCCCCGGCTTTCGGATCGAGCTCGAACACGCCAAAGCGGAGGGTCGGCGTAACGGAACTGGAAGCCTTCACGATCATTACCCTTCCTTGGTACCAAGCGGCTTGATTGTAGCACTCCTGCTCGGGCCCATAGCCGGATCGCCTCGCTCATAGGCAGTTGTAAGCCTCAGCTCGCTCAACAGGTTATGGCGTTAGCCGCATCTCCCTTGGATGACAGCCCCATTCCATTGATCCCTTTTGCGACCAGGATGATTCTGCCACTCACCGGGGCAAGAATCGCCGAACCGGCGGAACTCAACCACGGCCCCGAGCTTGAGGAGGCAATATGAAGCACATTCTATATTTTGCAGTAGCAACCATCGCCATCTGTCTGATGACCCCAGCAGCGCACGCGCAGAGAAGCGATCTGGATCTCCGCTTCCATGCGCCGTTCCCGTTCAGCGTAGGGAACAACACGTTCGCAGCAGGCGACTATATGATCAACCGGCAAGGGCACTTGAAACTCATCTTTTGTAATCAGGAAAACCACACCGCGACATTCGTCGGTGTGCTGCCCGCCAGTTCGAAAGATGGGAACGGTCACGCACGGGTAGTCTTCCATCGCTACGGCGACCAATATTTCCTCGCCATTGTATCCGAAGGGTCGCTGGACTCAACGTTTGGCGTGTACACTTCGAAGGAAGAGACGCAACTCGCAAACGCCAGCCCTCAGAAACCAGTAACCACCGTGAGCGTCGTCCCCAGCCGCGGCGCCCTGCAAGCCACCGTCAGCTCCCAGAAGTAATGTTCTGGCAACAAGGCGAACCAGATGGTTCGCCTTGTTTTTCTTGCTATCTGTGAAAAAGCCAACCCAGCGGACGTATAGTGGCGTACTCGGGAAACTTGAATCCTTATTGGTGGAGTCGAGGTGTGGCGCGGTGGTTTAGGTAAGGTCTATCGGTTGCCGGCCCTTTCGTACGCCGGTGCCTCACTAACCCGACCATGCTTCCGTTTCCACACCCCGCTCATCGAACCGGATGTGCGGGTTTCCCGCTTCCGGCTCTCGGAGAAAGGGTCACGTTGTCGCCCACGGAAAGTTGCGCGTCCGCGTGGTAAGGCGGACGAGGCCCAGCATTTTTGGCAAGGAGTCCTTCGGAAACCGCTTGGTCCCCGGCCAGTCCAGTTTGTGCTTGGCACACAACCACTGACGCAGCCTCTTGCAGGCGTGCTTTTCCACCGCCCGATAGGCACTGCTGACTGGCCCGAGACAGAAAGTAGTTGGCCCACCCAATCATCGTGCGGTTGAGTTTTGCTACCACGATCTCCTGATCCAGTAGAGTTTGATCCCGTCCGGTCGTCTCGCTAATCGCCTCGCAGACGCGGATCACCCGCTTCTTCGAGGGAACCGTACCAATGTACGCGCGCCCTGTCTTCGGCGAATAGCACCGACCAAACGTATATCCTAGAAAGTCGAATTTCTCTTCCGGCAGTTTGCAGACCCGCGTCTTCGTTTCATTTACCGTCAACTTCAGCTTCGTCATGATGTCTCGCATCCTAGCCAGAGCTTCTTCAGCTCGGCCTCGGCAGCAGATCACCAGATCATCAGCGTAGTTAACAATGTAAGCAGCAAGACGCTTCTCGTGCCCGAGCTTCTTCCATCCCAGCACGAATCGACGCATGTACAAGTTGCTGAGCAACGGGCTGATCGGAGCTCCCTGTGGAGTTCCCTTTCCTTCATCCCGATTGCGCGTACTCCGATGCTTATTCCCTTTCTCGTCGGTCTCCTCTCGACCGGAGCTTCCAACCACATCTTGATCAAATGCAGCATCGCTCCGTCGACGATCCGTCGAGCCACCGACTTTAGAAGGTCGGAATGTGGAATCGAATCAAAGTAGCCGCTTAAATCCGCGTCTACAATTTGTCCATGGCCAGTGTTGAGCAGCTTGTGGACATGCCTCACGGCATCCAACGCGCTGCGATCTGCCCGATAGGCGTACTGTTCCTGCGGCAGGTCGGCTTCGAATATTGGGTTCGCATGTCCTCGAACGTTTCGGCCGTCTACTCCTGCTGCTCCGCGATTCGCTTTGCAACATTCATAGGCGAATGCCATCACGTCTTCTCGGTACACCTTGTCGTACAGAGCATAGAAGCGAAAGTTGGGCGATCCCTTCGCTTTGTCGTGCAACGCCGTCTGCAACTTCTGAACACTTAGTGGAGTTGTTAGGCTCATCGCCAATCCCTCGGTCCTTTGTCGCTTCTTGCGTTTCCTTTCAACTGAGGCCCCTTCCCTCCACCGGAGTTACCCGGCTTCATCGGTACTACGAGCCTCTCCGCCATCCCAAACGGCCCGGCCTGTCTCTCGCGAGTTGCCAGTCGATCCACACCGCGATCACCGCTGGGACTTCCCGTGTTGCGCATGGTCCACTTTGCCTACATGCCGTCGCCACTACCCCGGCAGGTCGGATGGAATCTGTTCGCTCGTACGATTCCATCCACTTCGGCCTTCCCTCGACTCGTGGCGGGTCGGCTCCTGCATCACAGTTTTCGGGGCCTGCTCGGCGTTTACTTCTGTTACGGCCTGCATGCTCGCCAGGTCGCCATTGCGACCCTCTGCACCAGAGGCTTCAGCAGTCTCGTTGCCTCCACTGTCATTTAGGGCCTTCGGCCCGCGAAACCTCATGAAAATGAGGGAGAGGTATGATCGCAACTGCCCGGAGCGGCGAGGTCGAGAGCAGATGGAGAAGTTGAGGCCGTTCGACTGTCTGATCCGGAGCGTGCGTGTTTGAGCGAATAATTGGGCGTCGTCGTTTTCCCCGGGGGAACGGCGATAGCCCGCGACCCTGGTTAATGTAACGGTGGCACGCTCTCCGCTTCCGGCCAGGAGGAAATATGACCTATCGGATAGCGGGAATCGATGTCCACAAAAAGATGTTGGCGGTGGTGGTCTCCGACGTCGAAGTCGAAGGCGAGTACCAGTTTGAGCGCCGACGATTTGGCAGCAACCCCGAACAACTGCGATCGCTGGCGGCATGGCTCGTCGAGCAAGAGGTCGAGGAAGTGGTGATGGAATCGACGGCGCAATATTGGAGACCGGTGTGGGAAGCGCTGGAACGTTACTGGCAGCCGATACGCGAGCAGCGGCAAGGTGCCCGCGCGAGGTCGGGAACGTTGCATTTGGCGCAGGCGCAGTCGAATCGCGGACGGCGGGGACGCAAGAGGGATTTCCCGGATGCCGAACGCCTAGTGAAGCGGCTGGTGGCTCAAGAGTTGACGCTGAGCTTTGTGCCCGATGCCGAGCAGCGTCTGTGGCGGACGGTAACGCGCCGAAAGTACCAACTGACGCGTGATCGGGTGCGCCTGCAGAACCAATTGGAGTCTCTGCTGGAAGAGGCCCATATTAAGTTGTCCAGTCTGGTCTCAGATCTGCTCGGCGCCAGTGCCCGGCGCATGTTGAAAGCACTGGCTGACGGAGAAACCAATCCGGCAGCTCTGGCCGCTTTGGCCGATCAGAAATTACGCGCTACGCCGGAACAATTGTGTGATGCGCTCGGCGCGTGCACGGACCTCAAGCCCGTGTACCGACGGCTCCTGAAAATGGCGCTCGAGCAATTGCAATTTCTCGAACAGCAGATCAGCCAACTAGACCAGGAGATCGCCAGTCTCCTCAGCCAGCACCACGATGCGGTCCAGCGGCTGGCGGAAGTACCCGGTTTGGGAGTGGATTCAGCGACCGCAGATCATTGCCGAAGTCGGTCCCACCGCAGCGACCTTTCCTTCCGAGAAATGTCTCGCCTCCTGGATGGGCGCCTGCCCCGGCGACGACGAAAGCGCTGGCGTAAACTACAGCCACCGGTCTCCGAAGGGTAATCGCCATATGCGGCGCGTTCTCAACCAGTGTGCCAACGCCGCAGTCAAGGCCAAAGGAACCATCTTCGACATTGTCTATCGCCGCTCTGGTTCCGCGCCTGGGACATAACCAAGCCATCGGTGCCATCGCCCATCGTCAGTGTCGGCTGATCTGGCTGATCCTCCACCAGGGCGTCCGTTACGAAGAACGCGGTCTGGCTATCAGCCAAAAGTCGAAGCAAGCTCGCACTACGAGAATGATCCGCCAACTGCGAAGGCTCGGTTACCGGATCGAACCACCCAAAGGTCAACATTCCGGTTCCGAACAGGTGCAGTGATTTTCGACCCTGCTCTGATTGCTACCGGGTGGAGCGAACTAGCTCCCGGGCGGGTATACCCCCGCTGTGGACCAGCGCCTTCACGGCGCACACGGGTACGGCGCAATGATTTCGATAGCGGCCTTTCGGTCTCTCCCGATGGCCGATGGATCCTCTATTCACAAGAAAGCGATGTAAACAGCGACATCATGCTCGTCGATCACTTTCGATAACACTCCTGCATCCTCTACAAATGAAATGTGCGCTCTTTCACTCTCGGTTACCCGCGCCATCAACGCCCCCAATTTGAGTTGTTCGTTGACGCCGCCATGAGTGGAACATTTCGGCGCAGGAAGGTGCGGATTCCTGAGGTATATCTAGCCCCAAGCGTGGGTGGCCTTGTCGATCTACGTGTTGGTGGCGATTGTCAAAAAGCAATTGGGGCTCGACTTGAGTCTGTACAAAATTCTGCAAATTCTCAGTGTCACAGTTTTCGAAAAAAACCCAATTTTAGAGGGGTTTTCCAACTTCAACGATGAGTTCACCGATGCCGAAACCTGCAACCAATTGAACCTATTCGACTTTTAATGGGACAGCACTGACTTAATGTATATTTATTCGGAGAACCTCAACCCACGCTGTCTTTGTTTGCGCGCCCGCTGGGAGGCGGCCAATGGAAACAAATCAGAGAGGTCGATTACCCTCTGCTGCAAACGCGGAATTCTGGTCGCACTCGATGGTCCAAGCGATCCTCGTGCTCGTGCTGTGCTACCTCGCGGCAAGACTCGGTGGAACCTTAATCATAACCGCTCCCCAAACGCTTTGGCCTCTTTGGCCCGGTTGCGCAGTCTTGGTGGCCATTCTGCTGGTTTCTCCACGAAGGATCTGGCCCATCCTTATTCCAGCAGGTCTGGCCGGTTTTGTCCTCTACGACCTCCCAGCTGGCGTACCGATTCATTCGATGGCTGTGCTCCAGCTGGCCGACATTGCGGAAATTCTCGTTGTCCTTTGGGGAGTTGATTATTTCTTGCAGGGCGTAGCCCGTCTGGACAACGTGAAGGCCTTTGGGAAGTATGTGTTCGTTACTGTGATCCTCGGTCCGCTGGTCGTATGCTTGACTGGCTGGCAAGCCTTGAGTGGGGACCGCTGGATTAGCGGCAGGACTGCCTTTCTATCGGAAGGCCTGGCTTTTCTCACTGTGGCGCCCGCTATACTCGGTTGGGTCCAGCGCTTCCGGGCACGGCCGCGCCCCACGCGTGCTTATTACCTGGAAGCAGGCGCTCTTTTCACCGCGCTTTTTTCCTTAAGTTTCGGCATGTTTGTTGCTGGTGCTGGTGCGACCCATGAATCCCCTGCAGCTCTTTATTCTTTGATGCCGCTTCTGCTGTGGTCCGCTCTACGTTTCGGCACTGCTGGGGCTGGGACTGCAGCGAGCATAGTCGCCCTCGTGTCCATTTGGGGTGCGGTCCACGGCCGTGGGCCGTTTCTCGAAGCCGACCCGATCAATAGTGTCTTCACGTTACAAGTGTTCCTGTTGTTCACCGCCGTGCCGTTTATGACCCTCGCGGTACTGGTGGAAGAGCGAAAGCAACATGAGGCTGTCCTGCACAACCTAACGGGTCGCCTGATTGACGCGCAAGAGGAAGAGCGCGCCCGGATTGCCCGGGAGTTACACGACGATATCGGTCAGCGCATGGCCTTTCTCCAGATTGGCCTGGAGCAATTCGAGCAGACGCTGCCCACGCTAACACCCTCCGACCACAAACAACTGCACAACCTCGCCGAAGTCGCGTCGGAGACCTCGACCGATCTTCTCAGCATGTCGCGCCAACTTCATCCAGCGAAACTCGACCTTCAGGGTTTGGTCCCCGCCATGGCAAGTTTCTGCAGAGAATTCTCCTACCAGCACGAATTGCAAATCATCTTTCTTCACGACGACGTGCCCGGGCAGATCCCCAAGGATGTCGCTCTCTGCCTGTTTCGGATTGTGCAGGAAGCCTTGCGCAACATTGTGAAGCATACGGATTCGTTGGAGGCCAAGGTGGAACTGTCCGCCCGTGGAGACGCACTCAATCTTTGTATCACCGACTTCGGCGCAGGATTTAATCCGGAGTCTATCGAGAGAAAGGGCGGTCTCGGCTTGGTCAGCATGCGCGAACGGCTAGGGCTTATCGGTGGACAACTCGCGATCGAATCGCAGCCTTCGGATGGGACACGAATCCGTGTTCGTGTTCCGCTATCGAGCGGCATCCAAAGCGCAAGGGAGCCGAAACATCGTAAGGCTAATGCATAAGGCGCGGGTGAATGATCGCGTCAACATAATCTCTTGTCTCTTTCAGTCGCTGGTCTAGTTAGCTTTCCTCGATCGGAAAGTAATCCCGCGAGATCGGGGCGCAACAACGCGATTCGATAGCATTTTGGAAAATATGGAAAATGAGGCGCTAACGTAAGTGATTGATTTAA
>CAVTMR010000003.1:0-533684 GCA_963735825.1 Candidatus Acidiferrales bacterium
GTTCCGTCCATCGTGAAATGTACAGCCCACGCAGCGTCAAGATGCAGTGGCAAAGCTGGAAAGTGCAATGTTGTAGCGTATTTCCAATCTACAAACAGAACCACAATGGCGGGCGCTCGAAGATTAGTCTCGTAAAAGGAGGAGCCCTACCATTAAGAAATTGAACTTCAAAGGGCCGCCATCTGAGCTTATAACTCAAAAAGGGCGACCTGCGTCCTCATCGGCTCGAAATTTGATTGAATCCGGGCCACTCCGATCAAGAGTACCGACGACCCAACTTCCGGATTGTCGTCCACGCGCAAGTTGGCCAGATTACGCAACACAAGCGCGTTTATCAGTATCGAATCCGGCGGATGTGCATAACCCACGCTTGGCCACTTCTCGATGCAAGCCTATCGAGTCTTACTGCTTCTTCTAGTCTTAGCTTCGCGGCTGACGGCAGACTCAAAAGCGGCCTGAAGCTCGGTGGAAACCGACCGACGCGGCGCAGGCGCTCCCAGGTGGATGCTTCTGAGTTCGGCCATGAAGGCCTTCCACATTCGTTCGCCGCCTTTCTCAAGAAGCTGCGCGCGGATCGAGAGTTCTCTGGACGCAGGAGTGTGCCGACATCTCCACGCGCCCATGTGGGCCAACAAAGGAACAAGCTGAATGGCCGCTTCGGTGAGGCTGTAAATCGCCTTCTGATTGTGGGTCGGATCGTCAGCACGTGAGAGGAGACCAGATTGGACTAGACGCACCAACCTGTTGGCCAGGATATTCGATGCGATTCCTTCTTCGGAGAGCCTGACGAGATCCCCATAGTGTCGACGGTTGCCGAACATAATGTCCCGGATCACGATCAGGCTCCAACGGTCCCCCAGCATTTCCAGCGTCAGATAGATCGGGCAGCCTGACCGTGTCTCGCGTGTCACCTTGGTGACTCCACTGCACCCGTTATCCACTAGTTGCATTTTGCGGGAAGCACGAGGTATATTTCACAGCACTTGCACTTTGCAAGTGAATGGAGAAGGAAATGGATGTCGAGAAGTGCGATTATGGCCAATCGGACCACATTGGGTTCGTAACGCTAGCGTCGATGCTGCGGCGTTTGCCAGGAAGAATCGGACACCATCGATACCAATGATGGGCTGCAGTCCATCCTCGATATTTTGGGTCAAAGCTCACGCAATTGCTTCTACTGGAGAGTCAGATGCGGAAGAACAATATCAGGATCGCAGCTTTAGCATTGGTTGTTCTGGTCTTTTTATCCTGCCCGATCTGTTCACGAGCACAGGTTGAAAAGGCTACCTATCCGGCCATGGCGCCTCTCGATCAGTATTTGATTTCGGACGAGAATGCCGAGATCGCGCTGGCTCGCAGTGCTGCCCCAGCGTCGGTTTCGGATGTAGCCGAAGTGATGGTACTGCGACGAGGTGGCTATGCAACCGCTGTGAAAGGTTCGAATGGCTTTCTCTGCATTGTGGAGAGAGCATGGGCGAACCCGAGCGATGCGTCGGACTTCTGGAATCCCAAAATGCGCGCCCCAACTTGCTACAACGCGGTAGCTGCAAGCACTTTTTTGCCTATCTTTCTCATGAAGACCAAGCTGGTGCTGGCAGGAAAATCGAAGGCGGAGATCGCCGCGGCGACCGCATCGGCGCTGGAAAACAAGGAACTGCCGGCCCTTGCGCCTGGAGCGATGTGCTACATGATGTCGAAGCAACAGTATCTAAACGATGGTGCCAAGAACTGGCATCCACATGTCATGTTTCTTGTTGCGGGTGATGCCGCGAAAAGCTGGGGAGCCAATCTGCCCGGCTCGCCGATTATAGCGGTCGATAACCCTGAAGCACGCGTGACCATTTTCATGGTTTTGGCCGGCGAATGGTCCGATGGGACCCCGGGGCCATCGATAGTGCACTGACCAGCAATTCGCAACGAGTTGTGCATTCAGGTCAGATAGCTACCAGGAAGTCGGCCAGTGTAGATCTATCTGACGGGCTGAGTCGACTTGGCGCATGAGGCGCTTGCCTGAGATTGAGAATTGAGATGATAGGATTCCCCTAAGACAGATTGAAAACGCGCTGAGTCCGGGTACACGTAACAGGGAAATCCGGGTTTGTTACTCATGTTACTTTTTTGGGGCACTTTCGATGTCCATCGGAGAGACGGGAAGGCACGGGTCGCACCGAGCTGTATTTGGTGATTCCGAACCGTCATGAGACGAGCGAGACGCCCATCAATGAACTCGCCGTGACTCAGTCAAGCTTATCTAAGTCGGCTTCCATTCGATGCCTGGTCTCCAGCCGGTCAAGAGTTGATGAAGCCGAACAGTTGTGAAAGGAGACAAAAATGTCGCAGGGTCAAGCATGGAATGGCGGAGATCACTCCCGGCCTGCGCCTGCATTACGCTACAGCGTGGGATGGAAACCGAATTATATCGTTGTCTTGCATGGGTTCCCACAGACAGGAAATAAAGAGTAGTCTAGCGCGCTGATGAAAGCGAGAGGATTCAATGGTTACGGAGATTTGAAGCCGGTTAATCTTCCGAAACCAGAGGCTTCGAATGGGATAGTGCTGGTGCGGATACATGACTGTCGGGGGCAAACGGATGTATGTTGTTCTCACCAGTCACCGTATCGCCGCCAGAGGCGAGACGCCAGTCTTGCCTGTCTACGGAGGTGAATAATAATGTCTGAGATAGAGCGTTACGAGATCCTTGTTATCGGCAGTGGCGAGGCGGGCAAGCACCTGACATGGAACTTGGCCCAAGCTGGTCACCGCACGGCTGTTGTGGAAAGGAAATACATTGGCGGATCGTGCCCTAACATCGCGTGCTTGCCCAGCAAGAACGTGATCCGCAGCGCAAAGGCGAATTGGTTTGCGCGGCACGGTATCGAGTACGGCATCCAAACAGGTCCAGTATCCACGGACATGAAAGGGGTTTTCAACCGCAAGCGCAAGATGGTCGAGAGCGAAGTTCAGTTTCATCTCGATCGCTTCAAAGCGACCGGAGCCGAATTGATCCGCGGCGAGGCCCACTTTATCGCTCCTAAGGCTGTGGAAGTGCACCTAAACGACGGAGGTCGTCGGACGGTCACCGGTGATCGACTGTTTCTGGACCTGGGATCGCGCGCGATGATGCCGGACATTCCCGGCCTCGCGGACGCAAAACCGATGACTCACATCGAAGCACTCGATCTTCAACGTCTGCCGGCGCATGTGATCGTGCTGGGCGGCGGGTACGTGGGCCTTGAACTCGCCCAGGCCCTCCGTCGATTCGGCACTCGGGTGACCATCATCGAGCGTGGCTCGCAAGTCGCAACGGCGGAAGATCCCGACGTCTCGCAAGCGATTCGTGAAGATTTCACGAGCGAGGGGATCGAAGTATTGCTGGGGACACAAGTGCGGAAGGTCGAGGGACTCTCAGGTCAAAGCGTACAGGTCCACGCCGAAACCGACAGTGGAGAACAGACGATAGAAGCTAGCGACTTGTTGGTCGCGGTTGGACGGACTCCGAACACGCAGGGGGTCGGGCTTGAAACGGCCGGAATCGAACTGGACTCGCGTGACTACATCAAAGTCAATGAGCGATTGGAAACCACCGCGCCGGGGGTGTGGGCGATGGGAGATTGCGCGGGCAGTCCTCAGTTCACTCACGTCGCGTTCGATGATTTCCGCGTGGTCCGAGACAACTTGAACGGCGGTAGCCGTACCACGCGCGATAGACTCGTACCGTTCTGCATGTTCACGGACCCTGAGCTTGCGCGAGTCGGTTTGAGCGAATCGGAAGCTAAGAAACGCGGCATCGCCTATCGCTTGGCGAAAATAGAGATGGCCGCTGTGCTCCGAGCCGTCGCTATAGGCGAAACCCGCGGCTTCGTCAAAATGCTTATCGACGTCCAAAGCGACCGCATATTGGGATTCACTGTGTTCGGCATGGAAGCAAGCGAGATGATGGCAGCGGTTCAGACCGCGATGCTGGGCGGCCTGTCTTACACCGTGCTGCGCGACGCAATTTTCACCCACCCGACCGCCGCAGAAGGCTTAGGCCCGTTGCTGGCCAGTGTTCCCGCAAGAGCCTTGCAGCAGCCAGCCTAGGCTCTTACCGCATGGAACTTTTGCCAATCGTGAGAAAACGGTGGAAGGAGAGATCAGTCCACACAAACTCGCTTCTCATTGGGCAAGTGCCGAGCGGTCGGCAATCCGGAACTTGAGAATGAATTCCCGAATACTCGGGTTACCGGTAACTGAGAATTTGATCTTCTATTGAGTGGGCCAAAAGAAAACAGCCAATCGGCGATGCAGGGAGCAAACGGATCCTCCCATGGGCGACTTGAACGCGCTCGCGTTGCGCCAAAATAGCGAAACAACTTCTCGGCTTTCCTGGAGACACAGGTAATGGGATCAGCATCACTCGACGCTAGCCGAGCGCGGGTCTGGCAGTTTGGATCGTTGAGTCGACGGACCGGAACTGCAATGTGATAGCGGCGGCCGCGACCCACACCTTTTGTGAACTCAGCAGGATGACGATTATTCCGTTCACTCGGGGCATAAACAGGCCTAGGAAGCCCAGGACCGGGAAAGCAAACGCCAGCGCCAGCGCGACGTGGGCAAACACGCGGGGTAGGATGGGTGATCGGAGCAACATCGCACCTAATCCTAAAAAAGTAACGGAAGCGGGAATCATGGGAAAAAGGTGGATGAATACGAAAGTCATATCAAAGCAAGTGAGCGCAGTCGTGGGATGCCCGTCCACGGCACCCTGCACAGCGCCCAGCACAAATGCGACATCGAGAAGGGTCGTTGTAAGAACCGTCGTCGCTCCCAGGGTCGTGATCCAACCTGAAGACCGTTCAATGCCTTGGGCTAAATACACCAGGGCCAGAAAGAAAATCACAACGAGCAACGAACCGATTCCCTGAAGCCATGCGTCCAGCAAAATCTTGTCGTGGAACTGCGTGCCGAATTCGGCGATTTCGCGAAAACCTGCATTCGGAGGGGGCACAGGAATCGGAACCGAATAATACACAGCGAGAGCCGCTACTCCTAGCAGGCCGGAAATTCCAACCAGCAATCGGAATGACCGCGTTGGTTTCAACATGAAGGGTTGCCAACCAGATCGTGAAAGGTAGCCAATGCAAATGTGCAACGATTCCCATATTAGTGCTCCTGTAGCTGTCTAACAACGATGTGTCCGGAAATCAGCCATTGCTGGAGGTCATTTATCGCGATAAATGTATGAAGCTCCGCAAATCGCAGTACCGCCCGCGATAGCTTTCGAATCGCATGATGACCTTGACCTCTTCTCCCCTATCTATGGCAACCGTGTCCTTCGATCCTTGTTCCCAGGGCATTGGCGAGGTTCCGTTTCGCTCCAAAACCTGAAAACTTACCAAATGAATGTGGACTGGATGGACCATCCAACTCTTCCTGCTTTAGCGTACAACCAATACGCTGGCAATTCCGCACCTTCTGCTTTTCTCCTTTGTGTTCCTTGCACAACGCCCCTCCTTTTCAGTGCATCGCGCCTCCGTTCTCAGTAGACTGGCCCGTTAGGCGCGCCGGCCGTGCCTTGAGACGTCACTTGCCCATCCTCTCGTCCCCATCGCTAAACACTTTCCGTTGGAGTGAGCTGTCGCCGCAGCAACGCAACTCCCTCCTTGCCGCCGGCCTCAGTTGGTTTTTCAGTGGCTTCGACGTGATGCTCTACTCGGCGCTCCTGCCGCAACTCCTCCCGGGTCTGTCCATGTCCAAATCTGTTGCCGGCTCTCTCACCACACTCCTGTTGATTGCCACCGGACTCGGCAGTTTTCTGTTTGGGATCCTCGCCGATCGCTACGGCCGCAAGCGCATGTTGATCTACTCGGTCCTCACCTTTTCCGCTTTCACATTTCTTTGCGGACTCGCGCCGAACATCATCGCCCTCGCAACCTGTCGCATCGCCATCGGCTTGGGCATGGGTGGTGAATGGACTTGCGGAGCCGCTCTCCTGGCGGAATCCTGGCCCTCCAATCGCCGCGCCCGCGCCATGGGCATTGTGCAGAGCGGTTACGCTATCGGCTACGCCTTGGCCGTCGTTGTTGCTGGCGGCCTCGTTCCCGTGATTGGCTGGCGTGGTGTTTTCTGTCTCGGCCTGCTTCCTGCCTTCTTTACTTTGTGGCTGCGGAAAAACGTCGCCGAGCCCGCCATCTGGAGTGCGCAATCTAAACCTACCGCCACAACCTCCGTCGAAAAAAAAGTTCTCTGGCGGGCCGCGCTTCCCCGCCTGCTCGCTCTTCTCAGCATGAATACCTTCGGACTTTTCGCCTGGTGGGGCCTGTTCAGTTGGATGCCCGCCTACCTGGCTCTTCCTCTGTCCCAGGGCGGTCGTGATTTCCGCGCCTTGGGCACGGTCACTTTCGTTGTCCTGATTAATCTCTTGGGGATGGTTCCCGGTTATCTTTTCTTCGGCAGCGTTGCAGACAGAATTGGCCGCAAAAAGACCGTGATCCTTTATCTGTTGGCGGCCGCGGTTCTCGTGCCGTTTTTCGCCGCGGCGCGCCATCCGGCTTGGATTCTCATCTTCGGCTGCATCACGGCATTTTTCGGTTCGGGCTTCTTCACTGGCTCCGGCACATTGGCCAGCGAACTATTTCCCACCCGCATCCGCGCCGTGGCTCTCGGCTTGTCTTACAATCTGGCGCGCTCATTCAGCGCCCTGGCTCCATTGCTCATCGGACGCCTGGGCGAAAATCGCGGACTCGCCTGGGCCTTCCTTGCTTGCGGCGTAGCTTACGCCCTCGCCGGACTCAGCGCCCTCCTCATTCCGGAAACCAGCGGCCTCGATTTGATGTAACTCCTTCCATGAAGGCCGGTGAGTGTCAAGACTTTTAACCCCTAGCATCCCTGTTTTGTGAGGAGTTCTTCCCTCTAGGCCGCGGCGCGCATCGTTTTCTGGCTATTGCGCAGTGGTTCGTACACCTCCCCACTCACCTATAAACGATGCAGCAGGACTGCCAGCTTTCTCGCCACCGCAACAACGGCTCGCTTCTTTGCATTTTTCCCTCCTCGCGCTGCAAGTTTTAGCCCCCATTCCACAGGCCTGATTCCGTTCACAAGATGGCTGGGCTTCGTCTGGCTGATCGTTGGCGGATTCAAGCTCGAAAACCACCGCCGCAAATGCGATCGCCGGAACCGGGGCAGCTAGCGGCTGCGAGAAAGAGGATCGCAGCAGTCAGTGAATCTTGCAGGTGATGCGCGAATGAGTGGATGACCACGAGAAGTAGAGAGGTTTTCCGCGGACCATGTCGAGCGTAACTGTACCGAATTCCGGAACGCGGCTATCGAAGCTCTGCTCCAGATTATCGCCGATGACGAACAAGGTGCCTTCCATCACCCTCTTGGGTTGGAAGGAAGACTCGCTCGGTACCGCTTCTTTCGCCCAATCGGGATTGCCACAAGGACTGGGAGGATGAAAAGGCTGACCGTTGACAAGGACGGAGCCGTTGGGGCCGGGAGTGACGAAGTCGCCGGGGAGCCCGATCACACGCTTGATCAGAAGGTCCTTAAACGATGGATGCTTGAAGAGAATGATGTCTCCGCGCTGGGGAGCCCTCTCGTGATAGGCCCACGCGTCGGCCACGACCTGGTCGCTGATACAAATGGTCGGGCACATCGACGCAGAAGGAATTTTGTAAACGTGGAAGCCGGACTCGTGCATCGTGTGCGCGGGCGATGGCGCGAGTGCGCTGATCGCGACGATGACCCCAATGAGCGGGTATGAGAGCCACGGCAGAGGGATAGGAGCCTCTGGCTTTTGCCCCGTGGCGGTAGTTCGCGCGGCTTCCGCAGCGACGAGGAGTTGCCAAGCTAGCACAACAAGGACCGATGCCACCATCGTCCAGAAGGACAGCAGCAGACGCGTGTGAGCGACTAATGCACCAAAGATGTGCGAGATGATACCGATGACCAACGCTTTGCGAGGCTGGCGATTGAAGAGTTGGCCCATGCCCGGCAGGAACAAACTGAGCAAGGCGGCGATAACGGTTCTTTTCCAGCGGGAAGAGAGATTTGATTGCTCGTCCGGCGCCGATGCGGCCAGCGCCGAATCGAAGTTGGTATGCAAATCGCTCATTGGCGCGAATGGGCGTTCATGATTTCGGCACGTAGAAAAGATAGTCGGCGGAATACGGCACGCGAACTTCCTGGCCAGCGTGGATCGAGTCGCAACCGAAAGCAGGCGCTTTGCCGCCCTTGGTGTTCAGGCGCTGAATCTTTGTCACGCGCGAGAGCACCCCGTTGCCCTCGTGGCTTACCACGTCGACCAGCAGCCAGGGAATGGAATCACGATCGGGCGAAGGAACTGTGGCAACAGCCTTGCCCTTTACGCTGCTGCCATCGCTCCCTTCCCACGTCGGTCCAACGGAATGCTTGCCAAACGGCTTGCCATCCTTGTCGAAGAGTTGCGCCTCGGGAGCCTTCAGCGCCCAAGCGAACTCCGTCGCACCTTCCTGGCAGATGTACACCTGGTCGCCCTTCGCGTGCACCCGGAGAAGAAGTTGTTCGCTGGCGGGCGGCTGGAGTTGCGGCGGGATTTCCTGCGCGTGGCAAGTCGAAGTGAGAAGGAAGATCGCGGCAGGAAGCAAGGAGAAGCACGCGAGAGTGCGAAGCAGTCGAGACATGGAGTCCTCCTATGACGCTGGGGGAGGAGAGCATAGCATTTGTGCGATTCGCTTGTGTAGCGGCCGCCTTCTGCCTGCCACGGTCAGAGCACCTAGCCGGGAGTTTGAATACTCAGGCGGAAATCTCTGGAGCTGAGGCCGGCGCGGGAGTCGCCAAAGCGGCGGCCGACGGAAAAAGCAGTCCATGCAAATAGGACGAGACGAGCAGTGTGGAAGGGCCACGACAAGTACGGAGACCACGATCAGGGCGAACACTACTACAACCATCACGATCAGGAGGCCTTCCACGGATGGTACGTGCAGCATGAAGATCATCTGCCGCCCGGACTTGCAAGGAAAGATCACTTACCGCCTGGACTCTTCCTCTATGTTTTGCGCGTTACTATTGTTTTTGGATGCCACTCAGAATCATGCGTAGGAACACCTGCTTGATCTGTTCGGGGCCGGAAACATGCTCAGTGTCGTACCAGCGGTACAACCAATTGCACATCCCAAGGATCCCGTTAACGATGAGCCACGGCTCGCCGTCGATGAGTTTACCTTGCTGCTGCCCGCGACGCACCAGATCGACGAATCGCGAATTGTAGCGCGACATCACGGAGATCAGCTTTTGCTGGCGTTTGCCGGAAAGCGAATCGAATTCGTGGAGGAACAACCCGAACGGCACTTTGTTCTGGATGATGTAGTCGATCTGGGCGCGGGTGGCGCGTTCTAGTTGCTCGACGGGATCGCCGGCCACATCGATTTGCCTCGCGATAAACGCATCGCCATCCTCGATGCCGGCGAGAAGCAGTTGAAACAACAGGTCATCCTTAGATTTGATGTAGTAGTACAGCGAGCCCTTCAGCATGCCGACGTCGCGTGCAACGTCTTCGATGCTGGTCGCGTGAAATCCTTTGGCGAAAAAAATATTCGCCGCGCTCTGCAGCACTTCTTCCAGACGCGTAGCGGGCTGGGATTGCGATCCGGAACGCGCAGCGTTGCGCGCCCGGAGCGGCTTGGGAGCAGATTTGTGTTTGATCTTCTTGCGCGCCACGGAATCCTCGAGTCGACAAAACTATGATAGCAGAGGGCAGGACGTGTATCCTGCGCCGACGAAGGAGCTACGACGAGACCGGATGACAAGAATGCGTCTTGAGGACCAGCCAGACCGCGCAGCCGGCTGAGAGCTGCAACGAGCGCACCGCGCCGGGAGTGACGTGCACGATGAAGCGAGCACCGGCGTTCACTTGCGCGATGACCAAAGCCCCGCGCGATTCGAGTGATTCGAGCGTGCCTGGCAGCACGTTGCGAGCGCTCAGGAAATGCGGCGACTGCGTCGCCAGAAGAATGTCACCAGCGCGAATGGCAACTTGCAGTTGCGCGCCAACTTCATTTGGGCCAAGCGGGATTTCCAATTCACAATTTGAGGGGGTTAAGGCGACGCGCATCACGCCGTCCTCGGGCCGTGTTTCCAGAACTGTCGCAGGCATCACATTTTCGAAACCGGCGGCGCGAGCAAGAGCGAGAGATCGCGGGGCATCCAGAACGTCGCGCGGAGCGCCGGATTCCAGAACGCGGCCTTGCAGCAAAGCGACAACCCGCTCGCCAACCGCGTCGAGTTCTTCGCGATTATGAGTAACGTACAAAGTCGGAATGCGATTCGCGTCATTCCACGCCCGCAGGTCTTGCAGAATCGCCCGGCGCAATGGCAAGTCCAGCCCCGTGAGCGGTTCATCGAGCAACAGCACTCGGGGCTCCGTCACAAGCGAACGCGCCAAAGCGACCCGCTGTTTTTCGCCACCAGAAAGTTCGGGAGGCTTGCGTCGCCGCAGATTCGTGATGTGGAACGCCTCCAGGATTTGCGTGACGCGCAAATCGCGGCGCGAATGGGCACTCGAAATCAGCCCATAAGCGACGTTTTCTTCCACACGCAGATGCGGAAACAGAGCCAGGGACTGAAAGACGTACGCGATCCGGCGGCGTTGCGGCGGAAGACAGATCTTCTGGTCCGCGTCAAAAAAGATTTCTTCGCCCAGCGTGATCCGTCCCGTATCCGGCGTCTGCAGCCCAGCAATGCAATCGAGCAGGGTCGACTTGCCTGCGCCCGAAGGGCCAAACAGAACGGTGATGCCCGGCGCAAATTCCTGCGTTACCTGCAAATCGAAAGCTGGCGCGCCCGCCGTGCGAAACTGTTTGCGAACGGCGACTTGAAGCATTGGCGCCGTCACCTCACCGTCCAGGGCGACCACACCCGGCGGTTGATCGCGTATACGAGCGAAAGCACCACAAACGAAATAAGCAGCAGCAGCAGCGCCATGCGGTGCGCGCCAGAGTAATCGAGCGCCTGAGCGCGATCGTAGATGTCGATGGAGACGGTCCGCGTGATGCCGGGAAGATTGCCGCCGACCATCAGCACAACGCCGAATTCCCCCAGCGTGTGGGCAAAGCTCAGCACCAGCGCAGTGACCAGGCCAGACCACGAGAGCGGAAGAATCACCCGCAAAAAAGTGCGAACGCGGCCCGCGCCAAGAACCGAGGAGGCGTCGAGCAACCGCCGGTCCAGCGATTCGAACGACGCAATCAAGGGCTGTACCGCGAAGGGAAGACTGTAAACGAGTGACGCCAGCACCAGCCCAGTGAACGTAAAGGCGAGCGTGTGTCCGAACAGAGATTGCCAGACTTGTCCGACGGGGCTGCGCGGGCCGAGCGCGATGAGCGCATAGAAGCCGAGCACCGTCGGCGGAAGAACCAGAGGCAGAGCGACAATTGATTCGAGAAGGAATTTTCCGCGCCAACGTGAGAACGCCAGCCCGTAAGCCAGCGGCATCGCAATGACAAGAAGTAGGATCGCAACGGTGGCCGCAAGGCGCAGAGAGAGGAAGAGCGAGTCGAGGTTCATGGTTTTTGCTTTTGTGCGTCAGGCGAAGAGGACTTGGGAAGTGTGAATCCGTGCCGCGATAGGACTTCGCGGCCGGCGTCGCTGTTCACGAATTCGAGGAAGGCACGCGCTCCGGCTTTGTTCGCGGAAGAATCGAGCAGAATGGCAGCCTGTTGGAGCGGTGGATAGAGCTCAGAAGGGATCAACCACCGGTCGCCCGACTTCATACTGGGTGAGAGTGCCAGAGATAGCGCAAGAATTCCCACCTGAGCGCCGCCAGATTGTGCGAATTGCGCCGCCTGAGAAATGTTCTCGCCGTAGACCAGTTTGGATTTGACCTGCTCGTAGATTCCTGCGTGCTGCAGGGCTGCGATGGCCGCGCGCCCATAGGGGGCGTGATCCGGATTGGCGACGGCGATCTTCTGAATACGAGGATCACGCAAGCCCGCGAATCCGTCTCGCGAAAGATTCAGCTGCGCATCAGCCGGAGCCCACAAAACGATCTGGCCGCGCGCGTAAATCACGAGTGAATTGCGATCAGCAAGACGCGCGTCGATCAGTTTTTGTGCGTACAGAACATCCGCGGAGAAAAAAACGTCAAACGGCGCGCCACTCTGAATTTGCGCATAAAAATTGCCACTGGAGCCGTACGTCACGGACAGTTTTTGGCCGGTTTGCTTCTGATAGCGGGAGGCAAGATCGTCCATGGCGAATTGCAGATCGGAGGCAGCGGCAACTCGGATGGCCTGTGCGCGAGTGGCCGGCGCCGACAGAAGAAAGCCAACCAGGGCGAAGAAACCACCCCAGCGGCGAACGCGATGATTGCGGAATGTACATAGTGCAAATGAATTCATGTGCCAGTCGGTTGCGCGTCAGACACGCAGGATCATCACTTCGGTGGATTTGATCAGCGCAGCGGCTCGCTCGCCGGGCTTCAATCGCATTTCCTTGGCGGCGTCAGCGGTAATGATGGACGTGATGTGCTGCTCGCCAATAGCTAGGGTAATTTGTGCGAGCAGTCCGCTATATTTGATGGCAACAACGCGGCCAATGAGCTGATTGCGGCCGGAAATCTTACGGAAGTTAAGTCGGCGCGTGCCGATATCGCCGCGATCCAGTTTCTTGGGGATCAGGCGGTCGATTTCCGATTCCGGGACGCGGTGATGGCCGCCGGGGGTCTTGGCGGTTTTAATCTTGCCGTGGTAGATCCATTGTTTAAGCGTGGGATAGCTGACCCCGAGGATGTTAGCAGCCTCACGCGGTGCGAGGAGTCTCTGCATGCGCACCTCCGGGAAATGATATTAGCCGAATAAAGCAGGATAGACAATACGAATTTAGCCGATTTACGAGGAGCAGCGTCTTCAGAGACTGAAGCCCCTAAGCAATTGCGACGCCAGGAGAGCCAGCTAATTGCGCAGCGGCTTGCCGGTTTTCAGCGTATGCGCTATGCGCTGCTGTGTCTGCTTCTCACCGCACAGCGAGACGAACGCTTCGCGCTCAAGGTCCAGCACGTATTGTTCGCTCACGAACTGCGGGGCCGAAAGTGCGCCACCGGCGAGGATGTTCGCCAGTTTGCGCGCAACGTGCGCGTCGTAGTCCGAAGCGTAGCCGCCGCGCACCATCAGATGGATAGCCATTTTCGCCGCCGCCAGGAACGATTCGCCCAGTACTTTGATTTGCGTGGTTTGCGCCCCTTCCTGCCACGAAGACGCCGCCGGCTTCCAACCGCCGCACGCAAGAGCCAGGGCGGTTTGCTTCGCGTCGGCAACCAGCCGGTCGCGATTCATCGAATACGCATCGTTGCGGCGCAGGTAGCCCAGTTCGCGGCATTCTTCAGCGCTGGTCCCGACCTTCGCCGTCGCAATATTTTCGAAAATTGGCCTCAGTGTGTGGAACAGATCCAGGTCGTCGCCGGAAGTCGCGTTTTCATTCGCGCGGATCAGCATCTCTTTCGTTCCGCCACCGCCGGGGATAAGTCCCACGCCAGTTTCGACGAGACCAATATACGCTTCCGCAGCGGCGTGAATTTTCGCGGCGTGCAGCCCGATCTCGCAGCCGCCGCCCAGCGCCATGCCCTGCGGCGCTGCAACCACCGGCTTCGCCGCATATTTGATGGCTAGGTTGACGTTCTGAAATTGCTTCACTGCCATGTGCAGTTCGTCCCACTCCTGCTCCTGCGCACCCACCAAAAGCAGCATCAGATTCGCCCCAACGGAAAAATTGCTAGCCTGATTCGCGATCACCATCGCATCGAAATCGGAGTCCAGTCGCTTAATGCCCTTGTGAATCATGGCGATCAGATTGGAGCCGATGGCGTTCATCTTGGAGTGAAATTCGCAGCAGATCACGCCGTCGCCCAGATCGATAAGGCTGGCGCCGGAATTCCGTTCCACTTCCTTCCCCGCGTTCTTCAGATTATTCAGGATGAGAATGCCCGTGGGTTCCTCGACTTTGCCGGTCGCAGCGGTGGCAAAATCAAAAACGGACGTAGCGCCTTTTTCCGATTCGTAAAAACTCTTTCGCCCTCCGGAGAGTGCCTTTTCAAAAACCGTCGGCAGCGCGCGGCCTTCTTTCCTGATTTGTTTGGCGAAAGCCGGCAAGCCAAGCGCGTCCACGGTTTCAAACGGGCCAAGTTCCCACGCAAAGCCCCACCTCATCGCGCGGTCTATGTCGGCAATGTGGTCGGAAATTTCTGGAATACGCCGCCCGGCATACAGACACATTTCCGAGAGCCCGCCCCAAATGAACTGCTGCGCCTTGTCGGTTTTCTGGCCGTCGAAGAGCGGCGTCATCAGCGCGCGCAGACGATCGCGAGTATCTTCCACCGCCTTGCCAGCTTCGATGGCGGCGAAGCTGGCTTTGGCGCGCGGGCGATACTCCATCGTGCCGATATCCAGCGTGAGGATTTCTTTTTCCGCGCTCCCTTTCACGCGTTTGTAAAAGCCCTGTCCTGTTTTGTCGCCAAGCCAATTGCGCTTCAGCATTTCTTCGACAAGGCCTGGAACTTTGTAGTCATTTCGCGACTCGTCGTGCGGCGCGGTCTCGTAGATATTGTTGATCACGTGCACGAACACATCCAGTCCGACGATGTCGGCGGTCCGGAACGTGGCGGATTTGGGCCAGCCAACGGCGGGCCCGGTGCACGCATCGACTTCTTCAATGGTCATGCCAAGCGTCGACATCAGCCGCAAAGCATTCAGCATCGAATACGTCCCGATCCGGTTGGCAATGAAGTTCGGCGTGTCTTTCGCAATCACGACGCCCTTGCCCAGACGCCGGTCGCAAAAATCAGCAAGCGTGGTGAGAACCTCGGCAGGCGTCTTCGGCCCGGGAATGATTTCCACCAGCTTCATGTACCGCGGCGGATTGAAAAAGTGCGTGCCGGCCCAGTGCTGCTGGAATTCTTCGGGCAAGCCTTCGGCGATCAGATGCACGGGAAGTCCGGAAGTGTTGGTGGTGACAATAGATCCAGGTTTGCGGAACTGCGCAACTTTCCCCAGCAGATTGCGTTTAATTTCAAGATTCTCGGCGACGACTTCGATGATCCAATCGGCATCGGCGATCCGCGACAGATCGTCCTCCAAATTGCCGATGGTGATGCGCGAAGCCAGGGAGGGACTGAAAAACGCGGCGGGCTTGGATTTCTTCGCAGCGTCGATCCCGGCAAGCGCCAGTTTGTTGCGATCGGCTTGCATGGCGTCTTTCGGCACGATATCGAGCAGAAGGCACGAGAGCCCGGCGTTAGCGAAATGGGCCGCAATGCGCGCGCCCATGGTGCCCGCGCCGAGCACAACCGCTTTCTGAATCCGAGAACTCATAGTATTGCCTTGGGGAACCAAAATGAGACCGCTGAACAGGTTACAAAACCGGCAAGCGCCGGTCAAACAGGTGTTTGGTGAAGCGCGCCGCGAACTTAGAATAGCCGATATGCCTGATGAGAAGCAGCCCGGCTCCCAGCGGCTCCTTTATACCGCCAAGGAACTGTTCCGCTCGTTTCCCTATGGCGGGAGCGCGAAAACCCCCGGGCGTCCGCGCGTGGGGCTGGCTCTGGCCGGCGGATTCGCCCGCGGCATCGCGCACATCGGCGTGCTTCGCGTGTTTGGTGAAGCGGGGATTCCGATCGACGTCGTGGCGGGCACAAGCGTGGGAGGCCTGATCGGCGCGGCCTATTGTGCGGGAACTTCCCTGGAAAAAATGGAGGCCGTAGCGCGCACCACGAAGTTCACGGATTTTGGCAGATGGACACCATCGTGGCTGGGCTTGGCGACCAATCAGCGCCTGGAGGAATACCTGAACCGCTTAACTCCCGCGAAACGATTTGAAGATCTGGAGAAACCTCTCGCACTCGCAGCCACGGATATTAATGCCGGTCTCACGGTCTATTACCATGCGGGACCGCTGGGCCCACCGTTGCGCGCCTCCTGTGCCTATCCCGGACTATTCGTGCCCATCCATTATGAAGGGCGAATGCTGGTCGACGGATTCCTGACCGCTCTCGTGCCCATCGAGGGAGTGCTTCTGCTGGGCGCCGAACTGATTATCGCGGTGTACCTGGAAGTCGGAGCGGTGGATGAGCCGCGCACCTTCACCGATATTCTCAGCCGCTCGTTCAACATCATTCAGAAACACGCGGACCTCGAATGGCGCCGCAACGTCGACGTCATTATCGAACCAGACGTAACGGGTTTCGTCTGGGACGATTTCACCAGGACCGGTGAGATGATTCGCGCCGGCGAAGAAGCGGCGTTAAAGGCGTTGCCCGCAATCCGGGCAGCCCTAGAAAGCAAAACCACCTCAACGAATCCGTAGCTCACCCCTTCAGGGGTGAGGCTTTTCCGGCGTGTAGTGCGAGCTTTATGCCGGTTTGTGAACGTACGAGTGAGAAGGCCGAACGCAGGAGGCATGCGGACGGCTCCTCACGCGATGCTCGTGGGAACCGTCCGCTAGTGAGGAGTTACTGAAGAACGTTCAGAGTGTTCGAGCCGTCGTCAACAAACACCAGCCCAACTTCCGGATCGAACAGTACGCCAAATACCAGGGGGCGGACCGCCCGTGTTGTCCAGCAGCTTCTTCGCGATCTGCGCTCCGTGCGGAGTGATCTCCGTAGCGAAGCCATCGTTGCCATTTACCGTGATGATGTGCCCATCGGGAGCGACGGTCAGTCCGAGGGGATCGTCCAGGCTGCCACCCACGGTGAGAGTCCGCCCATTCCACGAAGGAGTGGAGCGGGTAAACGGATCGGTGATAACCGCGATGCGGTTGTTCACGCTGTCGGCAACAAAAAGCTAAGGAAAGCAGCTTCTTCACTCCGTTCAAAATGCGAATGGAGTTCGGAATGACAATTACAGGAGTTTTTCCGCGGCCTGTTCAGTCCGCCCGCCGCGCATCGTTAGGTTGGACCGCAGGCGCGAACTCGACCTGGGTGACTTCTACGCGCACAAGCTCACCTTCCCCTTTGCCGCGTTGCGTGAGCCATGCGGAGAGCCCTTCGGCGAAGCGTTCAGGAGTAAGACGGAAGCTGGCCTCCAGGCGACCATCGGCGACGGGCAGCGTGTCGTCGAAATCGGCAGAATTCGTGAAGTTGCGCATGCAGAACTGATCCAGCCAGTCGAGCGGGCAGGCTTTGCGCTTGTCGCGAATGATGACGTCCACCTGAAATTTTTGCGCGTACATGCAAATGATGATAGCACCGGAAACAAATGTGTCGGCGCTCTTCAGGGGCCACGCGGGGGAACGGTGTCGAACTTTATCCCATCCGCAGCGCAACAACCGGATCGGCATTCGCCGCGCGCTCCGCCGGCAGCAGGCACGCCACCAACGCGGACATCATCATGATTGCCACCACCGCCGCAAACGTCAGCGAATCCGTCGCCTCAATAGCGAAGAGTAGCCCTTGCAGAACGCGAGTCAGCTCGAATAGACGCGAGCAAGCCTATCCCAATTCCAATCGCCGCCAACACGAAGCTCTGCCGAAGCACCATCCGTAAAATGTCAACGGGCCGCGCGCCCACGGCCAGGCGCACGCCAATCTCATGGGAAGGCAACGCAACCAGGTAACTCGTGACGCCAAACACGCCGAGCACCGCGATCTCCAGTGCAGCCAGACTGCAAGCCCCCAGCACGCTGCTGCTGAATCGCTGACGCCACAGGGAATCACGCAGCCGTTGCTCCATTGACGACACGTCGGCGATGGCCAGTTGCGGATCAATACCTCGAATCATTTGAATGAGAGACGCGAGCGCGTTTATAGGATCGATTCCCGTGTAGGCAACCAGAAAAGGGTCGCGCCAGATGTCTTCACGCGCGCTTTGTTGCGCCATGGGAACCCGGACGCCGGGTTCAGGGTCCCGCTCGAGTGCGTACATATGCGTATCCGCAACCACGCCGAAGATCGTTCGTTGAGAAGACGAAGACAGCGGTTCCGCATGGCCGATCCAGATTTGTTTCCCGAGTGGATTTTCGCCGGGAAATTGCTGCCAGGCCAATTTTTCGTTGATGACCACGATGGGTTGCGCATCGTGCGCGTCCGCCTCAACCACGGCCTGACCGGCTCTCAGCGGGATGCCCTTCGCTTCAATGTAACCAGGTGTCACCACGGTGTACCTCGCCAAAGGAAGCTGCGCGAAATTGTGAATCCCGTTCGGATCCGTACGCGTAAGCGCTTGCAACCACCGTGCCCCGGGAGAGAAGGGAATAGCCTGAGCAAGCCCGATTTCGCGGACACTGGGAACCTGCAGGCTCTCTTCGCGAATTCGTTTTGCCAGCGACGTGATCTCCGATGGTCCTGCAGAGCGAGGCCTACGCCGGAACGGATTGCTGCACCTGCTGTGCAACCTCGCGTGGCTTCGCACGCCGAATGTCGGCCAGCGAGATCGAATTTATTCCCGCCTGTCCCGTTCGCGAAGTGTTCGTCCAACCGATGACCGACACTTGAGATGGCCGCAGGGCCGAGCCAGCCCAGAAAGGAGAATTGTTCGTCAGAAGCCACACAGCGCACGATGCGGCACTTTGCGACCGCCGGCCGTCTGGAGGGGAATCATCGAAATCGCCGTCAATATGAAGGATATGAATCTCTTGCGATGAAGCGTGCAGAAGGGCCTGCGTGGTTCCGTCGACGACACTGCAATCGCAGCCGATCAACAACGGCACCTGCCCCGACCGTTGCAGCACCGGCGTGATGCGCTCGCTAACGCAGTTCCAAACGATGCGCGGTCCCGGCCAGCTCCTAATAGGCGGAATGGAATGATGTGGAAGATAGCTGGAATCGCGACGTCGCCATCGTCGACCACCTTGCATCCGGCGGCCTGCAGGCGCGAGCAGATGCACATCGTGATACGCCTGAGCATCATTTTCATTCCCGGGAAGCAGCGAGCCGCTCCGCAACGGAACTCCCAAACACGTGAAAGGTGCGCTCCGCAACGCCTGTTGTCATCTGGCCGCCGAGCATAGCCTGCCCAGCTAGCAGTTGCGTTGCGATCGCACGTTAGCGGTACTTGGCAGAAAAGAGCGTCACTCAGATCCGCGCGCAAACTTGCGCCCAAACGCGCGGCTAACATACACTGGGCGGAGCAAAAAAAAACGAAAACCCCGCCGCCAGGCCACGGGAAAGCCTCACTCGAGCAGTAGGACCGGTCGGAAGGGACATTCATTTATGATTGTAATGCAGCGCATTAGATTTTCCGGGGGATAGGCGTGGCGACACCAATGGAAACCTGGGTGGATAGCGCGGCCCAGCTGACCAAGCCCGATAAAATCGTATTCTGCGATGGCTCGGAAGCCGAAAATCAGGTCATCCTTCACGAAATGCTCAAGCATGTGGACTCCTTCCAGCTGAATGAGAAAACCCATCCCAACTGCTACCTGCACCGCAGCAGCCCCAGCGACGTGGCTCGCACCGAACACCTGACATTTATTTGCTCCCGAAACAAAGACGACGTGGGCCCGACCAACAATTGGATGGACCCCGACGGCGCAAAGTACAAGGTAGGATCGCTGCTGGACGGCTCGATGCGCGGCCGCACCATGTATGTGGTGCCCTACATTATGGGCCCGGTGAATTCGCCAATCAGCCGTGTAGGCGTCGAAGCAACCGACAGCCCCTACGTCGTTGCGAACATGCGCATCATGGCGCGCATCGGCAGGGTAGCCACGGACCGTCTGGGAAATTCCTCGGATTTCGTGCCAGGACTCCACTCCCTCGGCGACCTCGATCCGCTGCGCCGTTACATCGCGCATTTTCCCGAAGAGCGCTTAATCTGGAGCGTCGGCTCAGGCTACGGCGGTAACGCGCTGCTGGGTAAAAAATGTTTTGCGCTGCGCATCGCGAGTTACATGGCGCGCCAGCAGGGGTGGATGGCGGAACACATGTTGATCCTTGGGCTCGAATCGCCTGGAGGAAAAGTAACGTACATGGCCGCGGCATTTCCCAGTGCCTGCGGGAAAACGAATCTCGCAATGATGGTGTCTGCTCTGGAAGAGCAAGGTTATCGCGTCTGGACGATCGGCGACGACATCGCGTGGATGCAGATTGGCCCCGATGGCTATCTACACGCCATCAATCCCGAAGCAGGTTTCTTTGGCGTGGCGCCCGGCACGGGGATGCAAACGAATCCCAACGTGATGAAGGCGCTGAACCGCAACACCATCTTCACCAACGTAGCAGTGACGCCACAAGACGAGCCTTGGTGGGAAGGAATCGGCGGCGACCCTCCGCCAGGATTAGTCACGTGGCGCGGCGAAAAGTGGGATCCGTCCAAGGGCCCTGCGGCGCACCCGAATTCCCGATATACCGTGCCGGCCGGCCAGTCACCCAGCATTTCTCCGCAGTGGGAAGCGCCGGAGGGCGTGCCCATTTCCGCGTTCATTTTTGGCGGACGGCGCGCGCGCCTGGCCCCGCTGGTCCAGGAGTCGTTCAACTGGCAACACGGCGTGTACGTGGGCGCGACCATGGCCTCCGAAACCACCGCCGCGGCCACCGGCGACGTGGGCATTACGCGTCGCGATCCTATGGCCATGCTGCCGTTCTGTGGCTACAACATGGCAGATTATTTCCGGCACTGGTTGGATATGGGCAAGCGGATTCCGCATCCCCCCAAAATTTTCCATGTGAACTGGTTCCGCAAGGGCGCGGATGGGAGATTCCTCTGGCCGGGTTACGGTGAAAACGTTCGCGTTCTGAAATGGATTCTCGAGCGCGTCGAGGGCAAAGGAGAGGCCGAAGAGACGCCCATCGGCTACGTGCCAACCAGAAACGCACTGACCCTCGATGGACTGAAGATTACACACGAGGCGCTGCGCGAATTGTTCCGCGTGGATCCGGATGACTGGGAAATCGATTTGGCAGACGTACGGGAGTTTTTCGCCAAATTTGGCAATCGCTTGCCGGAAGAATTGCGCGAAGAGCAGAACAATCTAGTGCAGCGCTTGGAACGAGAGCTCCCCGCGTAACTGTTTTAGGTCGGGAAAACTCTGCTCTTTAAGGGGTCGGAGCTTTAGCTCCGACATCAAATGCTTGGCTACCAGCGGGCTTCAGCGCCTGAGGAAACGGTTTTTGCATCTTTCGCGGCTCGTTCACTCGTGATCTAGGAGGGCATGGGTTCAGCCATGCCGTAGGTGACGCTGAGTCAACCCGGCTTTAGCCGCTGAGGGCATCTTTTTTGAATTGTTACAGCTCCGACCGCCTAAAGCTGTAGATCATGTAGATACCGACCCTCGAATGCCCCTAAGCTTGCAGCGCGTCCTAGAACAGCGCTCGAATTGCCAGGTCCATGAACAGATGCGTCGCCGGTTCCCCTCGGATCACGTACGCCTTGCCTTCCCCGTTCGAAAAATGGAAGAACCGGCTGATGTGGTAGTCGTCGTCGAACGCAGTGAATAAATTTTTCGTTTCGTCGTCGCCCAGTCCGAACGCGGAGAGCGCCACGGGTTCGCCTGATTGGTGTGCCAGAAGATCGTAGCGGTCCACAAGTTCTCGAAGGGTCAGCATAGCAACGCGCGGCACACAACTCCAGCACTCATGATTCCTCCGACGGGAGTGTAGCGCCTACGCTCGACAAGGGAAAGCGGGAAAATTGGCCAGCTACGCACGGATTCGGTAAAATACTTGCCGGAACTTACCTACTTTTCTGCTGGAGGAGCGGACTATGAACTTGGCCGTCGGACAAGAGGCGCCGGAATTCACGCTAAAAGATCAGAGCCAGAAAGAAGTAAAACTTTCGGATTTCGCGGGGAAAAAGAACGTCGTCCTGGTGTTTTACCCGCTGGATTGGAGTCCGGTGTGCACCAAGGAGCACGTGTGCATCGTGAATGGCATGAAACCGTTTGAAACGCTAGACGCGCAGGTGCTCGGAGTCAGTGTGGACAGCGCGTGGTCGCACAACGCCTACGCCGAAAAAATGGGCATCAAGTACCCGCTGCTCGCCGATTTCCATCCAAAAGGCGCGATGAGCGAGAAGTACGGCGTGTACCTGCCTGAAAAGGGAATCACCGGCCGTGCCATCTTCATCGTGGACAAAACGGGCAAAGTGGCGTGGGCGAAAAACTACGATATTCCCGTGGTGCCCGATATCAATGAAGTCGCGGCAGCACTGGAAAATATGAAGTAAGCCTGTAGCTTGCCCCTTTAGGGGCGAGGCCTTGCTATTCGCAAGGCAACCCCGTGCGCACCTTTGTGTATCACGCACAAAATCCGCCACCGCTGCTGCACTCCGAGGCGGACATCATGTGTCCGTTTTTTATTTTGCGCCTGAATCGTTGCGGATCACAGCGCCGCCCTTCAGCACAAACGTGACGGACTCCAGAACCTTCACATCACTAAGCGGATCGCCGCTGACCGCAATCAGATCGGCGTAACTTCCCGGAGCCAGCACGCCAATTTTTCCGGGCATACCGATTAGGGCGGCGGCGTTAGTAGTCGCCGCTTGAATCGTGTCGACCGGTTTCATTCCCCACTCCACCATTTTCGCAAATTGCTTCGCATTGTCGCCGTGCGGATATACGCCCGAATCCGTCCCGAACGCCATCTTCGCGCCCGACTGGTAGGCGTGACGGAAATTTTCCCGCTGCAGCCGCCCAAGTTTCTTTTCCTTCTCGATGGATTCGGGCAGCATCCCGACCTTTTCGCCCTGCGAAAGAATGTAGTCATCATTATAAATATCGAACACTAGAAAGGTTCCGTGCTGCTTGGCCAGCGCAATGCCTTCATCGTCAATCAGACTGGAGTGCTCGATGGAGTCGATCCCCGCGCGAATCGCATCTTTGATCGATTGCGTACCATGCGCGTGCGCCGCAACTTTACGCCCTAGCTTGTGGGCTTCCTCCGCGATGGCCTGCAGTTCTTCTGGCGTGTATTGCGGTGTGCCCGGAAGATCGCCTTTACTAAGCACTCCGCCGGAGGCGCACACCTTGATCACATCGGCGCCGTATTTCACCACCTCGCGAACCTTGGCGCGCACAGCCCACGGTCCATCGGCAACGCCGCCTTCCTTGTAATGAAATTCGTATGGGAGAAGATTATTGTCGCAGTGGCCACCGGTGATCCCGAGTGGCGGTCCAGAGACGAACATGCGCGGCCCGGGAACATCGCCGGCGTTGATGCCATCGCGCAGCGCCACATCCGTAAAATTGCTGGCGCCCACATTGCGCACGGTGGTGAAACCGGCCCGCACAGTTTTGTTGGCGTTTTTGGCGCCGGTAATGGCTTCGCGGGGAACGGAAACGCCGAGCGCGGCGTAGCCGCTGTCCGTGGGATCCGAAGTCAGATGCGTGTGCACGTCAATTAACCCGGGGAGACAGGTGGAACCAGACAGATCGATCGCCGTGACGCCCTGCGGCAGTGTGGTCGACGTTGCGGCACCAACGGCCGTCACCATGCCCGCCTCATCAAACACCACGACTTGGTCGGCCAGCAGTCTTCCGTTCGTAACGTCCACCAGCTTTCCGCAGTGCACCGCGCCGGGAGCAGCGAAAACAGCAGGCGCCAGAACGAGAACCAACACAGCAAGACAAAGAGCAAGCTTCATGAAGTTCCCCTCAATGAAATATGAAGATGTCAGGATACACGGAATTCAGGAATTCAGAAAGCGTCCGCCAGAGTAGAATAAGATGAAATCTGCATTTGTATCATCGTGACAATTCGGCAGAGTTCCCGAGGTCTTGCCGAAAGGAAGGAACCTAATCTTATGAAACTCCAAAGAGCTGCATCTCAGTTTGCAGCGGCCGTGTTGGCGTTAGGCGTAGCCGCATGTTCACCGCAAGCCGACACGAGCAAGACTGCTTCGACTACTCCCGCAGTGCCGGTCGAGTCGTTTCTTGGCCGCTGGGATTTAACGCTGAAATCGTCCGACAAAGAGTATCCGTCGTGGCTGGAGTTGAGCCAGGAAAATGGCCAGCTGAAGGCCGTAATGGTTGGGCGTTGGGGAAACGCTCGCCCGCTTCCGAAAGTCGAAATCACCAATGGTCATTTGAAGTTCGTCTCTCCCAAAGAGGAAGAAGGCGCCAAGAGCGATATGGTTTTCGATGGCACATTGACCGGCAACACGCTATCTGGCAGCACCTCTGCACCGGACGGGACTACGTGGACGTGGACCGCGGTGAAGGCGCCCTCTCTGAAGGAAAGCGGCACGCCGAAATGGGGGAAACCCATCGCGCTGTTCAACGGAAAAGATCTTTCCGGATGGACCATGAGCAAATCAGACGCCAAGACCGTTTGGAAGGTGGAAAAGGGCAATCTCGTAACGCCCGGCGAAGGGCCCGAGTTGATCAACGATCAGAAATTCCAGGATTTCAAGCTGCACGTCGAATTCAAATGCGATCCTGATTCCAACAGCGGTGTCTATCTGCGAGGTCGCTACGAAGTGCAGATCGAGACCGACTCACCCAACGATCCTCCGAATCGCCGCATCGGCAGCGTCTACGGCTTCTTAGCACCCTCTCCCGACTTTCCTCGCGAGCCTGGAAAATGGCAGACCTACGACATCACCTTGATTGGACGAATTATCACCGTGATGCACGACGGCAAAACCATTATTGACAATCAGGAAATTCCCGGCATCACCGGCGGCGCCCTCGACAGCGGCGAAGCATCGCCAGGTCCCATCTATCTGCAAGGTAGCGAAAAAGGACACGTATACTTCCGCAAGATCGTAATCACCCCGACCGAACCCTCCAATCAGTGAGACGTCGGAGGTTCCGGCTTCTTGTCGCCCGGCACGTCGGGTTTTTGGGCCGGCGGCGGCGCGGACGGTGAGCCGGCAAATGAGCGTACCAGCAGCACGAGTTGCCAACGCTGCTCTTCGGTCAGGCGCTTCTTAAAAGAAGGCATGGGCTTACGGCCTTCCGTGATCTGGTAGTAGATCTCGCCGTCGGTGATTTTGCTCAAGCGCGCCGCATCGGTCAGATCCGCGGGCGCGGGGTCGTACATCATCGCGTCGGATCCGTCGCCTTTACCCGCATCTCCATGACAGTTGGCACAATGATCCAGGAAAATCTGCTTCGCCGCGGTAGTGTTCGCGTCGGAAGCGGTAAGCGGATTCTTGCGCGCCTTTTCCGCTGGAGGTACGATCCAGGGAGTTTTCTGGAACGCGGCAAAGCCAATGGAGATAAAAATCAGAGCGATAGTGCAGGCAAAAAGGATTTTGCGCATCTTGAGGCTCCGTTGTTGGTTCGCGCCCATACCTTAGGCAAAATCTTCGCACAAATCGGGCATGGGTAGGAAGCGCTTACGAGGCGCGCCGGGAGCAACGTCAGTAAAAGCGGAAAGTCAGCCAGAGCAGTTCGGCGTTGAAAAAAAGTATGGCAGCGGTCACGCCCCAGGCAATGACGGTGATGAGACGCGAATTGACGAATTCCCCCATCTTCGAGCGCTCGCTGGTGAAGCGCACCAGCGGGATCACCGCGAAGGGCAACTGAAAACTCAGGACGACTTGGCTGAGAATCAGCAGTGCCGTGAGTTTGCCTTCCCCGGCGATGCCGATCACCAGCACGGCGGGAAGAATCGCGATCAGCCGCGTGATGAGCCGGCGGATCCATGGCTTCAAGCGAATCCGCAGGAATCCTTCCATCACAATTTGACCCGCCAGAGTTCCGGTGAGAGTGGAATTTTGGCCGGAAGCGAGCAGCGCGAAGGCGAAGAGCGTGCTTCCCAGGCTGGCGCCAAGAACGGGACTGAGCAATCTGTAAGCCTGCGAGATGTCCGCGACTTCATGAAGCCCGCGAGTGTGGAACGCCGCGGCGCCGAGCACCAGAATCGCAGCATTGATAAACAGCGCGAAAGTCAGGGCAACGGTCGAATCAATGATGGCGTACTTGATGGCTTCGCGACGCTCGGGAATGCTCTGGCCAAAGGCCCGCGTCTGCACGATGCTGGAGTGCAGATAAAGATTGTGCGGCATGACTGTCGCGCCGATGATGCCGATCGCGATGTACAGCATTTCCTTGTTGCGGAAAATTTCCAGGTGCGGAACAAATCCGTGGGCGGCTTCCAGCCAGAGCGGCCGCGCGAAAAAAATCTCATAAGCAAAGCAAGCCGCGATTGTCCCAATGAGCGTTACCACAAAGGCTTCGACGAGTCGGAAACCTCGTCCCTGAAGCGCCAGTACAATTAAAACGTCGAAGGCCGTAAGCAGAACGCCGGCGAGAAGCGGCAGCCCGAAAAGCAGTTTTAGGGCGATGGCGGAGCCCAGAACTTCGGCAAGGTCGCATGCGGCGATCGCAAGTTCGCACACCACCCAAAGAAATATCGAGACACGCCGGGAGTAATGGTCGCGGCACGCTTGCGCTAGGTCGCGACCGGTGGCGATCCCGAGTTTCGCCGAGAGCCCCTGCAGAAACATCGCCATAAGGTTGCTGATTAACACGACGCTGAGAAGCGCGTAGCCGAATTTCGATCCGCCGCCAATGTCCGTGGCCCAGTTGCCCGGATCCATATAACCTACGGCGATCAAGTAGCCGGGTCCGGCAAAGGCCAGGATTTTGCGAAACCAGGAAGATCCCTGTGTGATCTGAATGGTGCGATGCGCTTCGGGCAGCGACGGTAGGGTCAGGGCCTGGCGCCAGCCGGAAGTTCCCGCGGTGTCCAGAGGCGGCTGCGTCGCGAGTTGCTTGGAGAAGGTGTCGCCCATCTTTTTGTTAACTATAGTGAATTGTTCATCTAAACTATACTTAATGACGCTCGGAGGTGTCAATAGTTCTTCTGCTGCAGGTAACCCGGCGTTGCCTTTTGCGTTATCGCCGGCAACCGTGTCGCGACAATTGAAGTGGTAATTCCTCGGCTCGCAACGGACGGTGGTGTGCCGCACAAACTATGAGATTCACATCGATTCTCCATGATTTGAGGCCCCGAACCATACCGCCATAAATGTAGTAAAGCCATCACCCGCGGTGCCTGTGCTATTTTGGATGTGGCAATTTTGGGGAGACCAACATGGACGAGAAACAGACACCGCCGGCGGGACAAGTTCAAATCAAGGCGGACGAAAAAGAGTTGCAGGGAATGTACAGCAATCTCGTGATGGTGCATCACCACGCGGAAGAGTTCACTCTGAATTTTGTTTATGTTTTCCCCAACGGCGCTCAGGGAAAGCTGTTGGCCAGCATGATCGTCAGCCCGGGACACGCGAAGCGCATTTGGCGCGCGCTGGGCGAAAACATTTCACGCTTTGAGGCGCAATTCGGGCCCATCAAAGAAGGTCCGGAGGGAATCGTGCCCGGCACAAACATTGGATTCGTGCAGTAGCGCGCAGTAGACGGGGAGGGAAGGGTGCGATTCCGCGAGGCCAGCGACCAGGCGCTCTTTGTACACCTCGGCGAGGAAATTGGACTCCGCACACGCGAACGAGTTGTACGGCTGCTGAGGTTGTTGCAGCGCGAGCCGCTGCCGTGGGTCCGCAACTTGCAACCCGCCTATTGTTCGCTGTTGGTTTCGTTTGACGCTTGCGCGGTCGATCACGCCCACGTCGAAGCCACACTGCGCAGCTACGAACAGCGCGCACAAAAGATCGCATTGCCCACGCCGCGGCTCCTTGAAATCCCGGTCTGCTACGGCGGAGAATTTGGCCCCGACCTGGAAAAAGTTGCAGCGGCGCACGGGTTGAGAGCGGATCGCGTCATCGAGTTGCACTCCTCGCGGACTTATCACGCATACTTCTTGGGATTTGCGCCCGGCTTTGCGTATCTTGGCGACTTGCCGGACTCTCTCGCCACCCCTCGACTGGCCACTCCACGGAAAAAAGTTCCCGTCGGAAGCGTCGGCATTGCCGGAAAACAGACCGCCGTGTATCCGTTCGCGACTCCCGGCGGTTGGAACTTGCTGGGCAGGACCCCGCTGCGCATGTTCCAGGTGGGGCGTGATCCGATGGAGTTGCTGGACGTTGGCGATGAAGTGCGCTTCCATCCGATCACTCGCCAAACATTTTCTGCGCTGGAGAATCGATGATCAAGCTCGTGGTCGAGCATCCCGGTATGCAAACCACTGTGCAGGATCTGGGACGCCCGGGCTACGGCCCAATGGGCGTGTCGCCGTCAGGCGCGGCAGACGCGGTATCGCTGCGTTTGGCGAACCTGCTCGTCGGCAATCCCGCAGAGGCAGCGGCGCTCGAAATGACTTTGCTCGGCGGAAGCTACGTATTTCCAGAAGGTGGCGTGATAGCGTTAGCCGGCGCGGATTTTGGCGCGTCGTTGAACGGCCGCGCTCTCGAGACAGCCGTGCCCCATGCCGTGATGCCCGGCGGAAAACTAAGCCTGGGACAAACGCGCAGCGGCGCGCGATGTTACCTTGGCATTGCGGGCGGCGTGCGCGTCGCGCCCGTGCTCGGCAGCGCTTCGACTCATCTGCTGAGCGGGCTCGGCGGATTCAACGGCCGCGCGCTGCGAAAGGGTGACGTGCTGGAAATCGGCGCGCCCACAAAACGACTGCCAGTCAGAAAACTTTCATCCGAGGCGCGGGACATGTTTCAGCCAAGGAAAATACTTCGGGTCACAGCAGGCCCGCAATCTGACTGGTTTCTGGAGGACGCGCAACGCTCATTGTTGCAAAGCGTCTTTCGCGTCACGGAACAAGCAGATCGCATGGGCTTGCGGCTCGAAGGCCCGGCGCTGGCCCTGCGAACTGCAAAAGAAATGATCAGCGAGGGAGTGTCGCTCGGCGCTGTACAAGTCACGCCGTCGGGACAAGCGATCCTCCTGTTTGTCGAGCAGCAAACCGCGGGCGGATATCCGAAGATAGCCAATGTGATTGGCGCAGACCTGTTTTGCATTGGCCAATTGCGCCCGCGTGACGAAATCCATTTTGCGCGCGTCACATTCGCCGAGGCGCGCCAATTGTGGATCGAGCAGCAGCAGCGTTTGAATTCGGAGGAGTTTCTATTCGCATGAAGCGCGTCGATTTGAATTGCGATATGGGCGAGGTCGCTGAAGCGGTCACCGGCGGCACGCAGGAAGAGCTGCTGCACTACGTCACTTCGGCGAACGTGGCTTGCGGCGGGCATGCGGGCGCTGCCGCAATGATGCAAGCGACCATCGAGCAATGTTTGCGCAACGGCGTGGCGATTGGCGCGCATCCTGGATATGAAGATCGCGCCAACTTTGGGCGTATCGAACTGAAACTCAGTCACGAAGAAATCGCCGTTTCTGTGCACTGGCAAGTGCTGGCGCTGGCAGAAATCGCGGCTCGCTGCGGAACTCGAATCACTCATGTTAAACCCCATGGCGCGCTCTACAACCAGGCCGCTCGCGAACGTGAGCCTGCCCGCGCAATCGCGGAAGGCGTGGCACGCTGGCGAAAAGATGTCGTTCTGATGGGACTCGCGGGATCCGCGATGCTGGAGGAATTTCTCGCGATGGGATTTAGCGTGGCCGCGGAAGCGTTTGCCGACCGCAGGTACGAGCCCGACGGCAGTTTGCGCTCGCGTAAGTTCCAGGATGCGCTCTTGAGAAATCCCGAACAAGCCGCGGCACAAGCGGTGCAAATCGTCGAGCAGAACAGCGTGATTGCCGCGGACGGCACCGCGGTTCCGCTCCACGCGCAAACCATCTGCATTCATGGCGATACGCCGGGCGCAGCGGAAATTGCCGCGGCGGTGAATCGCGCGTTGCGCGCGGCCGGCGTTGCACTTGAGCCCGTTGGCGCACAGTGACCTACCCGACCCATCGACTGGTGTAACCTTGCGCTCGGCGCACACTCTAACTGCTGTGAGGAATTCCTGCATGCAAAGTCCCATCATCGGTCGCAGCATTGCCATGGCCATCATTCTTGCGCTCGTCGGTTGGACCGCTTTCCGTTCACTCAGCGCGCGCCCTCCCGCCGCCCCTTCGGCAACGATGCCTGTGCCCGCGATCGACGCGCCGCTCGCTCCCGCAACAGCGCAGGAGGTCGCGGTCTTCGCGGGCGGCTGTTTCTGGGGCATGCAAGCGGTCTTCGAGCAACTTCGCGGCGTCAACGAAGTTGTTTCCGGCTATTCCGGCGGATTCCTGAAGTCTCCGTCGTATGAAACCGTCAGTCTGGGTTTGACCGGCCACGCGGAAAGCGTGCGCGTTACGTTTGATCCTTCGCAAGTCACCTATGGCCAGCTTCTGATGGTTTATTTTTCCGTGGCGCACGATCCCACGCAGTGGAATCGCCAAGGCCCCGATACTGGTTCGCAATATCGCTCCTCCATTTTCTATACCTCCGACGAGCAGAAGCGCTTCGCCGAGTCCTATATCGCGCAACTCACCGCCGCCCGCGTCTACTCGCACCCGATCGTCACAAAAGTTCAGAAACTCGACGCCTTCTATCCTGCCGAAGCCTACCACCAGGACTACGTCAAGAATTATCCCAGCAGTTCGTACGTGGTGATGAACGATCTGCCAAAGCTAGCCCGCCTGAAAAAGGACTTCCCCAGCCTTTGCCGCGCGAATTAGCGAATCGCATTTTGTTGTATTCCGCGGAACTGGCACGCTTGGCAGGCGTCAGCACCGACACGTTGCGTTATAACGAGCGCCGCGGTCTTTTGCCGCCGCGCTTGGCTCGCCATCCGGTTACCGCCTGTTTCCTCAAGGGCTGGCCCGCGTGCAGTTGATCCGCAGTGCGTTATCCTTTGATTTTTCGGTGACCGACTTGGTGCGGCATCTTGTACGAACGCGAACGTGACGGTGCTCTGCGCCGCCGAGTCCGCGAACTCGCGGCCGAGAAACGCGGCGATAAAGGCATGGGCTTTTCTCAATCTGCTACCACGCACCACTTCTTGCTCAACTCCACCGGCGGAGAGATCCAGGTACTGGCCAACGATCCCGCCGACGCTGCCAGCCGCGACAGTGTACGCATGCACCTGGCTCACATCGCGCCAGCCTTTCAAAACGGCGATTTCGACACACCCATGTTTGTTCACGACACCGTTCCGCCCGGCGTCCCGGAAATGAAGAAGCTGCGAGGCGGTATTCATTAGTCTTTCGAGGAGACTCCCAACGGCGGCCGAGTCGTAATCTCCTCCACAAGTCGTAATTTCCTCCACAAACAAAGACAACCGAATCGGTGATTTTTAGAGGACTCTATTTTTACTTCTAACACTTATACTGCGTTATAATAGTAACTGTATTAGTAATTAACGATCTGCACCAGATTCGCGTTCGAACTCTTCCCACATAATCCTCCGTTTCCGTACTTCGATCACCTTTCGTGCGAATTGCGCCACTCACGCCCGCTGAGTCCGCCCTTTGTTTTCACCGCTTTGCGCACTCTTTCATTTTCCCGTACACGAACTAACTCCTTTTCGCTCCGCTGCTTGTGCACTCTTCGCCAAAAACACCGAGAGTAACCCTATTCACAATTCAGGAATCCTCTGCCGGGAGTCACGTTCCGCTAACTCCTTTGTTTCCCCTTGATACGCAAAAACAGGGCTAGGGGTATCTCTATTGCCCAATGAATTACGTTCAAGTATTACTTACAATTCGGCGCGCCGACATTCTGGATTCCAGCGGATGGGTGTAGACTGGCTGCATTCTGGGGAAATTCAGGAGGAAGCCATGAGGAAAGTGGCCGTGGTGGCTATTGCTGCCCTAGTGCTTTCGTTGGCGGCGATGGTGACGTCGAGAACTGGGCTTGCGTCGGTGACGGCGGAAAAGGCGACGGGGGAGACGCTGAGGCGCGTTGAAGGCGAGTTCATGAGAGCAGCGCTCGAGCGCGGATCGGCGGGATACATGTCGTACTACGCCGAGGACGCAGTGGAATTGCCGGACGGCGCGCCGGCGATCGTTGGCAAGGACAACATTGCGAAAGGAATGGGGTTTCTGGACGACAAGAACAACAGGCTGACGTGGTCCGCGGTGGGCGCCGACATCGCGAGTTCCGGGGATCTGGGCTACACGTGGGGCAACTACGAATTTCTGAGCAAGGATAAGGACGGGAACCAGCGCGTTGAACGCGGCAAATATACGACGGTGTGGAAAAAACAGGCCGATGGCAGCTGGAAGGTCGCGCTGGATATGGGAAACAAAAGCGAAGCAATGAAGTAAAGATGTAAAGAAACAAAGAAGCCGCTATTCCGATTGGGGGAGTCGAGGCGGTCGCGCTTCATGAGGCGTACGATCGACAGGGCGTCTTGCAGGGCAATTTTCTCGTCACGATTGTCGGTTCCGTGATCGCGTTGCTGGAGGCGCGCGAAGAGCAGGGCTTCGACCTCGCGGATTTTTTTCCTGCAATTTTACCGGGTCAAATTCGAGGATCAGGTCCTGCAGCGGAGCTTGCCAGTGCGGGAATTTCAACTCACCGTCGGTCATGGTGTGTCGTTATCCCAGAATGCCGGCGAAATGCATGGAGCCGCCAGCGCGGTGAGGCTCGATGACCAGCTTAGTTCCGGTCTTCTGGTCGAAGAGGAGGTACTTGCCAGGGGCACGCGCGGCGATCTGCCGGACCTGCTCCTTGGCGTCTTCAACAGTGGCTGCCGAGCCAAGCCAGAGCACTCCGCTGTCTTCTACTTTGAAAATATCGAACGCAGGACTTGCCATCTTTATCCTCGCTTTACTTCATTCACCGACCGCGACCTTGTCTAACGGACGCTTGCAACTCTTTCTTCCTGGTAAGCTGCGCGCGTTCCCTTGCCTTTTTCCGTCGCAATTGGTCGGCAAGGACCTTCTTGGCGACGGTCAGTGGAACCTGCGCGAAATGTACTTTGGGCCTGAGCATTGCACTCCTCCATCCAACACTTCGACGCTAGCAGGGTTGCAGTGATACGGGTCAAATCTTTTGGACCGCGAACTTTCGTTTAGCGGGCAGAAAGGGCGCGGTTAGGGAAGCGTGGCGTGGAATAGCGCCCCGCTTGGGGCGGTTCGTGGCGGCGCGGTACGGGTCGAATATGTTACTTGCACGGGCGCATGCGTGTGGATACGATAACGCTACGTTAGTGTAACGTTTGAGAGTCCCGGGAGGGAGGGAAGGTATGGGAAGGCCTCAAGGCAAGAAAGCGCCGATGCATTTCAAGACCATGGTGCAGGCCGATGTGCCGCAAGGGCGCAACGGAAAGCACCAACTGATTGTCACGACGATTCTGAACGACCTGGACAATTTGCAGGATGGAACGAGCGAGCAAGGTGCCGCTAGCGCAACTGGAGCAATGCAAGGAGAAGGTACGTTCGGCGCTGAATCGCGCGACCAGGAAGGCGGGCCGCAAAGTGGCGACGGCCAGCGACGCTGACTATCTGTACGTGTGGAACCAGAGCGAGTAGCGTGAGGCACCGAAGCGAGCTGCCAGTTTGGAATTGCGCGCGAAGACCGGCCGGGGTTGCACATTGGCGCCGCCTCGTGAACAATCTATGGGTAAGACCATTCCCGATTTCTGAGCTCTGAATGAAGCAAAAAGTGTTTTCCTCTCTCGACGCTGCGGTGGCGGATATTCCCGATGGCGCGCGCATCATGTTCGGCGGATTTGGCGGCGCCGGATTTCCCAACAATCTGATTGAGGCGTTGTCGCGCAAGGGTGTGAAGAACATCACCGCGATCAGCAACAATTGCGGGACGCGCGAAGGCGAACTGGGGATCATGTTCAAGAATGGCCAGGTGAGCCACGTGATCGCGTCGTTCCCCGGGCCGCACGCGAACTATTTTCAGGAGCGCTTCGCGAGTAAAGAAGTGACGTGCGAACTGGTGCCGCAGGGCATCTTGTGCGAACGCATGCGCGCGGCGGCGGCCGGACTGCTGGGCTTCTACACCAGCGTGGGCGTGGGCACGGAAGTGGCGGACGGGAAAGAAGAGCGCGTGATTGATGGCAAGCGCTGCATTCTGGAAAAGCCGATCCACGCGGACTTCGCGCTGATCAAGGCCCAGAAGGCCGATGAACTAGGAAATCTGACGTACCGGTTGGCGGCGCGGAACTTCAATCCGATCATGGCCATGGCGGCGAAAACTACGATAGTGGAGGTGGATGAGATTGTGCTGCTGGGAGCGATCGAACCGGAAAATGTGATTACGCCGGCGATCTTCGTGCATCGCATTGTGCAAGCGAAAGGAGTCCGCTTCACCGGGTGACGGCGAAGTGAAACGCAATGGGCGATAAACCGCGATTGACACGCGAACAGATTGCGCAGCGAGCCGCGCAGGAGTTGACGGACGGGGCATGTGTGAACCTGGGCTGGGGGATCCCGAACCTGATCGCGGACTATTTGCCGAAGGGTGTGACCGTTTATTTCCACAGCGAGAACGGGATTCTGGGGATGGGGCGGCGAGCCAAGGCTGGCGAAGAAGACTACGACCTGGTGGACGCGATGAAAGTGCCGGTGACGCTGATTCCCGGCGCGTCGTTCTTCCATCAAGCTGATGCGCACTTGATGACGCGCGGAGGGCATCTGGACGTGGCGGTGCTGGGCGGATTTCAGGTGTCGGAAAAAGGCGATCTGGCCAACTGGAAGATTCCTGGCGCGAAGGGCAGCGGGAATATCGGCGGAGCGATGGACATTGCCACGGGCTCGAAGAACATTATTGTCTGCATGGAGCACAACACCAAGGATGGCGGGGCGAAGATCGTACACAAGTGCAGCTATCCGCTGACGGCGATTGAATGCGTGAATACGATCGTGACGGATCTGGCAGTGATCGATGTGACGAAAGATGGATTGGTGCTGAGAGAAGTGGCGCCTGGATGGACCGCGGAGGAAGTGCAGAGATGCACGGAAGTGAAATTGAATGTGAGTGGCGCGCAGGTGGCGGAGATGAGGCTTTAAGGTAGATATCAGGGATCAGGAAGCAGTCAGTCGAGTGTTGAGGACGACCAAAGAACCCCACACGCAAGACCGGCGCTGCCCATGCCCTCCCGAAAAAGCAGATCTTCTCACATAGACGCTAGAGGCGGGCGGCGCAGCGGGCTACTATTTTTCCTTCGGGGGAAAGAATCATTAGGACCAGGCTGTCAGTTAACGGAATGCCAGCGCTGGGCACGTCGAACTGAAACCACCACTCATACTTCGCAGGTAGTGGCTCACTGCTGAGTCCTTGGGCAAATGGCTCGATGGGGATCATCTGCGCGTGCTTCAGAACTATTTCCGGCGCGGGGCGAATGGAGAGGCCGCGCTTCCAGAAGAAGTTCACATGCAGGGTGCGCAGGATCGCCTTGTTGAGGTAGGTGCGCGTCGTTCCCGCCTGCTCGAGTTTGTCGGTGCAGGGCATGTCGTAGAGTTCAAAGCCTAGCTCCATGCGTTCGGGGAATTCGGTGACGATTTCGTTGCCGCGGCGGAAGAGCGTACCGGTGCTGGTATCCACACGACGGAGATTGTCGAAGAATTGGGGAGCCCGCAGGCGGCCGGTGAGACGAAAGCAGGGACCGTTGGCAATTGCGCCGTCCGTGACAAGCTGGACTCCGCCGTCGTAATTCCAGATGGATTTTTCACGAGGCGGTTGAGCGTCGCCCACTTGCGGAGTGGCGGCGAGCAGGAGAAGGCAGCCAGCGGAGAAAATGGAAAGAGCCCTGAGAACCATGGCCATCCTCGGCGCTGGAACTAGTCTACTACTCAAGGCGAGGAGTGGAGCAGAAAACTGAAGTCGCCCACCTGGCAGAGGCGCTTGCCTTGGCGGGCAAGTTTGCATGCGCCTTTGCCGCTTGAAGAGTGGCGAAAGCGTTGACCAGATTGAGGAGGACGGAAAGCGGAGCAACGAGGTGAATCGCGCGCCTGTCATCGGCGGCTCAATGGGAAGAGTTCGCGGAAAAAATGGATTTGGGAATCATCATGTGAACGCCTTTGTTGCCATCGACAAGTTCGGTGATGTGCAGGTCGGCGGCAACACTGGCCAGCATGTAGGCGTCGTCGCGAGAGAGGTGCTTCTCGTTCATCAGGAAGTCGATCATTTCGCGGACGGCGAGTTTTGTGGCTTCGTTGAGATCTTCGTGAAGGCCCATGGTAATGAAATGAGTAGGGGTTTCCGCGCGCGGCCAATGCAGATGCATGTCTTTGCGGACAACAAATTGAAAGGTACCGACGAGGGAGGTTTCGAGGGCGGTAATGTCGACTTCGCCGTCGCCTTGGCCGGCGTGACCGTCACCGACTTGAAATAAAGCTCCCGGAGCGTGAATGGGAATATAAAGAGTGGTACCTGCGACCAGATCTTTATTGTCCAGGTTGCCCCCTTGAATCCAGGGCGGAGCGCTGCTCAAGCGGCCGCTGGACTCAGGCGGCGCGACGCCCATACTGCCGAAGAAAGGATGCAAGGGAATCTCAATGCCATAGGCGAAGTGTGCCACCATCCGCTTTTCATCCAAGGGAACAATCTTGATTTTCGGGTAAGGAAAATCTTCCGGGAGGAATCCGCGGCCGGGTCCAAAGGCATTATAAGCGTAGGGAATGGCAAGGCGCGCCGCAAGGATTCTAACTTCAAGAACATCGCCCGGCGCCGCTCCCTCGATGAAGACTGGGCCGGTGAGGATGTGTCCACCGGGGCCTTTGTCCTTCACCCGATCATAGATGTCGCGCAGGGGCTGCTCGACCTGATCGGGAGGAACGCCGGCTTCTTCGAGGCGCTTTGGGCTGCTGGTGATCAGGGTTTGGATTTCGACGGTGTCACCCGATTTTATGCGAAGGACGGGAGAAGTCTTGGCATCGTAGTAGCCCCAGGCGACGGTCTTCGGTGTGGGTTTCAGCGACAGAGTCGCAGGGGGTTGCTGTGAGTCAGTGCTGACGGAGTTGAAGCAGAGGGAAACAGCAAAAAAGCTGGCTAGGCGGAGGATGGTGGGCACTCGGCGTTTCTCCCGTGTCGTGGACAGGAATCTTCCGGCGAGGAAGCCCAAGACAACAGAGCTTCCTCACTCCGCAGACTCCGTTTGAAATGACAGAATGAGAGCTTTTCCGTCAGCTGTAAAGCCGGATCCATCGATCACCCACCCACTGTGTCGCGCTGAAGTTTCGCCCCTGTTCCCGCAAGGTTCATGGATGGGTCATGTCTTCGGGCTTGACCAGGGCGTCGAATTCGTCACTGGAGAGGTGACCGAGTTTGACGGCGGCTTCTTTGAGGCTGGTCTTCTGATGGTGAGCATGGTGAGCGACTTTGGCGGCGTTGTCGTAGCCGATTTTGGGAGTGAGCGCGGTGACGAGCATCAGCGAATTCTGGACGTAGCTGTCGATGACTTCGCGGTTCAACTGGATGCCGACGACGCAGTGATCGACGAAACTATTGCAAGCATCCGCGAGGAGTTCAACGGAGTGCAGGTAATTGAAGATCATGACGGGCTTGAAGACGTTGAGCTCGAAATTGCCTTGCGAGCCGGCGAAGCCGATGGCGGCGTCGTTGCCCATGACCTGGACCGCGACCATGGTGACAGCTTCCGACTGCGTGGGATTCACTTTGCCAGGCATGATGGAGGAACCGGGCTCGTTTTCGGGAAGAGTGAGTTCGCCCAAGCCGCAACGCGGACCGGAACTGAGCCATCGGATGTCGTTGGCGATCTTCATCAAGGAAGCGGCAAGGGTCTTGAGCGCGCCGCTAGCGAAAACGATTTCGTCGTGCGCGGACAGGCTGGCGAACTTGTTGGGGTGAGAGCGGAAAGGCAGGCCAGTGAGTTCGGCGATTTTCCTCGCAGCGCGCTCGGCAAATTCGGGATGAGCGTTCAGGCCGGTGCCGACGGCAGTGCCACCAATGGCGAGATCGAGCAATCCATCGAGAGCGACGGCGATGCGGCCGCCATCACGATCGAGCAGGCTCACGTAGCCGGAGAATTCCTGGCCGACGGTGAGCGGTGTGGCGTCCTGCAAATGGGTGCGGCCGATTTTCACCACGCCGACAAATTCCTTGGCCTTGGCGTCCAGCGCGTCGCGTAGTTTTTTGACAGCAGGAAGCAGGCGGCGCGACGTTTCCATCGCGGCGGCGACGTGCATGGCGGCGGGGAAAGTGTCATTGGAAGACTGCGACATGTTCACGTCGTCGTTGGGATGAATGGGGTTCTTGGTGCCCATCTCGCCGCCCGCGATTTGGATGGCGCGGTTGGAGATGACCTCGTTGACGTTCATGTTGGTCTGCGTGCCGCTGCCGGTTTGCCAAATGCGCAGAGGGAAATGTTCGTTCAATTTGCCGGAGATCACTTCATCGGCGGCGTGGGTGATCAGGTTGGACTTTTCCTCGGAGAGCTTGCCGAGGTCGCGATTGACGAGGGCCGCGGCTTTCTTGAGGATGCCGAATGCACGAATGAGTTCCGTCGGCATAGTGTCCCGGCCAATGGCGAAATGGATCAAGGAGCGGGCGGTTTGCGCGCCGTAGTAGCGATCCATGGGGACATCGATTTTGCCCATGCTGTCGGATTCAGAGCGGGTGGGAACCGACTTGGCGAATTGCGTAGCTTCAGACATGTGGCACTCCTGGAGCGAACGAAGATAGTTTAGCAGGGAGAGCGGGGTAGGGTGAGGAGGGATTCGCGATGGGAGGCGGGCGAATGTGGAAGTCGTGCAGAAGGTTGCAGTGGAGGTCCTTCGGACCGCAAAAGACGCGGTCCTCAGGATGACAAACATGCGATGCGGGCGGTGAGTGAGTAGTAGCAGAAAGGCCTCACCCCTGAAGGGGTGAGCTACAAGATTAGCGTAGGTATATCGCTGGGCACAGGAGATGGCGGATGCATCAGCTAAGGTATAATTAAGGGCTGGGGGAAAGTGACAAAAAGATGAGTGCAGGTAGGCAAAAGGGGAAGGCGTCCGCCGAGACCTGGCAGCGGAGGCGTTTGCGTTTTTACCGGACGCGAGTGCGGGAGATTCGGGGAATCGCGAAGGCGCTAGTGTCGACGAAGCACCCGTTTCTGGTGCACATCATCCCGATGCGCCGGTGCAATCTGGATTGCGGCTACTGCAACGAGTATGACGACGTGTCGAAGCCGGTGCCGCTGGAGGAGATGAAGCGGCGGCTGGATATGCTGGCGGACATGGGCACGTCGATCATTACCATCAGCGGTGGTGAGCCTTTGATGCACCCGGAGTTGGACGACGTCATCCGGCACATTCGGAAACGCGGAATGATCGCGGGGCTGATAACCAACGGATTTTTCCTGAACCGGGAACGGATCGAGCGGCTGAACGATGCGGGGCTGGAGCACTTGCAAATCAGTATTGATAATGCCGCGCCGGACGAAGTGTCGAAGAAGAGCCTGAAATCGCTGGATGGCCGGCTGGAGATGCTGTCGGAATGGGCGGAGTTTCAGGTAAACATCAATTCGGTGCTGGGCAGCGGGGTGAAGAATTCGGAAGACGCGCTGAAGATTGCGCGCCGCGCACTGGAGCTGGGGTTTACGAGCACAGTGGGGATTATTCACGACCACGACGGGCAATTAAGACCGCTGGCGCCGCGCGACCGGGAAATCTTTGAAGAGATCATGACACTGGGGAAGCGATCGTTTTCGCGGTTCAACCAATTCCAGCACAACGTGGCCATGGGAAGAGAGCACGATTGGAAGTGCCGGGCAGGTTCGCGGTACTTGTACATTTGTGAAGACGGGCTGGTGCACTGGTGCTCGCAACAGCGGGGATATCCGGGGATTCCATTGACAGAGTACACAGCGGAGATGAGGCGGCGGGAGTTTCTGACGCACAAGAGTTGCGCGCCGATGTGTACAGTGAGTTGCGTGCAACAGGTGGGAATTTTGGATAATTGGCGCGGGGAACAAACGATGAAGCCGCGGGTGGTAGGAGCGAGGAAAGAAGAATTGGTGCAGATTGGAAAATAGCAAGTAATGAAGTAACGACGCAAAGCAGCGGTTGGGGCGAAAATCCTGGCAGGTTGCTTTCCACGAACATGACGGTGCGCAGCGCGTTGACGATGCAGGGAGGACGCGCCAAGAATAAGGCATGTCTACTCCAGCCATCGAAATCGAGAACCTGACAAAGGAATACCCGTTCGGGTTTCTGAATCTGAAAAAGAAAAAATCGCTCGAAAACCTGAGTATGCAGGTGGAGACCGGCGAGGTGTTTGGCTTCCTGGGGCCGAACGGCGCGGGAAAATCGACGACCATCAAGCTGCTGATGCGACTGATCTTTCCGACCAGCGGCACGGCGCGGATTCTGGGCAAGTCCATCAATCATGTTTTCATGCACGGCGACATTGGCTACCTGCCGGAGCAGCCGTACTTCTACGATTATCTGACCGCGCCGGAGCTGCTGGATTATTTCGCGCGATTCCACCGATTGTCAGCGAGCGAGCGCCGCGAACGCGTAAGCAAGATGCTGAAGAGGGTCGGCCTGGATACGGCGAAGAAGATTCAGTTGCGCAAATATTCGAAAGGGATGCTGCAACGGGTGGGCCTGGCGCAGGCGATCCTGCACGAGCCGAAGGTGGTGGTGCTGGATGAACCGATGAGCGGATTGGACCCACTGGGGCGGCGGGAAGTGCGCGACATCATCCTGGAATTGAAAAAGGAAGGACGCACAGTGCTTTTTTCCACGCACATTTTGTCGGATGCGGAGATGCTGTGCGACCGCGTTGGCGTGATTGTGGGCGGGAAACTGCGCGGGGTGGGAGCGCCGGAAGATCTGCTAGGGATTGCGGCGCAAGGCATGGAGGTCTTGTTTGAGTTGGAAGGGGAAGGGAGACGACCGGAGTTGCTGGGACGCGCGACACGCACGGGAGAACGTTACCGAGTGCAATTAAAGGAAGAGGAATTGTATGGAGCGCTGGAGGAGTTGAAAGTGGCAGGGGCGCGAATTCTTTCGGTGACGCAGATCAAACCGACTTTGGAGGAGTTTTTCGTGGACCTGGTGGAAGCAGACCGGGCACAGGCGTCTGCGGTCGAGGTGCGAGGGAAATGAAAAACGTCCTGACGGTAGCGGCGAATGCGTTTCGCGAAGCGGTGCGCGACCGCGTGCTGTATAACCTGGTGGTTTTTGCGCTGCTGATGATCGCGGCGGCAATTTTTGTGGGGCAGATCTCGATAGGGATCGAGCAAAGCATCATCGTGAGCTTGGGGCTTACCGCGATTTCCGTGATTGGTTTATTCATCGCGGTGTTCATCGGAGTGGGCTTGGTTTCGAAGGAGATGGACAAGCGCACGCTATATGCGCTGCTGGCGAAGCCAGTGGAGCGCTGGCAATTTCTGCTGGGGAAGTTTTTTGGGCTGGTGCTGACGTTGGCGGTGAATACGGCGGCGATGGGAATCGGATTATTTTTGGCGTTGTGGCTGGTGAAGCATCCGCTGGAAAAAGCGGACTTGTATATATTCGTGGCGGTGTACCTGATCCTCCTGAAGCTGGCGCTGATCGTTGCGTTGGCGCTGCTGTTCTCGTCTTTCACGACGCAGTTTTTGGCGATCCTGTTTACGGCCATGTTGTACGTTGCGGGGGTGTTCGCGGCGGGTTTGCGCACGATGCAGGGAGTGAACCTGCCGCCAAGCACGACGGCGATACTGCATGAGATTTCGTATGTGCTGCCGAATTTTGAGAATTTCAATGTGATGGCAGCGGTGGCGCACGGCGGCGGCGTTCCCGGGTCGATGGTGCTCTACGCCACAGCGTATGCGGTGGTATATGGGGCGATCGTGTTGGCAACGGCAGCGATGGTATTTTCGCGGCGGGACCTGAAATGAATCGCAGAGCGTTGGGCGGATTGGCACTGTGCATTGTTGTGGTGGTTGGATCGGCAGGAGTGTGGAAACTGCAGCAAAAAATCGACGGCGAAAAGCTAGCCGTGCATCTGGACCGGGATGACCTGGCGCTGCGTTCCGGAAACCTTGTAAAGGCTCTGAGCCTGGAATATGCACCGTTGATGGGAGCCATCTATTGGACGCGCGCAGTTCAGTACTTTGGCGAGAAACACCGGTTGCAAGATCGCAACGTGGAATTGCTCTGGCCGTTGCTGGATATCGCGACGACTCTGGATCCGCATCTGCTGGTGGCCTACCGGTTCGGGGCGATTTTCCTGGGTGATGCGCCACCGCGAGGAGCGGGCCAGCCGGATTTAGCAGTGCGACTGCTGGAGCGAGGGTTAAAGGAAAATCCGGAGTATTGGAGGTTTTACCAGGATCTAGGGGACGTCTACTACTTTGACAAAAGGGATTATGCGAAGGCCTCGGACGCATTCCGAAAAGGCAGCAGCTATCCGGGTGCGCCCATCTGGATGAAGGTGATGGCGGCGAAAATTGCCGAAGAGGGCGAGTCGCTGGAGACATCGTATTTTCTGTGGAAGCAGGTTTACGACACGGCTACCGACCCACAGATCCGGAAGAACGCAGACACGCACCTGAAACTGGTGAGCGCACAGATCGCGATGCGGGAAATAGACCGGCTGACGGCGGAGTACGAGACGCGAACGGGGAGACACGCGAGTCATCTGGGCGAATTGGTGCAGGCTGGTGTGCTGAAGGGAATTCCGCTGGATCCCGGAGGCTATCCGTATGTATTGGGTAAAGACGGAAAAGCGGAATTTAGCCCGGAAAGCCCGTTGATGGAACAGCAGCAGGTACTGCAAAAGAAGCTACAGCCGTAGCACAGGGCGCAACGCTGCGCGCGAGAATTTCCCGGCGAATTATTCCGGCACACAAAGAAGAGTCAGGTGTGGATCGATGAGCAGTTTGTGTGGTTGGGTCTGCGTGGTGAAGTTGAACATCGTTTCGTCGCCTCCGGTAATCACGGTGCCAAGAAAAATGGTGCGCCCTCCACCGGCATTGATGTACAGAGGAACCGGGGCGATGAATGAGCGCGGAACTTCAGACTGCAAAAGCTTGCCGCGAACTTGAAAACCTTTTTCGGTGCGACGGGTAGTAAATTCGACTTTATAGTGCGGGATGCCGGTGCCACTGACGTACTGATCAAAAAACCAATCCATGGAGTGGCCACCCTCAAGATCCATTTTGGGGGTCATGACCGTTTCGACTTCACGCTGGAACTGCGCGGTACTGAGAGGAGCCTGGGCGTATTTTGATTCGATAGTGCGCATGAGCTGGGTGAAACGAGCGTCGGGATCGGCGGAGTTGGGCTGGCGCAGCATCTCATAGAGCATGTGGATGACCCAGGCACCTTTGGCGTAAACGATGATGTTGTACGCATTGGGGGACTTGGAGGAATTGAGGCGCGAGCCCAGGGTGAGGGGACCAATGTCGGCGGGGGGGAGATCTTCGACGGTAGATTTGGTGACGAGGCGTTTGCGATAGCTCTCTAGCCAAGCGTGAGCGGGGCGGCCGGAATGTTTCTGTGAGTCCGCGAACAGGAGAGAGTAGTAACTGGCGACGGCTTCGCTAAGCCACTGGTCGTGGTAACTGGACCAGCCGACAACGTTGCCCCACCACTGATGAGCGACCTCGTGGAAGGGAACGATGTCGGTGAACTGTTCCTGTCCGGTAGCGTTGAGGCCAGCGCGTTCCTGAGCCTGCTGCGGCAGGAAGGAAAGTGTGGAGAGGTAAAGAAGGCCCGGCCAGCCCTGGCCGAAGGTTCCGGGAATCTGAGAGACGCCAAGGTGGTGGAAGGGAAATGGCCCGGAGAATTGTTCGTAAAAATGGATGGAGGTGTCGATCTGGCGGGCGAGTTGCTTCAAGGCGTCGGCAGGGCTCGGAGCGGAAGGCTGCATAGCGCTGTGCGGAGCGATCACGCCGTTTTCGCTGGGCAAAACCCGGGAACGGACGTCGTAATCAGGCTGGGGAGGAGCGACGCGCGCGAGAATGGCTTGTTCAAGTTGGCGATTGGCGTAGACGTCAACGGTGTGCTCGGCGGAGGTGATGGACGAGGCAGCATATTCGCCAAGATTGAAGCCCGCCTCCGGGACGGGCTGCGAGGATTTCCACTGTGCGGTGCGGAAGTCTCCCTCTTCACGCTCACCAGATTTTTCGCCGGTGGCTACCAGGCGCAGGTGTTTGGGCCAGCGGAAGGATAGATCGTAGAGAGCAAACTCGGAAGCGTCACCGTAATGGGGATACCAACTTTCACGAGCGCCAACATAGAGGACGCCGTTGCCGGCATCGGTGATTACATTGCCGCGATAGTGAAAGTGGAGAGTGAAAGATGCGCCGGTGGCGGGAGCCTTTGGGAAGAAGACGCAGAGAGTGTCGTCACCGCGAGTGCGAAGCTCTTGTTCCGTCAAGCCTTCGTTCTGGAAGAAGGAAAGTGGAGAGCCATCGTCGAGGGAGATGGAGTCGACCTTCAGGGAGCGAGCAAGTTGAATGAACAGCACCTGATTCGCGCCGGTGAGGGCGCGAAAATCAACAGCCGTGGAGGCTACCAGGGAATTGTCGGGTTGAATGGTGGTGTCGACCTGATAATGCAGAGCCTTGAACGAAATGCGCAGCGGAACAGAATCGGGGAGAGTGTAGGAACTCCAGACATCGTAGTAGGCGTTTTCGTTGGCGCGGCGGGACTGCCCGATGAACACGTTTTCCTTGCGTGAATCATCAAGGAGGATGTCGAAGGGGCCGGTAACCATGCCATTGATGCCGGCATGAAAGAAGTGGCGAGGCGAGTCGTAGAACTTTTCCATCAGGATGCGGAGAGAGTGATTGGGATTGAGCTGCTCGATTTGCGCGCTCCACAGGGTAAGGAAATCGTTGTCGGCGGTGGGGGCAACGCCGGCGTGCTGCAGTTGATCGAGCAGAGCCTTCGCGGCGTCACTCGTAAAACGGACATACATCGAGAGGAACTGTTGATCGAGGATAGGCGCACCGAGGAACCGCGCCAGTTGCTGCTTTTCGACGGGATTGCGAGGAAGAACCAAAGCGTGCCCGAGGCCGGAGAAGACAAAACCAGTGATGCGGCCCTCGAAGGGCTGAAAGAAAGCAATCTTGCCTTCGGTGAAATAGAGAGTGACGTCCGACTGGCGGATCTCAATGCGGTCCTTCGGAGAGACGGGATAGACCGCCTGGCTGTCGAGCTGAAGGGCATTGAGAGCAGCAAGAGTCTCGCGAGCCGAGGGACTGGCGGCAGGCGAATCGGAGGTAGTTGCCTGCCGGGCCGATGAGAGCAGCAGGACCAGCAAAAGAAAAACAACGAGCGCGGGGCGGAACCTCATAACACGAGTGTAGTCACATTCGGCATTTAGTAAAAGGCCACCGGAAGACAAACGATGGGAGAGGCTTAAGATAAAGGGATGCGAGAGTGGAGCTGGATAAAAATCGGTTGCGCCCTGGCGTTGTTGCTGATGGCGGTGGCGCCGGCGAGGGCGGACAAGATTGTTCTGAAGAATGGCCGGAAGATTCTGGCGTACAACGTCGTGGAAGTGGGAGACAAAATCCAATACGAGACGGCCGCAGGGCAGTTGACGATTCCGAAATCGATCGTGGATCACATCGAAAAGGGTGGGCTGATGCCGATCGCAGAGTCGCCGGCTGCGGCCGCGGAAAACCTGAACATCGCGCCTCCCGAAGTGGAAGCAACCGCGGTTACGGCCGAAATCGATCAGGCGGTAGTTCATGATGGGGCGATCGACCGGGCGTATATCGCAGGTTTGGAGTCAGAAGCGAGGGGAGGCGAGGCGAGCGCGAATGAACGGGCGGGGCTGGCGCATCATGCCGCCGCGCAATTTGAGCTTGCGCGCGGAGACCTGGAGCACGCGCTTAGCGATGAGCAAACGGCGCTGAAGTATCAGCCGGAACAGGCAACGTTCCTGATGAGCACGGCTTATGTCCATTTGCGGCGAAGCGAATTCAAGCAATCGCTGGACTATCTTGAGCGAGCCAAGAGGGTGGCACCGAAAAACGCGGATGTCTACAAGCTGGCAGGCTGGGCGTACTCGGGAATGAACCGGCCCGAGCAAGCCGTGGTGGAATGGAAAAAAGCCCTGGAACTGCGGCGCGATGCAGACACACTGGCGGCGCTGGAGAAGGCGAAGCGCGATAAGCAAGAAGAAGAGAACTACAAGGAGAACGAGAGCGCTCATTTTCAGCTGAAGTACAACGGAGCGGCGGCGCCAGCGCTGGCGCGCGAGGTGCTGCGGACGCTGGAAGGGCACTACGAGCAGATCGAATCACAATTGAACTATTCGCCGCCGGAACCGATCGGCGTGATTTTGTACACGCAGCAGGGATTTGCGGATATCACGCGGGCACCGGGATGGGTAGGAGCGCTCAACGACGGAAGAATCCGCGTTCCGGTGCAAGGACTGAGCGGAGTGGATCCCGAATTGTCGCGTGTACTGCGACACGAATTGACGCACAGTTTTATTCAACAGAAAACGCGTGGGCGCGCGCCGACGTGGCTGCAGGAAGGTATGGCGCAATGGATGGAAGGAAAACGCAGCGACGAAAACGCGGCGGTGCTCATCCAGGTTTGCGATGCGGGGCAGGCTGCGCCGCTGGGACGCCTGGAGGGGTCGTGGATGGGGTTGTCGGGAGATGTAGCACGGTATTCGTACGCGTGGTCGCTGGCAAATGTGGAGTACATCGTAGAGACGCAGGGTATGGGCGATATGGAGAGAATCCTGGACCGGCTGGCGGCAGGGAGCGAGACGGAAGCGGCGGTGAAAGAAGTGTTGCGCGACGATTATGGGGAGTTGATGAAGTCGACGGAAGAATATTTGAAGAAGAATTATGGAAGGTAGGGACAGGAGCCGAGTCCTCAGGGGCCGAAGCCCATCTATGCAGAGATGCAATGTCGGAGCTGAAGCTCCGACCCTCAAAAGAAAAGCGAAGAACCCAAGGAGCAACGTCCTCGCACCTAAAGCAACATCGTCGCCCCTGAAGGGGTGAGCTACAGGTGGGATGCCTAAGACGTGGCGAGGATGGATGCTAGGAGGGCCGCCCGTTGAGGCATGGTTTTGAACAGGACATGCTCGTGGCTGGAGTGCGCGCCTTCGCCGACGGCACCGAAGCCGTCGAGGGTGGGGATGCCGAGAGCGGCGGTGAAATTGCCGTCGGATGCGCCGCCAGCCGCGGCTTCGCCGAGAGCAAAGCCCATTTGTTTGGCGAGAGATTTGGCGCGAGTGTAGAGTTCAACGCTGTGCTTGCGTTCGAGCGGAGGGCGATCGAAGCCGCCGCGCAGCTCAAGCTTGACGCCGCGTCGGATGGGTTTCAGAGTGCGAAATCTTTTTTCCATAGCGCGCATATCGGCATGACGCCAGGCGCGAAGATCGAAATTGACCTTGGCGCTGTCGGGAATCACGTTGGTGCGAGTGCCGCCAACGACGAGGTCGGCATTGACGGTAACGCCGTGGCGAGGGTCGTTCCACTTTTCAATACGGGCGATTTGCGCGGCGAGTTCATGAATCGCATTGATGCCCCGGTCGGGATCCAGGCCAGCGTGAGCGGAGCGTCCATGCACGATGAGCGTGGCTTCGCCAACGCCCTTGCGGGAAGTCTTGACCATGCCACGAGGGCCGAGGGACGGCTCGAGAACAAAAACCGCGTCGCTGCGCCTGGCTTCCGCTTCAAAAATCTGGCGTGAAGATTGGCTACCGATTTCTTCATCAGAGGTCCACAAGAAAACGAGACGTTTACGAAGCGGAACTTTCGCCTGCTGCAAGGCTTCTAGAGCATAAAGAGCCTGGACGATGCCGGCTTTCATGTCGAATGTGCCGGGTCCATAAGCCTTGTTGCCAGCGATGCGAAAAGGCATCTGCGCGAGGGTGCGAGAAGGATAAACGGTGTCGTAGTGGCCGAGGACCAGCAGTTGCGAACTTGTACGCAGAGTATCGGGAGACCAGGAAACGCGGAGATGATCGCCGCGATGCCGCTGCTTGAGTATCTGGACCCTGGTGCCGCGGAGCATCCATTCGTCGGCGAGGTGATTGCAGCAGCGATCGGCGGGCTCCTTTTCGAGGCTGGGCGATTCAATGAGCGTAAGCTGGCGCAGACTCTCCAGCATTTGAGAGAGGCGCGGACGCAGGAGAGCAAGGAGGGTGCGGGGAAGAGAAGTTTGGGCCATAGTGGGGTTCATCCTAGCAGCGGCACAATGTCCCGGCAATTCCTTGCGATTGGCGTCGCTGGAGACCGCAGGATCGCAGTCAGGAGCTTGCGGGTGGAGAAAGGGCCGGAGTAAAAAGCACAAAGAAAAGAGCGAGCAGCTGCGATTGATGTAAACTCGGTTAACGGACATGCTCACCAAACTGGTGGTTCGAAAGGTTTCCATCTGACGATTCTTGTGCCGGAGGAGAGATCGGATGATGCCGTTTACGGAACGACTCGCGATTGTGGCTGTTGTGGCTTTGGGATTTGCCGTTGGAAGTTCGCCGCTGCTGGCGCAAAAAGCCGCGCCTGCGTCCAATCCTCCCTATCTGAATCCATCGCTTCCTGTCGATCAGAGAGTGAATGACCTAATTTCGCGGATGACGCTGGAGGAAAAAGCGTCGCAGTTGGTGAATCAGGCGCGCGCGATTCCTCGGCTGCAGGTGCCCGCGTACGACTGGTGGAGCGAGTCGCTGCACGGCGTGGCGGTGAATGAAACGACGGAGTTTCCCGAGCCGATTGGGTTGGCGTCTATGTTCGACGCGCGGGCGATTCACGAAATGGCCATCGCCATCAGCACCGAGGCGCGCATCAAGCATGTGCAGGATGTTCGCGCCGGCCACAGCAACATTTTTGAGGGACTGGATTTCTGGGCGCCGAACGTCAACATCTTTCGCGATCCGCGCTGGGGGCGCGGCCAAGAAACTTATGGCGAAGACCCGTTTCTGACCGCGCGCCTGGGCGTGGCGTTTGTGACTGGAATGCAGGGCGACGACCCGCGCTACTACCGCACAATTTCGACTCCCAAACATTACGCGGTACACAGCGGGCCAGAGCCTACGCGGCACACCGCCGACGTGAAAGTGAGCAAACACGATGAAGAGGATACCTACCTGCCGGCGTTTCGCGCGACGGTGACGGAAGGCAAAGCGGGGTCGGTGATGTGCGCGTACAACAGCATTAATGGCCAGCCGGCTTGCGCGAACGAGTTTTTGCTGGTGGACCAGTTGCGGGACAAGTGGAAGTTTCAGGGTTACGTGGTATCGGATTGCGGCGCGGTGCAGAACATATTCGACGGCCACCGCTACAAGCCGACGCAACCGGAAGCGTCTGCGATCAGCCTGAAGCTGGGGATGGACAATGAGTGTATCGATTTCGTTGACAAGGTTACGGACAACCACGACTACGTTGCGTATATCGATGCGGTCAAGAAAGGCTATTTGAAGGAAAATGAAATCGATGTGGCGCTGCAGCGCTTGTTCACCGCGCGCATGAAGCTGGGCATGTTCGACCCGCCGGAGATGGTTCCGTTCACGAAGATTAGTGAGTCGCTGCTCGATGGGCCGCAGAATCGGGCGCTGGCTCGCAATCTGGCCAATGAGTCAATGGTGCTGCTGAAGAATGATGGTGTTCTTCCACTAAAGACTTCGGGCGTGAAGATTGCCGTGATTGGGCCGCTGGCCGATCAAACGCCGGTTTTGCTGGGCAACTACAACGGGATTCCTACGCATTCCGTTTCTGTGCTGGAGGGGATGCGGGCGGAATTTCGCGGGGCGCAGATTCGATTTGTGCCGGGCACACAATTTTTGAGCAAGGAGGTGTCGCCTGTTCCTGTCGAACTGCTGACCACGGACGGCAAGCCGGGCGTGCGAGCGAGCTACTACTCGATGAAGAACAGATTCGCGTTTTCGTCGTCGGCAACGAAGCAGTCACCGCTGGCGACACGGACGGAACCGGGCATCGGTGTTGCGACGGCCGCATTGCCAGCTGAAGTTGCCAAGAGTGACTCGGTTATTGTGAGTTGGGAAGCGACGCTGACGCCGCAAGCTACGGGCGAATACAATCTAGGATTTAAAGGCGATGGGTTCTTTCGCGTATCGCTGGATGGCAAAACGGTGATACTGGCGTACCACACCAATGGCGTGGAAACGAAGGTTGGGCCCGCGCACCTTGAGCAAGGGAAGGCGTACGCGTTGAAAATCGATTACCAAAGAGCGGAGGGCGCTACAGAGCCGGGGCAGTTGGTTTGGAGCAAGATCGATCGGCGTCCGTCGCCGGGAGCGCTTGCCGCGGCGAAGGATGTTGATGTGGTGGTGGCGGTGGTCGGCATCACCAGCGAACTTGAAGGCGAAGAGATGCCGGTGAGCGAGGAAGGTTTCAAGGGCGGCGATCGCACCAGCCTGGACCTGCCGAAGCCCGAGCAGGATTTGCTGGAAAGCGTGGCTGCGGCGGGCAAACCGCTGGTCGTGGTGCTGATGAATGGCAGCGCGCTCAGCGTGAACTGGGTGAAGGAACACGCCAACGCGATTCTGGAAGCGTGGTATTCCGGAGAGGAGGGCGGCGCGGCCATTGCGCAGACGCTTGCGGGCGTGAATAATCCAGCGGGCCGCTTGCCGGTCACGTTCTATACGGGAGTGGAGCAGCTTCCCGCGTTTGAGGACTACTCAATGTCCAACCGAACGTACCGCTATTTCAAAGGCGCGCCGCTATATCCGTTCGGTTACGGACTGAGCTACTCGAAATTCGAATACAGCAACGTGAAACTCTCGGCCAATAATTTGCATGCTGGGGATCCGTTGAATGTGGACGCAGATGTGAAAAACACCAGCGCGCGCGATGGCGACGAGGTCGTTGAGCTTTACCTGACGTATCCCAAGTTGCCCGGAGCGCCGATTCGCGCGCTTTGCGGCTTCACACGAGTGCACGTCCGCGCCGGGGAAACGAAACACGTGAACGTGCCAGTGAACCCGCGTGACCTGAGTCACGTCAACGAAGCAGGTGATCGCATCATCGCACCGGGGTCCTATAAGCTTTCGGTCGGCGGAGGACAACCGGCAACGGACGCGCCGGTTGTTGAGACGGACCTGACAATTACGGGCGAGGCGCATCTACCCGAATAGGGCGGAGGGTCGCTCTTCGGCCGATCATGAATGCGTGGTAGAAGCCGAGTTCCTAGCCTGAGTCCCCGTGCCGACTGAGCTCCTGAACCAGCACCTCGGTTCCGCTCACAGGCCGATTCTCCCAACCACCGTGCTTTTTTGAAGCCGCCGCCATCCATTGCGCCCTGCAGCGAGACTTGTGCGTCCCTTTTTAATTGATCTTCTCGTCGGCATGAACGGGAAACGAGCTGAGCGCAAACAGATTGTCTCCGCAACGAAGGGCGAGACTCAGTCGCTGCGAAAAATTGGGTCCAGCACGCGATCGCCCGTGCCTCATCAGCGAAAGTGCAGACTGGATCCATTTGGAGCTCGAACCCAATTATAGGATTAGAGTATTTGCCCTTCTCCAAACTGCCGAGAATCGCGGGACGGATGGCCGTGTCGGACGCGGGAGATTGCGCCGCAGGGGGACAAGTAAGGCGGAGAATGCACCGCTACCTGGCTCATCTGATTAGCCGTTCCCAGACAAGTGCCTCATAGCGCCGCCATGGACCGTTGGGTGAACTACCTGGGACTTAGCAGTTATTTCGGTCCACGAGCAGATAGGCGGGCTGGACTATTTGCCGACTGATTCGTGCAGGTGGAAGGGAGTGAAACTTGCCGCGCTACGCTGGGATTCCCTCGACGATGGAATCGGAGGCAGCGGTGGGGATGATCCGGCGTAACTGCCAGCCCGCCGCGCCGAACAAGTCTCGGAACTGTTTTTCGGTGCGCTCGCATCCGCTGGGGAAAATCAGCATCTGGAGATCGAGGAACTTGCCCAGAGAGAAATCATTGCCTGGCTGAATGACGCTGTCGACGACGAGCAATCTGCCTTGCGGGTTCACGCCTTTTCGGCATGCTTTGAGAAGCTGGATGCACCGGTCGTCGGGCCAATCGTGAATGATGTGCTTCATGATGTAAGCATCGGCGCCAGCAGGAACCGAGGAAAACATGTCGCCGGACGCGAGGGTGCAACGTTCCATCACTGGCTTGAGTGGACCGTTCGCGGCTCCCTCGACAACGTGGGGCGCCTCATAAAGGGTGCCTCGCAAATGCGGATTTCTCTCCAGGATGGTGGCCAGCAGAAATCCGTGGCCACCAGCTACGTCCACGATGGTGTGAATGCCCTCAAAATTGTAGGCCTCGGCTACGGCCGGGCCATCAATCATCGAGAGCTCGGTCATCGCGTCATGGAAAATCTGTCCTTCCGCCGCATGCTGCTTTAGAAAATCGAAGATATGCGTGCCGTAAATTTTGTCCAGGGCCTGCTTTCCGGTGCGGACGCAGTATTCCAAGTGAGACCACCCGCGCCCGTGCCACTCTCTGCCGCCCATGATCGCAAAGGACCGCAGGCTGGGAGTAGTGTTGCTGCGCAGAGCTGCCGACATCGGCGTTTGCGAAAACTTTCCGTCGGGCCCTTCCGCGAGCACGCCAACGCAGGCGGTGGCACGCATGAGACGGTAGAGCGCTTGAGGGTCAGCTCCGATCTGACTCGCCAGGTCTTCCGCCGACTTGGGAGCGCCATCGACGAGGTCCGGGATACCGAGCTGCGCGAGGCAAGCGACAGCGCCTGCGACGTGGCCTCCATTCATGATCTGGAGTATGCCGACGTGTGCCGGCTGAGTTTGCGGCTGAGCTGTCATTCGTTATTCACCTGAAATTGATTTTTCGGATATGGAGCTGCGGAAGTATACCTTGAATGCTGCGCAATTCAAGATCGTTCTGTTGAGTGTTCTTTCCCGTGAGATGTGTGGATAGAACTCTCTTGCCTCGTAAGCGCCGTACCCGGACATCTCTAACAATGTCGCACTACCTCCGTTCACTCCGAAGAGTAGGCTTCCTTGTTCCTGGTTGACCCGTACATCGACTAGTACGGCGCGCTCGTAATCTTTCGATCGGCTTCAGTCCGACCTTATACATTCAAACTCACCGGACAGTTGGATTATTTCCGAGCGCCACGTCGCCCGGGACCGGCGGTAAGCACTGCTCTTCGCTTCCTGGTATCTGATTACTGATTTCTGATTATCTCTTCCCCCTACTCCTTCACATGCGCCAACGGAATCTGCGAAAACAATTGCAAATCGACGATCATGGAGAGCCGCCGATCCAATTGAAAAAACGTCGCCGCCTTCTTCCCCGGCAGCGCCTGGGTTACCGCCGGCACATACTTCAGCCGCAACGCCTGCGCCTCAGCGTCCACCTCCATCCAGTGCCGCACATAAATCAGCGCGTCCTGGTCCGTCATCGTTGCCCACGTCTCCGCATACTGTTTCAACAGTGCATACTTCGAGTTGTTCACTTCATGCAAATCGTCCGCGTAGTGTTTGTAGATGGGCCAGAACTTCTGCGCCTCCGTATCCGACAGTGACATATTCTGCCCAATCACCTCCATTTTCATTGCCCGTACATCTTTCCGCAGCAAAGCAATGTCCTCGTCCGTCACCGTCGGGCTGAAGACCCTCTGCAGGGTAACTTCCTGGCCCCGCGCCGCCGCCCCCAGCGTTTTCGCCCCCACCGCATCTATCCCCCCACCCAACGCCGTCGCCACCACCATGCCCGCAATAAACGCCGCAGCCAATCCCGCCGCCCCCGTCAGTTTGTACTTCATAGTCTTTCTCCTTACCTTGTCCTTGCCACAAAGAGCCACTGAGAACAGCAAGTCCGAGTGCATGTTAATACAGTTGGCCCCGAGCAGGGCATAGCCGATGACCAAAAGCAGCACGACGTATTGTATACGACAGGGCGTTTCATGCGCTCACGACAACGTGAAAGGCAAGCCAGGCCAGAACCAGCCAGCGAGCTCTTCTTGCACCCCCGAGCAAAAAAACGCCGGCCACGACAGCGACTACGCCGACGAGCGCGATGGCGAGCATCCACCGATCGAGCGTACCTTTCCAGAGATGACGGGCCGTACTGGCGATCTCTGCGACGATGAACAGCCAACCGAGAATCGTGACCGCAAAGGGGGTTCGAGCCGAACACTCAAAACCCTACTGTAAAACGGACGCCCTTTTATATTGTCCCTTAGGGCCACAGCGGCCCGCGAAACCTCATGAAAATCACGTCGGGCAAGTCAGAGGTCATGACACTGACTCCTTTGATATCAGCACAGCTTGATTGCGACTCAGGGTTTTTCGACTCTGCGTCGCGCCAGCTCTTGATCCGACAACGCTTCCCCTGGAGAACCGATCTGTTTGGCTGTACTCGGTCAAAAGCGCCGCAGCCGGAGATCTAGAAACGGTACGACAATTGATGTCCAGTGACCTATCATTAATGTGGTCGCCGCTGCGTTCTGAGGAACAATCGAGGAGTCCGCGTTCCTCTCTAAGATTCGAACTCAAGATGAATGAGGTTTGGCACAAAGCCAATGGACGTCAAACGGATTCTCGCTTTTCTTTTGATTGTAATTGCAGCGGAGGCTTTGATCGCGTCGACTATCGCTCGTAATACTGCCAGAGGATCCAATCGAAGCGCCAGCCTGGAGCAGGGGAAGTACCTCGTGGAATCCCTGACGATCTGCTTCGAGTGCCATTCGGAGCGTGATTTTTCAAAGCCGGGCTGGCCAATCCCTCCGGGGCGGGTCGGTAGTGGACGCATTTTATGGGGCGAAGGCAGCCCAAACCAAGTGATCGCTCCCAACATAACCCCGGATGTGGCTACGGGAATCGGTGAGTGGAGTGACGAGGAAATTGTCAGAGCGATTAAGGAGGGTATTGGGAGGAACGGAAGATTGTTGAATCGCGAAATGCCCTCGCGGTATTTTCGCAGCTTAGGCGATGACGAAGTACATTCCATCGTGCTGTACCTGCGCTCAATTCCAGCTGTCCGAAATCAGTTGCCTGAGACGGCTAAGTACACGCCAGGAAAACATCCACCAACAATCGCGATGGATTCGATCCGCCTTACCAAATCATCGAGCATGGTCACGAGGGGAGCACATCTAGTAAGGCTTGCTGGTTGCGAGACTTGCCACACGCCATCCAATGCAGAGGGTTTTATTCGCGGATTAGAATTTGCCGGCGGGAAGGTTTTTCGCCACGGAGATGAGGCCGCCGCCAGCTCCAACCTGACTCCTGACCCGTCTGGCATTAGTTACTACGATGAGGAGCTATTCCTGAAAGCTATGAAAACGGGAAGAGTGGGAGCTCGACCTATATTTTCAGCTATGCCCTGGCACTTCTATCGCAATTTAACGGACGCAGACCTTGAGGCTATATTCGCCTACCTGCAGGCTTTGCCGCCAGTAAAGCACCACGTAGACAACGCTGAGCCATCCACACAGTGTGCGAAGTGTGGCGGCCTACATGGTTTTGGAGATCGAAACTGACTTCAGGCAATCGAACTAATTTTAGTGCCGCACGCGAGGGCACTCGGCCGGCCGCAATCGCCACCCAGTCTCGGTCGTCACTTCTTCAACCAACCCTGTAACTCCAGCCAATCGTCAAACCTGTCGATCCAATGATCCGTAGGGAGGTTTTGCTCTCGCATTCCAAATCCGTGGCCACCTTTTGCATACATGTGCAGTTCGGCCGATTTATTTGCGCCCGTCCACTTCTCATACAAAGCCACGCTTTGCGGCGCCAGTCCTAGCTGATCATCTGTCGCAGCCACAGCAAACATCGGTGGCGCATCGGCCGGAACGGGATCATCTTTAAACCTCGCCCCGGCCGCATAGATCGGGGCGACGAAGGCGGGTCTTCCTTCAGGCCGGTAATGGAAGGCAACCCCGGCAGCGACCGTTCCACCAGCGGAGAAGCCGATGATGCCGACGCGGTCGGGAGAAACTCCCCACTCCGAGGCGTGCTGCCGAACGTACGTGACCGCAGCCAACCCATCGGCGATTGACAAGGGAACAATCTTCGCTGCCATCTCTTGAAATTTTTGCTTGTCAACAAACATCTCGACAAATTCCTGCGTAGCGTCGTCGCCGGTGTGTGCGAGGCGGTACTTCAACACAAAAGCCGTCACGCCTCTCGCAGCCATGAACTTGGCAACATCGGTGCCCTCGCTGGTGATGGAAAGGGCCATAAACCCACCGCCCGGACAGATCACCACGGCGGTCCCGTTTCTCAACTTCGGTGAAGGTTTGAAAACTGTCAGGCTCGGCTTGGTCACATTGGCGACGACTTCCGTGTTCCAGACTTTCGAGAAGTACTCTTTCTCCGGATAGTTCTCCGGTGTCGAACCAGACGGCGCGCCGGTCTGGAGGGGGATGACATCTTGGGCGGGTAGCCGGGTCGCTAGAAATAGCACTATGCAAAGAGTTCGAAGGACGACGGTTTTCATGGCCGAACAGTCTAGCAGAGAGTTGCCATTGGTAAGTTCTAGTATGAGCCCCCACGAACGCAACCATCGCGAATGCAGTCCCGAATCCCATCATCGAGCGTCTTGAGGACCAGAATTCGCTGGTACGGCATACGCAGCAGATCCAACATGAACTGGATCAGGTATCATTCGGCGGGAGCCAGGTCAAGCAAGTATGACCTGACCAATTTCTTACGCCAGAAGAACTATCAGTATAGCTGAGCACAGTGAGTACATTGAGGTAAGGTCTCAAGTAGCCAGCGAGGTGGAACGCTCTTGGCTGAGAAAATCGGCGACAATCCACGCCGCTCCGGTTATCGCCAAATTCTGCGCGTTTCCGGCCCAATTGATCATTTTATGAGGATCGGCGAAAGGCGCGGGCAGCCATACCAGCAGCCCGAAGCCGATGAGCATCGCTGTAGTTGAGCGAGCGGCTAGCAGTGCCGAACGTCCGGAAAGTAGAGCGATGGCGGCGAGTGCAAATGCAATGGTGGTGACTATGGCCCAGAACATTTGTCCCGGAGGAATCCATTTGGGAACGAAGGAAACGGTTCCAGAAAGATAAACGAGTTGTTCGAGCGTGAAGGAAACAACACAGATTCCGAAAAATATGTAACCGAGGCGAGCCGCAGTTGACGGTGGTTGCGAATCGCGCTGGCTGAACGAGCCATAAACGATCAGCGCTCCCGAGACCAGAGAAAATTGTTCGAAAAAGTTGCCCCAGCGGTCAAAAACACGTGGTTCAGCCACAATGTGTGGGACCCAGAGCAACGCAAAGATAAGATAGAGGGAACCTAGCGCGAGTGCGCCGGCTCGCGCGGTTCTAGTCCATTGAATCGCCAGGCCGCCAAAGATCTCGATGGCAGCCGCAATGTATATGAGAATCTCGCGGTGAGGAACGTTACCAAGCGCCCGGATCTGTTGCCAGTTGTTAAAGTCATGCCAGACCAGAGTGATGATGCCAAAAAGAAAAGCGGCCAATCCATAGACTTGACGTCCGAGGTAGGTTCTCGTCATTTCAATCCTAAATGCCGATGATGTTTGGTGACATTGAGGAGTAACACAAAAAATATCCTTGGGTCTACCTCATATGGCGTCATATAGCCGCGTAGCGAGCGGCCGAGCCGGATGAATCAGCGAAATTGCGTGTACAAATCGAACAGCCAGGGACATCAAGTTGTGATTCGCGGGTCAGTGGGAACCAGCGGCGCAAGAGAGGGTCGCTGGAATTGAGCCCGTGAGGGAAGGAATAGCATGGCGGAAGCAGCAGTAAAACATACGGTGCTCGATCCGAGGTGGTGCTGCGGAGTGCGCCGGAGGGACGCTTCCGCAGGGTGCTAGGCTCATCGCCGAGGAAGTTTGCTTCGATCGTGCGTCTGAGACACGTGCTCCAGCTTCGGAATAGGGGCGGCACGAGCGGCACGCTGACTCGTAGGATCCGCCCTCCCGCGAATCCTATCTGGATTTCTGGCGCTGCGGGCAGACCTCTATACGCCGTGCGGGTGCTGTCGAGGCAAGAGAAAAGCCGCATGTACAGAAAGCGAGCGTTCGTTTGGTGAGCTTGGCAAGTTCAGAAGTATAATCGCGCGATGAGCGAAGCGCGTTCACCGCTGTGGAATATCCAGCCTGCGACCAGGCTGGATCGTCGCGATCCTTACCTTCTGCTGCAACAAGTGACGCTGTTTGTACGTGACCAGGAACGAAGCCGGCGGTTCTTTGTGGACTGCCTTGGATTCGCCGTGGCTCTGGATTACGAGTCAGCGGAATTTGGACGCTGGGTAATGGTTGCGCCGCCTGACGGTACGGCAAGGATATCCCTCGTTGCTCCCAAGCCCGATTCGGACGAGTATGCGCTGATCGGCAAAACCAGACAGCTGGTATTCCTGACGGAAAATGTTGGCGTGAAATACCGCGAATGGAAAGAGCGGGGAGTGAAATTCGATTGTCCGCCGGAGCTTGCGCCGTTTGGAAGCGTGGTTGTCAATTTTGAGGACGTTGACGGGAACCGCTTTGCGATGATCGAGTTTGATCAAGCGACTCGACTGGTGGAGGAGCAACGGCGGCAAAGCGAGGAGCGGCTGGAATCCGAACGGCGCACCGCGCAGGAATTGGAAATCGCGCGGCAAGTGCAGGCGAGACTTTTTCCCCAAAGGACGCCGGCCATGGTGACACTGGAATACGCAGGGGCTTGTCAACAGGCGCGGCACGTGGGAGGAGACTACTACGATTTTCTTGAGCTCGGCGGAGAACGGCTGGGACTGGTAGTCGGCGATATCGCGGGCAAAGGAATCGCGGCCGCTTTGTTGATGGCCAATCTTCAGGCCAGCCTGCGGAGCCAGTGTGCAATTGCGTCGGACCAACCGGAGCGGTTCCTGCAATCCGTGAACCAACAATTCTGCGCGAATACCGCCGACGGCGACTACGCTACGTTTTTCTTCACTGAGTATGACGATAAGACGCGGCGGATGCGCTTTGCAAACTGTGGGCATCTTGCCGCGCTGCTGCTGCGACGCGATGGTAGTTTGGAACGGCTGGTCTCCCAGGCGACAGTTTTGGGGCTATTTGAGGACTGGAATTGCTTGCTGGAGGAGCGGCAGTTATTCCCTGGAGATATGCTGGTTCTCTATACCGACGGCGTGACCGAATCGTTCAACGAGTCCTCAGAGGAGTTTGGCGAGCGGCGGCTGATCGAAGTGTTGCGGCGGCACCATGGAATGTCTTCCCATGCTTTGATTGCGTTGCTTGTCGAGGAAGTTCGGCAATTCAGCGCTCATGCACAGCAAGATGACATCACGCTGATCGTTGCCAAGTGTCGCGAGAACTCGAAAGTTTTCGAGGGGCACACGTAAAGTACTGCGCCGTCAGTCATCAAGGTACTGGGGATCAGCCTGGCAACTTGTCAACGCTACGATCCGATTCCTTCTTTTTCAGCCGCACGCTTCAGGTTGTTGAGGCCAGACTCCATGTGCTGTCCAAATTGGGATTCGATGTTAACGAATATTCCGATCAGTTTCATGGCGTACAGGTTTGAAGCCTGAATGCTCCATGCAACTTGTGTGTCGTCTCCCTGGGCATGAATTGTGAACTCGTTGAGATTATGCGCTCTGAATGGCTTGATCCAATCCACCTGGACGGAAACTTTGCTTGGCACCACGGATTCGGTGATCAACATCTTGGCGGCCCCGGCGCGGCCGCTGCCGTTCCATTCTGCCGCCGCCCCCACGCCGCTCGCGGGGCCAGTGTAGGTCTTCGGAACTGTTCCGCCTCCGCCACTGTCATCGGACCATGCATCCCAGGAGTGAAGATCGTTGATAAGCGAGAACACCTCTTCTTGGGAAGCGTGGATAGTAATCGATCGTTGCACGCGGAGTGAGTTTGGTTTTATAGCGGCAAAGAGGAGAAGAGCTACGATTACGAGCAAGACCGAAAGCGCTATCTTGAAAAGCATCGTTTTTGAACGTCCGACCGCAACTTGTGACCGCAGCTTGACGGCTGTGAAGCTTGGCAATTCTATTTGGTTGCCGAGCCAATTGGTATTGGACGGTTCGGCGTAAAGCATAAAGCATGTTGGCTTTTCGAGCGAGTCGCTGGCAACCGGAAGTTAGATGTTTTGCTATTTTCCGGCTAACCGGGCAGCCAGCAAGTGGCGGTGATCAGGAATTGGCATTGCTCGCGGGTGTCAAGCCAGCCGTCAGCGCTCGGCGCGAGACATACGCTAACCGGAAAAGGTCCGCGACCTAATAACGTAAGCATTCATAAGAGTTAAACGATCCGCTGCGGTTTGTACAAATCTTGTATAACCACAATAGATGTATATACATCTATTGTGGTATGAACCAATCGCTCTTACCTCCATTGCCTTGCATGTGCGCGAACCTCCGCAGGACCTCCCGGGTGCTCACTCAACTCTATGAGCAGGCCCTCCGTCCGCTTGGCTTGAGGGCCACGCAGCTCACCGTCCTGCAAGTGCTGTCGCGCTCCGGAGAATTGCCTCAGGGACAGCTGGGAGAAATGCTCGCGATGGACAGCACCAGTCTGACGCGAACTCTGGGAATCATGCGTCGCCAGGGATGGGTCGCAGAGCGTCGAGGGGACGACCGGCGAGAACGATGGCTACGGCTAACGAAGGCCGGAGAAGAACAGCTCGGGTGTGCTCTGCCGGCCTGGGAGAAAGTTCAATCACGGCTACACCGCCAGCTTGGAGATAAGGCTTGGAATGGCCTTCTCCATCTGACGTATGAAGTGACTGACATGATCACACATCAAGGAGGCTCGTTATGAAAAACTACGGAAAACTCGCCACGGGGTTGATCGTCGCCTGGTTTATTTTTGCGTTGTCTGCTTCGGCGCTGTATCTGTTCAAGAATGATTCGAATCGCATCGGAGTGGGCGTTGGCATAGCTGCGTTGGCGCCGATTGTTCTCTTCTCGTTGTGGTTTGCTGTTTCGCAGAGGTTTCGGCAGTTCACACTGTCTGTGAACCCGACAATTTTGACGGCAGCGCAGGCGTGGAGAATCATCGGGTTCACCTTCGTCCTTCTGGAGGCTCGCGGCGTCCTTCCGGCAGTCTTTGCATTGCCCGCAGGGTATGGCGATATGGCCATCGGCGCGACGGCTGCGTTCGTGGCTTGGATGCTCGCCAATCCCAGCCATCGCAATAGTTTCGTTCTTTGGCAAGTGCTTGGAATTATGGACCTGGTGTTGGCAGTGACCTTGGGCACGACCGCCAGCCTGATTAGTCCGCACGGCCCCACCACGGTCGCGATGACGGTCCTACCGTTGAGTCTGGTGCCAACATTTCTTGTGCCTCTATTTGCGATTTTTCACGTGATTTGCATCGCCCAGGCGAGAACCTGGAACGCCGCTTCGGAGCGCTCTCATCAAACGATGAGGCCGGCGCAGCATTCCGCAAGCTAAACGGGCTTTCGGGACATGGTTAGCCGGAAGAGGACGTTCAACGGGACTACTCGTAGCGAAGCGCTTGTGTTGGCGCAATTTTGGCCGCACGCCGCGCGGGCACGTAGACCGCCAGCATGGTGGCCAGCAGTAGGGACGGCACGACGATCAAGTAGGCCACAACGTCAACGCTGCCAGAATCGAAGACCATGGAATTCATGAGCCGCTCGACGGCAAAACCCATCGCCAGCCCAATCGCGGTTCCAATCCCGACGAGCACGAGTCCCTTGCCCATCATCAGGCGCAACACGTCTGAGCTTGCGGCGCCAAGCGTCATGCGTATGCCGATCTCCCGGGTTCTGCGGCTGACGTTGTACGCCACCAATCCATACAAACCGGCGATGGCCAGAAGGAGGCCAACCGCGCCCATGGCTGCGACCATGTCCATGGCGATTCGTGGGCCTCTGACGGCCTGATTCAGATATAGCTCCATATACGAACTGGTCTGCAACATCGGCAGATTCGCGTCAAATGTGCGCACAATGTCCTTCAGAGGCTGGACCAATTCGAGCGGATCGTCGCTGGAGCGCACCAGCAAAACCATTCGCGCGACAGGATGCTGGGAGAGGGGCATATACACGAAATCGGTCGGGCTCTCGCTGGTGGTCTGATATTTGATGGTTCGCGCTACGCCTACAATCTCGACTGATGGGCCGGTGCGGCTATCGAGGCGGATGTGCTTGCCAACGGCGTCTGCGCCGGGCCAATAGTGTTTCGCGAACTGCTCATTCACCACGGCGACACGCGGAGCATCCGCGGCATCGGACGCCAGGAAGTCACGGCCGTGCAAGATCGGAATCCCCATCGTCGCGAAGTAACCTTCATCAACGGTGTCCGACATTGCTGTGAAATTGTCGCGATCTCGCGGCATTTGGAAGCCGTCCGGCACGAACGCCACAGCGTCAAAGCCCTGCTGTCCAAGCGGAACGTTCTGGGTGAGAGCGACGCTCTGAACTCCGGGCGCTTGCTGCACACGTTCAGCCAGTTGCTTGTAGAATTGCTGCGTCTGGACCGGGTTGTACTGCACCAGGCGCGGATCGAAAGTGGTCATCAGCAGATGATCCTTTGCGAAACCGATGCCTTCGAGCGCGCCACGCTGGAAACTGCGGATCATCAAGAAAGCCGTAGTGAGCAGCATCAGGGACATGGAAACCTGAGCGACCACGAGCACACTGCGTCCCCAGAGGCGTTTGCGTCCGGGAACGTCCACGTCGGCCGACTTGAGGCCGTTCACCAGGTCCGCGCGGGTGCTCTGCAGCGCCGGCGCCAGGCCGCAAACGATCGTGCTCAACACAGATAACGCGAGGGCTGCAAGGAGCACGCGCGTGTCGCATGCGGAACGGGATGAAGAGCGGCAAGTCGGTCATGAATATTACATTTGATGTTTGGTATGGAACCACGCTATGACGGCTCCGTTCTGCGCCTGCTGCAGCGTTGTGGCCGGTTTCAACCTCGCGCTGACATGCAACTCGCGATCGTCGCGGTCCTCGAAAAAGTTTTCCTGGCGGTTGGTGGAAAACACGCGCGCCATCGCCAGCGGCATGTAGAAGTCGGGATGCCCGAATATAGACATCCCCGGGAAGGTTTCCGGAGCGACGCCAATCACGGTGAACTCCGTGCCGTTGAGGCGAATGGTTCTGCCGAGGACGGAAGGGTCGCTGGCGAATTCGTGCTTCCAGAAATCCGGGCCGAGGACCACCACGGCATCGCGGCCGGGCACCTGATCTTCGTCCTCGCGGAACGCCCGCCCCAGCCGCGGCTCCACGCCGAGCACGTGAAAGTAGTTACCCGAAACCAGCATTCCCCCCTTGATTCGCGGCGAGGCTGTGGGTTCGGCGCTGAAGCCGACCGGCTCCAACTCTGCGTTGGCGATCACGCCATCGAAGCTGTGCGATTTGGCACGGATGTCCAGATATTCGCGATAAGAGAAAGGTTCGAAGCTGTTATCGTGCGTGGTGCTCACCAACGTGACCACGCCGCTCGGATGCGGCACGGGGTAAGGCCTGAAGATCAGCGCATCGACCATGCTGAAAATCGACGAGGTCATGCCGATCCCCAGCGCTAGGGTAATCACCACGAAGGCAGTAAGTCCGGGCGTGCGTCGCAGGCTGCGCATCGCGTAGCGGGCATCCTGCAGGAAATTTTCGATGAACAGCAGTCCTCGCTCGGCGCGATAGTCTTCCTTGATAGCCTCGACGCCGCCAAATTTCAGCAAGGCTTGGCGCCGCGCCTCAACGGGTGATAAACCGGCTCGAATATTTTCGGCGGTTTGCAGAGCGATATGTTCCTCGATTTCTTCGCGCAATCGTTCGTCCTGTGCCCGCCTCGTCGCCAAGCCCGCGAGCCGCGCGAAAAAACGCCTCAGGGATTTCATGACAGATCCTCCGCCTTCACTTCGAAGAACCGAGCGATGATCGCTGACGTCTGTTCCCAACCTTGCGTTTCCGCTTGCAGCTGCTTACGTCCTTCGCGCGTCAAACGGTAAAAGCGCGCCCTGCGATTATTCTCCGAGGCGCCCCACTCGGAGGCGATGGCGCCTTCCTGTTCCAGCTTCAACAGCACGGGATAGAGAGTGCCTTGATTCACGGCAAGGACATCTCCGCTGATCTGCTCGATGCGGCGGGCAATTCCATAGCCATGAAGCGAGCCGAGGACATCGAGAGTCTTGAGGACCATCAACGCCAAAGTGCCTTGCAAGACGTCGGTTTTTTGTTTCAAAGGGGTGGCCATTTTGGAAACCAACAGGAGGATGGCACACTTCCTTTGGGAAAGCAACAGGTAAGTATTCGGCGATGCCCCGTATGGGTCGTGGCTGGGGAAGCGTGAAGATGCGACGAGCAATTGCATGCGGTCGCGGCATTTCTGCTCGTGCGATAAACTCTCAGGAATGTTACTGAACGCTGCGGTGGAAGCGGATTACGCTGAGATCATCGACCTCGTCAACCTGGCGTTTCGAGGCTCTGGAGCTTCGGCCAGTTGGAATATCGAGGCAGGAATCATCGAGGGACAAAGACTCAATGAGGCGCTGCTGAGAGAAGATTTGACCGCCAAGCCGGCGGCGCGCCTGCTGATCCATCGGGACGAAGCGAATGGAACACTCCTGGGAACCGTGTGGCTGGATCCGGCAAACGACGATGTCTGGAATCTGGGGCTGCTGACCGTCAGGCCCGATCTGCAAAATAAACAATTAGGCCGCACATTGTTGACTGCCGCAGAAGATTTCGCCAGAGAACGCGGTGCACATCGTATTCGCATGACGGTCGTAAGTGTACGAACGACGCTGATCGCGTGGTATGAACGGCGAGGTTATGCCCTGACCGGAGAGAAGCGACCGTTTCCTTACGGTGACGAGCGTTTTGGCAGACCGCTGCGGGATGATCTGCACTTTGTGGTGCTTCAGAAGGACCTCTGACAGATATTGCGCCTGGAATTGTGGATCAATCCGCTTTCTGGAAAGTGATACCGCGCGCCGCTTGTTGCTGAGTTGATGTGCTATCTTGTGTGCCCTCATGATTTCACGACACACGACAATTCTCTTGATCGCGTTTGCGATTCCCTTGGCCGCACTTGCCCAGTCTGCTCCGGTCCAGACGCCGGACCCCGACGCCTTCTACAAGCTTGGGCCTGACTCGTTGCCGCAGGACGGCGTCCCTAAAGGCGAAATCCACGGGCCGTTCATGCTGCCGAGCAACGCGTATCCAGGCACACAGCACAGCTATTGGGTTTACGTCCCCGCGCAGTACGATTCGGCCGTTCCCGCCAGCCTGATGATCTACAACGACGGTCAGGCTTTCATGAACCCTGACGGCGACATGCGCGCACAGAACGTGATGGACAACTTGATCTTCCGGCGTGAACTCCCGGTGATGATCGGTGTGTTCATCAACCCCGGCCGGCGGCCCGGTCAGCCGGAGCCCAACGCGACCGAGTGGGGCGACCGCACCACCAACCGACCAACGGAGTACAATTCGCTCGACGACAAATACGCGCGCGTAATTGTGGATGAACTGATGCCCGTGCTGTACAAGGAATACAACATTTCGAAGGACCCCGAACGGCACGGCATCGGTGGATCCAGTTCGGGCGCCATCGCCGCATTCACGGTGGCCTGGCAGCGTCCGAACGAATTTCGCAAGGTGCTGAGCAACGTCGGCAGCTTTGTGGACCTGCGCGGGGGAAACGCGTATCCCGATCTCATCCGTGCGACCGAAAAGAAACCAATTCGCATCTTTCTCTGCGACGGAAGAAACGACAATCGTGGCCAGCGCGCCGGGGAAGCCTACAACGAAGCGCGCGATTGGTTCTATCAAAACGTGCGAATGATGCAGGCACTCAGCGCGAAAGACTACGACCTGAACTACGCGTGGGGGATGAACAAGCACGGACAGAAGATGGGCGGGGCGATCTTGCCGGACATGATGCGCTGGCTGTGGCGCGATCACCAGTTCTCCAGCGATCCGAAAGACGCGGTGGAGCGATCGTTCGACGTCCCGAAGAAGAGCGAAGAGAAGCAGTAGATTATTTGCGGATTCACGCCCGTGAAGTGGACAAGACAGAGTAAGGATTAACGCGTAGAAGCATCTGCAAAACGGTACCGGAAGGCTTGTTAAATTTTTGCAATAGAATTGATCTCCAATCTGTGCCCGGGCTACCATTTGTCGGTGAGGTGCAGATGCCACCAGTAAGTCCAATCAAGCATGTTGTCATCTTGTTTAAAGAAAATCACGCCTTCGACAACTATTTCGGAACTTTTCCTGGCGCAAACGGCGCCACCATGGCGCATTCGCCAAATCCGCCCCCGCACGACCCCAACCACACGCACAAAGGGTGGTTGAATCGCGCTACTGGCGCCGTTCGCCAGCAGTTTGTGGAGTCCGACATTCCAACGTACTTCGCGTACGCACGCCAGTTCACTCTCTGCGATAACTACTTCACGGATGTTGCGGGGCCCTCCACTCCGAATCACCTGATGGTCATCACCGCGGACTCTCCCATTATCGACAATCCCCATGGAAATCCCGTGTATGACCTTCCTTCTTTGCCTGCCAGTCTGGACGCCGCCGGACTTACGTGGGGCAATTATGGCGGCTACGCTTTCGGAATGATTAAAGCTTTGGCGGGACGGCCGCAGCTTCCTTCGGCTCAGTTCGCTACGGATGCCGCCGCAGCAAAGCTCCCTGCCCTGTCTTGGGTCTACGCGCCGAACGCGTTCAGCGAGCATCCGCCCGACCCGCAGGATAAAGGAGCGAATCCTCCTGTCGGGAACGTCACCAACGGTATGCAGTGGAGCGTGAGCCAGGTGAACGCCATCGTCCAAGGCGGCCTGTGGCCGCAAACGGCGATCTTCATCACCTGGGATGATTGGGGCGGCTGGTACGATCACGTTACTCCGCCGGAAGTGGAAAAATGGACGGACGGGACGCAATTCCGCTATGGAACGCGAGTCGGCTGTCTGGTGCTGAGTCCTTATGCCAAAGCTGGGTACATTTCGCAGACGCTGCTCTCGCATGTCAGTCTCGTGAAATTCTGCGAGACTATTTTCGGTTTGAAGACACTGAATGCACGCGATGCCGCGGCCGATGGCATGACGGACTGTTTTGACTTCACCCAAAAACCGGCACCGCCTCCATCCGCAAAGTAACACGCCACCGACAACTCAATAATGTAACCCGAACCCAAAGGGAAACAACGGGGATTGCGAGTCATGCGGAAGGTCGCTCCGCTGTTGTCTCACCTCCTCCACGGAAGACGGCAACTCGAAGGGGAGATGCCTGCCGGGTGATACCTCACCGGTGATTAAGCCCAGCAGCGCTTGGTCGGAGATGCCGAAGTCTCCCAGCAGCGCGGTTGCATGCAGACGAATGTTGGTCAGGATCAACGGCCGCTCCAGCGTCGTCAGGAACACGGTCGGGACAAGCGGGCTGACTCGAAGCAGCTCAGCATAAGCTGCATCTTTCTCCGTGAACGCAAGCCTTCCTTCGTGCTGCCGTGATCCAAAGAAAAAGTTGGGATGCTCGCTCTCGTACGGCGCTGGGGCACGAATGATCGCGAGGTCTGCCTGCGCAGGATCGGCCACCACGACAAATCCGGTGGGGTCGTACTCTTTGCCCACACCAAGCGGCACCAGCGGACCAGCGCTGGGGAGAGTGCCGTGAACCATTACTCCCGCGAGCTCTTCGAGACTCATTCGCTGGACCAAGTCCGCAGTGCGGACCTCTGCCGGCAACCGCCAGTCCTCGTAGGGATCAAGTTTGCCGTTTCGATTGAGATCCTTGAACGTAAGTCCATCCACCGTAAGCAACGATGCGGAACGGTACCCCATGGTTGGTTGCTTCGGTTTGTCTTCCATAGCAGTGGCTGAGCAGACGAGCAGGACGGAGGCAAAAAATCTTAGCTGCATTTGGGGAGCTCCCTTTTCCTTTTTCAGTGGCTAACAGTATCGTACTCCAGCCGCAGGCCGCCTAGTAACTGAGCCACTGGCAGCAGGGGAGAATCGTAAGGTTTCGAAAACGCGGCAAGTGATTCAGCAACTCAGGAATTGACTCTTTGACGCGTTACGACCTGCGCCTTTCGGCATTGACGTATTCGAAGGACGCTGGAAGGTCTACTGTTGGCTGAAAGAGTTCGATTCGGCGGCCGACGCTGACGCCCTGACGCTTCCCTCTTTCATTTGGCCGGAAGTGTTCGCCGACAATCGATTCACCTGGGGGACAGCTTGTCCCGGAGTCACGAGAGCATATCCGGGCTTGGCTGCTGGAATACGGGATCTGACAGCGGTGATCAGACTGACCCGCTGGCAACCGAGGAGAATGCTTCAGTCGCAGGTGTAAACTGTCTATAATAGTAAGTTTGCGAGAACACGGAGGGCGCTGCAGAAGGGCTAGTGGCGCGGGAGCGTGCATGACTCTGGACATCAACGAAATACAAAAGTTTTTGCCACACCGGTACCCATTTCTGTTGATCGACAAAGTTCTGGAAATGGAACGCTACAAGCGCATCGTGGCGATCAAAAACGTGAGCATCAACGAAGCGTTTTTTCAGGGCCATTTTCCCGGCAAGCCGATTATGCCGGGCGTGTTGATTCTGGAGTCGATGGCGCAGGCGGGCGGATTGCTGCTGCTGCAGGAAATTCCCGACCGCGATAACAAGCTGCTGTACCTGGCGTCGATGAACGACGTGAAATTCCGGCGGCCGGTGGTGCCCGGCGACCAGTTGCGAGTGGAAGTGGACATCGTGGCGTGGAAGGGTGACCTGTGCAAGATCCGCGCGAAAGCGTTTGTGGGGGAGAATCTGACGACAGAAGCTTCGCTGATGTGCGTGATGGTCGACCGCAACAAAGAAACTAGCGCGGGGAAATGAGCGCAGAGCCGATTAATCCCCAGGCAGTGGTTTCGCCGAAAGCGAAACTTGCGAAAGGTGTGCAGGTGGGGGCGTTCGCGGTGGTGGGAGCGGACGTGGAACTGGGCGAAGGTTGCATGGTGCATCATCACGCTGTGGTGCAGGGGCCGGCGAAATTTGGGGCGGGAAATGTGTTTCATCCCTTCTGTGTGATTGGCGGCGACCCGCAGGACTACACCTACGCCGGAGAGCATGTGGAATTGGCGGTTGGTGACAAGAACATTTTCCGGGAATACGTGACCATCAGCCGGGGAACGAAAAAAGGCGGCGGCACGACGAGGATCGGCAGCAACAATTTTTTTCTGGCGTACTCGCACGTGGGCCACGACTGCCAGATCGGCAGCGGGACGTTGTTCGTGAATGGGGCGACGCTGGCGGGCCACGTGACGGTGCAGGATTACGTGACGATTGGCTCGTTTTCGCCGGTGCACCAGTTTTGCCGCCTGGGGCGGTACGCGTACATCGGGGCATGCACGGTGATTACGCAGGATGTGCCGCCATTTTCACTGATCGTGACGGAGCGGGAGACGAGGTGCTATGGGACAAACACGATCGGGCTGGAGCGAAAGGGTTTCTCGGCGGAGCGAGTGAAGAGGCTGCAGAAGGCGTTTCGCATGTTGACGCGTTCCAACAAAAATACATCGCAAGCAATTGAACAGCTGCGAAAAACGATGGGGGAATCGGAGGACGTGAAGGAACTGATCGAGTTCGTGGAGAAGGCCGAGCGCGGGATCGTGAAGTAGGTCCAAATTGATGCCGGAAGCTTTTCAAAACAATTCAGGTTGGGGACTAATCGCGGGGAATGGGCGATTCCCGTTCCTGGTGCTGGAAGGTGCGCGGAGCCAGGGAATCGAGATGGCGGTGATCGCGCTGAAAGAAGAAGCTTCGCCGGAGTTGGAGCAGGTGGCGAAACGGCTGCACTGGGTGAGCCTGGGGGAATTGAGCAAGGCCATCGAGTTGATGCGGCGCGAAGGCGTGAAGCGGGCAGTGATGGCCGGGCAGGTGAAGCACAACAAGATTTTCAGCGCGATCCGGCCCGACTGGAAATTGGCGAAGTTGCTGTTTTCGTTGCCAAGGAAAAATACGGATTCGCTGATTGGCGCGGTGGCAAAAGTTTTTGAGGAAGAAGGCATTCAATTGGTGGATTCAACGCTGTTTCTGAAGCCGTTGCTGCCTGAAGCGGGAGTGCTGACGCGGCGCGCACCCAACGATCACGAGGCGGCCGATATGGAATACGGGCTCGTGGTGGCGCGGCGCCTGGCGGGCATGGATATTGGTCAGACAGTGGTGATTGCGGACCGCGCGTGCGTGGCGGTGGAAGCGATGGAAGGCACGGACGAGACCATTGCGCGGGCCGCGCGTTTTGCCAACGGAAAGCCGCTGGTGGTGGTGAAGGTGAGCAAGCCGCTGCAGGACATGCGGTTCGATGTACCTGTGGTAGGCTTGCCGACCGTCAAAGGCATGGGTGAGGCGGGTGCGACGGCGCTCGCCATCGATGCCTCGAGAACCCTTTTGTTTGACCGAATCAGGTTGATTGAAATGGCGGATGCCGCCGGAATCGCCATACAAGCGTTTCCTGTGGCCCAGGTCGCGGAACCAAAGGGCAGCTCCGCGGGAATGAAGAAAGAATGAGTGCGGGCGCGGGGACAACGGGGGAATCTCGGAAAATTCGTGTGGGCGTGGTGGGTACCGGTGAATTTGGCCGGAACCACGCGCGCGTGTATCGCGAAGTGCCGGGCGTGGAACTAGCCGGGGTGTTCGATCAGGACGCCGCGCGAGCCGCCGAAGTTGCCAAGGAATTCCAGACTCGAGGTTTCCGGAACATTGCGGAGTTGCGCGGTGCGGTGGATGCGGCATCAGTGGCCGTACCGACGGTGCTGCATGCGGAAATCGGCTGCCAGTTGCTGGAAATGGGGATCGACACGCTGATCGAGAAACCCATGGCCAGCACCCTCGAGCAAGCGGACAGTTTGCTCGAAGCTGCCAAGCGCCACGGAAGAATTCTGCAGGTGGGGCACGTCGAAAGATTTAATCCCGCGGTGCTGGCGGTAGAGACGATTGTGCAGCGGCCGCTTTTTTTTGAAGTGCACCGCCTGGGAGTGTTTACGCCGCGCAGTCTGGACGTCGACGTGATCTACGACTTGATGATCCATGACCTGGATATCCTGCTGGCGCTGGTGAAAGAACCGGTGACGGAAGTGAAGGCCGTGGGCATCCCAGTGCTGACGGACAAAGTGGATATAGCGCATGCGCGACTGGAATTTGCCGGCGGCGCAGTCGCCAATGTGACTTCGAGCCGAGTTTCGACAGAGCGTGTGAGGAAGATGCGATTCTTCCAGCGCCATGAATACATTTCGCTCGATTATGCGCGGCGCGATGCGCTGAGAATCGGCGTGAAGCGCCCGGGACCACAGCCGGAATTCGGTTTCGAGAAGCTGCCTGCTCCGGCAGTGGAACCGCTGCGGGCAGAGCTAGAGGCGTTCGCGCAGGCGGTGCGGACGCGCGTGGCACCGAAGACAGATGGAGAGGCGGGGAGAGCGGCACTAGAACTGGCGGCGCGAGTGATGGAAAGCATCCGGGAACATGAAGCGCGCGTCCAACCAGTAGCCCAGCAAGCAGCTCCCGAACACAGGAACCGATGATTCCAAGGACCCTAGTTCCCCCAGGTGCGCGACTGCCGTCCAAGGAAGAGACAGCAACAACGCGGAGACGGCCGTCCACGTTGGATGAGCGGACGCTGGTTCCTTCCACGCTGCCCATTGTGCATTTGGATGGACATTCCACGATACCGGCGAATTTGCCGCTGGAATCGATTGCGGCGCGGATGGTAGTGCCGCGGGATGTAAACGTCGAGCTGGTACAGAAGGCCGAAGAATCGGACCTGCCGGTACAACCGACGGAGATGGACGAGCGGATTACGGTGCCGCAAGGTTCCGCGCCGCCGGAATTAACCGACATTCCGCTGCGTGTTTCGGAAGATCTGGTTGAGCCAGACATCATTCAGACCGGCGAGGTAACATTCCTCCGGCCAGAAGGTGCGGGCAAGCGAACAGTTGGCGAGCGCATAACGACCATCGGGTCAGTGGCGCTGCACATTGCTCTCGTGCTGCTCTTGATCTTCGAGCCAAAAATTTTCGGACCGCACGTGCGTTCGAATGAAGAGGAAGAACTAGCGCGGAGACAGATCACGGTGCTGCTGCCGCCGGGAGCACTGGAATCGCTAAGGCCTACTCCGCAGCGAGCGCCGGCACCACACGCGCCAGTAAATGTAGATCCCAAAGTGTTGCGAAGGGTAGCGCCACCGATTGAAAGACCGGCGCCTGCGCCTGTTCCTGTGCCGCAACCGGAAGCGCCGAAGAGAGAATTGCCGAGCGCGCCAACGCCGAAACCCAGTGTGGTGGCGCCCACTCCTCAGCCTCCTGCTCAGGGAAATAAGGGCGATTTACCAAAAACGCCACAGAAGCTTGAAACGCCCGACATGCCGGTGCCGCAGCAAGGGCTGATCCTGCCCAAGCAAGGCTCTTCACCGGGAGATGCGATTCGCGAGGCGGAACGGAACGCCAGGATTAGTTCACCACGGCCCATCGGTGGAGGAGGACAACTACCACCGGGTGCCGGCGGCGGAGGCGGCGGCGGGCGAGGCACAGCAGGCGCAGGCCTGCAAATGCTGACCGACACGGAAGGCGTGGATTTCAACGATTACCTCCAGCGCGTGTACCTCAGGGTGAAACAGAACTGGTTTTCGGTGATGCCGGCGTCGGTACAGCTGGGTGATCAGGGTGTTGTGTCGCTGCAATTCAAAATCATGAGGGATGGTAGCGTGCCAGACGGGGATCCCGCGCAGGTATTTAGTTCTGGCAAAGAGCCTCTGGATCGCGCGGCGTATTCTTCGATTCGCGCGTCGAACCCGTTTCAACCGCTGCCTGGGGCGTTCAAAGGGCCATACATCGAGCTGCGTTTTACGTATTATTACAACATCCAGCCGCCTAACCACTAGGATCACAATGAAACTGGCTCGTTCACAGGTGCTTGGCAGCTTACTGCTGGCGCCGGTTGTACTGGCGGTAGTATTGATACGGGCGTGACCGCAGCTCTTCCCCAAATGAGCGATAAACAAGACTCTCCACTGGTTGCCATTTTAGGCCCGACCGCTTCCGGAAAATCGGCACTGGGAATCTGGCTGGCGCAGCAGTTGGGCGGAGATGTTGTGGCGTGCGACTCCACGCAAATCTACCGGGGATTCGATGTGGGCACGGCAAAGCCGGCGCCGACAGAGCGTGGGGGCGTAGCGCATCACTTGATCGATTTGCTGGACGCATCAGAAGAAGCAACCGCTGGAGATTACCGGGCGCGCGCAATCGAAGTGCTGGGGAAGTTAATCGCAGAGCGGCGATTGCCGATTTTTACCGTGGGCACGGGGCTGTACCTGCGCGCATTACTGGATGGGTTGGCGAATGTTCCGGTACGGTCCGAGCCATTGCGCCAGAAATTACGCGAAAGCGCAGCGAAGCGCGGGCCGGGACACCTGCACAAGGTGCTGCAGCGCCTGGATGCGGCGGCAGCAAAAAAAATTGCGTCGGCGGACGAACAAAAATTGATACGGGCGGTGGAAGTGTGCCTGTTGACGCGAAAGCCGCTGACCGAGGTGTATCAGAGCGGAAGAAAACGATTGGAGGGCTGGCGAGCAATCAAGATCGGGCTGGCGCCTGAGAAAAAGGCGTTAGGCCAGCGCGTGAATGCGCGAACGGAGACGATGCTGGCGCGTGGATGGATGGAGGAAGTGCGCGGGCTGATGAACAGCGGCCTGAGCGAAGATGCGAAGCCGTTCGACTTTATCGGGTACCGGGAATTGCGGCTGGTTTTGAAAAACGAGTTGACGCTGGAGGCAGCACGAATGGCCATTCAGCAGGCGACACGGCAGTATGCGAAACGCCAGATGACGTGGTTCCGGCGCGAAGCGGCAGTTTGCTGGCTGGAAGGATTCGGCGACGATCCCGCGATTCGGCAGGCGGCGCTGACGCGGGTCCGCGAGCAACTGGGCGCGGTATCTTGAGAGCGGCGAAACGACGTATAATCCGGTTGATGAGGCACGACTCTACCACACTTGAGCTGCTGCGGCGTATGAGTCCCACCTGCTTTTGCGCATGAAACTCCGACACGATACTTCAACCGCGGAACGCGTCCTGCTGGTCGGGGTGGGGTGGAAGCGCGCGCCGCGTTTCCCGGGAATGCCGGCGGGAGAACAGGGACGCGAATCGTTGACGGAGCTGGTGGAACTGGCGAAAAGCGCTGGCGCGGAGGTCGCCGGCACGATCTTCCAGGTGCGCGAAGCCGCTGATCCGGCCACGCTGGTGGGGCGAGGCAAACTGGACGAGATTCGCGCCGAAGCCAGCGCTCACAAAGCGCCGCTGATCATTTTTGACAGCGAGTTGACCCCCATGCAGCAGCGCAATATCGAAAAGGCCACGGAGCGCCGGGTAATCGACCGCACGCAATTGATCCTGGATATTTTTGCGAAGCATGCGCGAAGCCGCGAAGGCCAGCTGCAGGTGGAACTGGCGCAACTGAATTACATGTTGCCGCGGCTGACCGGGCGTGGTACGGAAATGTCGCGGCTGGGCGGCAAAAGCGGCGGAGGGGGATCCGGCGGCGCAGGCGGGGGAGCGGGGCGTATCGGCGTGCGCGGCCCCGGAGAAAAGAAACTGGAAACCGACCGGCGCAGAATCCGCGATCGGGTGCGCAGGATTCAGGAAAACATCGACGAGGTGCGCCAGCAAAGAGCGTTGCGGCGCGAAGCGCGGAATGCCGTGCCGCTGGGAACCGTAACGCTGGTGGGCTATACCAACGCGGGGAAATCGACGCTGTTCAACGCGTTGAGCAGGGCGGAAGTGCTGGTTTCTTCACGCATGTTCGCGACGCTGGATCCAACCGTGCGGGCCATACGCCTGCCGTCGAACCGCCGTATCCTGGTGTCAGACACGGTGGGGTTCATCCGCGCGCTGCCGAAAGGGCTGATCACTGCGTTTCGCGCAACGCTGGAAGAAGTGCAGGAAGCAGCGCTGCTCTTGCAGGTGAGCGACATTTCGAATTTGCATCACGACGAATTGGATCAGGAAGTGGACAAGATTCTGGGGGAACTCGGGGTGCTGGAGCGGCCGCGGCTGCACGTGTTCAACAAAGTGGACCAGCTAACGCCGCAGCAACAGGAGGAATTTGAGGCGGCCTGGCGCAATTCGAGCAACACCGGAGAATCGCCAATCTTTGTTTCGGCGCTTACCGGCGAGGGCATCGAGGAATTGCTACGAAGAATCGAGAAAGCCGTGCCGATCGATCCGGTGGTCCGGCTTTCGCTCCGCATCCCGTTGAGTGAAGGGCGGACGCTGGCGTTAATCCACGCGCTCGGACGGGTGGTCGAGTCGCACGTAAATGATTCGCGGATGGAGTTGGAGGCGGACGTGCCAGAGAGCATCGCGCGCCGATTGAAGCTGAACGAGTTTCTGGCGAAGGAAACATCCCGGCGTGACTCTTCGTATAAAGAGATAAGGGGGTAAGACCATGGCTTCCTTTTTCCTGTGGTGCATCTTGTGGATCATCTGCTGGCCGTTAGCGCTGCTGGCGCTGCTGGCTTATCCGTTTGTGTGGCTGTTGCTGCTGCCGTTTCGACTTGTGGGCATCGCGGTTCATGGAGTTTTTGAGTTGCTGCGAGCGATCTTGTTCCTACCGGTGCGGCTGTTGCGAGGGCCACACGCGATTTGAAAACCAGCGGAAGACTCCGGTCGTTACTTTCGGGTAACCCCTGCGGAATGCCAGTAATATGAATGAGATGTAAAAGAGATTTTGCTGTTTGAAGCGTAGGCGAAGCGCCTAATTTCTGTGGAAAACGCTGTGGAAAGTGCAAGGTGGTCCTCCAGAGCAGAGATCGAAGGAACGGCTGTCGAGATGAATCCGCGAGCGTCTTGTCCTTGTAAGTGATAGATATACATATAGTTGCCTGAGTTTACTGGATGTTCATCAAAAGCGTCGTACATGTTTCTGGTGCATCTAGGCGCCGGAGTTTTGCACAGCTTTGCAGCAGGTGAGTTACGAAAGAGTATTCAGCGATTCGGGGAGATTTGGGCCACCCCGTAACCCAAAAGTACCGCCTAACGTCAAGCCTACATACGCCCTATGAGCGTTGACGCGTGGTTGGGCGGAGACTATAGTGAGCCGAGAGGCACCAGTCGGCCTCCGAAGAGCGCGCCAAACCCCATTTTCCTTATGAATCTTCCGAACTCACTCACGCTGCTACGAATCTTCTTCGTACCCCTCCTGATTGTGGTTCTGCTGACGCGCAGCCCGAATGTGGACCTATGGGGCGTGAGCATGCGCTTCGAGTTTTGGGGGGTATTGATCCTGCTGATCGCTGCGGCCACGGATTGGGCGGATGGATATTTGGCACGGCGGAATTCGCAGATAACCACACTGGGAATTTTGCTGGATCCGATTGCAGACAAGCTGCTGATTACAGCGGCATTTATCGCCCTGGTGGATATGCACCTGGTTCCCGCGTGGATGGTGGTGATCATCATCGGACGGGAATTCACGATCATGGGTTTGCGGAACATCGCGTCCGCCGAAGGATTTACCATTGCAGCTTCGACGCTGGGAAAAACGAAAATGGTATTGCAGGTTTGCGCGGCGGCGGTGTTGATCGGCGGCGTGCACAGTCCGCGCCTGGAGCCGGTGGGCCGCATTTTGCTGTGGCTGGTGGTCATCAGCGCGCTGGTTTCCGCGGGACAATATTTCTACCGGTTCTGGAGTCATCTGGACGACCGCATCAAGCAACGACGCAAGTTGGACCTACTCGAGTCGCGGAAGAAGCCGCAGGATGCAGTGCCTCTCTGAAGAGGAAGGGAAAGCCATCCTGGCTCTTGCTCGCCAGGCATTAACCGAAGCCATCTGCAATGGACGCTTGCTTGCGCGATTTCCTGCCGAGGGCATTTTTTCGACGCGACGCGGAGTGTTCGTCACGCTGCATGTGCGCGGGAAACTGCGCGGGTGCATTGGAGTGATCGACGGCCGCGAGCCTCTGGGCGAGTGCATCACACGTTGCACGGCCTCCGCGGCGCTGGCGGACCCGAGGTTCACGCAGATGCTGCCTGATGAACTGGCGGACAGCGAAATCGAAGTGTCGCTGCTTTCGCCGCTGCAGCGAATTCTCCCCGAAGAAATTGAGGTTGGGAAACACGGTTTGCTGGTGGAGCAGGGAATGAGGCGTGGATTGTTGCTACCGCAAGTCGCCGTAGAACATCGTTTGGACCGCGAGAAGTTCCTGGAGGAAACCTGCCATAAAGCGGGTTTTTCGCGAGATGCGTGGAAGGATCCGGAAACGGCTATCTACGGGTTTACGTGCGAAATCGTAAGGCAGCAAAGCTAAAGGTACTCCAAAAACAAAAAGCCCGCGCCGAAGATAGTGGCGCGGGCAGTGGTGTCCAGGCCGGACTATTCGATTTCGACGTAATCGCCGGCGTAAGTGTCGATGGTGGTGTACGTAACAAATATGGTGCAGGAGTTGGGGCTGACGTTGATGACGATGCCTTCGCCTAGGATTTCGCGGGGTAGATCATTCCATTCATAGCGCTTCGGAGCGCTTCCGAAACCGAAGATTTTATAAGCGTAGCCCCTGGTGTTGGGAGCGGTTTCGTTCAAAGATCCCTGGTAGCGGAAGATGCGGAGATAGTCGCCGGTTTTCACGCCCTGGTTGTTGCCCAGGTTAACGTAGACAATCGAATTCTTTCCGTAGGCCTGAGTAAATTCCGGGCCGACCACCAGCATGCCGACAGGCTTGCCGCTAACGGGCGCAAAGTGATCGAATTTTTCGGACGGTTTATAGGGAGGAGAAGGGCGTTCCACATAGGGACGGACGATGTCGCCGCGCTGCATGTAAGAGCAGGAGTGCACGACTTCCGCAGTGGACGTGTTCGGCTGCACATTGACAACCTTGACCTGGCCGGTATCGCGATAGAACGTGCCCATGGCCTTGGTCAACTTCGCCTGCCACTTGAACCACTGCACCTTGTCGGGATCCACTTCCGGGCGAATGACGTCAAACCGGTCACCAACTTTCACGCCTTGAACGGAACCGCTGCTGAGATACACATAGTCGCCGCGAGAGAAAAGTATCTTGTCGTTGGACTGTTCGCCTGAGGCGACATACATCGTGTCGGGCGCTTTCTCGCTGCTGAAAAAACTGGAGCAATATACCGCGGTGTAGTCGGGGGAACTCGCCTCGGCCACACGTTGCGTGGAGGACACAACTTGGCTCGGCGGATTCCCTTGCGCCCAGGAACCGGCGGCGGCCAGCATAATTGTGAGACATAATCCTGCTGCGTTTGCGCGCATCATCGTACTCCTTAGATCACGCCAAAAAGGGCCGTGCGGGGACTTGCACCTTTGAAGCTAACAAGCGCCCCGGGTGACGTCAACAGAATGGGCGGGGACGCTTTACACATTTGCAAAGGCATGCTACAAGCTTTATTTTCAATGAATTAGGAGGCGTTTTTGCCGGACTCCCTGTTTGGTGATGCGACACATCGCATTTGCGGCGTCGCGGCGGCTAGTACCGCCCAGGAAATGCGGTTATTGGTGCGCCAGGCTCTGCGACTGACCCGCACTGTGGAACTACGCCTCGACTGGCTGCGGAACGATCAGGAGCGCGAAAAATTCCTGCACTGGCTGAAGAGGACGCGGCTGCGAAAAGCTGTGTTACTAGCCACTTGCCGGCGACGGATTGGTGGAGGCGAGTTTTCCGGCGATGCCGGGGCGGAACTTTTTTGGATGATGAAAGCGCGCGAAGCGGGATGCCAATGGTGCGACCTGGAAATCGAAACGCTGCGCGAATTGCCGGGAGAAACGGTGCGCGGTTATGCGGTGCCGGAAAAAGTGCTGCTCTCGATCCATGATTTTCGGCGGACCCCGCGATTGACCAAAAAGGTGAACGTCCCTCCGAGCGGCGGAGTGGATGGCGTGAAAGTCGCGGCTATGGCGAGGAGCATTGGCGACAGCGTGCGACTGTTGGAATGGGTGCGCAAATCGCGGCAGGCAGTGGCAATACCGATGGGCGAAATCGGAATGCCGGCGCGCATTCTGGCTTTGCGTGAAGGGAGCGCCTTGGCCTACGCCCCGGTTGCGGCAGCAACGGCGCCCGGACAAGTGCATCTGCGCGAACTGAAAGAGCTGTATCGCGCACACCGACTGACGCACAAGACGCAGGTTTACGGAGTGCTTGGCAATCCCGTTGCACATTCCCTGTCGCCACTGCTGCATAACACGGGATACATCTCCACGGGGAAAGATGCGGTGTTTCTGCCGTTCCTGGTGGAGCGGCTGGAAGACTTTCTGAAAGCCGTGCCGGACTTTGGGCTCAAGGGATTCAGTGTAACGCTGCCGCACAAAGAGGCAGTGTTCCGCCGGCTGGATGGGTGCGAACCTGTGGCGGCGAAGATTGGCGCGGTGAACACTGTGACCGTGCGGCGAGACGGCTCGCTCCACGGAAGCAATACCGATTACCTGGGTGTGCTGCGTGCGCTCGAAAAGAAAATGAAGTTACCTGGCAGCCGCGTTCTGATTTTCGGAGCGGGAGGATCGGCGAGGGCCGCGGCGTTCGCGTTGGCCAAGGCCAGTGCGCACGTCTTTGTGTGCGCGCGCCGCGAGAATGCGGCTCGCTCGCTGGCGCGCGCGGTTGAGGGCGAAGCCGTGGCGAAGGCCGCATTGCGCAAATCCCAGTTCGACGCGATTCTGAATGCCACGCCGGTGGGAATGCATCCGCAAGTCGGAGCTTCGCCTCTTGCGGCAGGCGAGTTAAACTGTTCTCTCGTTATGGACCTCATCTACCGCCCGATGCAGACGAAGTTGCTGCAAATGGCCGCCGATCGGGGCATCAAGACAGTCTCTGGCGTGGAAATGTTTCTGGCGCAGGGAATTGCGCAATGGGAGCACTGGATGGGAAGCCGCGCGCCGGCAGCGGCAATGAGGAAAGCGGTGTTAACGGCATTGAAAGGAACCGAAAGATCGCATCCCTAGTCGAGCGGCGATGCGTAGAAAGAATCCGCGCGGAGTTCAAATCCAGATTGAGAGCTTGCACGTCTAGACCCAGGTCATGATCCAACCCACTTTCCGGGAATTCAAAAAGCTGGCAAAGCGCGGGAACCTGATTCCGCTCTACGACGTTTTTTCGGCGGACCTGCTGACGCCGGTGAGCGCGTATCTGCGCGTGGCTCAGGGAGCACGATATTCGTTCCTGCTGGAAAGCGTGGAAGGCGGCGAAAAGATCGCGCGGTACACATTTGCAGGCGCGAACCCTGAGGAAGTGTTTCGCTATGCCGGCGGGGCCTGCGTGCTGGAAAGCCCGGAGCGGATCATTTGGGAAGAGCGCGACCCGATTTCGTTCTTGCGCGAACACATGCAGCGGTTCCGGCCGGTGCGCCTGCCGGGCTTGCCGCCGCTGGTTGCGGGCGCGATCGGCTACTTCAGCTACGACATGGTGCGGCTGATCGAGAGATTGCCGAAGCGCTTGCGCGACGACATTGGTTTGTACAACGCGATGTTGATGTTCTATCACGGGATTATTGCGTTCGATCATGTGCAACACCGCCTGTGGATTGTGCGCAACGTGTTCACCGACGGGCGAGGCGGTTTGCGCGCGAAGTATCAGGCCGCAGTGAAGGAAATCGAACGCAGGCGAAAGCTGCTGCAGGAGCCGGTCGCAGCGGAACGTCCGAAGGTGCCCGCTAAAGGGAAAACGCACGCGCCAAAAGTCACATCGAACTTCAAACGCGCCGAGTACCTGGAGGTGGTTCGGAAAGCGAAACAGTACATTCGCGCGGGCGATATTTTCCAGGTGGTGCTGAGCCAGCGATTCTCCGCCAAAAGCAAGTCGGCACCATTTGATGTGTACCGCCAGCTGCGCGCGTTGAATCCCTCGCCCTATCTTTTCTACCTGCAACTGAACGACGTGTATGTGGTTGGGAGTTCGCCGGAAATGCTGGTGAAGGTGCAGGGGCGCGACGTGTTTTACCGGCCGATTGCAGGGACGCGTTGGCGTGGGGAAAACGAGGCGGAAGATCAGCGGCTCGAAAAAGAAATGCTGGCCAGCGAGAAAGAGCGAGCCGAGCACATCATGCTGGTGGATCTGGGGCGAAATGATCTGGGCAGAGTGTGCGAGTACGGAACGGTGCGCGCCGAAAAACTGATGACCGTGGAACGCTACTCGCACGTGATGCATCTGGTGTCCAGTCTGCGGGGACAGTTGCGCGAAGACGTGGACTGCTTCGACGCATTGATGGCGTGTTTTCCCGCGGGCACAGTCTCCGGGGCGCCAAAGGTCCGCGCTATGGAAATCATCGAGGAATTTGAGAAGACCAGGCGCGGCATTTACGCGGGAGGGATTCTGTACCTCGACTTCGCAGGAAACCTCGATTCTTGTATCGCGCTGCGCACCATGGTCATCAAAAATGGAGTAGCCTATGTGCAGGCGGGCGGAGGTATTGTGGCGGACTCGACGCCGGAAGGCGAGTTCGATGAGTCGGTGAATAAGTCGAAAGCCTTGCTGCGCGCACTGGAAGCGGCCCACGCCGCCGGCGTTCCTGCAAAGGAGAAACGAAAGCGGTGATCCTGCTGGTCGACAACTACGATTCCTTTACCTACAACCTGGCGCAGTATCTGGGCGAACTGGGATGTCAGGTAGAGGTGCACCGCAACGACAAGATTTCGGTTGAAGATATCATCCGCCGAAAACCGCAAAAAATTGTGATCTCTCCCGGCCCATGCACTCCGCAGGAAGCCGGGATCTGCGTGGAGTTAATCCAAAAGCTGGCGGGGAAGATTCCGATCCTAGGTGTGTGCCTGGGGCATCAAGCCATTGGCGCCGCGTTTGGAGGAAAGATCATTCGAGCGCCGAAATTGTTTCACGGCAAGACCAGCGACATCGAGCACGATGGAAAGGGCGTATTTCGCAAGCTGACGAATCCGTTCACGGCAACCCGCTATCATTCGCTGATTGTTGAGCGCAAATCGCTGCCCCGGGAACTGACGATAACCGCGGAGACGCAAAATGGCATCATCATGGGAATGCGGCACAAGCGGTATCCGCTGGAAGGGGTGCAGTTTCACCCGGAATCGGTACTGACAATACCGGGCAAAGAGCTTCTTCAGAATTTCCTCTCGTTGTAACCTTTAGCGGCCTGCCCTGGTTCACCCCGCATGATTCAGGATAGTTAAAGCCCAACAGCCGTATTCTGTTGTTAAGTATCTTAAATGATTTTAAATAATTAGTTACAAACGAGTATGGTCGGCGTTGGGTTCGCTCCCCCTTTCCTGCGCAGCCTGTTGGGGGTGATTCAGGTGTTCTCCCCGTGGTTTGCTAGCTGCATCACTTTGCATCCTGATTTCTTTGCCCGCAGCCTTTGGCGCCCTGGCGCCTGAACCCGTCTTGGGTGTGCTAACGCGAGCGTCCGACGCTCACCTGAACGCACTGCCCGCGTGGGGATAGGCGCTACAGGTTTCTGCCATTCGGGACGTTCTGTTGCTCGCGTATCGAGACCAGTCATGAATCATACCGGAAGGCAGAACCTATCAGATCAACCTGGACCCGGAAGGCGCAACGCAGAAGCCGGCGGGAAGGGTGGGGACAAATCCACCGTCCATGTCGCGAAGTAAGATCGCGATTTTCGTAGCCGCCGGAGTTGCGGGCGGCCTTGCGGCCTGGGGAATCCACGAGCTCAGCGAATCCGGTAGCGGCCAGGAAAGCCCGGCCAAGCCGTGAGGAATGAGTTGGGGTTAGCGACCCAAACATCGGCTGAGCTATTCGGCTATGCTCCGGGCGAGCAGGCTCAGCCACTATTTGACGAACGAAACAAGCTGGCGGAGTTTTTCTTTAGCCGCACCGGAAGCAATGGCCTTCGCTGCCATTTCCGCCCCTGACCTGAAATCCGCAGCATTATCCGTCACGACGAGTGCAGCAGAGGCGTTCATCACCACAGCGTCGTGCGGAGCCCCTCGTTCTCCCTCAAGAAGTTCACGAATCAACTTTGCGTTTTCCTCGGGAGTACCGCCACGAATCGCGTGTAGGGGCGCGCGCTGCAGTCTGAAATCCTCGGGTGAAACGGTGTAACGCCGGATGGTTCCGGCGCGCACCTCGGCGATTTGCGTTTCACCCGCGGGTGAAATTTCGTCGAGGCCGCCGGCGCCGTGGACCACGAGGGCACGCTCTACGCCAAGCTCGGCGAGCGTGGCAGCAACCAAATCCACTACGTCAGCAGAAAACACTCCGAGGACCTGGCGTTGGGAGCCTGCCGGATTTGTAAGTGGACCGAGGAGATTAAAGACGGTGTGCCGTGCGATCTGTTTGCGCGCAGGAATAACGTGACGCGTTGCAGCATGGGCTGTGGGTGCGAACAGAAAGCCGATACCGATTTCGCGAATCGCGCGTCCTGCGTGTTCCAGAGGCAAGTCGATGCGGATGCCCAGCACTTCCAGTACGTCGGCAGAGCCGCAGCGGGAACTGATGGAGCGATTGCCGTGCTTCGCGACGCGCGCACCCGCGGCGGAGGCGACGATCGCCGCAGCCGTGGAGATGTTGAATGTTCCGCTGCCGTCACCGCCGGTGCCGCAGGTGTCCACCATTTTTTCCGGAAGTGCAACGCCGGGAGGGAAAACAAGAGCAGCATGTTGCCGCATGACGCGGGCAAAGCTGGCCAGTTCCCTGGCGTCAACGGGCCGCGAGTTCAATGCTTGCAGCATGCGAACGATTTCCGTCGTGTCTATTCGGCCGGAGAGGAGTTCCTCCATCAAAGATTCGGCTTGCGGCGGCGTGAGGAGGCTGCCGCCTTCCAGGTTTTGTATCAGAGTCAAGGTGGTGTTCATCGTGTCGGTTGTGGGCTGTAAGTTGCTGCCTTGCTCGATCCCCATGTCTCAAGTAAACTTTATTGTTTGACGAAGCGCAAATTCTAGCATCTGTGCACGATTCTATCGTCGCACAGTCCGTCGGTTCCGGTTGAATTGGGACCGCTCCAGAAGGCAGAACCTCAAATGAAGATTCACGAATACCAAGCCAAGGCGATTCTCGCGCGCTACGGGGTCACCACTCCCCGCGGTGACGTGGCGTTCACCAAAGAGGAGGCACGGGAAGCTGCGCGGCGCTTGAAGTCCCAGGTGTGTGTGGTGAAAGCGCAGATTCATGCGGGAGGGCGTGGCAAAGGTGGGGGCGTGAAGTTGGCGCGTTCGGCCGATGAAACTGCGGAAATAGCGTCGCAGATCTTGGGAATGAACCTGGTGACGGCGCAGACGGGCCCACAGGGGCGCATGGTAAAGAGGCTGCTGATCGAAGAAGGCTTGGACATCAAACGCGAACTCTATCTGGGATTGTTGATCGACCGGGAGACCGGGCGGCCGGTGTTTATGGCGAGCGCGTCGGGCGGCATGGAGATCGAGCAGGTGGCGAAAGAGAATCCGGGCGCGATCCTTCGCGAGCACATTCACCCGGCCGTGGGGCTGCAGCCGTATCAAGCGCGCAAAATCGCGTTTGGTCTTGGCTTGACGGGCGAGCAGGCCACTGGAGCGACGCCGTTTTTCCAGGCGCTGTATCGCGCGTTCATCGACACGGATGCTTCGATGGTTGAGATCAATCCATGCGTGGTGACGGGCGATGGGAAACTGGTGGCGCTGGACGCGAAGGTTACGTTTGATGACAACGCGCTGTTCCGGCATAAAGATTTGCGAGAGCTGCGGGACCTGGACGAGGAAGACCCGCTGGAAGTGGAAGCGTCCAAGTACGGGCTGAATTACATCAAGCTGGATGGAACCGTGGCGTGCATGGTGAATGGCGCGGGTCTGGCGATGGCCACGATGGACATCATCAAGTACACGGGAGGCTCTCCGGCGAATTTTCTGGACGTGGGAGGTGGTGCGACGGCGGATCAGGTGAAGAATGCGTTCCACATTTTGCTGAGCGATCCGGAAGTGCGGGCCGTGTTCATCAATATTTTTGGCGGCATCCTGCGCTGCGATGTTCTGGCGACCGGAGTAGTGGCGGCGGCGAAAGATTTGCACGTGAAGATTCCCATCGTGGTGCGCATGGAAGGAACGAACGTGGAGCGCGGACAGCAGATCCTACGGGAGAGCGGCTTGAATTTTACGATTGCAGAGGGAATGAAGGATGGCGCGCAAAAAGTGGTGGCGCTGGCGGGAGGCGGGCGATGAGCGTTCTGGTAAACGAAAAGACGCGATTGCTGGTGCAGGGATTCACAGGACGCGAAGGCACTTTCCACGCGCAACAGATGATTGAATACGGCACCAACGTGGTGGGTGGCGTTACTCCCGGCAAGGGTGGCACGAAGCATCTGGAACGGCCGGTATTCAACACGGTGTCCGAAGGCGTGAAAGCAACGGGCGCGGATGCCACGGTGATTTTTGTGCCGCCGCCATATTCCGCGGACGCGATACTCGAGGCAGCGGATGCAAATGTGCCGCTGGTGGTCTGTATTACAGAAGGCATCCCGGCGCTGGACATGGTGCGGGTGATGGAAGTGGTGGGCAAGTCGAAGACGCGGCTGATTGGCCCCAATTGTCCAGGGATCATCTCACCGGGCAAATGCAAAATCGGGATTATGCCAGGGCGGATTCACAAACAGGGAAACGTCGGCGTGGTCAGCCGCAGCGGGACCCTGACCTATGAAGCGGTGCATCAATTGACGCAACTCGGCATTGGCCAGTCGACGTGCATTGGAATTGGCGGCGATCCGATCATTGGCACCAACTTCCTCGATGCCATCAAAATGTTTAACGATGACCCGGACACACACGCCATCGCGCTGATCGGGGAGATCGGTGGCAACGCGGAAGAGCGCGCCGCAGCGTGGATCAAGGTAAACGTAAAGAAGCCGGTGGTCGGCTTCATTGCGGGCCAGACGGCGCCACCGGGCCGGCGTATGGGTCACGCGGGGGCCATCATCAGTGGCGGTCAAGGCACCGCGAAGGACAAGTACGCCGCGATGAATGCAGCAGGCATCCATACCGTGGAGACGCCGGCGGATTTGGGCTCTACTGTCGCCGCAACGCTGAAATGAGAAGTAACGAGTAAAGATCTCTTCGCTAGCTCGTTGCTTCCTTACTCTTCACATCATTACTTCGTCTTTTTAAGGAGCTTACTTTGCCACTCGAACGCACCTTTGCCATCATCAAGCCTGACGCGGTTTCTCGCGGGCAGCAGGGAGAAATCCTGGCGCGTATTCACAAGGCGGGTTTTACCATCGTCGCCATGAAATCCATGCGCTTGACCAAAGAAGAAGCCGGCGGGTTCTACGCCGTGCACAAGGCGCGGCCGTTTTTTGGCGAACTCACCGAATTTATGAGTTCCGGCAAAATTATCGCCATGGTGCTGGAGGCCGATAGCGTAATCAGCAAGTGGCGCGACACCATGGGAGCCACGGATCCCAAGAAGGCAGCGCCTGGCACGATTCGCCACGACCTGGGCACCAGCATCGGCACGAACTGCACGCACGGATCGGACGCGCCAGAGACGGCGGCATTCGAGATTAGCTATTTCTTTTCGGGCTTTGAACTTATTTAGCAAGGTTCCCGTTGAGTTGCTGGTGTGGGTTCGGTGCTCCAATTGCATCCTCGAAATGTTTAGTTGCTCCCCTATGCTGACCGCTTGCGTCCATGCATAATAGGGGTTGCGCACAGCCCTTCCCCAGGAGGTAACCATGTCTCGCTTCACTCGTCGGGAATTCCTGCATTGGACGGCCGCTGCGTCGGCCTTTGCCTGCATGGACCGAAAGACGCTGGCCGCGCGCCTGGCCTCATTGCCGGGTTCATTACCGGCATTAAATCAAAAATTCGCTGCCACCGACACGGTCACTCTCGGCCAGACAGGAATCAAAACCTCGCGACTGGCCATGGGCACCGGCACGGTGGGCTCTGGTCACCATTCGAATCAAACCGCGTTGGGAATCGACGGGCTCTCGCGACTGCTTCAGAACGGCTACGACAACGGGCTGCGTTTTTTCGACGCAGCAGACTCTTACGGCAGCCACCCGCACGTCGCGGAAGCGTTGAAGCATGTAGACCGCACCAAGGTGACGCTACTGACGAAGTCGTGGGCGCGCAGCGCTTCGGAAATGAACGCGGATCTGGAGCGCTTCCGCCGCGAGTTGGGCACGGACCATCTGGACATTGTGCTGATGCATTGCGTGACGGAGGGCGACTGGACCACGCGTTATCGCGGAGCGATGGACGCCCTGTCGGAGGCCAAGCAGAAGGGGATTATCCGAGCGCATGGCTGCTCGTGCCATACGATTGAAGCGCTGCGTGCGGCGGCCAAATCGCCTTGGGTCGAAGTCGATCTGGCTCGCGTCAATCCCATTGGCTCGCACATGGATGCCGAACCGGATGTGGTTGTGAGCGTGCTGCGCGAAATGCGTGTGGCTGGCAAGGGCGTCGTGGGCATGAAGATCCTGGGCCAGGGCGATTTGCGGAATCGCCAGAATGAGGCGTTGACTTACGCGCTCGGGTTAGGAGTATTGGACGCGTTCACGATCGGCGCCGAATCGGTCAACGAGCAAAACGACTTGATGAAGCGCATCGCTGCGGCCTGAGCCGGGGTTCCGGCTCATGTAGTTGTTATTGTTCCCGCTCAAGACCGTTGTACTCTCATGGACTCGGTTCGCGAACTTGGCAGAATGTTGCTGATGCTGGGCGGTCTGCTCATTGTAGTGGGCGCGTTTTTCTACTTTGGCGGCAAGCTGCCATTTCGCATGGGACGTCTTCCCGGCGACATCGTGCACAAAGGCGATCACACTACGTTTTACTTTCCGATTGTCAGCTGCATCGTGCTGAGCGTTGGCCTGTCACTGCTTTTCTGGCTGATCTCCCGCTTTCGACGGTGATTGCTCCGCCGCGTCGCACGCCACGCATCGCTGCAAAATGAAAACGCAACTGTTCTTGCGAAACTTCCTGCGCTAGACTCGGCACGGGTCGGAGGACCAAATACATGAGGGGTTCATCTAAGGTCATCGAAGAACTAAACAAAGCGCTGCGCGAAGAACTTACTGCCATTAATCAATATTTCCTGCACGCGGAAATGTGCGAAAACTGGGGCTACGAAAAACTTTCGGAGTACATCAAGAAACAGTCGATCGGTGAAATGAAGCATGCGGAAGCGCTGATGGAACGCATCCTGTTTCTGGACGGCTCACCGACTATGAAGCCGCTGGAGCTGACAGTTGGCAAGGATGTAAGAGAGATGTTGCAGAGCGATCTGACGCTGGAGCTGAGCGCCGTGAAAGATTACAACGCGGCGATTCAGGTTGCGGTGGCCGAAAAAGACAATGGGTCACGCGATATGTTCGTCACACTGTTGAAGGACGAGGAAGATCACGTTGACTGGCTGGAAGCGCAGATGCACATGATTAAAGAACTGGGCTACGAGCGCTACCTGACGATGCAGATGGGTGAGGATGAAGAAGAATAGTTGTTGCTTCTGCCGCCGACTCCATGAGCCAACTTACGTTTAATTTGCAACCAGAGAAGCGAATCTACACCGTCAGCGACTTGACAGCACGGATTCGCGACCTGCTGGCGAGAAACTTCACCGAAATCAGTGTGCAAGGAGAAATCTCCAACTGCCGCAGCGCCACGTCGGGGCACTACTATTTCACCTTGAAGGACGAACGGGCACAGGTGAAATGCGTGCTGTTCAAGAGCCAGACGCGCGGCATGAAGTTTCGCCCGGAAGATGGCCTGAAAATGGTGGTGCGGGGCTCGCTGAGCGTTTATGAGCAGCGTGGCGAGTACCAGATTTATGTGGAGACGCTGGAGCCGGTTGGCCGGGGCGCGCTGCAACTGGCGTTCGAGCAACTGAAAAAACAGCTCGAGGCGGATGGATTGTTCGACGGGGCGCGGAAAAAGCCGCTGCCGCTGCTCCCGAATCGCATCGGGCTGATCACCTCGCGGAGCGGGGCGGCGGTGCGCGACGTTGTGCGCATCCTGACGCGGCGATTCCCCAACGTGCATTTGACACTTTATCCCGTGCGCGTGCAGGGGGACGGCGCGGCCGCGGAAATTGTCGAGGCGCTGCGCTACTTTCAGAAGAAGCTGACTGCCGACGTGATTCTGCTGGTGCGTGGCGGCGGCTCTATTGAGGATTTGTGGGCGTTCAATGAAGAGCGTGTGGCTCGCGCGATTGCGGCAAGCGCGATTCCGGTGATTTCCGGCATTGGACACGAAACCGACTTCACCATTGCTGATTTTGTGGCCGATATGCGCGCCTCCACACCATCAGCGGCGGCAGAAATTGTCGTGCAGACGCGCCGCGAATTCGACAAGCATGTAAATGATTTGCGAGCCTCGCTCGAAGGGTGCATGCGCTACCGCTTATTGGAACTTTCTCGCCGCGTGCATGAGCTGGCGAGCCGCCGTGGATTCCGCCGTCCCCTTGACTTATTGCGGCAGCAGCGTCAACGCGCCGATGAACTGACATCGCGTGTCGCGCAGGGGCTGCGCGCGCGGCTGGAGCATTCGCGCCGGCGATTCACTGTGGCGCACCTGCGAGTTCGCTCGTTTGATTTCAGGGGCAAGATCGGGGCACTCCAGTTGCGGGTGGAGAAGCGGAGCCATGACCTGGTGGTACGCGCGGAACGATTGTTGCGCATAAAGCGCGAGCGACTAGAAAGATTCTCACTGCAATTGCAGGAGCGCGGGCCGATGAAGGCACTGGAACGCGGATACGCGATCGCGACGGACGCGGCAGGAAACGTGCTCCTGGATGCGGCACAGGTTTCCGCGGGCGACACGGTAAACCTGCAATTGCACAAGGGAAAGTTAATAACAGAAGTGCGGCGAAAAGAGCCCTCCTAGATTTGCGCGAGTTCTACTCTTCTTCGTCGCCGGAAACTTTCAGGACCGCGAGGAAGGCTTCCTGCGGGATGTCCACCTGGCCGACGCGTTTCATGCGCCGCTTGCCTTCTTTTTGTTTTTCGAGGAGCTTGCGTTTGCGCGAAATGTCTCCACCGTAGCATTTGGCGAGCACATTTTTGCGCATGGCGGCGACCGTTTCGCGAGCGATCACGCGGCTGCCGATGGCGGCCTGGATGGGCACTTCAAACATCTGGCGCGGAATCAGTTTGCGCAGGCGGGTAACGAGTTCGCGGCCGCGTTCATACGATTGTTCGCGATGACAGATAAGCGCGAGCGCGTCCACCGGCTCGCCACCGACAAGTACATCGAGTTTAACGAGGTCGGACTCTTTGTAGCCTGCCAGGTGGTAATCCAACGAAGCGTAACCGCGGGATACGCTCTTCAGGCGATCATAGAAATCCAGCACGATTTCGTTCAGCGGCAGCTCGTAGGTGAGCATCACGCGCGTGGGCGAGAGATACTCGAAGTTTTTCTGCGTGCCGCGTTTGTCCTGGCAAAGCTGCAGAATGCCGCCAACGGAATCATCGCTGGTGATGATCATCGCCTTGATGATCGGCTCCTCGATTTTCTCGATGTCGCTGGGATTGGGGAATTTTGCGGGGCTATCGACTTCGATGGTCTCCCCGCCTATGCGCGTGATGCGATAGCGCACGCTGGGAGCGGTAGTGATGAGGTTCAGCCCAAATTCGCGTTCCAGGCGCTCCTGAACAATTTCCATGTGCAGCAGGCCCAGAAAGCCGCAGCGAAAGCCGAAGCCCAAGGCGACGGAATTTTCCGGCTCGTAGAAAAAAGCGGCGTCGTTCAGTTTCAGTTTGCCGAGCGCGTCGCGCAAAGGCTCGTAATCATCGGCAAGCACGGGAAACAATCCCGCAAAGACCATAGGCTTGATGGCTTCAAAGCCAGGCAGTTCGGTTGCGGGGCTGCCAGCTTCGACGATGGTGTCGCCCATGCGGGCATCGGCCACTTGCTTGATGTTGGCGATGACGAAGCCGACGTCGCCGGCTTCCAGTTCCTGCAGGACGATGGGTTTTGGCGTGAGCGTGCCGAGGTGCTCCACCTCATACGTTTCATTTCCCGCGCAAAGCCGGATTTTCATGTGCCGCGAGATGCGCCCCTGCTTCACGCAAACGAGCACGACCGCGCCGCGATACGGATCGAACCAGGAATCAAAAATGAGTGCTTGCAGCGGATTCTCAGCGCTTCCTTTTGGCGCGGGCACGCGCCGCACGATGGCTTCCAAAACCTCTTCCACGCCGATGCCGCTCTTCGCGCTGATCAGCAGGGAATCGTCCGCGGGAATCGCCAGTACATTTTCAATTTGTTCCTTGACGAAATCGGGCTGCGCGGCGGGGAGGTCGATCTTGTTGATGACCGGGATGATGGTGAGGTTGTGACCGGCCGCGAGAAACGTGTTGGCGACGGTCTGCGCTTCGACGCCTTGACTGGCGTCGACGACGAGCAAAGCTCCTTCACAGGCCGAAAGTGCGCGCGAAACCTCGTAGGAAAAGTCGACGTGTCCCGGGGTGTCGATCAAATTCAGACGATAGGTATTGCCGTCTTTCGCTTTGTAATGCAAGCGGATGCTCTTGGCCTTGATGGTGATGCCGCGCTCGCGTTCCAGGTCCATGGAATCGAGAAACTGTTCGTGCATTTCGCGCTCGGTCAGCGCGCCAGTCATTTCGAGCAGGCGGTCCGCCAAGGTGGACTTGCCGTGATCGATGTGCGCGATAATACAAAAATTTCGTATGAACTTTGGGTCCATTCGTGTCCACAACCGCCAGGATTTTTCCTGAGGGTAGATCGAGATAGCCGGCGGGCCGAAGCGCCGGGCAAAACCCGTGACACTACGGTCGAAACCTTGCCGTGTAAACCTCTAGTTTGCCACAAGTGAACCGAACCGTCAGCTTAGCGGGAGGGCGGGTGACAATTGGTCCCCTAATGGCTATGGGCTGAGAGTGCTGCCGCCAATCGTTGTGCTTCGCGGCTGCGCTCTATTTTTTGCTTCTTGGCGACGGGATTGCGTGGCATGCTGATCTGTTTGGTTGCATCCCAGGAGGCCTCATGTCGGATTCCAGCCGTCGCGATTTCCTTAAACTCTCCAGCGCGGCTCTCGCTAGCGCCGCTGTTTCCTCAAAGTTGTCCGCCGCAGCGAGCGCCGCCTCGCCTACCGGCGAAGTGCGGGCCTGGTCCACTTACGGCATGCGCCGCTTCGCTCCCGAAAGCACGCTTCGTTGGCAGAGGGCAACCGGATCTGCCGCGGACGCGATCACGCTCGATCCTGCGAAGCGCTTCCAGGAGATTCTCGGCTTCGGCGGCGCGTTCACCGACGCCAGTTGTTACATGTTCAACTCTATGCCCGCAGCCGCGCGCGAGGAACTGCTGCATGACTTCTTCTCGCCCGACGCGATGAATTTTAGCGTGTGCCGCAGTTGCGTGGGCAGCAGCGATTACTCGACGAAGGCGTACTCCTACGATGACTCACCGCAACCCGATCCCACGCTTAAGAATTTCAGCATCGACCACGACCGCGCCTACCTCATTCCGACGATGGCGGCGGCGGGTAAGGTGAATCCCGATCTTTTTCTCTTCGCCTCGCCATGGAGCCCGCCGGGATGGATGAAAGCAAACAACTCTCTGCTGGGCGGCTCGATGCGCAAAGCGAACTACGCCCCTTATGCGCAATATTTTCTGAAGTTCCTTCGCGGCTACCAAGATGCGGGCGTCAAGATCAACGCTGTGACAGTGCAGAACGAAGTGGACACCGATCAAGATGGAAGAATGCCCGCGTGCCTTTGGGGGCAGGAGTACGAGATCGAGTTCATCAAAGGCCATCTGGGACCGGCGCTGCGCGACGCGGGAATGGACACCAAGATCTGGGCGCTGGACCACAACTACAATCTGTGGGGGCGCGCGATCGGCGAACTCAGCGATCCGGATGCGTATCGCTTCATCGACGGTATCGCCTGGCACGGTTACGTTGGAGTGCCCGCGGATATGACGCGCGTCCACGACGCGTTTCCGGAAAAGTCCGCCTATTGGACGGAAGGCGGGCCCGACGTTACCGCGCCCGACTACCTAACCGACTGGACGAAATGGAGCGGCAACTACGCTGAAATCCTGCGCAACTGGGCGCGCAGCATTACCGCGTGGAACCTCGTGCTCGACGAGCAAGGCAAGCCCAACATCGGCCCGTTCCCGTGCGGCGGGACGGTCACGGTAGATTCGCGTAGCAAGGCGGTCACACGCAGCGGTCAATACTGGGCGTTCGCGCACTATTCGCGGTTGATTCGGCGAGGTGCGAAGGTGTTCTCGACCGGTGGCGGCGCAAAGGATGTGGCGCACGTGGGCGCAGAAAATCCCGATGGCACGCGCGTTGTCGTGCTGGCGAACAGTGGCGCCGATCGTACCGTGCAACTGCGGCTAGCCGACAGCGCGGTGACCGTGCAGATGCCGCGCGACTCAGTTTTTACGCTCGCCTGGAAGTAGCCGCGACACGATCTCAATCGTTATCTGTAACCATCTTAGAATTTGCTCACTGGACTAGCTTTAGCTTAGCTATAGCTAAGCTGGGCTAAGCTAGGAACTCAAGTAGGTTGGGTGTGAGAAAAGTCAACTCCCATAGTCTCGTAATCGGAATCCGCCCAGTAGCGCCGAGGTGAGGCTGCGACCAGGTAGCGGGTCGGGCCGTTTGCCCTTGGCAGATTCCCATCTTTCGGGCACACGAGTTTTGCCCGATTTGTGGGCAGGTATATATTGGAGCATGGGCTCGCACGACCCGCGAGCCGACGATCAAACGACAGCGCAGCAGTCGAAGGCAAATCGAGCAGATGGCCGCAGACGTCAGCAAGCAACTGGAACGCGCCAAGAAGTTCCTCGAGAAGAACCGTGTCGAGGACGCCATCGAAGCCTATCTGGGCGTCCTGGAATTATCCCCGCAGCATACGGAAGCCAGCCAGGCGCTGGGCGACCTGTACTTGCGGCAGGATCAGCCGGAGCGCGCGGCGGTTTATTACGGCTATCTGTTTGATCTGCTGGTCGAGCCCAAGGACGAAACCAAGGCGCTGGCGATCTTCAACCGTTTCCTGAAGAATTCGCAGTCTCCGCAACCGCCGGAACGCATCGCGCGATACGCATTCCTGCAACAGAAACAGAACCATCCCGACGAAGCGATGGAACAATACTCCAAAGCCGCGGAGATGTTCAAGGACCTCGGGCGCGGAGAGGATGCGCTGTTCTGTTGGGAACGCACGGCGCAACTCGACCCCGACAATATGTCCCGACAGTTAAGAGTGGCGGAGACGGCAGCGCAATTGGGCAAGAATGCGCTGGCTGCGCGAGCGTTTCTGCGTGCAGGACAAATCGCGACGACCAGCGGCGCTGCGCAGGACGCTTTGATGCTCCTGGGCCGTGCCTACACACTGGCGCCGCAAGAGCGCAGCGTGGCGCTGCTGTATGCCGAGGCGAAACTTCGAAATGGGGAATCCGCGGAGGCGGCTGCGCTGCTTGAGCCTTTTGCGGCGAACGAAAGCGACGTAGCGTTTTTGGATACGTTTGCCGACGCGCTCCGCCAAGCGGGCCAACTGGACCGGGCGCGCGCGATTCTGGAACGGTTGCTGCGCGAGAAAAATGAAGGAATCACGCGGCTATTTGATTTAGCGGACGCCTATTCGGACACGGGCCAGGATACGAAGTCCGTGGAAATCCTGCAGACACTGAAGCGACGAATGTTTGCCGACAAGAAACAGAACGGCTTCATGACGCAACTGGAAGAGTTAGGAGCCAAACACCCGGAATCGCTGCCGATCCTGGAATTCTGGGCGGGGATGTACAGCGAACTGAATCGCGAATCGCAATATTTTGAGACGCTCATCCGACTATTTGACGCGAATTTCAATTCGGGGAGTTTTGACAAGGCCAGCGAGATTCTGGATCGCTTGGTGGATATCGACGCATACGACTATCGAAACCAGCAACGCTTGGAAAAACTGAAAGGCCACGTAGATGAAGGATTTCTGCGGACGGTGGCGGGGCGCATGGCCAAAGGGGCGACGGTCACGGCAAATCCTGCTCCGCCAAAGACCGTGGTGAGCTCAGAAACCGTGGAACCCACGCCGGTAGGCGAAGAAGGACGCAAGATGCAGGCGTTGGACGATCTGATCGTTCAGACCGAGATCTTCCTGCAGTATTCGCTGCAAAGCAAAGCTGTGGAACGGCTGCAGAAAATTGCCTCGATGTTTCCGGGGGAAGAAGCGAGACACCCCCGGCTGCAGAATCTCTACCAGATGGCTAACTGGTGGCCGCCAACCGTGGAGAAGCGTGAGTCCCCCAAAGTGGTGGCGATCCCGGTCGAGGAAGCCAAGCCCACACCGCCCACTGGCAGGACGGGCACGTACACCGCGGAAACATTGCGCGACTTGACGAAGATATCGGAAATCAATCAGAAGATTTTCCGCCAACAAACACCGCGGGCGATGCTGAATACCACCGTGAACGAAGTTGGCACGTACATGAAGGCGGGGCGAACGCTGGCGGTGATCGGCGCGCTAGGGCGTCCACCCGAGATTGCCGCGGAACATTGCACGTCGGGTCTGAAGCCGGCGCCCGGCGCGCAGGTGGTGTTCCTGATCGCGCAGATGGAAAAAGCAATACCGGATGAGCTGGGCGGGCTGGTGGTCGACGCGAGCGAAGGGTCGATTCTGACGGAGTTGGGTTTGGAGACGGCGCTGGGAGTGACGATTACGGATAAAGAGACGCAAACTCCGGCGGGCATGCTGATCGTCGCGCACCAGACGGCACATCACTGGAAAGCGAACGAAACCTATTTTTTGCAGGCTATTGGCGACCAGATGCTGATGAGTGTGAGCCACACGCGCTTGCGCTCGCTGGTGCGCCGCATGGGCGTTTCCGACGATCGCACGGGACTGCTCAGCAGGACCTCTTACGTTGGGTGCTTGTTGAACGAGGCCGATCGTGCGCGCACGCAAGGCACGCCGCTGTCCCTCGCGATACTACAAATCGATCGAGGCGCGGAGATGTTGCGGCAACAGGGAGAATCGCCTCTGGAGAAATTCCTGGAGCAACTGGCGCGGTCGCTGCAGCCGATGGTGCGGCAAAACGATATGGCGGTGAAATACACATCCTGGGCGCTGGCGTTCATACTTCCCGACACGTCGCTGTCGGGCGCACATAACCTGGTGGAAAAATTGCGGCGCGCCGCGGCGGGCGTGCGGCCGCCATGGGATTCCACGCAGATCACCTTGAGCGCCGGAATCGTGGAAGCCGTGGCCAGGCAGGAATACGACAGCGAAGACATTGTCACCGACCTGATCAATCGCGCCGAATTCAGCATGGAAGAAGCAAGAAAGCGCGGCGGAGATACGGTAGTGGCGGAAGAGCGAAAGACCTGAAGGCGCATACCCGCCGGCGCGTAGAAGGCATCTCATTTCCCGGAAGAAAATAAGAAAGGAAAATCATGTTTCCAACGGACGTTGTAATTGTGGCCGGCGCTCGCACGCCTATGGCCAGATACACGGGGAGCTTTTCGGACGTGTCGGCAATCGAGCTGGGTACGATCGCTTCAAAGGCCGCGATTCAGCGCTCGGGAGTGGATCCCGGCGATTTCGATCACGTCATCTTCGGGAATGTGCTGCAGACCAGCGCCGATGCGATTTATGGAGCGAGGCATGTTGGTCTGAAAGCGGGATTGAAAGTGGAGACGCCGGCGGTGACGGTAAATCGCTTGTGCGGCAGCGGCATTGAAGCGATCGTGCAAGCGTCGCAGCGGTTGTTGCTTGGTGAAGCGACGATGGTGTTGGCAGGAGGCATGGAGAATATGACGCAAGCGCCGTTCGTGATTCGCGGCGCGAGGACGGGACTGAAGCTTGGTGGTGGCGTCTTGGAGGATTTTCTTTTTGTGGGATTGACCGACAGCTATTGCGGGCTCCCGATGGCGCTGACCGCGGAGAAACTAGCGGAACAGGCGGGAATCACGCGCCAGGATTCCGATGCGTACGCGCTGAGGAGTCAGCAGGCTGCGGACGCTGCGTACAAGGCTGGCTTTTACAAAGAAGAAATCGCTGCTGTCGAAGTGAAGCAAGGGAAGAAGACCATTGTGGTGAACGAAGACGACCACCGGCGACCGGAAACCACAATGGAAACACTGGAAAAACTGCCGCCGTCGTTCAAGAAAGACGGAATGGTGACGGCCGGCAACGCCAGCGGAATTGTTGATGGGGCGGCAGCCGTAGTCGTGACGCGGGAAGCTACCGCAAAGGAACGCGGGTTGAAACCGATGGGAAGAATTGTTTCCTGGGCGATCACGGGCGTGGATCCCACCATCATGGGGATTGGTCCGGTGCCCTCAACAAGGAAAGCACTGCAACTGGCCGGACTGAAACTCGAGCAGATCGATCGCGTGGAAGTGAATGAGGCATTCGCGTCGCAGTATTTAGCGGTAGAAAAGGGACTTGGCTTACAGCGCGACAGGACCAACGTGAATGGTGGAGCGATTGCTCTCGGACATCCGCTCGGTGCGTCTGGGACCCGCCTGGTGATTACGGTGCTGAATGAACTGCGCCGAAAGGGCTTGCGGTACGGGCTTGCCACTGCGTGCATTGGCGGCGGTCAGGGCATTGCGATGATTGTGGAAGCCCTTTAGCCAAAGTCGGCTGAGTCTATGAACCACCGCTTTCTGGATCACAATCTGAATCACACCGTATTTCTTGTGGATGCTACGTCCATTGGAATACCAAGCGAAATCGATCTGCCAGAAGGAAAGCCACAGACTGTTCCCTCTTTTTGTTTCCGGAGTTGGACCCTCGCAGAAAAATACCTAACAGAGCGTGGCGCAGGTAATATCGCACTTCAGGGTCTTCAGGAGGCTCTGAAGAAAAATGCTGATGGAGTTTTGCCATTACATAACCATGATTTCCGTGGGCCCTGCTTGGCACAAGTGCTGCTCGTCTTTGGTACACTCTTGCAGGCAGATATTTCCCGCCAGATTGGCACGAATCCGCGGATTTGAGGAAGCGAATGGCGATACAGAGAGTTGGCGTTGTGGGGTGTGGGCTGATGGGATCCGGGATTGCGCAGGTGAGCGCGCAATCTGGATTCATGACAGTTGTGCGCGAGGTCAGCGTAGACTTGGTGGAAAAAGGGATCAAAAGCATCGAAAAGAATCTGGCCCGGCTGGTAGAGAAGGGCATGATCACAGAGGCGGCGAAAAGCGAAATTCGCGGACGGCTGAAAGGCACAACCTCGCTGGAGGACCTGAAGGACTGCGACTTGATCGTAGAAGCCATCATCGAGCAATTGCCGGCGAAACGTGAGCTGTTCAGCTTGTTGGACGCCATTTGCCCCGCATCCACGATTTTCGCCAGCAACACTTCCTCTCTGACCATCACGGAAATCGCCGCCTCCACCAAGCGTCCGCAACGATTTGTGGGACTGCATTTTTTTAACCCCGTGCCAGTGATGAAGTTGGTTGAAGTAGTGAAGACAATCGCGACGGACCCAGCAGTGTACGAAGAAATGGTGGCGTTCGGGGCCAAGCTGAGCAAGACGCCGGTGCGAGCCAACGACAGCGGGGGCTTCATCGTGAATCGCCTGCTGGTGCCCTACTTGCTGGACGCGATTCGCGCGCTGGAAGAGGGCGTAGGTTCCGTCGTTGATATCGACAATTCCATGAAACTCGGTTGCGGCTACCCCATGGGACCGTTTACGCTACTCGATTTTGTCGGACTCGACACCACGCTGTACATCTCGCAAATCATGTTCGATGAATTCAAGGAAAAACGCTTTGCCGCTCCTCCTCTTCTGAAGCGCATGGTGCTCGCGGGATGGCTCGGGAAAAAATCCGGCCGCGGATTTTACGACTACGCGGACGCCGCGAATCCGAAGCCGATGCAGCTTTAAGGAAAAAGAGATGGCCTACGAAAATTTGATTTACGAAAAAAAGGATGGCATTGCCAGGATTACCTTCAACCGGCCAAAGGTTCTGAACGCGCTGAACCGCAAAACGATTGAGGAACTTCAAGCCATTCTGATGGATGCCCGCGATGACGCCGCAGTGCGCGTGCTGATTCTGACCGGCTCTGGCGAAAAGGCGTTTGTCGCTGGAGCTGACATCAACGAACTGGCGCAACAAACTCCCGTTCGCGGAAAGGAGTTTTCGCTCTACGGTCAAGGAGTGTTTCATCTGCTCGAAACGATCGGGAAGCCTTCGATCTGCGCGATCAATGGATTCGCTCTCGGCGGCGGCTGCGAACTGGCGCTTTCCTGTTCGATTCGACTGGCAAGCAAGACTGCCAAGTTAGGCCAGCCGGAGGTGAAACTGGGAATCTTGCCGGGCTACGGAGGTTCGCAACGCTTGGCGCGATTGTGCGGAAAGGGATTTGCCCATGAACTGTGCTTGACGGGGGAGATGATCACCGCAGAAGAAGCGCAACGAATCGGATTGGTGAATCACATTTACGAGCCGGCGGAACTGCTACCCGCGGCCGAAGTAATGGCGAAAAAGATCATCGAGAAAGCGCCGCTAGCTGTGAAATACTGCATGGAAGCAATCGAGCGCGGCGTGGAAATGCCACAAGAAGAAGGACTGTTCCTAGAGGCCACTCTCTTCGGTGTGTGTTGTGCCACTGAGGACATGGGCGAAGGAACAAAAGCATTCCTCGAGAAGCGCCCGGCGAATTTTCAGGGCAAATAAATATGACCACGGGGAAAAAACTTCAGCCCACAAAGATCGATGGCGGGCTCAGCGCTGTCGGCCTGCGTTTCGGAATTGTGGTGAGCCGCTTCAACAGCTTCATCACGGAACGGCTGCTGCAAGGGGCGTTGGATGCGTTGCAGCGAGCGGGTGCGACGGACAAGGGCGTGGACGTGGTGCACGTTCCGGGATCGTTCGAATTGCCGCTGGCGGCCAAGAAGCTTGCGACTGCGGGACGGCATAATGCTCTGATCGCGATCGGCTGCATATTGCGCGGGGAAACGGCGCACTATGACTACGTTTGCTCGGAAACCGCGCGCGGCCTCCAACTCGCACAAATGGACAGCGGTGTGCCGATCATGTTTTGCGTGCTGACGTGCGACACGCTGGAGCAGGCTATCGACCGCGCAGGATTGAAGGGCGGCAACAAGGGATTTGAAGCGGGCCTCGGCGCCGTGGAAATGGCCCAGCTTATGAACAAACTGCGCACGCCGTCCAAATCGTCAGCCCCGAAAAAAAGGCGGGGCAAGTAACGTGTCGCTGCGAACCAAATCGCGCGAGTTTGCCATGCAGATGCTCTTTCAGTGGGATATGAGCAAGCAGGACTTGGCGAAACTGGAAGGGAAATTCTGGAAGGGCGCCAAAGCCGCCGAGCAGACCCGCAGTTTCGCAAACCTGCTATTTGAGGGCGCGGCGCACGATTCCATGCCGCTGGATGAACTAATTTCAAAGCATGCGGATAACTGGCGTCTGGAGCGGCTTGCAGCCATCGACCGCGCGATTCTGAAGCTAGCGCTCCACGAAATGCGCGCCACCGATACACCGCCGAAGGTGGTCATCAATGAAGCGGTGGAGCTGGCGAAGAAGTTTTCTTCCCCGGAAGCTGGGAAATTTGTAAACGGAATACTGGACGGCTACCGCAAATCGCTGCAGGCGAAACCGCAAGAAAAGTAGATGCGCTGAGCGGCAGTCTTACGTACGAATCACGCCTTCAAAGACTTTCACTGCAGCCCCGCTGACACGCGGTGTGAACTTCTTGCCGGACTGCGTGACTTCCACTTCGATCTGGCTGGGCCGCCCCATCTCGACGCCCTGCGAAACGCTTAGCGTTTGCGCCGGGCCGAGTTTGCCATGCTTGACAAGGTAGGCGCCCAGCGAACCTGCCGCCGAACCGGTGGCCGCATCTTCATAAAGTCCCCATGGCATCATGCCGCGCGCGTGCGCGAGATGACTGCCCCCTAGCGTGAAGCAATAGGCCAGCGCGCCTTGTTTGTCGAACAGCCGGGCAAGTTCCACCATGTTCATCTGGATTTTTGCCAACGACGCGCGATTGCGCAACGGCACCATCAAATTGAAGATACCGGTGGAAACGAATTCCGGCTCCAATTTGGGATCGAAATCTTTTCGCGACAGACCGAGAGCCGCTGCCAGCTTTTTCTTCTGAATTTTTGAGGGTTTAAAGGCTGCTTCCTTTTGCGTCATGGTCACGCGCAGTGGCCGGCCATCCTTGAAACGAATTTCCACGGGAAGCACCCCGGCGCCAGTCTGCTGTAAAATGTGGACTCCGCCTTCTTGCGCGGGCACGACGCCAAGTTCCGCCAGAAGAAACCACGTTCCGATCACGGGATGTCCGGCAAGCTTCAATTCTTCTTTCGTGGTAAAAATGCGCAAGCGCGCCAGTGCGCGGTCATCCGACGGTTTTTGCACGAACACCGTCTCGGAGAGATTCATCTCGCGCGCGATGGCGAGCATCTGGTCGTTGGAGAGCCCGTCGCCATCGGTAATAACTGCCAGGGGGTTGCCCTGGAATCTTGTGGTGGTGAAAACATCCAGCGTGAAAAAGCGGTGATTCATTTGATCTCCGTGATAAGCGTCAGGCGGTTCCGAGCGGGGGCTTTCAGATGCGCTCCAGCTGGCTGACGGTCCTTTCATTGACAACATTTCCTGTGTTCAAAGTTGTTTTGGGCTCTAGCAAAAGTATGTGCACCTCTTCGTCGGCGATCGGCAAGTGTTCGACGCCACGCGGCACGATGATGAATTCGCCCTCATTCACGACGGCTTCGCGATCGCGGAATTTCATGCGCAGAGTGCCCTTGAAGACCATGAACAACTCGTCTTCATTGTCGTGATGATGCCAGATGAACTCGCCCTTTAATTTCACGGCTTTTACCTGACAGTCATTCAGTTCGCCGATTACCCGGGGGTTGCAGTAGTCGTCAAACTTGGCAAACTTCTCCCGTAGATTCACCGTCTGCATGTTCTCACCCTAAAGCTTTTGAACCGTTTCTGCGACAACCTGCAAAACACGCCGCGTCGTTGCACGGTCGCTTGTTTCGGAATAGAGGCGCAAAAGATTTTCCGTGCCCGAAGCGCGCACCATCGCCCAGCCGAAACCGTCGAGATAGATCTTAATGCCGTCCAGGTTCTCGCGGCGGGTAATTTTCAAATCCGCCAGCTTCTTGAGTTTTTCGTCGGAGAAATAGCCCACTGCCCGTTCCTTCTGTCCCGGCTTAACGTCGAGATCCACGCGGCCATAATGATGCTCGCCAAATTCTGTGTGGAGGGCGTTGATCAGTTCGCCGAGTGATTTGCCGTGCCAGGCCATCAACTCGGCGAGCAAGAGCGCAGAAACCGTGGCGTCGCGCTCGGGTAAATACAGGCTGGTGCCGATGCCGCCGCTTTCTTCCCCGCCGATCAGGATGTTGCGCTCCAGCATGAGTTCGCAGATGTACTTGAAGCCGATGGGAACTTCGTAAAGCTTACGGCCGTATTTTGCCGCAAGTTTATCGATCAATTTGGTGACGGAGAAAGTTTTCGCGATGTCGCCGGGCAGATTGCGGGTGCCGATCAGGTGCCAGACCATCAGAGCGAAGATTTGGTGAGGATTGATGAAGCTGCCGTCGCGATCGATAGCGCCAATGCGGTCGCCATCGCCATCCGCAGCGAAGCCCGCATCATATTTCCCCTTCAGCACAGCCTTGCTAAGCGCGTCGATGTGCGGCTCGATCGGCTCCGGATGAATGCCGCCGAAATTGGGGTCGCGCGTGCCGCGAATTTCGTCACAGACCACGCCGTTCCGCGTGAACAATTCATGCAGAAGCCCAGCAGCGGAGCCGTACATGGGATCCGCGACAAAGCGAAACTTGGCCTTACGGAGCCGCTCCCAATCGATGAGTTTTTCCACGGTGTCCAGATAAGGGGCGCGCGGCTCGAGAGGCTGGATCAGTTCTTTGCGAGGCGGCAGGGAAGGCAAGCCATTCGCAAGCACGATGGCCAGTTCTTTTTCGATTTGCGCCACGATCGACGGCAACGCGCTGCTGCCGTAGCTGGCTTTGTACTTAATGCCATTCCATCGGGAAGGATTGTGGCTGGCGGTGATCACGACTCCGCCGGCAGCCTGACGCTGGCGAACCAAGAGTGAGATCGCGGGAGTCGAACAGGGCTTGTCTGTCAGCCAGACGGGCGTGCCGGTGGAGCTCACAACGTCGGCCACGGCAGCGGCAACCTCCTCGCTAAGATGGCGGTGATCGTAGCCGATCAGCACGCCTTTGCGCGCATCTTCGCCGCGCACCACGTAGCGAGCAATCGCCTGCGCCACGAGCCGCGCGTTGGGCAGAGTGAAGTCGTCGTCAATGACGCCGCGCCAGCCGTCAGTACCAAACTTGATCGTAGTCATCGTTTGGAAGTATACGCGAAGCGGGGAAAGCGCTAAAACAACCAAGAAATGGAGCGCCAAATGGCGGGTTGGTCGTGGGACATTGCGACACCGGAGTCTTGCAGTGCGCGTGCTGTGAGGAATTCCGACTAAAGGAGCTTCTTGTGCCTGCGTTCCTCGAGGGCTTTAACGATTTTGCCGACGTCCTGGGCGCGCTCGCGCGGACAGATGAGCAACGCATCGGGCGTATCGACGACGACCAGGTCTCGCACGCCAATGGCGGCGACGAATTTGCCGGGACTCCACAGATAATTGCCTTCGGCGTCGAGTGATTGGCCCGGTCCGTCAAAAATATTTTCGCCGGCATGCTTTGCCAGTAACTCGTACACCGCGCTCCATGAACCGATATCGCTCCAGCCCATGTCAGCGGGAATAACGAAGACACGGGGATCGCCGGTTTCACGGGTTGCCGGTTCCATGATGGCGTAATCCACGGAAATGTTTTCCAGTTTGGGGTACACCTTCTTCAGGTTTGCTTCATAGCTGCGCTTCCCAATGTAGGAGGCAAGCGATTCCAGCTGCTGATGCGTCTTCGGGAGATAACTCTTCAGCGCGTCCAGGTACGTGGAAACGCGCCAGAAAAACATGCCGGCATTCCACTGATAGAGCCCCGATGCAAGATATTCTTTTGCGGCGGCAAGTTCCGGTTTCTCCGTAAAACGCCGGACCGCGAAAACCGGGAATCCTTCGGCAGTCCTCGCATCGCCCATCCGCTCGATGTAGCCAAATCCAGTCTCCGGCCGCACCGGAGGAATGCCCAGCACAACCATTCGAGAAGAATCGCCGGAGAGATGGAGAGCAGCGGTTGCGATACTTCGAAAGCGATCGGGCTGCGCAATGTAGTGATCCGCGGGTAGCACTGCCATCACCGAATCGCCCTTCGCCGCATGGCGTATATGAATTGCCGCCAGAGCAATTGCGGCCGCCGTGTTTCGGCCAATCGGCTCGGTGAGCACGCGCTTCCTGGCCGCGGCCGGCATTTGCTTGCGAAGTGCGACGGCCTGGTCCGCGTGCGTCACCGTCCAGATATTCTTCGCCGGAATCAAAGGCTGCAGCCGAGCCACGGTCTGCTCCAGCATGGTCGTCTTGCCGATGATGTTCAGCAACTGTTTCGGAGTGCATGTGCGGCTGCGCGGCCAGAATCGCGTGCCGCGGCCCCCCGCGAGGATGACAGCGTGCGTCTGCAATCGTTTTTCTGTCATGAGCACTTACTCCACGAAGACCTGCGACACGGCTTTTTCATCCAGGCCCTGGTTCAGCAATCGTTTTCGAAGCAAGTCAGGCTGCGGAACGTAAACGCGGAGCAGAGAGGTTGCTTCGTCCGGTTGCAGGTAGAGGGTCGGCAAGGATGCGGGCAAAAACCAAGCCGTGCCGGCTTGATAGGACATCGACACGCCGTCATAGAGCCTACCCGTGCCTTGCAGAATGATCAGCAATTGAAAATGGCTTGGGTCTGTCCCGATGGCGGTGGTGCGATCGCAGTCCCAGCGTTCGGTGGCAAAAAACTGGCACGCAGCCAGCAGCCGAATGTTGGCGTCCGGGGAATGCAAGGCGAGCGGAGGAACCTTGCCCGCTCGAGTGCCCGCAAAGCTTGTGACCTGCAAGGCCTTCTCGATGTGAAGCTCGCGAGGCTTGCCGGAAGCGTCCACGCGGCCAAAGTCATACACGCGATAAGTGAGGTCGGAATACTCCTGCACCTCGCAGAGAATCATGCCGGGCCCGATGGCGTGCTGGGTCCGCGCCGGAACAACGTAGGTTTCGCCCGGGCGAACCAGATCGTGAACGAAAAGATCCTCGAGCGTATTTTTCGACAGCGCGTGGAGAAATTGCTCGCGCGTGACGCCGGGCTTCAATCCCAGAAGAAGTTCCGCGCCGGGCTCCGCCGAAAGGATATGCCACATTTCGGTTTTCCCGCGCCCCCCGGAAGCCTGCTCGTATTTTGCCGCGTAGGCGTCGTCGGGATGCACCTGAATGGACAACTTGTCATGGGGAAAAATGAATTTCACCAGGAGCGGGAAATCGGGATACTGATTTACGTGCGTACCGCGCCAATCCACCGGCATCGCGTGCCAGCTTTCGCCCAGCGACTTTCCCGCGAACGGACCGTTGGCGATGCGGCATTCCTGCCCGGTGAGCCACGCTTCACCAATGAGTTCCTGCAAGCCGGTCTGCTCTGGGAATAAAGGGGCCAAGGAACGAGCGCCCCAGGGGCGCGGACTGAAGGTCGGCTCAATGCGTGATAGAACAGGTTCCAGCACGGTCACGCAGCAGCTTCGACGCGCGAAAAGAACTTTCCGAGGCGCCGCAACCCTTCATCGATGCGCTCGATCGACGTGGCATAGGACAAGCGGAGGAAACCCGGAGCACCGAATGCCTCCCCGGGCACCACCGCGACGTGCGCTTTCTCAAGCAGCAGTCTGGCGAGATCCGTGCACGTTTTTGCGCGAGCGTTCTCACCATCGCCCAAGTGCGCGGAAATATTTGGGAACGCATAGAATGCGCCTCCAGGCCATTCGCAGGTGACGCCGGAAATCGCGCGCAAGCCTTCGACGATGCGCTTGCGGCGCTTGGTGTATTCCGCGAGCATCACTGGGACGCTGTCCATGCTTCCGCGCATGGCTTCCAACGCCGCGTATTGCGCGATGGAGGTCGGATTCGATGTGGACTGGCTCTGCACCTTGGTCATCGCCTGAATCAGCGCCTCCGGGGCGAGGGTATAGCCAATGCGCCAGCCAGTCATCGCAAACGTCTTGGAAACGGAGCCGACGATGATGACATTCTGTTTAGAATTCTTCGCGCTGGCGATCGAGAAAGACTTGTGCGGCTCGTAGACGAAATGCGAATAGCATTCGTCGCCCATCAACCAAATGCCGTGTTTGTTGCACGCCGCCAGAATGCGCTCGAACTCTTCCGGATCGACCACGCCGCCCGTGGGATTGCTGGGTGAATCGATGATCACCATCTTCGTTTTTGGCGTGATGGCCTTCTCAATGTCGGATGCCTTCGGGACGAAGCCAGTCTGCGGGCAGGTCTGGATAAGCACCGGAGTGCCGCCGGCATACTTGATGATGTCCGGGTAGCTAACCCAATAAGGAGCGGGAAGAATGACTTCGTCGCCATTCTGGATGAGCACGGAGATGCTGTTGAAAATCGAATGCTTGCCGCCGACCGTGACGACGCATTCTCTCGGCGAATAGTCAGACCCAAGTTCGCGCTTGTGCCATGCGGCAATCGCCTCACGTAGGGGCATGATGCCGCCGGTGGGAGTGTACTTCGAGCGATTTTCCTCAATTGCTTTGATCGCGGCTTTCTTGATGTGGTCCGGAGTGGGGAAGTCCGGTTCGCCGGGGCCGAAGTCCGCGATGTCCACGCCCTTGGATTTCAGCTGTTCGGCGGCGCTGATGACTGCGGCAGTTGGCGAGATTTGAATGCGATTGATGCGATCGGTGAGTTGCACGGGCTCTCCTTGGAGCGAGACAGGGATGGTAAGTTAGTAGTTTTCAGGAAATCGCGAAGAATTTCAATGAGAACAATGCTTGGCCATCCGTGCGCTCAAGACACTTTGGCTTTCAGGCGTTGCTCGACCGTCGGGGGCACCAAGCCAGCCAACGGGCCGCCGAAGTGAGCGATTTCGCGGACAACCTTTGCGCTTAGGTAGCTGTACGTTTCGCCGGGCATCATGAAGACGGTTTCCAGGCGAGGCTCGAGTTTGCGATTCATCAGGGCCATTTGCAGTTCGTATTCGTAATCGGAAACCGCGCGAATCCCACGGAGGATGACGGCGGCGCCACGCTTGCGGGCGTAGTCGACCAGCAAACCCTCGAACACGTCGATTTCCACGGACTCCCAGTGCCGCGTAACTTCGCGGAGCATCTCCACGCGCTCAGGGACTGAGAACATTGGTTCTTTTTCGGTGTTCTTCAAAACCGCGACAATCAGCCGGTCGAACATTTTTTGGCCGCGTTCGATCAAGTCAAGGTGGCCGTTGGTGACGGGATCAAATGAGCCGGGATAGATAGCGACGGAGGTTTTCATGCGCGTGAGTGCGTGTCTGGGGCACATTCTACTCTAAACAATCTGCAAATCGCGAGGGAACTTGACCCCAGCGATTGGCCTGAGCCATAGCGGGAAAATGTTATCCGCGGAACGGAATACTCTACCTATTTTTGTGCGTGTTATAACGATTTAATAGAGCTATATTGTGCACTGAGACTTCGGAGGACACCAGATGAGTGGCCGTTGGTTCACAGGCAAGAGCATTTTTGCGGCAGCGATTCTATGTATGGTAGGGAGCATGCAAGCAGGGGCGCAGTCTCCAACGGAATTGAACGTGATGCCGCTGCCGGCCAAAGCGCAGCTGGGCAGCGGCGCGCTGAAGATCGATGCCGGGTTCACGCTGGCGTTTACGGGATACCGCGAGGAGCGCCTGGACCGCGCGGGACGACGATTCCTGCTGCAGTGCAATCGGGAAACCGGACTGGTGTTTGGCCAGGCAGCAGCGGCAGCGGACCCGGCAAAAGCGACGCTGATTGTAACCACCGACCACGCCAGCAAGCCGGTCCAGGAACTGGGCGAGGATGAGTCTTACACGCTGGAGGTCACGTCCACCGGCGCAAAGCTGCACGCCGCCACTCCTCTCGGCACGATGCACGGGCTGCAAACGTTCCTGCAACTGGTTTCGATCACGGCGGATGGATTTGCCGCGCCGGCGGTCAGCATCCAGGATCAGCCGCGATTTCCGTGGCGCGGCCTGATGATCGATGTGTCGCGCCATTTCATTTCCGTGCCGGTGTTGAAGCGCAATCTGGACGGAATGGAAGCGGTAAAGATCAACGTGTTCCACTGGCACCTTTCAGACAATCAGGGTTTTCGCGTGGAAAGCCACAAATTCCCGAAACTGCAGGAGCAAGGTTCCGACGGCCTGTACTACACCCGGGATGAAATCCACGATGTGATTGCCTATGCGCACGATCGCGGCATTCGCGTGGTGCCGGAGTTCGACATGCCGGGCCACAGCACTGCCTGGTTCGTTGGTTACCCTGAATTGGCCAGTGGGCCCGGCCCGTACCAAATCTGGCAGCAGTGGGGCGTATCGGACCCAGCGATGGATCCCACGAATGAGAAAACCTATAAGTTTCTAAACGATTTCTTTGCGGAAATGGCGAAACTTTTCCCGGATCAGTATTTCCACATTGGCGGCGACGAAGTGAACGGCAAGCAGTGGGACGCAAATCCCAAGATCCAGGAGTTCATGAAGTCGCACAACATCAAAAACAATGAAGGGCTGCAAGCCTATTTCAGCCAGCGCGTTCAGGAACTGGTGGTAAAGCACGGAAAGACGCCGGTAGGCTGGGATGAGATCCTTGTGCCCGGCGTGCCGAAGAACATCGTGATTCAGTCCTGGCGGGGAAGCGAGGCGCTGGCCACGGCTGCGAAAGAAGGCTATCGAGGAATTCTGTCCAACGGCTACTACATTGATCTGGGATGGAGCGCGGCACGGCACTACGCTGTTGATCCGATGGGAGGCGCCGCAACCAACCTGACGCCCGAAGAGAAGGAGCGAATCCTGGGCGGCGAAGCCACGATGTGGTCGGAGTACGTCAACTGGGAGAATATTGATTCGCGCATCTGGCCGCGAACTGCGGCGATCGCGGAGCGCTACTGGTCTCCACAAAGCACCACGGATGTTGCTTCGATGTACGCCCGAATGGAAGCGGAGAGCACACGCCTGGAATGGCTGGGGCTGACCCACCGTACCTACCAGCGGCAGATGGTGCGCCGGATGGCGGGTGTCGCAGCTCCTGAAGAAACAGCGGCGCTCAGCACGCTCACAGAGGCGCTGGAGCCGGTAAAGGACTACGAGCGCGAAGGGGACAAAGTCCCACCGTCGAACCAGACTCCTCTGAATCGCGTGGTGGACGCCGTCCATCCGGAAAGCGAAGTATCTCGGCGGTTCTCGGTTGCCGTGGACCAGTTCCAGGCTTCTTCCTGCACGGACGCTGCGAAAGCTGCTGAGTTGCGGGGCCAGCTTGCTGCGTGGGCCAGAAATGACGGGCGTCTGCAACCGCTGGCGCAACGCTCATCCTTGGTCCAGAACGTGAGCCCGGCTTCAGAAGCTTTGTCGCAGGCGGCAGAGCTTGCCCTTGGGGCGCTGGACCGAATCGCGCAGGGACTTCCTTCGCCTCCGGACCTGGTGAAGCAGCAAGTGGCAGCACTCAATGCTTTTGAGCAGCAGGCGCACCAGTCGCAACTCACCCTTCCAGCGCGTGCCGCGTTCCAAAAACTCATTGAGGCGGCAGGCTCTGGCGGCGCCTGCGCGAACGGGAAGTAGGCGAAATCGGGGCGAGATAACGCTCAAGCGCGTTTGGAAATCGCCGTTAACCACCAATTATCGACCTTTGAGACGCAAAAAGGCGCCGTTTAGCGCAAGAACGTAGAAATCCGACTAAACTAGTCTTATTGTAAGTGCTGAAATTTTAACGATTTGCCCTTAGTCTTTATGGGCACACGGCGTTGACAATAGGGTCGTTCCCGGGTATAGTTTAATTGCGACTTATTCAGTCGGATATGCATCCAAGTGGATGCGAGGAACACCGGGAAACGACATGTTCAAGCTTTCAAAAAAGGCGGACTACGGGTTGATTGCGATGAAGCATCTCGCCAACCACCGTGAAGAACACGCTTGCAGCGCAAGCGAGATCGCCGAAGGGTACGGAATCTCCGGAACGCTAATGGCCAAGGTGCTGCAGAAGCTGGCCAGGCAAAGTTTGGTAGTTGCGAAGCACGGATCGAGCGGGGGGTACCAGTTAGCGAGGAACGCGGAAAAGATCAGCGCCCTGGAAGTGATTACGGCGATTGATGGACCGGTTTTGATCACGTCGTGCGTGACGAACCACGGAAATTGTGACGCGACCGACCGCTGTTCCATCAAAGAACCATTGCAGCGCGTGAATGAGAGCATTTTGGGGGTTTTGGGCACGGTGACCATCGCGCAGTTGAGCGAGGATAAGCCGGAGGCCGCAGGATTTGTGGAGCTCAAAGGAATTGACCGCGTAGCAGCGATTCGCTAAGCGGGGGTTTTAGAGCTGAAGGAGAACACGGAAATGGCCGTCAAGCTGCCGATTTACATGGATAATCACGCTACCACGCCTATGGACCCGCGCGTCCTGCAGGCGATGCTGCCTTATTTCACGGAGAAATTTGGCAATGCGGCCAGCCGCAACCACTCCTTTGGCTGGGCCGGCGAAGAAGCGGTGGAAACGGCGCGCCAGCAGATCGCTTCCTTGATCAACGCAACCGCGAAAGAGATTATTTTCACCAGTGGGGCGACCGAGTCTGACAATTTGATGATCAAGGGCGTCGCGGAAATGTACCGCGAAAAGGGCAATCACATCATCACCCAGGCAATCGAGCACAAGGCTGTCCTGGATACCTGTAAGCGCCTGGAGAAGAACGGCTACGAAGTGACGTACCTGCCGGTGCAAAAAGACGGGCGCGTGAATCCCGAGGATGTGCGTAAGGCCATCAAGCCCACCACCATCCTGATCACGGTGATGTATGCGAACAACGAAATTGGCGTTATCAACCCGATTGCGGAAATTGGCAAGATCGCGAAGGAACACGGAATCATTTTCGCGGTCGACGGCGTGCAGGCGGTTGGCAAGGTTCCCGTGGATGTAATCAAGGACAACGTCGACCTGTTGGCGATTTCCGGGCACAAGCTTTACGGTCCTAAGGGAGTGGGCGCGTTATATGTGCGCCGTCGCAATCCCCGCGTGCAGCTCTCCGCCATTATCGACGGCGGTGGCCACGAACGCGGCATGCGCTCCGGCACTCTGAACGTGACGGGCATCGTGGGGCTAGGTAAGGCTTGCGAGCTTTGTCAGCAGGAAATGGCACAAGAAGGCGCGCGTCTCGCCAAGCTGCGCGACCGCCTGAAGGCGGGCCTCGAAGCCAAGTTGGATGAGGTGTACATCAATGGGTCGGTGGAGCATCGCCTCCCGAACAACCTCAACATGAGCTTCGCCTATGTCGAAGGCGAATCGCTGCTGATGGGGATTAACGACGTAGCGGTTTCCAGCGGTTCCGCGTGCACCTCGGCAACCCTTGAGCCCAGTTACGTACTCAAAGCTCTAGGCGTAGGTGAGGATCTGGCACACACCTCGATCCGCTTCGGCCTGGGTCGTTTTACCACCGAGGAAGAAGTCGACTACGTGATCGACAAGATGGTGCAGGTTGTTACTAAGCTGCGCGAACTTTCGCCGCTCTATGAAATGGCCAAGGAAGGCATCGACATTTCCAAGGTTAAGTGGCAAACCGCGTAATTCAAGGGATGAATGAAGGGAAAGAAAATGGCAAGCGTTATTGCAAGTGAAGGAACACTCAGGATTCACCGGTCGATCGCCGGAACTTCGGCGCCGTTCCGGGTGACGTATCAGCCGTATCAGGACAGCGATGAGCCGGCGCCGGCCGCAGAGAAGGCGTTTTATCACCTCCAGGATGTTCGGGAATTCCTGCACATACTGGGATTGGGCGCGGATTACATCCGTGAAGCGCTGCGGGAACTGACCGCGGGCCGTTCGGCTTTCTTAACCAACGTTGGTTTGACGGAAAAGGCAATCAAGAACGCAGGCTTTGCAGCAACTCTCGCCGCGGCGAGGGGATAAGTTTCAGAGAGCAGGAATTTAGAGAAGGAGCAACGAGTCCATGGCATATAGTGAAAAAGTAGTCGATCACTACAACAATCCTCGCAATGTCGGCAGCCTGCCCAAGGAAGATCCCAATGTCGGGACCGGACTGGTTGGCGCGCCGGAATGCGGCGACGTGATGAAGCTGCAGATGAAGATCAACCCGGAGACGAATGTCATTGAAGAAGCCAAGTTCAAGACCTTCGGTTGCGGGTCGGCGATCGCCAGCTCTTCCTTGGCCACCGAATGGGTGAAGGGCAAGACCGTCGAAGAGGCCCTCTCGATTAAGAACACAGACATCGTTCGCGAACTCTCTCTTCCTCCGGTTAAGATTCACTGTTCCGTGCTCGCGGAGGACGCCATCAAGGCGGCCATCGGCGACTGGAAGAAAAAGCACGGAGTGGAAGTTCCCGCGCACGAAAAGTCTTCGCACTGAGCGAAGGATTGCGCGGCGTTAGTGGCGTCCTCCCGGCGGCAGCAAGTTGACCGTCGGAGGATGCTGTCGAGTGATTCGCTCCGGGAAGGCGTAAGGGAAGCGCGTTATGACGACGGAAGTTACAACTCCAAGCACATCCAAGGCTGGCCAGGTGATTCACGTCTCCGAGCATGCGGCGAAGAAAATCATTGCGCTGCTCGCTAAGGAAGGCGTGTCTGCGGAAACCGGCGGACTGCGCGTGGGTGTGCAAGGCGGCGGGTGTTCCGGTTTGTCGTATGCGATGAGGCTGGACACACAGGCTCGCGACCGCGATAAGGTTTTTGAGGAATTCGGGGCGCGCATCTTTGTCGACCCGAAAAGCCTGCTGTATTTGAATGGCACGACGCTTGAGTATGAAGAGACGCTCATGCGCCAGGGCTTTGTGTTTCAGAATCCCAATGCTGCGAGAAGTTGCGGCTGCGGGAGCAGCTTTACGGCGTAGCGGTTGCGGTCGCACAGCTTTCCGTCTGTGCCTTGAGTGGATTTTAGCTCGGTCGGACAAGTGGTTGGCCACCGCAATTGCCAGCCACTTTTTTTTGTCCTTGTGGTCGAGACGTTGGCGATGGCTTATGCCAGATTTGGCAGAGAAAGCGATCTTTATGGTTACGAACAAGCCGATCTCGTTGGCCTGCGCTGCAAACTCAATGAAAGCGGCACAACGATCACGACGACGATCCGAAATGCTTCGACACATGGAGGAACAGCGCCGGGCTGGAGGTCGAGTTCCCGGATATGCTTTCGACGAGTTGCGCGCTGACATGGCCAAAGATGGGGATGTGATCAAGCAATGAGCGAACCTTTCACAGTAACGAATGCGCCGCTGGTTTGCTGGAATTGCCACGAGCGCACCATTGGCACGCATTTTTGCCCGGGCTGCGGCAAGGTGCTGCAAGTTCCGGAACACACCGATTATTTCTTCATGCTGGGATTGCCGCGCCGGTTATGGCTGGACATGGGCACGCTCGAGCAGAAATTCCTGGAGCTGAGCTGGAAGCTTCATCCCGACAATTTTGTGAATGCGACCACGGAAGAGCGCGAGATATCCCTAACACGAAGCAGCGAGTTGAATGATGCGTACCGCACGCTGCGCGATCCCGTCTCGCGCGTGGAATACCTGTTGGCCATCGAAGGAACACGGAAAGAAGGCCAAACCAAGCAGCAGGCGCCGCCGGAACTACTCGAAGAGGTCTTCGGGCTGAACGAATCGCTGGATGAATTGCGCGAAGCGAAAGCCGCGGGCAGTGATGTCGGCGCTTTGCGGCAGCGCTTGGGTACGGCGGAACAAGGTTTCAAACAAAAAATGAAAGAGATAGATGACGAGTTGCAACTGGCAGCCCGCAAATGGGATCAAACGCTCGATGCCAACGCTGATGAAGGTGCGAAGAAGCGAGTCATGAGCCAGCTGAATGACCTGCTGAATCGCCGCTCGTATATCCGAAATTTGGTCGTAAACGTCCAGAAGGAGTTGCTGTAACGCTTTGGGCGTGGGTTTTTAGAGTTTAGAAGTTGCAACTGATCACTGATTACTAGCTCATGGGAAGAATTGTCGGAATCGATCTCGGAACAACCAACAGCCTGGTAGCGTATGTGGACGCGCAAACCGGACAGCCGAGGTGTATTCCGGGACCGTCGGGCAGCACGCTTTGCCCTTCGGTGGTCAGCATCGATCCAGATGGCGGAATCATTGTTGGGGAGCCGGCGCGCCGCCGTTTGTTGACGCAGCCGGAGCGCAGCATCTATTCCGTGAAACGCTTGATGGGACGCGGTCCTGCTGATGTGCAGAGCGAATTGAGGCTGTTCCCATTTCGCATCGATCCGTCGAGCAACCACGTAATTCGCGTGAAGCTTGGCGACAAGGTATTCACTCCGCCGGAAATTTCTTCGTTCATTCTTCGCGAGCTGAAGAACTGGGCCGAAGCGTTTTTCAGCGAGGCCATTGAGCGCGCGGTGATCACCGTGCCGGCGTATTTCAACGATGCGCAACGCCAAGCCACAAAAGATGCGGGCAAATTGGCCGGTCTGGAAGTCGTGCGCCTGGTGAATGAACCGACCGCGGCGGCGTTGGCCTACGGTCTGCACGAGAAGCAACGCGGCAAAGTGGCGGTGTACGATCTCGGTGGCGGCACGTTCGATATTTCCATCCTGAAGCTGATCTCCACCGGTGCAGGCGACATTTACCAGGTGCTCTCGACCAACGGCGACACCCATCTCGGCGGCGACGATATCGACAATCTCCTGCAGGCTTTCGTCCACGAGCAGATTTTGCAGACCGACCAGATCGACTTCTCGCCCCACGGCGAAATCGCTCAGGAACTGCGCAAGGAACTGATCGCCATCAAGCACAGGCTTTCCGAGGCAGATTCCGCGACGCTACTTTTCCCTTTGCCGAACGGAAAAACGTTCGTGCACGAATTTACGCGTGGCGCCTTTGAGGCATTGATCCGACCGGTCGTGGATCGCACCATGGATCCGGTGAAGCAGGCGTTGGCAGACGCGCAACTGAAGCCCACCGAGGTGGACGAAGTCGTTCTGGTGGGCGGCACAACGCGGACGCCGCTCATTCGGCGCACGGTGCAGGAATTCTTTGACCACAAGCTACACACGGAGCTGAACCCGGACGAAGTGGTGGCGTTGGGCGCGGCTGTGCAAGCCAATATTTTGGATCACGGCGTGAAGAATATGTTGCTGCTGGACGTTACACCGCTTTCGCTCGGCATTGAGACTTATGGCGGGGCGGTGGCCAAAATTATCCCGCGCAATTCGACGATTCCGGCCAGCGCGCAGGAACTTTACACCACCGGCGTGGATAATCAGACCGGCATCGACATCCACGTGCTGCAAGGCGAACGCGAACTGGCCAAGGATTGCCGCTCGCTGGCTCGGTTCACGTTGCGCATTCCCCCGGCGCCTGCGGGACTTCCGCGCGTTGAAGTGAAGTTCCTCATCGATGCAAACGGCATCCTGCAGGTCGGCGCGAAAGACATTCGCACCGGCGAGCAGCACATCATCGAAGTGCAGCCCAGCTACGGCCTGAACGATGCGGACATCGAGCGCATGCTAGAAGAGTCCATCGAATACGCGGAACAGGATTTTGCGGAGCGCCAGGTGATCGAAGCGCGCACGGAAGCGGAATCGATACTGGGCGCGACGGCCAAGGCGCAGAGTAATCCCAACGCGGGAGCGCTTTCATCCCCTGAACACGCAAAAATTGCAGCTTCGATCGCGGAGTTGCGGCAAGCCGTGAAAGGCAACGACTACAAACTGATTCGGCAAAAGATCGATGAATTGAACCGGGCCACGGAACACTTGGCCGAACTGCTGATGAACTCAGCCGTGCAGTCGGCGCTCGCGGGCAAAAAGCTGGCTGAGGTTTAGGGAGAAACTTATGGGCGGTAGCAATCCTTATATCGAAGAAGTGAAATACAAGAAGGCCACCAAGAAATTCAAGGTGACATTTCTGCCGAGCGGCCAGACGGTGGAAGTCGATCCCGAGAAATTTCCCTACGGCCACAACGGCTTGCCTGGCAGCATCCTGGATATTTCCGAGGGCTTCAAGATGGGGCTGGACCACGCTTGCGGCGGCGTGTGTGCGTGCTCGACCTGCCACGTGATGGTGAAAGAAGGTCTGGAATCGTGCAATGAAGCCACCGACGCGGAGCTTGACGAACTCGACGAGGCTCCCGGCATCACTCCGAAGTCGCGTTTGGGCTGCCAGACGGTGCCGGACGGCACCACCGATATCGTCGTCGAAATTCCTGAGTGGAATAAGAATTACGCTAAAGAGCTGGATCACTGATTGAAGAAAGTTATCAGTGATCAGGAAACAAGAGTTTTGTAGCAGCCGCTTGCTGTAGCGAGCGAGTAGTGCACTAACAGGAGCATGGGGCATGCCGCCGAGCTTTGACTGGGATGATATCGAAGACATCGCCATCGGGTTGACAGACAAATATCCGGACGTCGACCCCTACACCGTGCGTTTTACCGACCTGCACAAGTGGGTCACGGAATTGACGGGTTTTGCCGGCGACCCCATGAAGTCCAACGAGGGCAAACTCGAAGCCATCCAAACGGCGTGGCATGAAGAATGGGAAGATCGCAAGAAGTAAAAGGCCTTGAGTTCTCAGTTTTAAGTTTAAGTAAAACAAGCTGGCGAATGAAATCCAACCGGGAATTGCTCATAGCGGCTTACCGGGCATTCAATGCCCGCGACATCGATACGATCCTAGAGATGATGCATCCGGATGTGGATTGGCCGAACGGAATGGAAGGCGGGCGCGTGCACGGGCAAGAGAACGTGCGCCGGTACTGGACGCGTCAATGGGGCATTCTTGAACCGTACGTCGAGCCGGTGAGCGTCGAGGAGGGCGAAGCCGGACGAAGCGTTGTTCGCGTCCACCAGGTGGTTCGGGATCTGGCGGGAAACCTGGTTGTCGACCAGTTTGTCGAACATGTTTATACCATTCGCGATGGTCGGATCGAGCGCATGGACATCCGCGAAGCAAACACGAACCAGGCTTCTGCGGGCACCGCTTGAATCGTAGCCCGCGGGCAAAGCGTTCAGTGTTTAGGTAAAATGCGGCCCGAGTCGCGCGGTTACTGGTTTGGCGGGACGCCTTTTCCGTAACTTAAAACTGATAGCTGAGAACTTATAACTGCCGCTACTGCCTCTCGCCCGCGTGGCGCAAACTGCGCGTTTCCCGTATAATTTTAGATTGTGGTTCCCCGGTGGCGCTATGGTGCAACGGTTAGCACGTAGCCCTTTCAAGGCTAAAATACGGGTTCGATTCCCGTTAGCGCTACCAAACCTGTTTCGTTCCCCTTGTTTCCGTCAGTTCCTCTCCGCGTATTTCAGTGGTTGATGATATTCTGTGTGTCTGCCGCCCGCGCAGAATCGGAGACTCTTCCATGGCAAACATGCTTCGCTCCAATAATCCCGTTCTGAAGGAAAGCGCATTCGCAGGGCAAATCGCCGCCGGAGAAGCGATGACCATGCAGGGCACGGCCAACAAGACCGGCCTGCTGCTGTTGTGCGTAGTGGTGACGGCGGCTTACACCTGGGGTCTGAGCCATTCCGAAACGCCGGAGGCTGCCATTTGGTGGATGTTCGGCGGCGCGATCGGCGGATTCATTCTCGCCCTGGTAACGACGTTCAAGAAGACGTGGTCGCCGTTCACCGCGCCGGTTTACGCCCTGCTGGAAGGTTTTTTCCTGGGCGGAATTTCAGCGCTATTTGAGAAGTCGTATCCCGGCATCGCCACGCAAGCAGTGATGCTGACGTTCGGGGTGCTGTTCGTGCTGCTGCTGGCGTACAAAACGGGATTGGTGAAAGCGACACGCGGGTTTAAGTTGGGAGTGATGGCGGCGACGGGCGCGATTGCACTGGTGTACGCGGCGAATCTTCTGATGAGCCTCTTTTTTCACACCTCAATGTCGTTCCTGTATAGCAGCACGCCGCTGGGAATCGGCATCAGCGTGGTGGTGGTGATCGTTGCTGCTCTGAACCTGATTCTGGATTTCGACATGATCGAAACCGGGGTGCGCATGGGCGCGCCAAAGTATATGGAGTGGTACGGCGCGTTCGCCATGATGGTCACACTCATCTGGTTGTACCTGGAAATCCTGCGGCTGCTGGCCAAGACGCGTCGCCGGTAAATTGCGGTTGATTCGAACGATTGCCAATGGTCCGCAAGCCGTCTCACAAAACAAAACCGCCAAAAGGGAAAATCTTCTCGAAGAAGTTTGTAGGCGCGATGTGCTATGCGGCTGACCTCCATGCCAAACAGTTCCGCAAGCGCACCGGCCGCCCATATATCGGCCACTTGCTGGGCGTAACTTCCATCACCATCGAGTATGGCGGCGACGAGGATATGGCCATCGCGGCCCTGCTACACGATGCCGTGGAGGATCAGGGCGGATTGCCGCGCCTGCGCGAGATTCGCAGAAAATTCGGGAAGCGCGTAGCGCACATCGTGGACGGCTGCACGGATTCGTACACGCAGCCAAAGCCGCCATGGATGGAACGCAAGCGAGCCTACGTTGCCCGCGTGGCAAAAGAATCAGCGGACGTTCGACTGGTTTCTGCGGCCGACAAGCTTGCCAACGTGCGAGAGACGCTGCATGACGTGCGCAGGCAGGGCGAAAGCGTGTTCGAGCGATTTGAGGGCAAGAAAGAGGGCACGCTGTGGTACTACCGCGAACTGGTGTGCGTGTTTCGCAAGGCAGAGAATAATCCGCTGGTTGACGAATTGGATCGCGCGGTCACGGAACTGGAAGCCCAGTCCGCCGCTAGAACGTGAAGCGCAGGCGCGCGGAAATCATTCGTGGCGTGCCGACCGCAGTCCCCCGAAATGTTCATCCAAGAAACTCCTGGGCCATGCCGGTCATCTAAAGAAGTGCGGTCAAGTTGCCGAATTTATTCAAAATACCAGAAGGCGGATGATTGGCCCTATCGGGAGCAGGTTGCCTTGGCTATCCAAAGCTCTTTCTCGGGGAAGAATGAATCGCTGTCCGGAACGCGCTACAATTCTTGTGTCCCTGAGTCTCGTTCATGAACCCTTCGATGCCCTCATCTAACGGATTATTCACACTTGGGCATTCCAACCAGGAGATGTCGGACTTCCTGGGCACGCTGCTGCGCCACGAAATCAAGGTGGTGTGCGACGTGCGCAGCCGCCCAGGCAGTTTCCGGTTCCCGCAGTTCAACCGCGAGCCGCTGGAAGCGCGGCTGACGGCGGCAAAGATTCGCTATGAGTTTTGCGGCGAGCAATTGGGCGGGCGGCCGCTCGATCCGCAATTCTATCTGGCGAATGGACTGGTGGATTATTCCAAGCGCCGTCGCGCACCCACTTTTATTGAAGCGGTTGACAAGGCCATCGCATTGGCGCGCGAACGCAAGACCGCCATCCTTTGTGCCGAGGAGGATCCCCTGCACTGCCACCGTTTCCTGTTGATCTGCCCGGCACTGGTGGCGCGCGGTGTGGCGCCGGTGCACTTGCGGCGCGGAGGAGCAGCGGAAACACAGCGTGACGCCGAGGATCGTTTGCTGCAGCTGCATGGCTTCGCGGACGTCACGAGCGATTCGCTTTTCGCGCATGGCCGGGAATCGGCGCTGGAAGATGCGCTGCGATTGCAATCGGAGCAATACGGGTTTCGCACCTCGCCGGAAGCCATCGAGTATTTCTGATTGGACAAATTCTTTCGCGCTGTTGGGTTCGCCGCTCGCAATTCGCGGTAGACTGCTGGATGATGTAAACTGCTAGCAATCAGGTCACCCGGCTGTTCATGCACAACTCTTCATTCGCCGAGAAGTAAGAGGACCTTTCTTTTGAAGCCTGCAGATGTCTACATCATCGGATCCAACAGCGCGTTCGGTTCGCGCGTGGTTGCTTCGGAAGAAGTGGATCAGGCGTTTGGCATGCCGCTAGGGAAATTGAAGAAGCGCGCGGGAATTCATTCGCTGGCTTACGCGGGCGAACACGAGAATGAAAGCACGCTGGGAGCGCATGCCGCCTCGCAACTCTTGGAACTGGCCGGCGAAGAAGCAAAGAACATCGATTGGATTGTTGCCGCGAGTGAGACCTATCACGTGTACCCGTCACTCTCCGCCGTTCTTCACGGGATTCTCAGGCTGCGCGAGGATTGCAGCGCATTGGATGTGGGCAGCGGTTGCCTGGCGCTGCTGCAGGCGCTTGCGGTGGCGCAGTCCATCCTGGCGGCCGGGCGCGGGCAAAAGGTGTTGGTGGTGACTTCGGACGTGCACAGCCGAACCCTGGGACCGGGCCGCGCCAAAGGAGAATTCGGCGGATTGTTCGGTGATGGAGCAAGCGCGTTTCTGCTGACCAGCGGGCCGGCCAAGCCAAGACGTTGGGCCTATCGCATGGGAGAATTTTTCTTTGGTTGTGCCGCGAAGTATGCGGAAGCAATTCGCGTGAGCGACTCGGGCGGCGGCGGACAGCTGGATGTGCAATTTGACGGCGAAGCGCTTTCGCGCGCCGCAGTGAGCCGCATGGAAAAAATCTTGCGTGAAGCGGAACGGCGCAGCGGGATTTCGCGATCGGAGGTGGGAGCGTTCGCCACGCACCAGCCCAATCCGCGCCTGGTCGCGCTTCTGGCAAAACAGTTCGGCGTGCCTGCTTGCTGCTTTCCTTCAATTGCCGCCACGCGCGGGAACTTGGGCTCTTCGACATGCGGGGCCGCTCTGCACGCGGCGTTGGTGGAAGCTTCCGCGCAGCCGGTCGCGGAGCGCAAGCCGGTTTTTCTGGCCTCACTTGGCCCCGGCCTGGTATTTGGCGGCGGCTGGCTAGTCCCCGCAATTCCCTGAGTACTTCGTCGATGAATGGCGTGCGCGGTTGCCACGACATTCCTGTAGCTCAGGCCTTCAGGCCTGAGGCTTTCCCCAACCGCACCGCAATCTTTGTGAATGGCAAGGTCAAGGCCGCGTACACGTGGTGAACGCGGTGTCTACGCTAGCCACGAGGCAGCCGCGCAAAGGAGGCCAGCCAGGATCAGTCGTGGCACTGCGGCAAAGCTAACCAGCGCGGTGCAACTCCAACCACCCATGATGCCAGCGATCACGGATCTACTGGTGGCATCGACAGCAACGACATGCGCGCCAAAAACTCCGGTCACACCCGGTGGCGATGCGGGCAGGGAAATAGGGATTTGCGGGAATAATGTGTCCCTGGATGAGGCGAGCCTCCGGAAATGCGGTTCACGCTCCAGGCGACGGTGTCAGAGATATGGGAAATGGTTGCGGCGAAGGTGAGTGTTTCACCTAGGAGCACTGTCCATCACTCGGCGTGATGCTAATGGTGATGATGGAGGGAGTTGGTGGCGGCGGAGACGTTGCTGAGCCTGCGCCTCCCCGCCGCAGCCCAGAGTCCACGCACCCACCGTGAGGAGAACACTAACCAACGCAAGGTGACGCAAGCGTGGCTGACAATTCTTTACTGCGAAACGTTCGTTGCGTGTTTGCGGAAGGGGCCGCATGAAGCGTGTAAAGGCAGGCGAAGGACCAGCCAATGAAGGGCGTGAGATTAAAGGGTCTGCGAACCGAGATTCAGACCGTCATCTCGATAAGGCCTGCAAATCGAATGCCTTACGCTTTACGCAAGCTGAGCACTAGTCCCGGCTGCGAGCTCAAATAGCGTGTCAACCGTTCCGGAGTGGAATGATACTTTTGCTGTCACCCCGGTTGGGGAGTCGCCTGAGTCGCCGCCTCCGCATTGACTTTCTGCCGCGCGACTCCAATAATCCGCGCATGGCGCGACCGGATGCTGTCCGTCGAGTGAAGAGCTATTCCGCGGCGAATGGCTACGTTTATCAATACTGTTTCTACGAGGTGAATCGCATTTCGCATCAAGGAAGCCCGGCCGGGGAGTTTATTTACGCCATTTCGGCCGACCGGAAGACCACGTTTCCGTTGAGCATTCTGGTGCTGCAGGTCGCTCTGGAGTCATGGGCCCAGACCAATGGGCGAACCTTGAGCAGCAGCGAAGAATACGCTATCGCCAAGATGCGCCTGTTCCAGGCCTTCGACGAGGGAGATGTGCCCATCACGGCCGAGGGCGCGCAGCAATCGCGTCTCCTAGTGGACGAATCCAACCTGGAAACCTTACTGGAGCAGCTCCACATCTGAAAGTCTCGGCATGCCATGAACCGAATCCGTGGCGGTGGCGTCTAGCTTATGTACAGGGTGGCGGGAGCCGGATTCCCGTCCAAGAGGCAGAATGCAGGAGCTGGTTCTGGTCCAGTCGGGACAATCAAAAAGCATCATGTTGCGCGAATCTGCGGCGGAGGCCGTGCCGCGCGAACTGGAGCGCTTGCTCGCAGAAAACGCCCCGCTAGCCTACCGTGTCGCGCTGGGCGTTTTGCGCAATCCGGCCGAGGCCGAGGATGTCGCTCAGGAAGCCCTGATTCGGGCCTATCGGAAATTCGACCGTTTGCGTGATGCGCGGCGCTTCCGAAGCTGGCTGGTGCGTGTCAGCTTCCGCCTGGCGCTGGACCGCTCGCGTTCGGCGCGGCGCCGCGAACTGCGCGAGACGCTTTGGGCGCGCCCGGAGCTGAGACCACCCGTGCAGTCGGTCGAGGAAATCGCCGCCTCCCGGCAGTTCGAGGAGCGATTAGACCGCGCGCTGGACGAATTGCCCGATCGCCTGCGCCTGGTGATCTTACTTACGGCCATCGAAGGGCATTCCGTCGACGAAGTTGCTGCGCTGCTCGACGTGCCCGCCGGAACGGTGAAGTCGCGGCTATTCGCCGCCAGGAAACGCTTAGCGGGGAAATTGCGATGAATTGCAGAAGTGCACAAGAAAAAATAGTCGACGCGATAGCCTCCCGCGAATCAGGATTGTGCGAGGACCCGGATCAGCACGTGGGCGAGTGCGCCGGATGCCGCGCGTTCTTGGCGAGTCAGGCGTCTCTTGCATCGGCCATCGATTCTCACCTCCGGCTCATTGCCAAGGAGCCTGTGCCTCCTTCGTTGCTGCCTCGCGTGCGCGCCCGGCTCGAGCAGGAAACGGCTCCTCGTCAGTCGATTCTTAGATGGCAATTCGCGGCCGTCGCCACTGTGGTTGTGCTTCTTGTGGCTGCGGCCATTCGGATGCGCGACTCGGATAAGCCTGGAAGCCCAGCGGAGACAACCGCGAAGGTTGCACTCGAATCGCCGCACGTGAATCATCCACCTACAGCTAGCCCGCCGATCAACCAGCCTGCTCCCAAAACCCCACGAGTCGCTGCTATTCGGAAGGCCAGTGTTTCCGCGCATTCCTCAGCACCTGAAGTCTTGATCCTGCCAGAGGAACAGCAAGCCTTTCGGCGGTTTGTGAGCGAAATATCCAAGGACCAAGACTCCGCGAAGGCGCTGGTTTCCGCCGCACCTGGCAATGGCGATGCCCCGGTCGAGATTGCACTTCTGACCATCGAGAACGTCGAAGTGAAGCCCTTGGAGGGTACCGATAGTGAATAGGCGCGAAAAAAGTTTGCGTGTGTGTTCCGGCACTTAATATCCGAGCAACGGAGGATTGAATGAAACGAGTACGAGCTTTGCTGGTCATGTTGATTGTCCTTGTGGGTATTCTCGCGCCGCTGTCTGCGCAAGAAAAATCAAACACCGATGCCAAGCCGCCCACTACGACCCTGAAGGTTCAGGTCACCATCGCGGAAACGGACGGCGAGAGAAAAGTTGTCAACTTGCCGTATACCTACTATCTCCGGGCAGGCGAGGGAGGTCCCGCTGCGTCGTTGACCAAACTTCGCCTGGGCAGCCGCATCCCGGTCTATGTCGGCAAGGAAAACGGCATGCAATACCTCGACGTGGGCACCAGCATCGACTCGCGCGCGTATAGTTCCGAAAATGGGCGGTTCGATATTACGCTGAACCTCGAGCGTTCCTGGGTGGAAGGCGACGTTTTGGTCCCCATGGAAAAGGCCTCGGCACAAACCACGGACGCGCATGTGGGTCCATTCCGCGAGCCGATCATTCGTCAGTTCAAGACGGAACTGACTCTGACGATGCGGGATGGGCAGAGCACGCAAAGCACGCTGGCCGCGGACCCGTTGAGCGGCAAAATCATGTCGATTACGGTCACGATTAACGTTGTGAAGTAGGTCGACGGTTACGACAGCACCGCCGCGAGCGCATCCGGCAGATTCGGATACAGGAAACGATAGCCTACCTTTTCTGATTGAACGGACTGGACCCGCTGGCTGGAAAGTAGCAGCGCGTCTGCCATTTCGCCCAGTGCCAGGCGCAATGCGAACGCGGGAGCCGGAAATAGCGCGGGGCGGCGCAGGGTCTTTGCCAGTGCTTGCGTGAAATCGGCATTTCTCACGGGCTGCGGAGAAACGACGTTAAGGGGGCCGCGCAGCGTGCCGTCCTCTATCGCCAGGCGCAGAATTCCCACGACGTCCACCAAACTGATCCAGCTCATCCATTGCTGGCCGGAGCCGATCTTTCCCCCAACACCAAACTTGAAAGGCTTGACCATCTTGGGTAGCGCGCCGCCAATTTTTGCCAGGATGATTCCAAAGCGAACCAACACCACGCGAATCCCCAGCGCTTCCGCTTTGAGGGCTTCCGCTTCCCATTCCTTGGCAATTTCGCTGAGAAAATCCGCGCCCGGGCCACTGCCTTCATTCAGGAGCTCGTCGCCTCGATTCCCGTAGTAACCGATGGCGGAAGCAGAGACCAGCACTCGCGGGCGTATCGCCATTCTGGCCAGCGCACCCACGAACGCACGCGTTGTGTGCACGCGGCTGGCGCGAAGCACCAGTTTGCGTTGGGGCGTCCAGCGGCCATCAGCAATGGGTGCTCCGGCAAGATTCACCGCGGCATCCGCGCCCACGGCTGCGCCGCCCAACTGGCCGGTTTCCGGATCCCAGCTGACGTCGAAGCCTTCCGAGCTACGAACCGACTCGGCCGCCGTGCCAGGGCGAATCAAGCGGCATACCGTATGCTCGGTGTTCTTCAAGCTCTGTGTCAATGCCGTGCCGATGAGTCCAGTAGATCCAGTGACCAGGATTTTCATTGTGTGATCTTTTCTTGCCTCCAACAATTGAGCCCGCTATTCCGACCATGCTCCCCCGCCAACGCCTTCGGACACTGCCCAATAGCGCCGGCCCGCTGGCAGGGCATCACGCCTCAGGTTACAATTTCCAAGTGCCACAAGTCTCGCCTACTTTTCAAGTGAAGGTGCTTTTCTTCGGCCGCGTCCGCGAACTGGCCGGTCATCGCGAAGAAGCCCAGGAATTACCCGAAGGCGCCACAATTGCCGATCTCTTCGAGCGCTATACGCGGCGCTTTCCCGATCTGGCCGGCTTTCGCTCCTCTCTGGTGGCTTCGCGCAACCAGGAATTCGCGGCTTGGGACACAAAGCTTGCTCATGGCGACGAAATCGCGTTCCTCCCGCCCGTGAGCGGTGGCTGAGGCCATTTTCCATGACCACAATACCTCAGGAGGATCTATTTGAGTTTGTGCAGGCTCCGATCGACGTGCCTGCTCTTCACCGCCGCGTGCGTGGGCCTGACGACGGCGCAATTGTCATCTTCGATGGCTTTGTGCGCAACGAATCCCACGGCCGCGCTACAAAGTATCTCGACTATGAAGCTTACGAGGCAATGGCTCTGGGCAAGATGCGTGAGATAGGCGCCCAGCTGCACCAGAACTTTGCCATCCATCGCGTGGCCATCGTCCACCGGCTGGGCAGGCTGGAAATTGGCGAAACCAGCATCCTCATCGCCGTCAGCGCCGCACACCGCGCCGCCGCCTTCGATGCTTGCCGATACGCCATCGACACCCTAAAGAGGACCGTCCCCATCTGGAAAAAGGAGTACTTTGAGGATGGCGCGGTCTGGGCGGATGGGGAAGTGCCACCGGCACCGCCCGTCGCAAAACCAGCATCCTAATTAAGGGGGGCGGGCAAATCGACAGCATCGATGGCTAAGCGACGAGACTTTCATTCCGCGCAAGGGTTAGAAATGAGCAGTGACAACGGCTGTATCGGTCCGTGCGGTGACGGGTGCAGTGAGGCGAATCCTGCCGCTGCTTATCACACCGACCGGTTCACTTTCGGCGAGACACATCCTAGATGACATCCAGCCTTCGGCGAAAACTGATCGCTTCGTTTGCCGCGCTTGTCTTTCTGCCCGGGGGTATCATCCTGCGCGCGCAGGAAAAGCCTGACCGTCCGCCGTGGGCGCAACCCGTCGACAGCGAGCAAGGCAAACCGACGGATGCCACGGCCAAGCAGAAGAATCAGGAAGCCAGTTCGCCGCGCGGGACGATCAAGGTAAACGTCAACCTGGTGAATGTGCTGGTCAGCGTGCTGGACGACCACAACCGACCCGCCCCGGATCTGCCGGCAGAAGCCTTTCAGATATTCGAGGATGGTGTGCAGCAGAAAATTGACACCTTCGAGTCGGAAACCAAGCAGCCATTGGACATCGCCATCATGGTGGACTCCAGCCTCAGCGCGCGCAAAGAGATTGCTTTCGAACGGGAGGCCGCCTCGAACTTCATCAAGCAAGTCTTGCAGGCGGACGATCGCTTGGGTGTCTTCTACTTTGACGAGACGGTGACGCAGAACGCTGCTTTTTCGAACGATGTGCCGCTGCTGCAGGATGCCGTGCGTCGGATTCCTGAAGGTTCGGGCACCTCAATTTACGACGCGGTGCTGCTAGGTTCGCAGGCCTTGGCCAAGCGTTCCGCGGATCGCAGGCGGGTCATTATTTTGGTCACCGATGCGGGCGAAACGACCAGCAAATCGGATTTTGAGTCTGCGCGAAGAGCAGCCTTGCGCGCCGGGATTCTGCTGTACACCATCGTCATTCGCCCGGTGAAAAACGAGAACGGCCGCAATACCGCCGGGGAGCATGCCCTCCAGACCATCACCGAAACAACCGGCGGCGCGATGTTTTTCCCCGACACTGCCCCGGAACTCGCCATGATCTTCGACCGCATCGACCACGAACTACGCACCCAATACCGCCTCGCTTACTATCCCAATCCGCGCGGCGCGCCGAATACTTACCGTACAATAGAGGTGAAGGTGCTGGAGGGCTACACCGCGCGACACCGCACAAGTTACCTGTCGGGAGCGCAGTGACCGCCCCAGACAGAGAGCGTGAATGACGAAGAATTATCTGGAAGTGGCGGTGGAAATTGCGCGCGAAGCCGGCAAAGTGCTGCGCGAAGAGCTGGAGCGTCCTCCCGACATCGCGTATAAGGGCGATTTTGACTTGGTGACGCAGGCTGACCGGCGTTCGGAAGCCATAATCGTCAGCCGGCTGCAGAAGTATTTTCCGGAGCATGCGGTCGCGGCGGAAGAAGGCACCGGGAAAGATACCGGTTCCGAATTCCGCTGGCACGTAGACCCGCTGGACGGCACCACAAATTTTGCCCACGGCTATCCGTGCTTTTGCGTGTCCATGGCGCTGGCGCAGAAAAACGAACTGCTCGCCGCCGTCATTTATAATCCCGTGTACGAAGAATTGTTCACTGCGGCGCGCGGCGAAGGCGCCGTCTTCAATGGCAAAAAAATCCATTGCTCGAAAATTACGGCCATGAAAAACAGTTTGCTGTGCACCGGATTTCCGAATCGCAAGCGCCATGCGGATCCCAATATTTACTACTACTGGGATTTTACGGTGCGATCCCACGGCGTGCGACGCGACGGCTCGGCGGCGCTGGATCTGGCATCTGTAGCTTGCGGACGCTTCGACGGCTTCTGGGAGTTCGGCCTGAACCCTTGGGACACCGCCGCCGGCGTTCTGATAGTGCAGGAAGCCGGCGGCAAAATCACCGATCTCGAGGGACATCCATACGTGCTGGGCGGCAAGTCCATCCTGGCGTCAAATGGCCTGATCCACGATGAGATGGAGCATCTTGCGGCAGAGATCGCGAAGCGTGGCACGCCGCCGTTATAAGGCTGCGGTTGAACTGAGGTGTTCGTGCGAGGCATTGAGCTTCCCGGAAACAGGTTTAACTGTCTAGTTTCTACTATAGTAGTAATAAAGTGATAGGGAAATCGCAAGCCTCACTCCAGATATTTTCGATTCACTCACAGAATCACCGTTCGAATGAAACCGTGGCGCGATTCCACTCCTCCCCATATGGGTGGACAACTCTATTCCCTTCGTTGACATCCGAGCGGGCATGGCACGAATCCTCCAGGAGAGGTCTTCGCGATGCCAGTGCACCGATCCCTATTCCGGTGGTGTTTCTTGGCGTGCGCGTTGGGTTGTGCGGCGGTGGTGCGCGGCCAGAGTCCGAGTTCGCGATTCGAAGTGGGCGGCCAGTTTTCCGACATCAAGTTGATCGACACAAACGGAAACGCCTCATTCAGCCCCGGCTTCGGTGGCCGCTTCGACTGGAATATTACGCCGCGAATCGCCCTGGACACGCAAATCGATTTCTTCCCACGCTCCTACTCGCCCTCGCCGCAGCAGGGCGGCCACACATTGCAAGCGTTCGCAGGTGTCCGCGGCCGCTTTGTGCAACGAAGACGCTACGCCATATATGGCCTGCTGCGGCCGGGACTTACCTATTCGAGCAGAGCGATCACCAGCTTTACTGCCACTACCCTCACGGGCACCCAGCCAGCCTTCCTGATTACTGCGAACTTTGGCGGAGCCAGGTATTTCACGCTCGATCTGGGCGGCGGAGTGGAGTTCTATCCCTCCGAACGGTGGATCCTTCGCGCGGAAATTGAGGCCAGCCCCTATTTCGTCGGCAATACTGCAGTGAACTACGCTTCACCACCGCCGCCGGAGGGCCTCAGGGTCGCATCCAGCCCTGGAACAGTCACCGATACCTGGCGGGTCAGCACCGGAATGAGCTACCGCCCCGGCGAGGTTCAACCAACGGGAGGAACGGAAGGCATTAAGCCGCAGCGATTTGAAGTCGGGGCACAATTCAATTCACTGAATTTCACCTGGATCAATGGGGTGGATCATTCCTCTACGGAATTGGGGGTTGGACTGTTCGCCTCCTACAACGTCTGGCAGTTTGTTTATCTGGATGCGTCAGTGAATTTCTTTCCGAAAGACGAGGACACCGGTGGGCCAAATGATGGTGGCCGCATCCTCCAGGGATTCTTTGGAACCAGGGAAGGATTTCAGGTGCAGCGGTTTGGCTTTTTCGCCAAGGTACGCCCAGGATTCATGAACTATTCGAAGACTCTGACCGGCGTCTCGCTGACGGGGCCGAGGTCTTTCCGGTATTCGCAAGCTACGGACTTCGCTCTGGACGTAGGAGGCGTCGTCGAGTATTACTGGACGCGCCGCGCGCTTTTGCGATTCGATGTAGGAGACACGTTGTTGTACAACAGCCCGCGGCCATTCAACGTCAACGGCGCAGTCTCTTACCCGTCCGTCCCTGGGCGCAGAAACTCTCTGCAAGTCGGGGTCGGACTTGCCTTCCGTTTCTAGATCGGTCCTAGGCGTTCTTGGCGGCGAGAGCCTGCACCGAAGATTTCGCTTCCAGGTAATCGTCCTCCGTATTCACCGCCCAAATGTTGGATTTGTCCGTGATACCGGCGATTAGATTGTCGACGGCCGTCATGGCGGTCAGCATGGAGTGGTCCTGATTGTTGTACTTGTGCATGCCATTGCGGCCGACCAAAAACAGGTTCTCGAACTTGTCCAGGTATTCGCGCAATTCGGGAAAACGGGCATAGCTTCCGAAGTACGCGGGATAAGCTTTCGGCATGCGCGCTACGGCCGAATCGAGGACGTCCGACTTCTCGATCACTTGAATTTTCTCGAGCTCTTCGACAGCGAACCGGGTAAGCTCGTCATCCGATTTGCGCCAAAGCTCATCACCCTGGTAGCAGAAATATTCCGCGCCGAGCCAGACTTTTGTGGAATCGGCAACCAGGTAAGGGCTCCAGTTGTTGAAGATCTGCAGGCGTCCGACCAGCACGTCAGGCTCCTGGATGTAGATCCAATTGTCGGGAATGAGTTTGCCGGAAGCGTCGCCGGGCTCGCGAAGCTTCAACTTTTTCAGTAGCAATCCGACAGTGATGAAATCGCGGTACTGCAGACCTTCCGAAACCGCTCGCAGGTCGGCGGATATTGCGTCGCCCATGCCGCGAACGAGTTCCTGCACCGAAGTCGTGGAGAAAAAATAGTCGCCCGTGAACCGGCGAAAATTGCCGTTGGCATCCTGCGCGGTGACGGAAACAATCCGCCCCTCGCGAGCTTCCACTCCGGTCACATCGAAACCGCCAAGAATCTCCCCGCCCATGGAGCGAATCTTGCGCGCCACTTCTTCCCACATTTGCCCGGCGCCAAATTTGGGATAAAGAAATTGCTCGATGAGCGAAGTCTCCGTCTCTTTTTGCGAAGCGCTATCGTCATGTTTATTCTTGGAGCGCTTCAGTACATGACGAATGGCGCTGAGGATCGACAACCCCTTGATGCGTTGCGCTCCCCATTCAGCCCCGATCTGCGTGCATGGAACGCCCCACACTTTTTCCGTGTAGGACTTGAAGAAGGTGCGATAAAGCTCGCGTCCGAACCGGTTAATGAAAAATTGCTCCAGATTCGTCGCCGGCTTGATCGGAAAGAGCATGCTGCGCAGGTAGCTGAACGCGATCTTCACCGTGCGCCACAGGCCCAGATTCCCGAACGTTTCCCAGTTCGGCTGCACCGGGTACTGGAAAAAACGGCGCAGGAAATAGATGCGCGACTTTCTTGGGCGCAAGAGCATGTGCAAGTCCTCGCGTTCCGCCTCGTCGCCCTTGGCTAGCGGCAAATGAGAAAGCCACCAGTCCATTACGCGATCGCTCTTGGAAAAAAAACGGTGCCCGCCCAGGTCCACACGATTGCCGCGGTGATTGATGCTGCGCGCAATTCCGCCCATATACATGCTGCGTTCCAGAACGATGGGATGAACGTCCGTGTGCGCCAGGAGTTCGTACGCGGCGGTCAAGCCGGCAGGCCCGGCGCCAATGATGATGGCTGTTTTCTTGGACATTCCTACGTCGCAAGCAGCGGAAACCGCAAGCAGCTGCTTAGCGTCCTACTCCGTGGGCGAAAATCGCAGCTCGAGGTAAATGGAAAACCTATTCAGTTTAGCAGAAGGGTTGCAAACGACTAATCCGGCACCAGCCGCCTTGCCCCCGGGGCTGGCGCCCGTTTTCTATTGCGTTCTGCGTTTCCCCGGTGTAGCCTTTTCCTGAAAATTGTACCCGCCCTTGCAGCCTTCCGCCCCGGAGTAAAGTTCCCGCCTGCCACCACTCGGTGATGTGCGTACGAGGTTGCAAGCATGCGGTATCTGACTGATTTGGTATTTTCCTTCAGTAACGAAGCCAGTCGCTCATTTAAAGTCAATTCACGTAGGGGGATTTTTGGTGTCGAGCCCAATCGTCACTTGGCTTTTGACCCTGATTTCCGGCGCCGTTCGCCGGCAACATCGGCGGTGCCCTGATATTCTCGGACTAATCGGCGGAGTTGGCGGGAGTCAATTACTCGGAGCGCTTGGCGGCCTGCAATCCCTCGGCCAGATTGGCAACATCGCGGCGTCCGGAGTTGTCGGAGCACTGCTGCCAATCATCATCGGCACTTGAAGAACGAGTTTGCGAAGGCATGATGCGTGCCGTGTCGCTTGTCGCGAGAAGTGGCAACAGAATTTACGTCGGAATTTCAGTCAAAGGAGAAATGTCATGGCAGATCGATTCGAGCAACTAAAAGCGAAGTATCAGTCGGTATTGAATTTCATCCAATCTCAGGGAGTTCAACTTCAAAACGTGAACATGGAAGGCGACAAGCTTTTGATTCGTGCCACTGCGCCTTCTGCGGATCTGAAAAATAAAGTGTGGGACCAGATCAAACTGGTCGATCCCAACTTCTCCGACCTCATCGCAGACATCCAGGCGCCGGCGGCAGCGGCTGCGGCTGCGGCTGGGAACGCGCCTTCCACTCCGGCAGCGCGCAGCTACACCGTGCAGGCGGGCGACAGCCTCTCGAAAATCGCCAAGCAATTCTACGGCGACGCGAACCAGTACATGAAGATCTTCGAGGCCAACAAAGACAAGCTCTCTGACCCGGACAAAATCAAGCCGGGAATGGATCTCGTGATTCCGTCGTAGTTTTCAGGACTAATGTTCGTTTGGCAAACCAGCCCAGCGGCGAACTGTCAACCGCGCAGCAATGGATAAAGTTTGAGGAGGCAAGAAATGACCTGGACAGATAAGGTGGGAGATCTACTTAGGCAGTACACATCCGGCGGAGCAGCGGCAGCGGCACAACCTGCCCCGGACGTTCACGCGCACTTCGATGAGGTGGCACAAGCCGCTCCGCCGAGTGTGCTTGCGGAGGGTTTAACGGCTGCATTTAATTCGGACAAAACACCAGCTTTTGGACAAATGCTCTCAACACTGTTCAACAACTCGACGGGCGACCAGAAGGCTGGCATCGTAAATCATCTGTTGTCTTCCGTCAGTCCCGGCGCTCTCACGCAGCTTCTGTCGAGCGCCGGACTTGCCGGACTCCTGGGGTCGGGAAGCACGCAGTTGACCCCAGAGCAGGCACAGAAGCTGTCGCCCGAAGTGGTGCAGCAGTTCGCCACCCATGCGCAAAACGCGAATCCCTCGGTCGTCGAATCGGTCAGCAACTTCTATGCCGAGCACACCACACTCGTGAAGACGCTAGGCGGGGCAGCGCTGACGATTGCCCTGGCCAAGGTTGCCGAACGACAACGACAGGCCTGAAAGGATTTGAGTTCGCCATCGATGTAGAGGAGATGGACGCTCGGTCCCGTTACGTTGCTGAGCGCCCGGCGATTTATGTGGCCCGGCTCTATCCTTCCGCGATAGCCTGCAGTTCCCATGAACCGTGGACGTTTTTGTGGCTCGCCACTTGATGGTGCGTTCCCAAAGGAGAGCCCAATGAACAAAGGCAGCATGTACCTTAGGGTTTTCCGGGCCCTTACCGCTGTCCTTTTGTTCTCCTCATCCGCTGTCGCACAGAACCAAACTGCCGTCATGCCCGGACCCGGTTGGCAGGTGGTGAAAGCCGACTGGGGTTCGGGCAACCGATGGAAGGACGTTACGGACCGGGTCCGCGTGTTGTTATCCGGCAATGGTCTGGTGCAAGTGACCAACAGCAACCTTGGTGGCGACCCCGCCGTGGGCAGCGTTAAAATCCTGAGGATTCAGGCGCGAAACTCTCGCGGTCAATCGCGTCAATTCACCTTCAACGAAAACGACTCCATTGATGCCAGCCAGTTTTATAACTATAGCGGCGGTATCGGCGGTGGCAACGGCGGTTCGGGGTTGCAAGTGATGCAGGCCGACTGGGGCTCCGGGAATCGCCGCATGGACGTAACGACTCGCGTGCGCGCCCTGCTATCTGGAAACGGCATGGTCAAGGTGAACAACGCCAACTTAGGCGGCGATCCTGCCGTAGGCGCGGATAAGGTCCTGCGCATTTACGCTCGCGACATGCAGGGGCAAGTTCGCCAGTTGAGCTACAAAGAAGGCTCCAATATCGATGCCAGCCAGTTCTACAACTACGGCGGCGGTGGAGGCTATCCCGGCAACCCGGGCTATCCGGGGAACCCCGGCTACCCGGGTGGCGGAGGCGGTGATCTGCAAATCGTCCGCGCGTACTATGGCTTGAATAATCGCACCAACGACGTCACGCAACTCCTGCGCGGCCGCTTACAGAACAGCTCGCTCGTCATTCAAGTCAATAACAACAACATGGGCGGCGATCCTGCGGTCGGCGGCGACAAGGTGCTGACGGTCATCTATCGCTATCAGGGACGCGAACAGACCTCTACGGTGAAAGAAGGAAACACGCTCAGAATTCCGTGAGCAATCACGGATGCAGGCGGTCGGCTGTTTGGGGAACCTGGCAGGGCGATAAGCTAAAGCAACAAGCAAAGGAGCACGCGAATGATGAGCCTTCTCTGGGAAGCGATCATCGGATTGATCGTCGGAGCCGTAGCCAAACTGTTGATGCCCGGAAAAGACCCTGGTGGCATCTGGATCACCATGGCGCTGGGAATCGCAGGTTCCATTATTGCGACGTGGTTAGGTCAGGCGATCGGCTGGTATCAGGCGGGACAATCAGCCGGCTTCATCATGTCGGTCGTCGGCGCGGTGTTGTTGCTGGTTGTTTATCGGCTGATTCGAAGCAGAGTCGCCAAGACGTGACGCATTCGAGTCGGAGACTCATCAGGATGGGGAAGCAGCCTGCCCCACGTGGATGCCCAGTTGGTACGAACGTTGGCGGTTCGTAGGTCTTGCCTGCGGCCAGGCGGCGTTCTTCGCGGCGCGCCATCCATAGCATGAACGGGCCGAGGATATGTGACCTGAGGCGCGCGGACACGCCAAATTCCTTTTCCACTTTTTTGCGCAGCGATTGGATCTGCTCGCTCACACTGGAGTTGATGGAGCGGAACTGGTGTTCCATAGCCCACAGAGCGGCATTGTATCCGCTGCGCAGCTTCACGATTTCCCGTTCGAAGCGTTCCCGTACTCGGGGATCGGGATAGACCCGGTAGCGCTTCCAGCCCTTTAGCATCGTTTCGCACATGCGGTAGAGGCTCGGGCCGTTGCGCTCGAAATACCGGCGAGGCTGGAGTCTTAGTGAGCTACGAGCTCAGGCTAGCACGAAGGAGCACGGAACCTTTGTGACGAATGACCGTGCGGCTGTGACGCCGCCGCAACCCGACTCACTGCGCTGCAAGCATTTTCCGCTGGCAGATGCGCCGCCTTTCGTGCGGCTAATGTGGGCGAACACCCGTAATCTTCAGGTCGATCCGGTAAACGCTGCTGCTTGCCGTAATGAACAGGGACTTGCCGTCGTTCCCGCCCCAATTTAGATTTGCGACCACCTCCGGCATGAGTATCGTGGCAATGTGCTTTCCTGTGGGCGAGAAAATCCAAAGACCACCTGGGCCTGAGCCATACAAATTTCCCCGCTCATCGACTTTGATCCCATCGGGAGCTCCCGGACGCTTGTCGGATGTGGCATCGTAGAAAAGTTCTCCGTTGGCGAGGGTGCCGTCGGCGTTCACGCGGTAACGCATCCATGTTTTCTGCGGCTCGGAATTGCTGACGTAGAGAATTTTCTCATCGGGCGAAAAGACGATGCCGTTGGGCCGCGGTAAATCCTTGATCAGGAGCTGCAATTTATCGCGTCGGGACTCCGCACCGGGCTTTTGTTCCGCTGCTCCGGCAAGCCGATAGACGCCATTCATCTTCAATTCCTTTTTAGGGTCCGTGTCTTTTTGTGTGGGCAGGCCGTACGGCGGATCTGTGAAGTAGAGTGAGCCATCGGATTTGTAAACGAGATCGTTGGGACTGTTCAGGCGTTTGCCTTCAAACGTATCCGCCAGAATTGTCGTTTGCCCCGGATTGCTCAGGGATTCGATGCGGTAGACGTCGCGCTGTCCATGTCCGGCCACTGTCAACCGTCCATGCGCGTCCAGCGTCATCCCGTTTGAGCCGGGCTCGCGTCCGCCAAACGGCGCCGATCCCAGATAGCCGCTCGGTTGCAGGAAGATGCTCGCCTCGCCTCCCGGCGGCAATTTGCGAATTGTGTTGCTGGGAATGTCCGCGAAGAGCAGATAACCGTCTCGAGTCCAAATGGGGCCCTCTGTCCATGTGTAGCCAGTGCTCAGCTGCAGCAGTACGGCGCCATCGGGAATGATGTCATTTGCTGCGGGATCGAGCCGCTCAACTTTTGCGGGGTTTTGTTCGGAGGAGTACGAGGCAGCGCTCGAATTGTGTAACAGCAGAATGCACAGGCCCAGAGCCATCAGAAGTGTGAAGGAACCGGCGATTTTTGCTAATGCCAAGGAAGTTCTCCCTTTGTCCCCGATGAAGGTAGTTCTCGCACGCAGACTGTAACTCTGGCCTAACGCAATTGCCACCGTTTATGTGCGGCCCCCGGCCCAACCGGCCCAACCGCTGCTTGACTTCATTCCGGCCTGCGTCTACCGTAATAGGGTTCTCAAAGGAGAACGCTTTTGCGGATGAATACCATCCTTCATTGACGCATTCGGCTCGCTGAGCCGAATGCGCGCTTGCCTGTACCTGCTGTTCGAGCGGGTGGGGGCTCTGTTCCCTCTCAACCTAAAAAGAAATATAGCGCGCCGGAGTTGTGCGCGTGTCTCGAGGACTTTATGAGCACCTATGCTTTGGAAGTAGAAAACCTGGTGAAGGTGTATGGCGGGCGTCGCAGCCTGTTTGGCCCGAGAAACGAGCCAGTGCGCGCCGTCGATGGATTGAGTTTTCAGGTGCCGCGCGGCGCCATCTTCGGATTGCTGGGCCCCAACGGCGCGGGAAAAACCACCCTGCTAAAAATTCTTTCCACGTTACGGGCGCCAACCAGCGGCCAGGCTCGCATAGAAGGATTTGACGTCGTGGCGCAGCCCCTCGAGGTGCGTCGGAGCATCTGCATGGTGCTCCAGGAAACGGCCGTGGAGCTGTTTCTCAGCGTCCGCGACAACTTCCTGACCTTCGCCAAATTTCACGGACTGGATGGACAACTGGCCGCCAAGCGCGCCGCAGATGCCATCGCGCTGTTCGATCTGGGCGCGGAAGCCGAGCGCAAAGTGCAGGACCTCAGTGGGGGCTACAAACGCCGCGTGCAAGTGGCCAAGGTCTTCATGGTGGACACGCCGGTGCTCTTCCTCGACGAATTTTCCACCGGCATGGACCCCATTCTGAAGCGCGCGGTGATGGATTCCCTGCGCAAAGAAGCGGCGCGCGGCCGAACTATCGTCTTGACCACGCAGATTCTCAGTGAAGCGGAAGAACTCTGCGACGACATCCTGATCCTCGACAAGGGGAGGCAGATTGCCCGCGGCGATCTGAACGCCCTGAAGCTGCTGACGAAATCCGTCTCCGAAATCGTCATTACCTTTGACGAATTGCCGCAGGGAATCGAACGAGCCATCGCCGCGCTGCAGCCGTGGCAATCGAAAATCGCAGGCAGCACCGTGGAACTGGTTCTGAAGACCGAAGAAGCCCAGGCGCTCGACGCGGTGAGCGCGCTGGCAAAAATGGGTCGCGTGCTGCGCGTGGAAATCGGTGGCGCGAGCCTGGAAGACATTTTTGTGGAATTGACCAAGAAGAGCTAAATCGTAGACCGGAGAACAAGGAGTACATATGTCGGCCATATCCGCAATTCTTTATCGCGAAGGGAAGATCCGCGCCACCAACATGATTTTCGTGTTCTGGGACTTCTTCTACCCGTTGTGTTACCTGCTGGTATTTGGCGTGGGCATGTCGGCCGCGCTGGGAGCGCCCGTTTCGATACCGGGCGTGAACTACAACTCGTTCTTCCTAGCCGGCGTTTTAGGCATGGCCAGCTTTGGGATTGCCTCGAATAGTTCGTGGTCCTTCTTCATGGACCGCGACAATGGCATCTTCTACGAAATGCTCACCTATCCGATGAGCCGCGCCGAATATCTGTTGGGCAAAGTAGCGTTCAACCTGTTCATTGCCGTATCGCAGGCACTGATCACGCTCGGGCTGGGCGCGTGGCTTTTGGGAATCCGCTTGCGCCTGGATTTTCTGCCGCTGCTCTTCGTTACCGTCATCGTCGGAACTGCCGGTTGGTTTTTCTTCTACACAATTTTCGCGCTGCGCATCCGCCGCAACGACGTCTTTAACGGTGTAACCTCCGTGCTGTACTTCGTGTTTCTACTGGCCAGTTCGATGTTTTACCCCATCGATCCGCTGCCGCGAGGCTTGCGCACCGTCGCGCTGTGCAATCCCATCACCTGGGAGGTCGACGTCCTTCGCTACGCCACCATCGGCTACGGTCATCCCACCAAACTGACGCTGGAAGCTGCCGCCTTCACCGTTTTTGCCGCCATCTGCTTCGCTATCGCCGTGCGCAGCCTGCACAAAGAATAAGCGCCACTCGATCAATTACCAAAACAGCCAAGTTGCAGGTGCGGGCTGGGCATGCGAAAATAATCAATTGTGGGTCAAGCGCGGCTCTGGGCCGTGCCGCTCGCTCCATTGGCGATATCGTCTAGGGGTCCAGGACGCCGCCCTCTCACGGCGGAAACCCGGGTTCGAATCCCGGTATCGCTACCAAAGTTCAAAAGGCTGCAAATTTCCCAAGAAAACTGAGGAGTCCGTAGCGGGAGCGGGAATTGTTACCACTCCATGCAAAAAAGGCCCGGTTGTTTTTTCTTTCCACTGAGTATTATCTGGAAGGAGAAGCAGTCGTGAACACGATAGCAGTGATGATTCGAGCGCGACTCAACGGGAATTATCCATTCCTGCCGGCAGCCTGGAACAACAACGGTCGTCTCAAGCCCAATGTAGCTCTTGTGAATGGCAAGGAGCAGAAAGTCGAATTGATCTCAACTATGGGCTTTACGGTCTCGCCTGCGCCTGTAGCCTCTCGGTGAGGAAAGCACCGATGGCATCTAGCGCCTGAGCTGCCGCCTTCAATCTTCCGATGCTTCCGGGACACTCATGTGGCATCCCCATCCACACATCAGCTCGGGCATCGACGCCTGCGGCAACTGCACGCTCAACATATCGGAGCGAGTCGTCCAACAGCGCTTCGTCGTCACCGACGTGAATCCGGGTGGAAGGCATGCCGGAGTGCCGACCGTGAAGGGGCGAAGCCAGTGGATGTCTAGCGTCGGCGCTCCCTAAGTAGGAATGCAGAAGTTCCGCGACCTGCGGGCGACTAAAAAGAGGATCGGCATCCGCGCGCGTCTCGTAGGTCGTGCCCGAAAGGGTTAGGTCGGTAACCGGCGACAACACGGCAACTCCGACAAGAGTCGCGTTGATGGAGGCGACTTCGCCGGTAACGCGCGACGCGAGTACGAGTGCCAGATTGCCTACAGCGGAGTCTCCCGTAAGAGCAATCCGGTGAACGTCCCTCTCGGCAAGTCCTTGGTAACATACCAGCACGTCGCCCGTGGCAGCCGGAAATGGATATTCGGGAGCAAGCCGATAGTCCGGGATAAACGCCCTCGCCCGCTCTCGCTGTAATATGTCCGACAAGATGGCGGTATGCTTTGGCGGAGCCAAAGTTAAACCAACCACCGTGCAGGTGGACGATCGCCTCGGCTGACCGCCAATCCGCCGGATGTACCCAAAGTCCCGGTACGCCGCCGAGGGTGTCTGCTTCGAATGTCACGTCGCCGCGTGGCAATACGCTCTCGATGAGAGCGTCGAACTGTCCGCGGGCTTCGATTCCTGGTCCCGCGCCCTTGCTGGAGCTGACCATGGCGCGCATGGCGGCGGTGATCGCTGCGTCTTCGGGATCGAGCGAATGTATCGCGACATAACCCGTCGGCGTGCGGTCTGTGGTGCCTTGCAGTAGCCAGTTCCTCTTTTGACATGATTTTCTCTTCTCAAGAATAGTGCTGGCGCTCCGCGAACAGCCAAGATCCGTACACCTTTGTGAACGTGTCGAGATAGCGGAGCGAGGCGAGCATCATCAAGCGGCGCTCGTTGCCCTCGACCGTAACGTGATGCGCAAGGCAGTAGGCTTCCCCCGTGGCCCGCTTGTCGGTTAGCGTGAAAATGGTGCTCTGCTCCCCCATTCGCGTCGCCACTTACTTAACGTTGCAGGATCCCCGCGAACGCCGAACGCACACTCCAAGTCGTGAGAAACCACAAAACCGTAACGACGACAGCCAGCGGCAAACCAGCAGGCGCCATGAAAATGTGAAAGCAAAGTATGTTGACAATCACGGCCCCCAGAATCGTCAGTGCTAGAGGCACGTACCGATTCGCAAGCAACAGGACCGCAGGCACTATCTGCAGCAGAAAAATCACCACGTAAAACCGGGACACGAAGAGCGCTCCAAAAAACTGCGCTGCAACGCCCGTAGGCGGCGGCATGGGAATAAAGTGAAGGAACCCGTTTAGCCCGAACGTCAAAAAGATCAAACCGAGCAAGTACCGGGCGATTGTAGAAGTGATCTTCATGTTCATCTCCTAGTGGCCGGTGCCGTATGAGGTCCGGCGTCTTAGTACATTGATGCAGTTATATTGATACAGATACATCTGATGGACAACTAATCGCAAGAGGCTCAGCATCAGAGACCTATGGCAAAAGATCTTCAGACCCGGTGCATTGCTGGCTCATTTGGAGGAAAGCCCACGAGGCGGCCTCCGACTACCTGTATAGAGGAATCGCGGAAACGGGCATTTCTGATACAGACTTCCGCGTGCTGGAAGTGCTTCTGCACAAAGGACCTCTGCCTGTGAACACCATAGGGCCGAAAGTCCACCTTACGCCTGGTTCCGTCAGCGTGGCGGTCGACCGCCTGCTCGAAAAGGGGCTAGTGAGCCGGGGCGGAAAGACCCGATGACCGGAGGGTGCGCGTCGTGGCGCTAACAAAGAGCGGTAAAGACCTGAATTGTTCCAATCTTCCGCAAGCATTCCGCGGAAATCGCCAGAGTGTTTGCCGACGCTAACCCCAAAGAGCTGCAAATCCTCGAAAGCGTTCTTAAGAAGGCTGGCAAGCGCGCCAGGGCGCTTGCTGGAAGAGAGAAGCCAGATCATCAATTCATGATCGGTCGGTGCAAAACATCGGAGGCTCTGTGATCGGCTATAGTCGGTGCGTCCGTGGGCTGGCTACTTTCCGTAGGCCTGGGCGATCTGGCCGACGAGTTTAGCCCAAGGCATATCCATGGCCCCGTACACCTCGCCGGCCTCCGGTCGCTCGTTGTCCTTGAGGATTTCCACCATCAACGTCGCGTAGTCCGAGACAATAACGCCCGCCTGTAGCATGCGCAGGAGCCCAACTTGCCGCTTGGTCAGCCGGTTGACTGAGCAATAGTCGGGCGGACGCTTTGGTGGTGCTTTTTTCCTCGGCGATTACCGCAAAGATGATCAAGAGGTTCAAATCGACTTGACGCAGTTTCTCTACACGCATATAGGCTATGACCATTATGCATGAGCCGTATGCTGAATGAAAATCGTCTATTGGAGTGTGGCAACGGTTGTAGGCCGCAGAAACAGGAGAACGCGATGACACAAAAGCAACAAATTGAGAATCACTGGGAGCTTTCAGGGAAACGACTTGTAGTGCTCGGCGGGTCGTCCGGCATCGGGTTAGCAGTGGCGCAGCAGGCTGTGGCTCAAGGGGCAACGGCAATCATTGCGTCTAGCAATGCGGATCGGGTTAAACAAGCGGTCGCAACGATCGACGGAAAAGTGGAAGGTCACGCGCTTGATCTCTCGAATGAGCGAGACATTCAAAAGTTCTTTCAGAAGATCGGTGATTTCGATCACTTGGTCTTTACTGCCGGCGACACGCTGCAATTGAATGAGCTTGCAGCGACGGACCTTACCAAAGCCCGGCATGCATTTGAGTTGCGCTATTGGGCTGCCCTGGCTGCGGTCAAGTACGCAAGCCCGCATATCCGCAAGGACGGCTCGATCGTGCTCACAACCGGAGTCGCTGGCCAACGCCCACACAAAGGATGGACAGTGGTGGCAAGCGTCTGCGGAACTATCGAAGCTGTGACGCGTGCCTTGGCGGTCGAGTTAGCGCCCATTCGCGTCAACGCGGTATGTCCTGGCGTCGTTCGAACGAACCTCTGGCAAAGCATGAATGCAGACGCTAGGGAGCACCTGTACGAAAGCGTTGGCAAGAGTCTGCTCGTGGGCCGCGTCGGCGAGGCATGCGAGATTGCACGCGCCTATCTTTTCCTCATGCAGGAGGGATATGGCACGGGGCAGACCGTGGTGTTAGATGGCGGAGCGGTACTCGTTTAGGCGCTTTGCCCCTGATGAACAAACGACTCCTCCACCGGAAGGAATGTTAGCGCGCGCAAACTTTTGCGTCTTGGGATCGAATTGCACGATGGTGTTGGGCCTCACGCCGGATTCGCTGTACCACACCATGCCATCCGGAGTGATGGTAGTGCCGTAAGGATTGGACTCCCCTCCGCCAGGAGACGCATACAATTTCACGGCGCGCGTGGTGGTATTCAGCGTGCCCAAGTGGCCGCTCTTGAAATCCGTGAAATAGACCGTATCATCCGCTGCAATCGCCAGCCGCCGCGGGCGCACGCCTTCGGGCAATGTGTATTCCGTGATGGCCATGGTCAGGTTAATGGATGCCATCTTGTTGGTGCCAAGTTCGCAGAAAATCGGGACATCTTTGGAATTAATCTGAATGCCATCGGGCAGCGCGCTCTCCGTGGGAACTTCTTTCAGCTCGATCTTTCCAGTCTTGGGATCGAGCCGCCCAACCATGTTGCCGCCCTGCAGCGTAAACCACAGCATGCCGTTCGCATCGAACACGGCGGTATGCGGGTCATCAGCTTTCTCGCTGGGCATGGGGTATTGCGTGATCTTGCCGGTACGCGGGTCGAACTTGCCGATATAGCCGCCGAAATTCGCTGTAAACCAGAGATTGCCGCCGTGGTCGGCAAGCAGTCCATGCGGCCCGGAATTCTTTCCTTCAACCAGCGGATATTCTCTGAACTCACCGGTCTTCGGATCCAGCCGGCCAAGCTTGTTCACCATTTGTTCACTGAACCACAGTGAGCCATCCGGGCCCACCGCGGGATCGTGAGGGTGCGCGCCTATCGTGGGAACGGCCCACTCCGCGGATAGTCACGCTTAATTCGGCGACTTCCGTTGGCGTGGCAGGAGGGTGATGCCCCGGAAGAGCGATCGCAAGAATCTCCCCGAAGAAAAGCAGTCCGATCAGCAGGAAGAAAGTTTTTCACGCGCATACGAACCTCCTTCGCAACCGCACACGCTCAAGCCCAGCACGGGCATCCCGGCCTACTGTATTGGACGTGCGCCGGGCCCCGGGGGATACAGGGAGGATGGCACCCACAAGACCTGTTACCATACCGCCTGCGGAGGAGGGCGGGGCGAAGTGGAGTCGACACGCACCATCGTGTTGGGGTTATTTCCGGCAAACGAGCGCGGAAATCTGTCAGTGCTGGGCCTGGCGGAACGGGTCGGATGCTTTACGGACGCAAAAACTCTGCGCACGCGGCTGGACGCGTTTGTCGAGTTATTCAACTGGCTGCGCGTCTCTGACCGACGAATTCCCGAGCCGTTGCCGCGTGATCCGCAAGGCCGCAAACGAAGCGAAGCGCAATGGAAGCGCGAACGTGTATGGCTTTCTGTCCTGGAGGCCTCGCCGGAAGTGCGCGAGCGATACCGTGCCGCGATCGCCACAATCCTGGACGAAACCGACGCCGTGGCACTCTTCGCGGAGTCGGGCTTGCCGAACGATCGCGGCCTGGTTCCCGAAACGATTGATCGCCTGTTCCGCACCGTTCTGCCGGCGCCGCGCGAAGAAACAGATCTGGCGCGTTTGTTCGTGCGGCTGTTTCCCACACAAAAAGAAGTCGACCGCTTTTTTGAGTTGCCTTCGGAAGTCTTCGATCGCATCGTGTTGCTGTCCTCGCCCGAGGAAGGTTCCCCAGCGTGGCACAAGCCGGTTGCTGCACTCCTCGATGCCTTCTGCTTGTTGGGCGCGCGCGTTCAGGGATTGGGACTCTCCGAAAAGCTGCGCACTAGGAGCCAATGTGCGCGCGTGCAGGAGTCCGCGTTCTATCGATTGCCGCGCGCCGGCGACGCCTTAGTCGAAGCGCTGCGAAAAAACGAAGACGTGCCGGCAGCCGCGATGGTGTGGAAATCGACGGTGGGAGAATGCCGCGCGGAACTGGCAAACATCGTAGACCACCTGAACACGCGTGGCGTCAACCTGGACATTGTGTACGCGTTGGATGTGATCGAGAAAAGCCTCTCGCGCATGGAAATCATTTCGGGTCTCTTGGTCGCGCAGCCTGGCCAGCCCAAGTTGGTCACCGGACAGCGCTTGATGAAAGAAGTAATTCGCGGACGCGTGGGCGACCGCAGCCTATTGAACCTGGCGCAAAATAGCTTTCGCCTGCTTGCGCGCAAGATCATCGAGTGGGCCGGCAAGACCGGCGAGCATTACATCACGTCCAGCCGCGATGAATACGCGCAGATGTGGAAGGCGGCGCTCGGCGGCGGCTTCCTGACGGTGGGAACCGCGGCAATCAAATTGATGGTGACACACCGCGGCTTGCCGCCATTTGTAGAGGGTTTTCTCGCCGGGCTGAACTATGCTGTCAGCTTTGTGCTGATGCAGAACTTTCACCTGGCGCTGGCGACCAAGCAGCCCTCGATGACCGGAGCGACGCTGGCGCGAATTATTCACCACTGCCGCGATGCCTCGAAGAGCGACGAATTGGTGGACTATGTCGCGCGCATCGCCCGATCCCAGCTCGCTGCGGCTCTCGGAAACATCGTGGCGGTCAGCACGGGCGCGATCGTGTTCAGCATGCTCTGGAAGTTGCTGACGGGAGAACCATTTCTTTCCGTGGAAACAGCGGAGTACGCAGTGACCTCGCTGAATCCCTTGCATAGCGGAACAATCTTCTACGCCATGCTCACCGGCGTGATCTTGTGGCTCTCCAGTCTGGCGGGCGGCTGGATTGAAAACTGGGCGGTGTATCACCAGCTTCCGCGGGCAATTGAAGAGCACCGACTGGGCGCCGCCGTCAGTCCGGAGACACTCGCGAAAATTTCGGAATCCTTCTCGCGAAATATTGCCGGCTGGGGAGGCTCGATCGTGCTGGGATTCATGCTGGGGATGACACCGGTGGTGGGACACTTCTTCGGGTTGCCGCTAGATGTTCGCCACGTGACGCTGTCGACGGGCACGCTGGCACTGGGAGTAACGTCGCGTTTCCCGGAAGTCTTGGGTCGCGGCGCGTTGGTTTGGGCGGCGCTGGGGATTGCAGTGACGTTCGTGTTGAACCTGGGCGTGAGCTTCTACTTGGCACTAAGGCTGGCGTTGCGCGCTCAGGATGTCTCGCCGCAGGATCATCTGGCAATTCTTCGCACGTTGTGGCGGCGATTCCGCGCATCGCCGGCGGAGTTTTTCTTTCCGCGAACGCAAGACGCAGCGCCTGCAGTTGAGGCGTCGCACCAATAGGACCTCAGGCGACAGGCACCCTCACAGGTCTGAAGGGGAATTCACGCGCGTCGGAACGTTGCCGCTGGGTGGGAACGCCGAATCTCTGGGAAACACGCGGTAGAACTCGATGGCAACACTTTGAATGTCCGAGACCGTGACACCGCTGCCCAAAAGTAGTCCGGTAAAAGCGCCTCCAGTTATCAGCGTCGCCTGGGTGGGAATAAAATCGTCGGCTGCCTCGATCTCGATCTTGCCACCAGCGCCACGTTGAGAGGCCATTGTCATCAGCCCGTCGGGACTGCCGGTGCTAACGACAAGGGAGTCGGCACAGGCGGGACCGGTAAGGACCAGGCACACCAACAGGCATAGAAGAACAACGGCTTGATCGCATGTCTATCCGCCATTAAAAAATGAATGGGCTGGGCGGTTGGGTGGACAAGAGGAATTTGCGAGCCAAGCGGCATTCGCAATACAGACGGCGGGCTTACGGACAGGTGTGCAACAGATTGGAACAATCCGCAAGTCTTATTCTCAAATTTGACGAAGCTAAGCAAGAGCGTCGAATCTTGCACTGTTCGAGAGCCCCTAGTAGATGCTTCCCTTACGGTACCTTCTCAAACATCATCACCGCTGAAATCATGTTTCCATCGACGTAGCTCTTGTGCGCATCAGCCATCAGGACCAATTTGCGTCCTTCGAGCGTGACCTGTCGGACGATGTCGGTGCCGGTCCATGCTTGATTCCAGGTGACATCCAGATGACTGGTCAGGGTCTTACCATCAAAGGTGTAAGCTCCTCCGTACGCGATCATTGTTTTGAAGAGGTCGGCGCGCTGCTGATCGGTCATTTTTTCCGGTTCCGGCGGGGCTGGCCTTTGGTCCTTAACCACCAGCATCATCATTCGGCCATCGCGCCCAAACTGGATAAAGCCGGATGGTGTTTTGCCAAATGTTTCCATTGCTTCTCCGGTGGCTACAATGGTTCGAGTAAAGCGAACAAGCCGCCAGGTTCCCACGAGTTCTTCGTTTGCAGGTGCTGGGCTCAGCGTTACAGCGCTTGCGCTGACTGTGCTCCTGGAAGGGAGTGTGGCGAAGAGCGCGCCCACCGCGAAGATGCACAACGCGAGAATGGATAGAATGGTTTTCATTTTCCGGCGCCTCCACGTCGAATCATACGCTCCTCTATTATTTTCGGGTAGATGTTAGCCTTGCCGCTTCGGGAGATCAGACATTTATGTCCGACAAGACCGGCTGCCAAAAAACTCCCAATTTCTTTCCTGGTAATTCTTTTTTGCATCGCGCCGAGTTGTTGGAGCCCGGGCTCTTCTCCTAACCGGCGGCTGAGTGCGGTCTGCTGCTTAGTTATGTTGGTGACCCAATTGCGCGCGAGTCCCGGAGGATCGGGCAAATACTCTGGCGGAATAGGCAAACTCTAGAAGCGTAGGCAGATTACACTGCAGATCGTTGATGCTGGCATTTAGTAATCGTCGCTGATAACCGACACCAGACGATTCGACATTCACGTTCAACACGTTTTGAGGAGAAACAATGAAGAAGCGCAAACTTGGCAAGAGCAATCTGGAAGTATCGGACCTTGGCCTCGGCTGCATGGGCCTGAGCTTCGGCTATGGGCCCGCCGTGGACAAGAAGGACGGAATCGCGCTGATTCGAGCGGCAGTCGAACGCGGCGTCACATTCTTCGATACGGCAGAGGTATATGGCCCGTACACGAACGAAGAACTCGTGGGCGAAGCCCTCGCTCCATTTCGCGACCAGGTGGTGATCGCCACAAAGTTCGGGTTCAAAATTGATCCAAGCACCGGCAAACAAGCCGGGCTGAACAGTCAACCCGCGCACATCAAGGAGGTCGCTGAGGGTTCGCTCAAGCGGCTCAAGACCGATGTCATCGATCTTTTCTATCAGCACCGTGTTGATCCGAACGTGCCGATTGAAGACGTGGCGGGCGCGGTGAAAGAGCTGATTCAGCAAGGCAAGGTGAAGCACTTCGGGCTTTCGGAAGCAGGAGTGCAGACGATCCGCCGGGCACACAAAGTTCAGCCCGTGACCGCCCTGCAAAGCGAATACTCGCTGTGGTGGAGAGAACCTGAAAAGGAAGTGATACCGACGCTGGAGGAACTCGGGATCGGGTTCGTTCCGTTCAGTCCCCTTGGCAAAGGTTTCCTTACCGGAAAAATCAGCCAAGATACTCAGTTCGACAAAAGCGATTTCCGCAATATCGTCCCGCGGTTTACGCCCGAGAACCGAAAAGCGAATCAGGCGCTGGTGGACCTGCTTGCCGGATTTGCGGAACGGAAGAAAGCGACACCCGCGCAGATCGCACTCGCCTGGTTGCTTGCGCAGAAGCCGTGGATAGTGCCGATCCCCGGCACGACCAAGCGGCATCGACTCGAAGACAACCTCGGAGCCGTTAACACCCAGCTTTTGCCCGACGAACTCCGTGAACTGGAGACCGCAGCCTCCAAGATCGCGGTGCAAGGTGCCCGGTACCCCGAAGAGCTGCAAAAAATGGTGGGCCGCTAAGCAGCAAAGAGAAACGAAAGCCGAAGTAGGGGTGTATGCGAATTGGCATCCTGGGCGCGGGATTGATGGGTGGCAAGCTCGGAACGATTTTCGCGCGAGCTGGTCATGAAGTGGTATTCCGCTACGCGCGGAACAACGACAAACTCAAAAAACTGGCGCGGGGCGCCAAAGGCGATGCTCGCGCCGGCACGCCTGGCGAGGCCGCGAAGGAATCGGACCCGCTGTTGCTGGCCGTGCATAGGTCGCGAATCCACTTGCTGCCTGCCGATGGATTCGGGCGACACGCAACTGATCGTTGGAACGACCACGTCGGGAGCCGAAGAACTTGCCAAGAAGGCTCCCAAGGCTCTTGTCGTCTGCGCGTTCAACACCGTGCCCAGTGAAGTGCTGTTCGGTGTCTTCGATGCAAGACGCAAGAAATCTCGGCCAAGCCTGGTGTACTGCGGCGATGACCAGAGCGCCAAAGATGTGGTGGCCCCGCTAATCGATGACGCTGGTTTTGATGCGGTCGATGTTGGCCCCCTACGGATGGCCCGGCACACCGAGCCGTTTGCGCTGCTCGTCGGGGAAATCGCCTACAACGGGCAAGGTTGCCCGGAAATCGCGTACCGCTTCGAGCGGTTCAATTACTCTGCTGTCCGATGATTGACGAGGAGCCAAATATGAAAAAAGTGCTTTCGCTCGGCGTAGTGTGTTTGTTTATCGGTATGCCGGCAATGACGCTGTCCGGCAGCCAGGATCGCGGCGGAAGTGAGGGCATTCGGGACCGGTTTGTCGGAGCGTGGCGGCTGGCGTGGCTCGAAGAGCAAGGGGCAGACGGGAAAGTTCACAAGGCGGATTGTACTGGGCTGCTTGTCTATACGCGCGACGGCCATATGTCGGTCCAGGTGTTGTATCGCAACCCGCCGACGGGGACGACCGCGGCGCCGGTGCAATACGCGCAGGGCGGCTACGAGGCGTCTTTTGGCACATATGAGATCGACGAAAGCACTTACACCTTCACTTTCCACGTTGAAGGCGCACTGGTGCGGACCCTTATTGGCAAAGACCTGCCGCGCGCATTCGAGTTATCTGGCAAACAGCTGATCGTGAAGTCGACTCACCCGGAGGAACACTGGAGAGTTGCTTGGGAGCATTACTAGGCCGGCTGCCAAACATTGCACGGAAAGCTTTGTGTACACGAGAGAGAAACAATGCAAAAACGCAAAGAGGCGCTTAAGGCGAACAAGGCACTGGTTGACCTGCTCGGCAGCATCGCGCAGCGGAAGAAAGCGACTCCTGCTCAGATCGCACTCGCTTGGCTGCTCGCGCAAAAGCCTTGGATTGTTCCGATCCCGGGTACGACGAAGATGAGCTGTCTGGAAGAAAACATCGGAGCGGTGTCGATCCAACTGACGCCCGAGAATCTGCGGGAAATCGATGCCGCCGCGTCGAAGATCAAGGTGGAAGGAGATCGGTTATCCGGAACGCCTGGAGAAAATGACCGGTTTGTAAGCGATAAGACATGACGGGCACAGGAGGAATGGGCATGAGTCAAGAACCTTCAGCAGCCCAAAAGTTGATTGGGGATTTCGCGCCGAAGCTAGTCGATTTAACGGACCGCGTGCTTTTTGCGATGTTTGGGAACGCCCGGAGCTTTCCAAGCGTGACCGCAGTCTGGCAACGGTGTCGGCGCTGATTGCTATGAATCGGCCAGATCAGTTGCGGTTTCACCTTGGTAAGGCGCTCGAAAATGGGGTTGAGAAGGAGGAATTGATCGAGGTGATCACGCATCTGGCGTTCTATTCGGGTTGGCCCAACGCGATGAGCGCTATTATGGTTGCAAAAGAGGTATTCTCGAAGGCGTGAAGACCAACGGCGAAGGCGCGTCTCTGTGGCGGGGAGACAAAATTGCGGGCCGGAACGAGCCAGACACGGCTCAGTTGGTGCGGCTGATCGCGGCGTATGCGCCCCACGACGGGAGTTTTGAGCTGCGCATCCCTGGTGTGCACGTGAGTCGTGCGTCACGCACGAACGCGGAATGTATACATGCCTTGCGCTTGCCCTGCTTGTCGATCATCGCACGAGGAGGGAAGACCGTCATTGTGGGGCAGAAGGTCTACGAGTACGACCCCGCGCGTATGCTGGTCTACTCCGTTGCGCTGCCAGTGGCTGCGCAAGTCACGCGCGCCAGCCACGCGGAACCTTATTTGGCTCTGAGACTCGACCTCGACCCGCACAAGATTGCAGAGTTGGTGTTAAAGGTGTATCCCCGGGGCGTGCCTCCGGTGCAAGAGAGGAGCGCCGTGTACATTATGCCGACCGACATGAGTATCGTGAATGCCGCAACGCGGCTGCTGGAATGTCTAGCGCAGCCCGGCGACGCCGAGCTAGTCGCGCCACTTGTGGTGGATGAGATTTTGATCCGGCTGCTGCGCAGTCCGATAGGAGTTCGCGTGGCGCAAATGGGCTTTGTCGAGTCCAGCGTGCACCGCGTTGCCAAGGCGATTTCCTGGCTGCGCGCCAATTTCTCTCAACCGATGAAGGTCGAAGAACTGGCCGAACTTGTGAACATGAGTGTTTCCTCGTTCCACGAGCATTTTAAGTCGGTCACTTCGATGAGCCCACTGCACTATCAAAAGGTGCTGCGTCTGCAGGAGGCGAGACGGCTGATGCTGTCTGCAATGATGGATGCGGGTAGCGCAGGTCAGCGCGTGGGCTATTTGAGCGCTTCGCAGTTCAGTAGAGAATATAGCCGCTTCTTTGGGAATGCGCCGACGAAGGACATGGCAAGATTGCGTAGCGATTCTCGAGCCTGGGTGTGACGTCTCGCGTAGCGAGTCGTCGGTCTCTTCAATCGCTGTTGTGCGCATTTTGTCGGAGAAGCCCTATAAGAGGGAATGTCAAGAGAAAACACTTTCCTTCGGCTCAATGCCGATTTTTCTCGGCATTGAGCCCAACCGTTTGAAAGAGTGGTCTTCCTCAGGCGATAAGGTGGTTGTCGCCGCCTGCGAAGCGGAGAAGCAGTTCTTCCTTCCTGTGGTTCCATTTCGCTGTTGTGACGGCATCCATCGTTTCCGAAACACAAGCCCGACGATTGTCCACTCGATCAGTGGCAATGCATGGTCCTATCGGAGACTCGTGGCCTAATGGCTTTCTTCGATTGTCCGTAGAGGGCATAGGGTGGGTCCGGAGACTCGCGTGCTTGAAGCACCGGCCTGACTTTTCCGATTGCTAGTGGGTTTGGATTCCTCGAATACCTTCTTCCAGTCAACTCGATCGGGCGTCTCGGCCGCACGCGGCGGCCTCAGCTGCGCCGCAGCGCCCGCACACGCCATGACACAGGCGGTCCGTCTCATGCCAATCAATCTAACGCGCGTTACAGACTTCATTCTGAGGCCCTACCTGTTTTTGCGTATGGCTACGGGTGGTGGAAACGGTTTCTATGGTGGGTGCGGCATTGTTGAGTCGGAATGTCGAAAACCGAAGACCTACGGAGAGATTTTCCATGGAAATGAATCGTTTGAAGCACTTATACGTCGAGGAACTGAAGGACCTCTACAACGCGGAAAACCAATTGGTGAAAGCCCTGCCAAAAATAGCCAAGGCAGCGACCGCCGAGGATTTGCGCGCAGGATTTGAAGAACACCTGGAGCAGACGAAGGGACATGTGGATCGCCTGGAGAAGATCTTCAAAGCGCTGGGAGAAAGCCCGAAGGGAAAGAAGTGCAAGGGCATGGAAGGGCTGATCAAGGAAGGCGCCGAAATGATCGAGGAAGATCCCGCGCCAGAAGAACTGGACGCAGGACTAATTTCCGCGGCGCAGCGCGTGGAGCACTATGAAATCGCTGGTTACGGCTGCGTGGCCACGTACGCGAATCTGCTGGGAGAAGGCGAGGCAGAATCACTTCTGCGGCAGACGCTGGACGAAGAAAAGGAGACGGATAAGAAGCTGACGCAACTGGCGGAGCATATCAACCTGCAGGTCGAGCAAGCAGGCGAATCGGAAGGCGGAAACGGCAAGGGAAAAGCGATGAAGGCAAGGTCGGCGCGCGCGTAGCGGACCGGAAGTTTACCGGCGCCAGGACGATTCGTTCTGACCGCCGGTGCTTGACAGCATTTTGGAAAAGAGAAAGGAGATTGGCGATGAGAAGAAATAGAATGCCCGGAACAGTCCTGCCTTTTGCGGTGGGGCTCGGCGTCGGGGCTGCGGTGGCTTTGCTGTTTGCGCCGAAGGCTGGAGAGCAATTGCGCAGCGACATTACCGAAGGCGTGAACGACGGAGTGAATCAGCTCCGCAGCACCGGCAAAGAGTTAAAGAGGAAAGTGCAGCGACTGGCAGACGCGGCGCAAGATCAGGTCGATTGCGTGCAGGATGCAATCGAGGCAGGTGAAACCGCGTACAGCCAGGCGTCAAAGAAGTCGTGAGATTGCGACAAGCAGGCAGTTTTTCCGAAACTAATAAAGGAGACGGCGGATGAAAGCACGCACGGGCAGGCACACCAAGGACAAAGCACTCTTGATCAGCATGGCCGAATCAATCGGATCGACCCTGGGCAGCATTGCGGCGAAAGCAGATGCGACACAGAAAGCACTCAGCCCGAGCCATATTGCCGAAACCATTCAACGCGAGGGCAAAAATCTGGTCCGGAAGAGCAAGAGCGTGGCGCGCAGGACCTCAAACAAAGCGGCCGCGAATCTGCGGACACGCAAAGTGGCGAAGGCTGCGCGGCACGGCGGGACGCGAAGTCGGGCGGCGGCACGACGTGCAAAGGCCAAGCGATAGGTCGATGACACCGGCTTGACAGGCTGGATGCGGTTCTTGTTTCAGCGTCCAGCGGGAGTGGTGAAATGGCGACTGCAACGATGGCACGGGGCGCGGCGACGCGAGATGTAACGGTGTCTTATCGAGGGCTGGGCACCTGCTGGATCGTGTACGGCGCGTTGCGACTGGGCATTGCGGTGTGGCTTGTCGGGTTCACGCGACAGGCCACGGTGATGTTCGGCGCGACGCTGGTGGAGGTGGCGCATCCAGAAAGCCTGATGGCGATGTTCCACGTGTTCTATCTGCTCGCGATTATTTTGTCAGTGGCCTCGGGAGTGACGGCATTACTGGCAGGGCTCGCGCTGTTGGCCGGGCGGAGGTCCGGGCGGATACTCGCGATTGTTGCGGCGTTTTTGTCGCTGAGCGAGTTGCCGATTGGGATTACGTTGGCGCTGTATACGCTCTTGGTACTGTTCCCGTGGCCGGCGAAGGTGGAATGACGGTGGTAGTCGGGCGATCAAGCAACGATCTGTCGACTGCGTAACCCGGCGCGCCAAAAGCCGGCGCGAAGAAGTGGCCGGGTCATTTCGCTTCGGGATGGCCCGCTGTACACTGTGAAACACGGGGAAGGGTGTATTAGACTGGACGCGCATTCTTCGCTTGCGAGCTTATGAGCCGACAAAGTTTGCGCGAACCCCGTTGGCCTGCGTTTGTAGCGATGTTAGCTGCCGCGGGTGTGTACCTGGCTTTGCCGGAACCGCTTTCGGTGGGACCGAGTTGGCTGCTGCTGGCGATCATCGTGCTATTGATGATTCCGATCGTGGTCTCGGATCGCCGCGGCAATCACAACGTAACGAGGACGCTGACGTTCATCGCCAACGGCATCATCACGATTGCCATGGTCGCTGCGCTGATCCATTTAATACAAGGCATTCCGCATCATCTTGAGACGCCGAAGGCGCTGCTGCGTTCCGCGGCCGCGCTGTGGATCGCGAATATTTTGGTGTTCGCGCTGTGGTACTGGAAGCTGGATGCGGGAGGTCCGCTGCAGCGCGATCGTGGGCAAGGAATGTCTCGAAGTTCGTTTTTATTCCCGCAGATGTTGAACCGGGAAGGGCATGATGCGTCTTGGACGCCACATTTCGTGGACTACCTTTTTCTGGCGTTCAACACAAGCACGGCGTTTTCGCCAACGGATACGGCGGTGTTGTCGCGGTGGGCCAAGCTTGGGACGATGCTGCAGTCGCTGATTTCGCTGATGATTGTGGCGCTGCTTGCAGCGCGGGCGGTGAATATTTTGTGAGTTGGGCGATTCTGCGAGACGCTATTTCTCCTTCCTTGGGCTGGCATAAAAGCCAGCTCTACATGTAAGAAAAAACCACTGTGCGTCACCTCTGGCGAGGTTACGTGAGGTTTGTGCTGCAACGGTGAGCGACGTGCTCATGTATTTTAACGGCACAGAAACTGAGGAGCTGTGCACCAAATTGGACGCCGAACTATCGCGGGGAATGTCGACGGATTCGAGTCTTTGCCGATTTCAGCGAGATGCGAAGAAGAATGTGGTGGTGAAGAAAGCTGCAGCAGTGGGTGTTCCAGCGCGGGAGAGTTTGAAGACCGGGGAACGGAATGATTCGGTTTCGGCGGTTCGAGCTGAAGAGTTGCCGAAACGGGAAGAAAGCAAGCTGAAGGAAATAGCGAACGTGAAAGAGGAAGTGGAAAGTGTGCCAATCGTAAACGTCGAGCGGGTTGTGAACCAGGTAAGCGCGCTTGGCGAGCCTCTGTGCTGATGGCGTTGCATGCGGCGGGGGTGAGCATCGACAAAGTGGTGCGCGATACGAAGTCGCGGCAAGAGGCAATCGACACATACCAGGGTGAGCAGAGAAAACTGTTCGGGGCGCAGTGGCTCGGAAGGTGGAAGAAAATCTTCAGATACAGGCTGAGCTGGAGACGGTAAAGGCGCGATACATGGAGCGCGTGCGGCGCAACCCGGATGGCGTGGCGCGGGAGAAGGCCACGTTCGGGAATCGGCTGACGATGAAGCAACAGGAAGCACAGAGCACGACGGAAGCCGTGGGACTTTGTGTGAAGGCGTCGGGGGCTGACGGGCTGACGCGTCGAGTGGTTCGATGGCCGAGGTTAGCCTGATCGACGCGAGCGCGAAGCCGGTGTAAGACCACAGGGCGGGGCGCAAGGCCTCGCCAAATTCAGTACCTTCACAAAAAAAGGTCACAGCCCGGGTGACGACGATGCGGATGCGAGCAAAAAGCCGCACCTCTGGCGCTTGAGGCTCGCGTGCCGCTAGATCCCAGCGGTCACTCGCTGGGCTAACTTCTTTTGCACCTACGGCGCTAGGGAAATGAAAGCTACTGGGAGGGAGAGGCGAGGAGTTTCGAGAGGGCCGACTTGAGGGCTTCGTAGGACGTATCGGTGAGGGGGCCGTGCGTTTGCCAGGCGACGTGACCGCGAGGATCGGTGAGGAGAATGTAGGCGTCGTCGGACGCGGAAAAATTGACGAGCTTCTTCCATTCGTCTTCATGATCGAGGATGGGAATGAAATGGGCTTGTTGTTCGGCGGGCAGGTCTTTGCGCATGCCGCGCAGAATCATGGGGCGGACAAACGAAGGGGCGCTTTGGAGGACGGGAAGTTGATAATAAGTGACATGAGCCTCTGACTGGAAATCGCTGGAGAGCCGCTTGCCCCACGGGGCACACTTTTCACCGCCCTTGTGAGAGAAGCCGAGGACAAGAATCACAATTTGCGTGCCGCCTGGCTGAGGCAGAACGATATCCGTGTCGGCGAGCGTTTTTGCTTTGATGGGGGGAATAGACTGGGCATATGCGGCGGTGGAGAGCGTCAGCCCGAGGAAAAGAAAAGAGAGAACAAGGCGTCGCATGGGGAGTCCTTTGAGATGCGACTGGTGTGGTGCAGCGGCCGGGAAGATAGTTTAGCGCAGTCTGGGAGTGGGAAAGCAGATCCCTCGCATCGCTCCCTTCGCAGGGCTCAGGGCAAGCGGGATGACAACGGGAGGCAATCTCGCTTGGAGGCGAGGAGGGGTGGTATGCTCGTGCTCTGCGCGTTGGAGCCACGAGGTTTGGGTAGAGAGCGATCGGTGTGAGATGAGCGAGCAAAGAGAAATGCGACTTGAAATTTCGGACCGAGCGGGAAACCGTTTAGTGGCCGGGGAGGGGAATCGTTCTGGCGGAGCGATCGCAAGACTGAATGGCCGGGAGTTGGTGGCGAACCGGGGGACTTCGCTGAATCTGGATTCGGTGGAGCAGGTGCGGGTGAATACCAGCGCGGTGGAACGGCGAGCGGCGACGCTGGTGACGCGGAGAACAGTAAAAAAAGATTGGCAGATTGCGTGGTTGCTGCGGGCGATCACGTGCATGGACCTGACCACACTGTCTGGAGACGACACGGATGAGAGGGTGAAGCGGCTCTGCGCGAAGGCGCGTCAACCGATTTCGCAGGGAATCATGGAGAAGCTGGGGATTGGCGAGCTGGGAATCCAGGTGGGAGCGGTGTGCGTGTACCACCTGTTTGTGGAGACAGCGAGAAGAGCGCTGGAAGGGACGAAGATTCCTGTGGCCGCGGTGTCGACGGGATTTCCGGCAGGGCTAACGCCGCTGGAAGAACGAATTGCAGAAATTCGCAGATCGGTGGAAGCGGGCGCGCAAGAAATTGATGTGGTGATCACGCGGGCGCGGGTGTTTGGCGGAGATTGGCAAAAACTCTACGACGAAATTGTGGCGTTCAAGGACGCGTGCGGGCCGGCACATCTGAAAGTGATTTTGGGGACGGGCGATTTGATGACACTGCGGAATGTGCAACGGGCGAGCCTGGTGGCAATGATGGCGGGCGCGGATTTTATCAAGACATCGACGGGAAAAGAGAGTGTGAACGCAGTGCTGCCGGTTGGATTGGTGATGACACGGGCGATTCGCGAGTACGCGGAAGAGACGGGGATGGCGGTGGGATTTAAGCCTGCGGGAGGAATCCGAACAGCGAAGCAGTCGTTGGAATGGCTGATGCTGATGAAGGAAGAGTTGGGGAATTCGTGGCTGGATGCACACCTGTTCCGAATGGGCGCGAGCGGGATGCTGGGAGATATTGAAAGGCAGCTGGAATTTCATGCGACGGGAAGATACTCGGCGGAATACCGGCATCCGCTGGCTTGAAAGAAGTAATGAAAGAGAGAAGTAAGGAAGCAACGAAGTATCGAAATACGGAAACGGCACAGGGGCGGGCTTGAAGCGATGAGTGTGATTGAAAAATTTGCGGCGATGGACTACGGACCGGCGCCGGAGGATCCGAAAGAGACGCTGGTGTGGCTGGACGGGTATGGCCGCAAGTTCGGGCATTTTATTGGTGGCACGTGGAAGGCTCCGCGCGACGGCAAATATTTTGAGACGAAGGATCCATCGACGGGCGAGAAGCTTGCGGATGTGGCACAGGGAAGCGCGGTGGACGTGGACGCAGCGGTAAAAGCAGCGCGGAAGGCACTGCCGGGATGGCAAGCGCTGCGACCACACGACCGGGCGAAGTTCTTATATGCACTGGCACGGCAGGTGCAAAAGCATTCGCGACGGCTGGCAGTGCTGGAGACGATCGATAACGGCAAGCCGATTCGCGAGAGCCGGGACATCGATATCCCACTGGTGGCGCGGCACTTTTACTACCACGCGGGCTGGGCGCAATTGCTGGAACAGGAATTTCCGGGCTACGAAGCTTGCGGCGTGGTGGGGCAGATCATTCCATGGAATTTTCCGCTGTTGATGCTGGCGTGGAAAATTGCGCCGGCGCTGGCGACCGGGAATAGCGTGGTGCTGAAGCCAGCGGAGTATACACCGCTGACCGCGCTAGCGTTCGCGGAAATTTGCCGGGAAGTGGGATTGCCGGGCGGAGTCGTGAACATCGTGACGGGGGATGGCACGACAGGGGAAGCGCTGGTAAAGCACGCAGGTGTGGACAAGATTGCGTTCACGGGATCGACGGAGGTGGGGCGAGCGATCCGGCGAGCGACGGCGGGTTCGGCAAAGAAGCTGTCGCTGGAGTTAGGCGGGAAATCGCCGTACGTGGTGTTTGAAGACGCGGACCTGGACAGCGCGGTGGAAGGGTTGGTGGACGGGATCTGGTTCAACCAGGGACAAGTGTGCTGCGCGGGATCGCGGCTGCTGATGCAGGAGAGCATTGCGGAGAAGTTGACGCGCAAGCTGCAGGCGCGGATGAGCACGCTGCGAGTAGGCGCGCCGCTGGACAAGGGCATCGATATCGGCGCAATCGTGGCGCAGGTGCAACTGGAGCGGATCGACAGGCTGGTGAAGCAGGGGGTCGCAGAAGGCGCGACATGCTGGCAGCCGGAAGTGCTGATGCCGGAGCGGGGGCTGTATTACAAGCCGACGCTACTAAGCAACGTGCACCCCACGTCGATTGTTGCACAGCAGGAAATTTTTGGGCCGGTGCTGGCGGCCATGACCTTTCGAACGCCGCGCGAAGCCGTGGAGTTAGCGAACAACACGGTGTACGGATTGGCGGCGAGTGTGTGGAGCGAGAGCGTAAACGTCTCACTGCAGGTGGCAGCGCAACTGAAGGCCGGAGTCGTGTGGGTGAACAGCACCAACTTGTTCGACGCGGCCTGCGGGTTTGGGGGCTACCGGGAGAGCGGATTTGGAAGAGAGGGCGGCCGGGAAGGACTGCTGGAGTACCTGGAGCCGGCGTGGTTTCAAAACGCACCCGCATTAGGCAATGGCGGGAAGCGGGAGAAGGGTGGCGCGGTAGAGGTCGCCAGTCCGGCGATCGATCGAACGGTGAAACTCTACATTGGCGGGAAGCAGGCGCGACCGGATTCCGGATACAGCGTGGAGATTCGCGGGAAGAAAGGCGAACTACTGGGCGAATCGCCATTGGGAAACCGGAAAGACATTCGAAACGCGGTTGAGGCGGCACGGAAGGCAGAAGCGTGGGGGAAGACGACGGCGCATAATCGTGCGCAAGTGCTCTACTACGTCGCGGAAAATTTGTCGCAGCGGGGCGAGGAGATCATGAAGCGCCTGGCTGCGGCGGTCGGGAAGAAGCAGGCGGCGGAAGAAGTGCGGGCGAGCGTGGACCGGTTGTTCTCGTACGCGGCGTGGGCGGACAAGTTCGATGGAGCGGTCCACAATCCGCCGATGAGGAATGTCTCCATCGCCATGAACGAGGCAATCGGCACGGTGGGGGTGATTTGCCCAACGGATATGCCGCTTTTGGGATTTTTCTCGCTAGTGCTGCCGCTGCTGAGCGCTGGGAATACTGTTGTCGCCGTGCCTTCTGAAGCGTATCCGCTGATTGCAGCCGATATCTATCAAGTGCTGGAGACGAGCGACCTGCCGGGAGGCGCACTAAATATTGTGCCGGGTCGCGCGACGGAATTGCTGAAAGTGCTGGCGGAACACGATGACCTGGACGCGGTGTGGTGCTACGGAAATGCGGAAATGTGCGCAATGGCGAAGGCGCTGTCTGCGGGAAATCTGAAGCAGGTGTGGACCAACGAAGCACGCGGGATCGACTTCCTGAATGCCCGGCAGGGCGAAGGGCGATGGTTTCTGGAGCACGCCTATCAAGTGAAGAATATCTGGGTACCGTACGGAGAATAGCCCTACCCTGCGTAGTTCTCTCGATCCATCAGCAAGAGTAAAAGAAAGGGGATGACCGAAGCCATCCCCTTTGAAGTCTGGTTATATCGTGAACCTCGAATGAGACTCACGACGTGGAACTATTGCACTTGGATGATCGCGGCCACGCCAGTTGTGCCGTTGCCAGCACTTACTGGAGTGCCAACCGCCGTAATCGTCCCATCGGTCGCGACTTGGTAGATCTGCACGCCACCAGGAACAGCGGGCGTAGCAGTCGGATCACCGAAGACAGCGACAGCGAACCCGGTGCCGTTGGGATCAAAAGCAACCTGGTAGGCGCCAGTTGGGGTTGTAAGCGCTGTACCGGCAGTTAAAGTGCCGCTGCTGGAGATGGTGAACGGAGTAACTGTATTAGCCTTCCAGTCGGTGACGACCAGGAAGCGGCCCAGTGGGTCAAAGGCCACAGAGGAGACGGCCATCGCGCCAGGGATCGATACGCCGGAGCCAATCGCGGTCAATTTACCGTCGAGAGCCGGACCTGCACCCGTAACAGGAGTTATGGTGAAGATCTGGATTTTGTTCGTGGCAGAGTCCACCGCAGCGAGGAATTTTCCGCCGGGACTCACAGCGCCCGCAGCCCAAGTGCCGGTCATTGAAAGCGGGGTTTGAGCAAGCAGAGCGCCGGAGGCCGCTTGGGTGAGTATTGGGGTGATGGTATTGGTGCCGAGGCCATAGACCAGGGTGGTCTGTGGGTCAGTTGCCAGCGCGAGTAGGCCCGCGGATGCAGCAGGAGGCGCGACTTCGGTGAAGGGGTTGGTATTGGTGAACGACCGAACCACGTTGCTCGTGGAGTCAGCCACATAGATGTAGCTTCCAGTTGCGTCGACAGCCACGCCGTTGGCCGTCCCGGTAGTGGAGACTGGCGCGGCAAGTTGAGTGAAGGTGGCAGTGGCGCTTGTCGGGTCGACAGTGTAACCGCCAAGTTCCTTGGCGGTAGCACTGCTGGTGAACACGGAACTGCCACTACCAGCGAGCAGGTTATTGCTGGCTACGCTGGCAAACGGAGTGGTATTGACCGCAGTGAGCACTCCACTCGAATCAATTGTAAAGGCCGACAATGTGCCTGGCACAGAGTTAGCAGCAACGATGGCAGCCACACTTGCGGACGCCTCTGCTGTTCCCTTGGCGAAGACCGCGAACTGCGGAGCAGCACCAGTTTCCACCAGGCTGTCTGCTGTGAGTGAGCCATCCGCAGCTGCAGTGAAGACGGAAAGAGTATTATCAAAGCTGTTGGCCACCTCGACGATCGTGCCGGTAGGATCAACGTAAACACCGATCGGACCTGCGCCGAGCGGATAGGGGTTGCCACTGTTGATCGTCGCCGTGAGAACTCCACCGGCGCCGATGCTGAGGGCATAGAGATTTCCATTACCGCTGCTGCCACTAGGGCTATCCACGGTATAGAGGAACTTGCTGGTTGGATCGACGGCCACGACTTGCAGGTGTGTGGCACCTGTGACGGTGAAAGGAGTGCCGGCGGTCAAACTGCCATCGGCGGCGATGGTAAATGTGACGACCGTATTGTCACCCGCATCCGGTACAAAGAGGTAAGTCCCCGTCGGATCAATCGCGCCGAATAGCGGGCCATTCAGGACCGTGGTCGGGCCAGTGGCAGCAGTTAGGGCGCCGGTAGCACCGATGGTGTACGCGCTAACGGAATTGCCAGCGTTGTTGATGACATAGAGATACTGGTCGTTGGGAGTGACGAGGACGTCAATCGGGCCAGTTCCCGTAGCAACGCCCGCTCCGATGGCGGTGAGAGCGCCGGTGGACTGGTTGATGGAGAAGGCAAACACCAGATTCAGGCCATGGTCGACTGCATAGAGCCAGCGGCCCGAAGGATCGATGACGGCATGGTCGAAGTCAGTGCCACCGGGGATGGAGCCTGCAACGCCGGAATTGGTGAGAGCACCGCTAACCGGGTCGATGGTGTAGGCAGTAATAGTAGTCGGGCCGGTATCACCATCAATGGAGTAAAGGAACATGCCGGACGGATGAATGACAACTTGCTGTGGCTGAGTGGCGCTGATCTTGCCGAGCGGAGTGAATGCGCCGCTAGCGGCGTGAGGAGCGTAACCGGAGATACTGGAGCCAAGTCCATTGGGGACATAGGAGAAACGCGCCACAGCAGGAGAAACGGTCAGAGTGGTGGTGCCGGTAATGATATTGGGATCGGTCCCGTAGCTGGCCCCGATGTTAGCGGTGCCTGCTGCAATGCCTGTAGCCAAACCGTCCCAAGGCGAGACGGGCTTGCTGATGATGGAAGCAAACGCGGTGTTGTCAGAGCTCCAAGTAACCGGGCCGGCGACAGGAGATGTGGAACCATCGGTATTGATGATGGTGGCGATGAAATCCACAGTTTGACCCACAGCGATGGACGGGGCCACTGGAGTGATCTTCAGGAACTGGGCAGCAGGAGGACCAATGGTGAGGGGAGTGGTGCCGGACAGTGTGCAGAGGGTAGCGATGACGTTCGTTGTGCCTTGGCTCTGACCTTCGCCATCCGAGGTCAAAAGACCAGTGGCAGTGCCGATGGAAGCATTGGAATTCGAGTTCGTTGAGCCATCCGAACTCGTGGTCCCGCCCGTGACGGACCAGGCCACTTGCGTGGTGAGATCCATCGTCGTTGTCGCGGTGGAGCCAGCAGTGGTAAAGGTTCCGGTAGCCGTGTACTGTTGCGTGCCACCCAAGGGCACCGTTGCGGCGGCCGGGGTTACTGCGATGGCGGTGAGGATATTGACAGCGAGGTTGGCGGTACCGGATGCGCCGCTGGAGGTGGCGGTGATGACGGAGGTGCCGCCGGTAGCGGTAATAGCGGAGGCAACGGAAGCCAAGCCCGTGGCATCAACGGTCGCTGCGCTAGTGTTCGAAGAGCTCCAACCCGCGCCACTACTGATATCTTTTTGGCTGCCGTCGCTGTAGTAGGCCGTGGCGGCGAATTGCTGTGTAGTGCAGGGAGTGATGGTGGTAGTAGTGGTTTCACCACTGGTACTGGAAACGGCAGTAGCAAAAATCGTGGCACCGCTTGCCGGGGCCACACTCACATAGCGAAGTGTGGGAGCGCAGTTGCAAGCAGCGAGGATCAAACTGCAAAGAATAGAAGTCGCTGCTAACGCGGTACGACCGGGCTTTCTTCTCATGACGCCTCCTCAGCGCAGGAAAATACATAAAAGACTTTCAACAGAGACAAATTAAAACGACAGGACTACCACTCGTTGGGCGGTACGAACACATTAAATGGGCGAGGTTCCCACTCCCAGACCATGAGGTCGGGATGCAATGTGTCTCTGTACGGGTGCAACGATACTTGAATCTGTGTGGCGCAGCAAAGTATCTAGGGGGTACTTATTAACGAATGAATAAATATTGGGGTGGAGCGATAAACCGTTTGGCATAGCGAACTTAGGGTGGGCGGGGTCTTTTTGTGGACCGAGAGTTATCTCCGGAGGGAAGCGCAAGAGTTGTGGCCTTTTGGAAGAAAAGGGAAGAACAGGTATTGTCTTAGCGGACCGCACAACGGCCGCACGCCCCGGGGGATCAAAAACGGAGGCAAAGATGCGACCATTAGGGACCAAAATGCTTCAAAGGAACTGACAACGATGCCCAGACTGCTGACCGTCGAAGATCGCCGATTGGAAGAATCCCGCTTGCGCAAGAAACATTGGAAGCGCTGGGGGCCGTATATGTCAGAACGGCAATGGGGAACGGTGCGGGAAGACTACAGCCCGGGAGGCACAGCGTGGGAGTTTTTTCCCTTCGAACACGCGCATTGCCGGACGTATCGCTGGGGTGAAGACGGAATCGGAGGGATCTGCGACCGACACCAGATGATCTGCTTCGCGCTGGCGTTGTGGAATGGGAAAGATGGAATCCTGAAGGAGCGATTGTTCGGGTTGACGGGGAATCAGGGAAATCACGGCGAGGATGTGAAAGAACAATATTTTTACTTGGATTCCACGCCGACGCACAGTTACATGCGGATGCTGTACAAATACGGGCAGAGAGAATTTCCGTACAAATGGCTACTGGATGAGAACGCGAGGAGAGGGAAAAGCGAGTCGGAGTTTGAATTACTGGACGCGGGATATTTCGACGAAGATCGATATTTTGACGTGGAGATCGAGTACGCGAAATGCGACGTGGACGATATTTTGATCCAGATCACGGCGAGCAATCGCGGGTTGGACGTGGCGGGACTGCATTTGCTGCCGACGCTGTGGTTTCGCAATACCTGGAGCTGGGGCAAGGACCTGCGGCGTCCCGTAGTGCGACGAGCGCCGGACACGCCGGGCGCGATGTGCGCGGAGCTGGAGCATTGGCAATATGGAAAGCGATGGCTGCTGTGCACGGGGCACCCGGAATTTCTGTTCACGGAGAACGAGACGAACGCGTTGAAAGCATTCAATCTCCGCAACCGCACGCCGTACGTGAAGGACGCGTTTCATGAATACATCATTCATGGAAACAAAGCGGCGGTAAATCCGGCGATGACTGGAACGAAGCTGGGGGCGCATTACGTATTGCAACTCGAGCCCGGCGAATCCGCGACACTGAAAATGCGGCTGACGGATTGCAATCCGTTGAGCGGGATGGATTCGAGCGAGGCCGGGGCGGGCACAAGCCTACCTCCCGGAGGAAGGGAACGCGCACCAGGAGTGCCGGGGACAAACGATTTTGGAGCGCGCTATGACGAGGTATTTGCGGAACGGAGGAAAGAGGCAGACGAATTCTACGATTCGCGGTTCCCGCAGGGGCTGTCGGAGGACGCGCGACTGGTGATGCGGCAAGCGTACGCGGGGATGTTGTGGTCCAAGCAGTTTTATCACTTTGACGTGCGCACATGGCTGGAGGGAGATCCGGCGGGTCCGGAGCCTCCGGGAGACCGATGGAAGGGGCGAAACAAGGAGTGGCAGCATCTGTACAACGACGACATTATTTCTATGCCGGACAAGTGGGAGTATCCGTGGTACGCGGCGTGGGACCTAGCATTTCACTGCATACCGCTGGCGATCGTCGATCCGGATTACGCGAAGCAACAACTGATCCTGCTGCTTCGGGAATGGTACATGCACCCGAACGGGCAATTGCCCGCGTATGAATGGGCGTTCGGAGACGTGAATCCGCCGGTGCATGCGTGGGCGGCGTGGCGCGTTTATAAAATCGAGCGTCGCATTCGAGGAGTAGCGGACCGGGCGTTCCTGGAAAAAATCTTTCACAAGCTGCTGCTGAATTTCACGTGGTGGGTGAATCGAAAAGATCCGGAAGGGCGCAACATATTCCAGGGAGGGTTCCTGGGGCTGGATAATATTGGAGTATTCGATCGTTCAGCACCGCTGCCAACGGGCGGACACCTGGAGCAGTCGGACGGCACAAGCTGGATGGGGATGTATTGCCTGAACATGCTGGCGATGGCGCTGGAATTGGCGAAAGAAGATCAAGCGTACGAAGACGTGGCCAGCAAGTTCTTCGAACACTTCGTGCACATCGCGCACGCGATGAACGATATTGGGGAGTACGGGAGATCGCTGTGGGACCAGGAGGACGGGTTCTACTACGACGTGCTGCACCTGCCGAACGGCGAGGACCATTTCTTGAAAGTGCGATCGATGGTGGGACTGATTCCACTGTTTGCGGTGGAAACACTGGAGCCGGAAATTGTGGAACGGCTGCCGGGATTCGAACGACGGATGCAGTGGTTCATGGATAACCACCCGGACGTGCCGGAGCACATCGAAATGACGCAGCGATCAGCGCGAGGGGTGCGGAGACTGCTGTCGTTGGTGAACCGGAAGCAATTGAGGCGAGTGCTGAATCGCATGCTGGATGAGACGGAGTTCCTTTCGCCGTACGGTGTGCGGGCACTGTCGCGCTACCATATGCACCACCCGTACGAGGTGCAGGTGAACGGGCACATGAGCCACGTGGAATACGAGCCAGCGGAATCGCACACCGGGCTGTTCGGAGGGAATTCGAATTGGCGGGGGCCGGTATGGTTTCCGGTGAACTACCTGCTGATCGAAGCGCTGCAGAAGTATCACTACTATTACGGGGAAGATTTCAAGATCGAGTGCCCGACATATTCCAAGAAAGAAATGGACCTGTGGCAGGTGGCGTCGGAAATCTCCAAGCGGCTGACGAGGATTTTCCTGCGCGGGGAGGACGGGCGGCGGCCGTTCGCGGGCGCGGAAGATTTATTCAACAAGGATCCACACTGGCGTGATCTGGTTCTCTTCTATGAGTATTTTCATGGCGACAACGGAGCGGGCATCGGCGCCAGTCACCAGACTGGATGGACCGGGCTGGTGGCCAAATTGTTAGAACAGAGCGGAGAATAGCGCGTGTCTTTGCTGGCCGAAGTGCAATTCGGGAGAGAAGTGTGCGGCGAGCTGGAGGCCAGCGAGGCGCGCGAGTGGCTGGTGACGAACGGGCTGGGCGGGTTCGCGTCGGGGACAGTGGCAGGAACTGCGACGCGACGGTACCACGGTTTGCTGATCGCGGCGCTGCAGCCGCCTACCGGAAGGACGCTGCTGGTATCAGGCCTAGACGACAGCGTGAGTTACCTGGGAGGGAGATATTCGCTGTCGACAAATCGCTGGATGAGCGGATTCGTCTCTCCGAGCGGTTACCTGCAGATCGAGAATTTTTTTCTGGAAGGGACGAAGCCGGTGTGGCGATACGCGCTGGCGGATGGACTGCTGGAAAAGCGCGTGTGGATGAAGCAGGGAGAGAACACTACATATGTCCAGTACATCCTGGTACGGGCACGCGGCCCCGTGGAACTGGATGCCAAGGTGCTCGTGGGATATCGCGATTTTCACGCGACGACGCATGCAGACGTCTGGAAGATGCGGAGCGAGCTAGTGGAAGGGGGCTTGCGCCTGACAGCATTTGAGGGGGCGACGCCATTTTATTTGAAGAGTGCCGGAGCGTCGGTGGAGGAAAGGGAACAGTGGTACCACGACTATCTTTTGCCGGCGGAGCGGGAACGAGGGCTGGACGATCACGAAGATCGTTTGTACGCGGCAGAATTCCATGCGCGGCTGGGGTTGGGAGAGAGCGTGACGCTGGTCTTTAGTACCGAGGAAGGCACTTCGCTGGACGGAGAAGAAGCGCGCAGCGAACAGTCCAATCACGAGTTGAAATTGTTTCAGGCCTGGCAAGCAAGACGTGCGGAGACTAGTGGAACACCGGCGGAAGACGAGCCGGGCTGGTTGTGGCAATTGGTGCTGGCGGCGGACCAGTTCGTGGTGAAGCGAGCACTGCCGAAGGATGGCGAAGGGCAAAGCGTGATTGCGGGATATCCGTGGTTCAGCGATTGGGGGCGCGACACGATGATCGCGTTGCCGGGATTGACGCTGGCGCAGGGGCGTCCAGAGGTGGCGCGGAGAGTATTGCACTCATTCGCGCAGTACGTAGAGGCAGGGATGCTGCCAAACCATTTTCCGAATGAGGGAGGAGCGCCGGAATACAACACCGTGGATGCGGGGCTGTGGTACTTCGAGGCAGTGCGGCAATATTTTCAGGCGACGCATGACCTGGACCTGCTGAGCGAACTGTACCCCGTGCTGGCGGGAATGGTGGACGCGCATGTGAAGGGGACGCGCTACAACATCAAAGTGGATCCATGGGATGCACTGTTGTATGCGGGCGGCCCGGAAGTGCAGTTGACGTGGATGGACGTGAAGATCGGGGATTGGGTGGTGACGCCGCGTACCGGAAAGGCGGTGGAGATCAACGCGTTGTGGATTAACGCGCTGCACTCGATGATGGGATTTTCACGCGCGCTGGTGAAGCCGGGGGAAGGGTATGCAAAATTGGCGGAAAAGGCGTCGCGAAATTTCCTGAGGTTCTGGAATCCGGAGCGGGATTGTTGTTACGACGTGATTGACGTCCCGGGAGTGGGGAATGATCCGTCATTGCGGCCGAACCAGATTTTTGCGGTGTCCCTGCCGTTCAGCCCGCTGGGGGATAGACAGCAGAGATCGGTGGTCGATGCCGTAGCGCAGCACTTGCTGACGTCACACGGGCTGCGAAGCCTGGCGGCGAGCGAGCCCGGATATAGAGGCAAATATGGCGGCGGACCTAGGGAACGAGATTCGGCCTATCACCAGGGAACGGTGTGGGGATGGCTGCTGGGCCCGTTTGCGCTGGCGCATTTCCGAGTGTATGGAGACCGAGAGGCGGCGCAGAGTTTTCTCGCGCCATTGGGGATGACCATACATGCAGGAGGGTTGGGAACAATCGGGGAGGTATTTGGAGGAGATGCGCCATTCCCGCTGGGCGGATGCATTGCGCAGGCGTGGAGTGTAGCGGAGGTGTTTCGCGCGTGGGAATTGTTGAATGCGAGTAAAAGGGAGTCGCGAGGAGAGTAGAGTGGCGGAGAATAGAAATAGGGGCGAGGTGCTCGACAGATCAGGAAGCGTGGCAGCCATTCTGCGCGCAGAAGCGCTGGCCCTCGTTCCTCAGGGTAAACGAGGCGTCGCACTCCAAAACTACTCGAGGCGCTGGGCGGGTTCGTACAGTTCGATTAGGACTTTGTTGGCGCCGGGGGCGGAGAGAAGGAAGAAGTTGACGCGCGTTTCGTCTGCACCGGGGCGTGTGGCGGGATAGACGGGTTTCAGTGCGAAGGTATCGCGGAGAATCTCTGTGGCGCGGTCGACATTTTTGCAGCGGTATTCGACCTGTTGAATGCCTTCCCCAAACTTCTGAAGGAATTTTGCGATGGCGCCATTGCCGGCGGGATCCTTGGTGGTGAGAACATCCATCGAAAGGCCGCCAGGAAGATGGAGTTCAAATTCCTGGGCGTCCTGGTCGGGTGGGACATCCGCGAGGCGTGGAGAGCCGCAGGCTTCGCGAATCTCAGAGAAGCGTTCAGGAGTCACGGCGAGACCGACGGTGACGTGGGGATTGGGGCTGTCGAGCAATTCGGCGAGTTCCTGATCGACCCACCACGGGAAAACGGCGTGATCGGCGAAAGCGCGGCCCTGACGATGGATTTCCGTGGCGGAGACCATGCGGACCTCAGATTCCGAAGAGGTCATTCCGAGAATGGCGCGGGTCAAGGATTCTTTGCTGGCTTCAGTCATAGTCTTACCGAAATTGTATCCGAAAAAATGGGAAAGCACTTCAGAGTCTAAGGGTTGGTTTCCATCTTCTTGGGTCCGGCAAGAAGCGAAATGAGAATAGTGGCGAAGAGGATTGCTGCGACGACGCCGAGCGAAAGTTCCACGGAGATGTGCCGCCAGGGCTCAGCGACCATCTTTGCGCCGACGAACATCAACACCAGAGCCAGGCCTATGCCTAGATAGCGGAAGTAATCTAAGAGCTCAGCAAGCAGGAAGTAGAGGGCGCGAAGGCCGAGAATGGCGAAAACGTTGGACGTGAAGACGATGAAAGGATCGTGCGTGATGCCGAAGATGGCCGGGATGGAATCGACGGCGAAGGTGACGTCGGTGACTTCGACAATCAGGAGAACCAGAAATAGGGGTGTGGCAAGAAGTTTCCCCGAGTTCCGGAGAAAGAATTTTGCACCGTGATATTCCTTGGTGACACGGAGGTGGGTGTTGGCAAAGCGGATGATGGGATTGCGCTCATAGTGAACGGTTTTGTCGCGCTTCCAGAGCATGTGAATGCCGGTGTACAGGAGGAAGATGCCAAAAACGGAAAGAATCCAATGGAAGCGGGCCACGAGGACAGCACCAGCCGCGATCATCACGCCGCGCATGAGGAGAGCGCCGACGATGCCCCAAGCAAGCACGCGGTGCTGCACACGTTCGTCCACTTGAAAGGTGCGGAAAATAACCAGGAAGACGAAGAGATTATCAACGCTGAGAGCTTTTTCGATGACGTAGCCAGTGAAGTATTCGAGGCCCTTTTGTTCACCAGCCCAATGCCAGACGCCGCAGCCGAAGGCGATGGAAAGGGCGACCCAGACTGCGCTGAAGAATGCCGCTTCCCGGATGCCGACCTTGTGGGCCTTGCGATGAAAGACACCCAGGTCGAGGGCGAGCGCAAGCAGGACAAAGGAAATGAAGCCAACCCACAACAGGGGGGTACCCATAGAAGCAGGATAACGCAGTTCGCGCCGAGGTCGAGGCCCGCGGACGGTCGGACGCGGGTGGTTAGCGTGGAGCAGCGTTGATGTCGATGGCGTTGAAGTTGGTCAGATTGACGCGGGTGGTCTGAGAAGCCTGAATGGAGGTGGGCACGTCCCAGCGCAAGTGGCGGTCTCCCGAGGCGGCATCCATGCCGAGACTGCTGATCCAGTAACTGCCCGGAGCCAGACCGACAATGAGGGCGCGGCCGTCCAAGTCGGTATCGGCTCTGCCAACAAGGTACTTGGTTTGAGCGATGTCAGGAGAGAGTTGGGCGACACGATTTTTGTGATCGTATTGGAGTCTGTCCCACGCGAGTTTGGGATTGACGGCGCCGAGTTCGAGTTCCATGCCGGAGATAGTCCCAGGGTGAGCGTCCATAAATTTCTTCATCGCGATCATGTAATCCTGCTTGAGTTTTTCGTACTTCTCGGGGTTAGCTTCCTTGTCGGACTCATGGAATTTGGGAGATGGGAGGCCGACAGTAACGCCGCCGCTGTTGGAGCGCTGGTACGCAGCGAGGAATTCGGGAATGGAAATGATGTCGTCAGAGGTGACGAGTTTGTCGACATCGAGTTGGGTGAGGTCCATCACATCGTGACTCTTGAGCCAGCTCTTCAGTTGCGAGGAAACCTTCAGGCCGGAGATGAATTCGTCGCGAGTGGGAAGTTTGTCCTGCTGGTCGACTTCGGCGGTGATATCGGCATAACTCTTGGAGAGGACGTAAAAGGTGAATTGGCGGACGGGTTCCGGGCGAGCGCCGGTAGGGGTGATGCGCGCGGTGAGGTCGAGGGCGCCGGTGGAGTTTTGCGCGTGGCCAGAGAGCGCAAGCAGGAACAGGGCCGTGGGAAGAGACAGAAAACGCAGCTTGAATCGCATGGAAATATCGTAGCAGATTGAAATTGGGTGGTAGAGGAAGTGTCCCCAGGAGTGTCGTATTCGGGCAATGGGTGAGGAGACACCTCGTTGGGTAGTGCGGCCGTAGTTGAAGCCAATCAGATCAGACGGAAAGCGGTCTCAATGGTAACCCAGACGGGCACGGGGTTGTGATGAGCGTCGAGGGCGGGAGTGAAACGCCAGGCGCGGATGGAGGCGATGGCTTGCTCGTCCAAGCCTTGGCCCAGTCCTTTGACGATGCGGATTTTCTGGGCGCGGCCGTCGACTCCGACCAGGACGCTGATGGTGATGTTGCCTTGGAGTTTCAATTTGCGCGCTTCGTCGGTGTAAGGAGGCTCAGGACAATAAGTGCAGGCGACCGGTGAGAGCACGTTGGCGTACGGGCCGGTGCCGCCTTCACCTTCACCACTTCCGTTGCCATCACCCATGCCGTCGCCCTTGCCATTGCCGATGCCGTGCCCTTTGCCGGAGCCGGAAGAATCAGAGTCGTCTTCCATCCAGGGGAGGCCGAGTTTGGTGACGACGGGAACACTGGCTGGGGCGTTGGCATCGAAGACGGCAGGAGGAACGGGCAACTGCGCATCTTGCGATTGCGGAATGCGAGGCGAAGTGAGTGGCATGGATGAGAGAGGGGCGAGGTTGCCGCGCGTGGGCGGACGAAGATCGTTATTGCCACTGCCACCTTCGGGGCCAAGAGAGGGCTTACCGAATCCAGTGGTGGCAAGGAAGTGAGGTGTTCGCAGCTGAATTTTGGATGTGTCTGCAAAATTAAAACGATCTCCGCGAAGAGGGCTGTGCGGCGAGTTCAAAAGGAGAAGAAGCGCGCAAAGCAGGGTGGCGTGAACGATAGCGGCATAGGCTTGGGCAGAGCCGTGCCGAGCGGAGAGATCGATATCGGCGAAATGGAGAGGCGCGCCGTTGGAAGAAGAGCGCACATATTTGGGGAGCAGAAGTGCGGCGCGGAGATTGTCGGTGACGCGATGAATCCAGTGGGAGTCAGGAGAATCGTTCGAGGAAAAACGGGGCAGAAGCCGGGCCATGGCTAACCTCCGTTGAGGAGCGTGTCTATTCAGTGAGAACGTAGGAGGGGAGAGAAGGTTGCCTGAGGTCAAGGTTCACGCGGCACTCGAAAAGGCCGGCTGAGGCGACGCGAGCAATGGTGGCTGGCATAAAGCCAGCGTTACATGGAAGAGGAAGAGAAAAACACGCCACGGCGCCTGGCGAGGTTCGGGGTAAAGAGGCAATCGCAAAATGCGAACAGCAAAAACGCCCGCCTCAGAAGGCGGCCGCTACACAAGCAATCCGGGATTATTAGTAGAGACGGAAGTTGACTTCGAACTGGACGCGCGTGGGAACCGGACGGCCGTTGGGGCCGAGGGCGGCTTTGCAGCGCCAGGTGCGCATGGTTTGCACGGTGGTGTCGTCAAGACCGAGGCCGGGGCTCTTGATGACGCGGGGTTCGGTAACGCGGCCATCCACAGTGACAACGGCGTCGACGAGAACTACGCCAGAATATTTTGCTTTGCGAGCTTCTTCAGAGTACGGCGGGTTGGGCATATAGAAGCAGCTGGGTGAACCAACGCCGTTGACGCCAGCACGGAATGCGCCGCCCCCCGTACCGCCGCCTTCGCCGGGGCCGAGTCCACCACCGGAGCCGCTGCCGATACCGCCGCCTTCACCAGTTCCAATGCCGCCACCACCGCCGGGACCGTTGGACATGTTGACAGAAGCGGCGAGGGGATCACCGAAATTGGAGAGCGCGGGATTGGCGACTTTCAGATCCGGGGGTCCAAGCAGAGTGGGCTCCGCCGGGAGCTTCGGATCGGGATTCTTAATGGTTGCAGATGGAGGAGTGAATTGGGTCCAGGCAAACCTGGGAGCCTTGCCCTTGGTGGCCGGCAAAGGAGAACGATCGCCGCCGCCCCCACCGCCACCAGCTTTATTCGCGCCCGCAGGAAGCTTCGAGACGTAAGGGGAAATATCGAGGGGCGTAACATCGAGAGTTTTGTTCTTGGCTTCGCTCTTCTGCGGCAACAGATTCGTGAAGAGAGGCACGACCAGCAAAATGATCACGCCAGCGTGAACACCAAAAGCGATGGCCTGAGTCCAACCCCAATTCTCATCCTTGGACCAAATGTCTTTGACTTTTACCGGCTTGATGCCAGGCGGCAGAGGCGCAGGTTTGGACGGATGGAAGAATTCCTTTAGGCGTTCGGTGAAGCTGCCAAAGCTGCCGCCCCAGTCGACTTCCAGGCGTTTGTTGACAATGGTCTTGGATACGGCAGGGGCGGAGAAGAAGAAACGCAAATTCTCGCGCATGCCGGAACCGAAAGTATTCTTGGTAAAAGGGACGTCGCTGCGTTCGGTGATTTTGACCGGGCGTTCGGTGAGGAACTGTTTCAGGTTGGACCAGAAATTATCTGGCATCAAGTGCGACGGGACGCCGAAGTCTGGTAACGCAGCATTCGAGACGGGAACAATTTCCTCGGGTCCCGAACGCCTAGGCCGACTAACCTCATCAGGAAGAAGATTAATGAATTCCTGCACCTTGTTCCTCTCGACTAGGATAGACGCGAGTCACACACAAAAAATCTCAGCCTTCGGGTATGATTCGGGCAACCCGAAAAAGGTTGCGCGCCCTCCCAAGCGGCTGACACATCGACCTAGGTATTGTAACATACCTGGTCATACTGCTTTCCGAGTTTCCCGCCGTAAGACCCAGGCTGTTGACCAATAGTTAGTGGTCGTTCAGGAAGCTGCGGCGTAGAAGGGACAATTCGTAACTACCTCCATGTCTGAACCGTTGGAATTGAAGAAGACGCTAAACCTGCCAAAGACCGATTTCCCCATGAAGGCGAACTTACCGCAGAACGAACCGAAACAACTGGAGGCTTGGCAGGCTGCCAATTTGTATGAGGGGATCCTGGCTGCCCGAGAAGGCAAGCCGCTGTTTGTGCTGCACGACGGGCCACCGTATCCCACGGGGACAATCCACCTGGGGACGGGATTGAACAAGATATTGAAGGACTTGATTGTGAAGTCGAAGAGCATGGCGGGCCATTACGCCCCGTACGTGCCTGGGTGGGATTGCCACGGATTGCCAATTGAGACGCAGGTGGAGAAGGAGCTGGGCGGGAAGGGCAAAGTATCGCCGGCCGAGTTCCGGAAGAAATGTCGCGAATACGCGACGAGGTATGTGGAGCAGCACAAGAAGGACTTCAAGCGACTAGGAGTGTTCGGGCGATGGAATCATCCATACTTGACGATGAGTCATGAGTACGAGGCGGTGATTGCGGGAGCGCTGCTGGACTTCATGGAGAACGGGTATGTGTACCGGGGGCGCAAGCCGGTGTACTGGTGCATCTACGACAACACAGCGCTGGCGGAAGCGGAAGTGGAGTACGAGGACCACACCAGCCCGTCGATCTGGGTGACGTTCAAGGTAGTGGGAGGTGGGAGCGGCGAGGCAGCGAAAATCGGGCCGGATGTTTCGGGGGTGATCTGGACGACCACGCCGTGGACGATTCCGCACAACCGCGCGCTGGCGTTTCATCCGGACTTTGCATACGCGGTGGTGCAAACGGAAAAAGGGAAGCTGCTGCTGGCGGCCGATCGTGTAGCCGCGTTGCAAGCGGAGAGCGGCATCAAGCAGGCGGAGGTGCTGGGGACGTACAAGGGGCGGGAATTTGAGGGCATGAAGTTTCAGCACCCGTTCCTTCCGATCGAAGTGCCGGGCGTGCTGGCGAATTACGTGACGCTGGATCAAGGCAGCGGGATCGTGCATACGGCGCCGGGGCACGGCGCGGACGATTTTATTACTGGGCAGAAATACAACCTGGAGATTTACGCGCCGCTGGATGACCGCGGTGTGTATCAAGAAGGCTTGCCGGAGTACAAGGGCAAGGACGTGTTTTCAGCGAACCCGATCATCGTGAAGTTGCTGGGCGATCGCGGAGCGCTGCTGGCCAATCATCCGTACAAGCACAGCTACCCGCACTGCTGGCGCTGCCACAACCCGGTGATCTTCCGAGCGACGGAGCAGTGGTTCATCAAGATGGACCAGGCGGCTCATGGGGCGAGCAAAACGCTGCGCGAAAAAACGCTGGAAGAAATTCCCACCGTGAAGTGGATACCGGGGTGGGGCGAAGACCGGATTTCGGAAATGATTGCGAATCGCCCGGACTGGTGCATTTCGCGGCAACGATTCTGGGGCGTGCCGATCATCGTGTTTTTCTGCGAGGACTGCGGAAAGCAGTTGGATGACTTTGGGGCGCTGCGAAACGTCGTGAAATGGTTTGAGAAGGAAGGCGCAGACGCGTGGTACACGCACACGGCGGAGGAATTGCTTCCGCCAGGGACAACGTGCGCTTGCGGGCATACGAAGTGGCGCAAGGAACACGACATTCTGGACGTGTGGTTCGACGCGGGATCGTCGCACCTGGCGGTGCTGCACGGCAAGGAATGGCCGGCGGATGTGTACCTGGAAGGGCCGGACCAATATCGCGGATGGTTCCACAGTTCGCTGCTGATCGCGATTGGAATCAAAAATAAGCCGCCATATCGCAGCGTGGTGACACACGGCTGGACGCTGGACGAACAAGGGCGGCCGATGTCGAAGTCGCTGGGCAATGTAATGCTGCCGACGGAAGTGAGCGAGAAGTGGGGCGCGGACTTGCTGCGGTTGTGGGTGGCATCGCAGGAATACCAGGCGGACGTGAAGATGAGCGAGCGAGTGATGACGCAGCTCAGCGAAGCGTACCGCAAGATCCGCAATACGTTCCGGTTTGCGTTGGGTAATTTGAACGATTTTGATCCGGTGCGAGAGGCGGTGCCTTACGAGCAGATGGAGGAGATGGACCGCTGGATGGTAGAGCGGACGGCGGAGTTGGTGAAGAAATGCCGTGAGTGGTATGGGACATACGAATTCCACCGCATTTATCACGCGATTCACGACTACTGCGTGGTGGATTTGAGTTCGTTCTACTATGACGTGCTGAAAGACAGGTTGTATACCAAGGCGCTGAAAAGTAAATCGCGGCGTTCCGGGCAAACCGCGGTGTGGCGAATCACCACCGCTCTGGCAAAACTGCTGACGCCGATCTTGGTGTTCACTTCGGAAGAGCTTTGGAGGTATTTGCCGAAGAGTGCGGGGGAGCCGGACAGTGTGCACAAGGCGCTGTTCCCAGAAGAAGCGCAATTGCGCACGGGGATTCCCGCGGCGGCGGCGAACACGTGGGAACTGTTGAGCAAAGTGCGCGGAGAAGTGCTGAAGGCGTTGGAAGTGGCGCGTAATGAAAAGAAACTGATCAATTCGGGGCTGGAAGCGAAGGTGCTGTTGAGCGCGGACCTGGAATTGAAGGCCAAGTTGAAGCACTACCTGCCGGTGTTGCCGGGGCTATTCATCGTTTCACAAGTGGAACTGATGACGGCGGAGAAGGGCGACTACCGCTCGGACGTTGTGCCAAGCCTGGAAGTGACGGTGCAACGGGCGGACGGCAAGAAGTGCGAGCGCTGCTGGAACTATTCGACGCACGTGGGGGAGAATCCGCGGTATCCCACGATCTGCGAGCGCTGCAGCCAAGCAATTGCGGAAATCGAGGGAGCCAAATCGTGAGGCAGCGCCCAAATCGCGACGGCGCATCCGTTTCATGATGGTGCCGCGTCGGCTGCGGTGGTTGTGGCTGACCCTGGCTGTGGTGTTTCTGGACCGCGCGACGAAAGCGTGGTTTGAGACGCAAACGACGGAAGGTTGGCGTCACCAAGTCATCCACAATTTCTTTTATTTGGTGAACACCAAAAATCCGGGAATTGCGTTTAGCATGTTTGCGGACGCGTCTTCCCCGGTGGTGCGCATTCTGCTGATTGTGGGCGCTCTGGTGATTATCGGGCTGATCGCGTGGCTGCTGGTGGCGGGGGCCAACGTCAGCGCGCTGAATGCCGCGGGCCTGGCGCTGTTGCTGGGAGGCGCTGCCGGGAACGTGGTGGACCGCATCGTGCATGGCGGAGTGACTGATTTTCTGGAGTTTTATCTAGGGACGTACCGCTATCCGGCTTTCAATGTGGCCGACTCCGCGATAACTATAGGAGCGATACTACTGGTGATTGATGTACTATTCGGGAAGCACCAGAACGTCGCTCCACAACTAAAATAACGATCTTTTTCAGTTTAAGGAGGGATGGTATAGCTCCCCATTTTTCGCTCGCACTCTCGCGTCGTGAATTCCTAGGCGGCATGATCGCGGCCGTGGCATTGAACGGGCTGCCGGGTTCGGCTGTCGGTTTTGGCGGATCATCAAGGAATCGGGAGAGTGGTATGGGAGGCTGGCGGAGACCGGGAATCTGACGTGAGGAAGCAGTGAAAGAAAAAGTAATGAAATTAAGAAGACAAGAAGAGACGCCTCGGAAGGCGGCCGCGACAAGCGGGTAAGAAAAAGCACCGACCTTGAAGATCGGCCGCTACAAGGGCAAAGCCAAGACCGCTACTTCAAACAGCAAGGTTCACAAAGGTGAGAAATCCCGCGATACACTTTGAGGGTGCAGGACGTTCCCCATTTGCAGATTGCCGTTGAGGCAGGAGATGCCGGGATGCGGCTGGATCGCATTGTGGTGAAAGAATGCCCCGAGCTGTCGCGGACGCGGGTGCAGGAGTTGATCGAAGAAGGGTTGGTGCGGCTGAACGGGAAAAGCGCCAAGGATTCGCAAAAGGTTCGCGCGGGGGATGTGATTGAAGTGGTGGCGCAGCCGAGGGCGCCGTTGCAAGCGGAAGCCGAATCGATTCCCCTGGAAGTGCTTTATGAAGATGACGACGTGATGGCCATCAACAAGCCAGCGGGAATGATGGTGCATGCCGGGGCAGGGAATTCTCGTGGAACGCTGGTGAATGCGTTGCTGGGACGCGGTGAAGCTCTCTCGCAAGCGAACGATCCCCTGCGGCCGGGGATTGTCCACCGGATTGATAAGGATACATCTGGAATTTTGCTGGTAGCGAAAAACGACTTCGCGCATGCGAAACTGGCCGAAGGATTTCGCCTGCGCACCATCAAGAAAACCTATCTGGCGTTGGTGCAAGGGCTGCTGAAGGAAGAGCGCGGGCGCATTGAGCTGCCGATCGCGCGCGATCCTAACCGGCGCAGCCGCATGACCGCTAAGGACGCCGGGCGGCTTCCTAATTCGCGGGCGGCGCGCACGGACTGGCGGGTGTTGGCGCGCATTGACACGACGACGCTGGTCGAAGTGCAGTTGCACTCCGGGCGAACACACCAGATCCGGGTACACTTTTCCGCGCTAAAGCACCCGGTTGTGGGCGACACGCTGTACGGAGCGGCGGGGCAATTGCATGTGGGAAGCGGCACGTTGCCGGCACCCGGGCGCAACTTTTTGCACGCCGCAAAAATTGGTTTCCCGCAACCGCGCAACGGAGAGACGATTCAAGTTGCGGCGCCTCTGCCGGTGGAACTCTACATGTTTTTGGGGAAGCTGGCGAAGGCGGCAGGAGACGAGCCAGGGCGAATTGACGCTGCATTGAAAGGCTTCTTATAATCATCTGACATGCGAACACGTTCAATCGGCTTCTTACTTTTCGTGGTTCTGCTGGGATCGGCGGTCCTATTCGCGCAGCAACAGCCTGCTCCCCAACAGCCGGAGCAGAAGCCTCCCGCGCAACAGCCAGCTACCGCACCTCCTGGCACGCCACAGGGACAAGAACCAGCGGTACAGACGGGCCAGATATTCAGGACGACGGTCAACTTGGTGGATGTGCTGTTCACGGTGCTGAACCACCGAAACAAATTGGTGCCTGAACTGGAGAAGCCGGATTTCAAGGTCTACGACAACAACGTGGTGCAAGACATTCGTTACTTCAGCAAGCAGAGCGACCTACCGTTGCGCATCGGGATGCTACTGGACACTTCCAACAGCATTCGGGACCGCATCAAGTTTGAAGAGGATGCCGCGAACAATTTTCTGTTCAGCGTGCTTCGCCACGGCACGGACGAAGCGTTCCTGATGACGTTTGACGATGAACCGCAAGTGGTGCAGGGATTCACCGCGGACACGGGAAAATTGCGGGACCAGATTCTGCGCATGCGCGCCGGTGGCGGTACGGCGGTGTATGATGCGATTTATGACGCTTGCGCTAACGAGTTGAGCCATCCGCCGCGACCACCGGGAGATCGTCCGGACATCGTGCGCCGGGTGATGATTCTGATCAGCGACGGCGAGGATAACTTATCGACGCACACACGCGCCGAGGCCATCGAAATGGCGCAGCGCACGAACGTGGTTATTTATACGATCAGCACCAGCATTCAGTGGGTGACGATCGAAGAGCCTAACAAAGAAAAGGCCGGCAGCCGCAAGTATCACCTCACCGAAGGCGACAAGATTCTGCAGGACTTGGCCGACGAAACGGGCGGGCGATCCTTCTATCCGTACCATGTCGACGATTTGGACCAATCGTTCCAGGACATCGGCGACGAACTGCGGAATCAGTACTCGATCGCGTACAACCCGTCGAATCATGGGTTCGATGGACGGTATTACAAGATCAAGATTGAGATTCCGGAACACAAAGGTTACCAGGTGCGAGCGCGCCGCGGATATTATGCGCGGACCGTCGACAACGGAAGCCGCGCCGAAGCCGGCAGGTAGCACGAAATAGGGTCCTGATGTGACGCGGGTTCTCCACTCGTTATTCTGTTCATTCGACTGAAAATTTTGCGGGTGTATAGGTTGAGATCCTGCGGGACGTAGAGGCGCGCCCCTCTTGATGACATTGTGTCGATGCGTGCCCTACTTGGTGGTGTCGTGAAAGAGGACCGCATCGGATTCCTGTGCGCCGCGCTCGATGGCGAGCTTGGTGCCGTCCGGGGAAAACACAAAGCGAAAGATTTGGTCTTTGGTGAAATGGGTCATCTGGCGGTAAGGCCCACCATCCAGAGGCTGTAGCCAGAGATTGTCCACGCCTTTTTCGCGAACCAGGTAGGCGACGGATTTGCCGTCCGGCGTGAAGGCGATTTGGGCGAGAAGAGCGCGTTGGTCAACGTTATGGTAAGTCATTTGGCCGCCCTCGGTGGAATCCAGGCGAAGCACCAGCTTGTGATCGAGCTCGCGGAGTTCAATGGAGGCCACGTTTTTGCCATCGGGTGAGAGCGAAAAATAGAAGACGTCCCTGTGGACGATGGTTTCCGGAGAGCCGCCGTCGACCGGAACGCGTTTCACGAAACGCTTGTCGCCATTGTCGACGTAGTAGACCCACTTGCCGTCGCGGGAGCAAGTGGGCGCCTGTTCATTGAGGCCGCTGGTGAGTTGCTTTTCGTTGGTGCCGTCGGCGTCGATACGCCAGAGATTCGCGGAAGCTGCGCTGGCGCGGCCCACTTCGCGGTATACGACATAGCGGCCGTCACCGCAGACCGAGACCTGATCAGAAATGTGTTTTGTATCGGAGGTCAAGACCGTCTCTTTTCCATCCGGAGTGACGATCTTGAAAGTGCCAGACTGCGGCAGAAGAAGGGTGCCGTTCGGGAACCAATCCCAGCGCCAGATGGAGAGTTGGGAACTCAAGGAAATCGGGCGCGCGTGATCCAGATCGCTCAGGCCCGCAATACTCAACTCGAACCGCAAACGGCTCTGGATGGCAGCGAGGGTTTTGCCATCTTTGGAGAGGCTGAGGCCCTCGTAGTCATTGGTGTCTGCGGTGAGCGGATGAAGTTCGCCGTCGGGAAAACGCATGTATCCAATTTGGGACTTCAAAGAACCGATTGCAATCTGGCGCGAGTTGACGATGATGCCAGTGCTCGAAGGAAGCCATACGGCATTGTAGAAAATACGATCAGCGGCAATGTTGCCGGTTTCCATTTTGCCGGAGGCGGCATCGACATGGAGAAAACCGCCGATGTTGTCTTTGTTGGGTTGAACGATGGGAATCAAGATGGTTTTGCCATCCGGCGACCAGGAGGGCACGTAGCTGTCGCTAATGACGGTCTGGTTGGCGAAGATCGGCTTCTCGAGGGTGCCATCGGCCTTTGCGAGCAGCAAATCCCAGGTGGGAGAGTTGTGCAGTTCGCGCAAGAAAGCGAAGTGTAGCCCGTCGGGGGAAAAGGTGATGGGGCTGTCGACATCCTTGATCAAGATGCGCGGATTGCCGCCGAGGACCGGTGCGCTGAAGAGGACGGAGTAGGCCTCTTCCTGTTCATCGCGGCGGACGAAGTAGATGTAGTTTCCGTCGGGGGAAAAGGTGAGACCGTTATAGCTGGTGGCGGCGGGTTCCACGACTTCCTTGTTGCTACCGGTGGGGATGTGATGGAGCCAGAGGGACTGCAGGCCTTTCTCTTCCAGCGCCTGGAGGAGGTATTTGCCGTCGGGAGAAATGGCAGCCTTGGAAACGTGGCCGTTATTGGAAACATTTTCGATGGTGAATTTTTCGAACGGCTGGTGCTTCTGCATGCTGACAAATTGATAGGCCCCATAGCCGGCAGCGACCAGCACGGCGATGACGAGCGCGAGAACGGCGCCGGTGCGGAATTTGTTTTGCCGGGCAGCGTGGACCAACGCCGAGCCGCTCGCAGGTTTTGGAGTTTGCGGGGAGGGAAGAGAACCGCTGGGAAGAACGGGGACGCTGCCGCTGGCCGCGCGACTGGCATTCACACCGGAATCGGAAGGCGGGCGAGCTGGATCCAGTTCGCGAAGAAGGCGCTTCAGATCGGCGCGTACTTCGGCGGCGACTTGATAGCGGAAATCGCGGTCCTTTTCCAGGAGCTTGTTGAGAATGCGTTCAAATTCGGGCGGAACAGCGCTGTTTAGTTGCACGGGCGAAACGGGAGCAGTGTGCAGAATGTTTCCGAAGATGACGGCAGTTGTGGAACCAGGGAAAGGAAGAGTATTGGTGATCATCTGGTAGAGAACCGCGCCAAAAGAGAAGAGGTCGCTGCGGGCGTCGAGGACTTCACCGCGGGCTTGTTCGGGTGACATGTAAGCAATTGTGCCGACGGCGGTGCCGGGAGTGGTCTGAAAGGCGGTCTCGAGTACGGCGATGGTTTCGCCCTCGTTGCTGGCTTCCGGGACCATCAGCTTAGCGAGGCCAAAGTCCAGGATCTTGGCGGTGCCGCGTTGGGTGAGGAAAATATTGGCGGGTTTGATGTCGCGATGGATGATGCCCTTTTTGTGGGCGGCATCGAGAGCGTCGGCGACCTCGATGCCGATTTCCGCGGCTTTGGTAATGGATATGGGACCGGCAGCCAGAAGCTTGTCCAGGGACTCACCTTCAAGGAGTTCCATGGCAATGTAGGTGCGGCCATCCTGTTCTTCGATGGCGTAGATGGTGCAGATTCCCGGATGGTTCATGGCGGAGGCAGAACGGGCTTCGCGAAGGAATCGCTCGGTGGCAGCGGGATCGCGGAGGCTGGTTTCCAGGAGAAATTTGAGAGCCACGCGACGGCCGAGCTTGGTGTCTTCGGCTTCGTAGACGAGACCCATGCCGCCGCTGCCGAGTTGGCGAAGGATTCGATAGTGTCCGATTGTCTCGTTGAGCATGAGGGCGAATAGCGATACTAGCCAAGGCGTTGCGCGGGGTCAATGTGAGTGTTGGCGGATGGCGTCCAGCTAGCTGAAGCTCGCAAAGCGTGTCGTTTCAATGGGATCGAGAAAGAGCTGGAGGCGCGAGGCGGAATCGAACCGCCGATATAGGTTTTGCAGACCTATGCCTTACCACTTGGCTACCGCGCCCCATTTTGTTTTGCCACAAGCCTAAGCTGCGGGAACTTGCCTCGACGCCGCTCCATTAGCCCGGTTGCATTCCCTCCTTTACGCCGGGCAAGCCGCTGCAACAACCGGGGCCGCCGACAGGTTCACAATTGGCACGCCAACCAGATTGCCCCACTCCGTCCACGAGCCGTCGTAATTGCGCACGTCCCTATAACCGAGCAGATACTTGAGCGCGAACCATGTGTGCGAACTGCGCTCACCGATGCGGCAATACGCGATGACGCCATCGTTCCCAGTGATGCCTTTGGAATCGTAGAGCCTCTTCAACTCTTCGTAGGATTTGAACGTCCCATCCTCATTCGTTGCTTGCGCCCACGGGATATTTGCCGCCCCGGGGATGTGTCCCGCTCGTTGCGCGGTCTCCGATAGCCCTGGCGGCGCCAGAATCTTGCCAGTGAATTCATCCGCGGAGCGCACATCCACAAGTTGTCCGTGCCTGCGATTCTCCAGGATCGCCGAGACATCTTCCTTTCGCGCGCGAAGAGACTGGTCTGGATCGAGCGTGCGATAGCTCGCTGGCTTTACCTGCACCGGTTCCGTAGTAAACGGCAGCCCTTGCGCAATCCACTTTTTTCGGCCTCCGTTGATCAACTTCACATCTTTGTGCCCGTAATATTTCAGTTGCCAAAAGGCGTAGGCGGCGAACCAGTTGTTGTTGTCGCCGTACAGCAGGATGGTTGTGTGGTTGGAAATTCCCGATTCGCCCAGCAGCTTTTCCAGCGCGGATTTTTCGATTAGGTCCCGCCGGATGTTGTCTTGAAGCTGTGTCTGCCAATTCCATCCCACCGCGCCGGGAATGTGACCGTGGTTATACGCGGCTGTGTCCACGTCCACTTCGACAAGCCGCAAGTCAGGCGCGTTCAGGTTTTGTGCCACCCAATCCGTGCTTACCAATACTTCCGGGTGCTTGTAGTTTGACATTTTCATTTCTCCTTTTCTGCGAATTCGAAACTCGGCCCCAGAAAATCAAAAACCCACCGGCCAGGCTCTCTGGCGGTGGGTCGGTAGTTCTTCCTGGCTGAAATCTAAGCTCTAGAGATTCAGCCTCCCCATGCCAGAAGACACACGCGTACAGCACATACAGCAGCAACACATGGAGGAAGTCTTCTGGAGGTGCTTCGACATGGCTATAAGCTTACGCCGCTGCGCTGCTTCCGGTGAATGCAAAATTTGAATATCTATCATCGGCATTTCAATACTTCGGCACCGAGGAATCCACTTCATCTGACCACGCCAGGATTCCTCCTTTCAGATTCAAGATCTTCCGGAAGCCTGCTTTCCGCAGGAAGTCGACTGCTTCCGCCGAACGCTTTCCGCTACGGCAATGCGTCACAATTTCCCGCGAAGAGTCCAGTTCATGCACCCGACGCGGCAATTCTCCCAGCGGGATCAGGTGCCCCTGCAGATTGCAGATCTGGTATTCGTGCGGTTCGCGTACATCCAGGACGAAAAGATCATCGCCGCGGTCCAGCCGCGCCTTGAACTCCCGGGGAGTGATCTCCGGAACGTGCAGATCCGGCGCAGGCGCTTCTTCACCGCGCACGCCGCAGAATTCGTAGTAGTCGATCAACTTGTGAATGGTTCGTTTGTCTCCGCAAATCGGGCAAGCTGGATTCTTGCGCAGCTTGAACTCGCGGAACTTCATCCCCAGTGCATCAAACAGCAGCAAGCGTTCCGCCAAGCTATCGCCACTTCCGAGGATCAGCTTGATCGTTTCCATCGCTTGAATTGAGCCGACGATCCCCGGCAAAACGCCGAGCACTCCCCCTTCTGCGCACGACGGCACCAGGCCCGGCGGAGGCGGTTCCGGATACAAGCATCGATAGCACGGCCCTCCGGGAGTGCCGAAGACCGTTACCTGTCCCTCAAATCGGAAAATGGAGCCGTACACGTTGGGCTTGCCCAGCAAAATGCACGCATCGTTCACCAGGTAGCGCGTCGGAAAATTGTCCGTGCCATCCACGATGATGTCGAAGTCCTTGAAAAGCTCCAGCGCGTTCTCGCTGGTCAGTTTCGTCTCGAACGCTTGCACCTGAATATCCGGATTCAAATTGGATAGGCGCGCCTGCGCCGCCTGGCTTTTCGGTTTGCCAACGTCGCTCGTCCCAAATGTCACCTGGCGTTGCAGATTCGTGAAGTCGACGACATCGAAGTCCACCAGTCCGAGCTTGCCCACCCCTGCGGCTGCCAGATACAAACCCAGCGGCGCGCCCAGACCGCCCGTTCCGATCAGCAGCACTTTGGCGTTCTTCAGCTTCAGCTGGCCGTCCATTCCCACTTCGGGCATGATCAGGTGTCTGCTGTAGCGCAAAATTTCTTCATTCGTCAGCGTCGGCGCTGCTTCCGCCCTCGTCACTGTCTGAACCTTGCTCGCCATATTGCCTCTCCCATCCTGCTTCGCGGAATTTCAGTCGGTTCTCAATCTCTCAGCAGCAGCTTCCGCCTGCGATCGACGGAATAATACTGATGGTGTCACCATCCTTCGTCGGCGTTTCTTCTTTTGAAAGATACCGGATATCTTCGCCATTCACGTACACATTCACGAAACTGCGCAGATTTCCTTCGTCAGTAAACAAATGCCGCCGCAAATCGTCAAATTCGCCGGTCAATTGCGCCAGCGCCTCTCCAACCGTGCCCGCACGAAATTCCGCCGAATCGCGCTTTCCCGCATACACGCGCAGCGGCGTCGGGATCATTACTCGTACAGTCATGCTCTTCCTCCTGCTGCCTGAGCTTCCATCAAGCCTTGGCTGGATTTCGTATTTCCACTTCTTCCGCCACAAACGCGGAGCGATCGTCCTGCAATCGCCACGAAGTCATGTCCCGCGGGTTCCCATTTTGCACGCTCACAATGATGTAGCTGTACCATGGCCACGCATGTTCGCGATCGTACTCGCTGGGCTTAGCCGGATGATCCGGATGCGAGTGGTACCAGCCAATCAAGTCCAACCCTTGTGCCTGAGCGGCTTTATCCGCATCGTGCGCGTCTTCCGCAGTCACGAAAAAACGATTGCGCGGCGAATCTTCGCGCCGATTCACCAGCGGAAATATCTCCAATACCTCGCGCGCTGCCCTTGCGGGAATTGCCTCGGCATTCGCATCGCGTCCCAACAATGCGCCGCAGCATTCGTTGGGGTAGCTCTCCGCTCCATGCTGGCGAATCTTTCCCACCAGGGCCTCATTGATCCCTAGATTCAGCGCCTCGCTCATCTATGTTTCATCCCAAAATCGTTCCGTCAAATATTTCGCCGCTGAATCCGCGAACACGGTCACAATTACCGCTGTTTCATTCGCAGGAATACTCTTTGCGACCCGCAAGCACCCCAGCAGTGCGGCCGCGGAACTGGGACTCACCAACAGCCCTTCCTCCCGCGCCAGCCGCTTCACCATTCGATACGATTCTTCCGTGCCAATTTCCAGATTTTCGTCCGCTAGCGTTTCGTCGTAAATCGCCGGCCGCAGCGCGGTGGCCATGTGCTTCCAGCCTTCCAGTCCGTGGAACGGCGCATCCGGCTGCAGACTGATGCAGCGAATCGCGGGATTCAATTCTTTCAATCGTCGCGTCGTACCCACGAATGTGCCGCTGGTTCCCAGTGCACCAACGAAATGCGTAATCCGGCCGCCAGTCTGTGCCCAGATCTCGTTTGCGGTTGTGCGGTAATGCGCCTGCCAGTTCGCGGGGTTGCTGTACTGGTCGGCATAGAAATATTTCTCGGGGTTGCCGGCAACAATCTCGTGAACCTCGCGGATGGCTCCATCGGTGCCTTCGTCGCCAGGAGTGATCACCAACTGCGCGCCATACGCCGCAAGAATGCGTTTGCGTTCGTGCGAAGCGTTTTCCGGTAAGCACAAGGTGACCGGATAGTGCAGCGCCGCCGCGATCATGGCGTAAGCGATCCCAGTGTTGCCGCTGGTGGCGTCAATAATCGTCTTGCCCAGACACAACGCGCCGCTCGCCAAGCCAGCTTGAATCATACTCAACGCCGGACGATCCTTCACCGAGCCGCCGGGATTGAACCATTCGGCTTTTGCGCAAAACTCAATATTGGGAAACTCGTTCGCAACCCGTGCTAGGCGCAGGAGTGGCGTGTTGCCAATGTGCTCCAGCACAGAAGTTCCCGCGAGCCGTCGATTCGCTTCCTGTCTCGCGGGACTAATTTGCGCGACTGCTGTCACTTCCTCATCGCTCCCACACAATTTAGATGCGCCGGCCGACACCGCCGATATGGCCGTCAAAACTACGCCACCACCCACTTCACGATGCCGATCTCGAAGCAGCGCGCTGCTTCCGCGCGATCACCGCTTCCGAAAACGCTTCCATTTCTTCCAACTGTGGACTGAACTGTAGCAACAGCAAGTCCACCCCCGCAGCTTCAAAAGCCTCAATCTTTTCCGCCACCTGCTCCGCGGTGCCAACCAGCCCTGAGCGCAACCCACGGTTCGAGACCGAGTAATCCTCCAGACTCACTCGCTGCTCCAATTGCGTGCCTGCCAGCCATTGCTGATAATTTGCGTAGCCCGCAGCGGATTGCTGAACATCCGTAATTCGCTGAAGCTCTTGCTGCGCTTCTCGCTCGGTTTCGCGAACCACGGTGTAGCCCGCTACGCCAAACTTCATCAACCCTCGATTCGTCTTTGCGCGACGCTCCGTCATGTCGGCAACCTTCTTGCCAACCGTCTCGGGCGCGTCTCCATGCATCAGGTACGCATCGCACTTCGCTGCGATCAAATCCTTAGCCGCGGCCGATTCACCACCGGCATAGATTGTAGGCCGCGGCTTCGCAACCGGTTTTGGCTGAAGAACGTTGTCCTCGACCCGGTAGTATTTCCCTGAGAACGAAAAATGGTCCTGGCTCCAGACCCCATCCACAACATCTAGCCACTCGCTGGTCCGCGCATAGCGATCATCGTGCTGTTCGAACGACACACCATATTTGCGCGCCTCATCCGCCCACCACGACGACACCACGTTCAAAGTGAGCCGTCCGTTGCTGATCTGATCGATGTTCGCGGCCTGTTTCGCCAGCAGCGCCGGCAAATGAAACGTCGGACGCACTGCCACCATCAACTCCAGTTTTTCCGTCACTGCCGCCAATGCCGCCGCCGTCGACCATGCATCGAGCGATGGCGCTTCCACTCCCTTGATGTCGTTCAGATTCAACTCCGCGACCAGTGTGAGATCAAAGCCTAGGTGCTCGCTGCGCTGCGCCAGTTGTTTCACATAGCGCCAGCTCGCCTCCATGTTTTCCTGCTCGACGTTCCGCAGCCATCCGCCAAACATCGGCAGCCAGTACCCATATCTCATCGCCGTTCTCCCGTGGCGGCCAGCCGCGTTCCGCCGCGTGAATCGTATCGTTGCGCTTCGGCGATCAAATAATCCGCGAGCCGCGCGTACGGATTGAAACCCACGATTCGCTCCGGGTCCGCCACAAAATTCGACAGCGCATTAATGTCGTAATAGAGCAGCCGGCCAGTCCGATCATCAATCACGTATTCCACGCCGCCGACTTCAATGCCCGCCGTCTGCATGATATGCTCCACATTTTCAATCACCTCTTGCGGAGGCCGGTAACCTTCCACCTTCAGGCCAGTCTTCGGCGCGTCGATTGGGCATGCCTTGCGCACCAGCTCTTCGCCCCTGGTGCTCTGGCAGATGTCCGCCGGACACAAATTGAAGGTCTCCCCGGTGGTGTGGATTTGAATGGCGTAAAGATACTTGTAGCCAAGAACTTCGACGCGGGTAATCACGGAATCGCGTGCTTGGAAAAATTCCTGAACCAGCGCTGTGGAGTCGATGCCAAAAAACAACCCGCCTTCGTCCACCGCTCGCGCCAGCTCTGCGGGATTCGAGAAGCGCACAATGCCCGCTCCACTTCCGCCAATATTCGGCTTGATCACCAGGGGATAACCAATCTCTCCCGCCGCGGCCAGCGCTTCTTCCGGCCGGTGAATCACCCGCGCCCTCGGGAACGGCAATCCCAGTCCCCTCAACAGTTCGAGTTGAAGCGCCTTGGAAGTCTCGTGCTGGAACCCCCGGGAACCATTCACCACCCGAACTCCGTTTGCCTCAAGGCTCGCCAAGTATCCCGTTGTATAGGTAATTCGGTCGGCCAGCCCGCGCTGCCATGCCGAAGGGCTCATGCGGTTGAACACCAGCGAATACTCCGTCCCGTTGCTATCCGCAGACGGCTCGTGCGTGCGCGCGTCGATCTTTTGCCACACCACTCCCCGCGCATCCATTTGCTCGAACAGCGGCCGGAACCAGTCCGGGTGCTCGTAATAGATACCGATCGGCTTTTCCAATGTGCCCTTGCGGACCCTCGCTCATGATCTGTGCTTTCCTCTCCTCCAAAACAAAAACAGCCGCTCATCGGTAGCGGCCTTGGAATCTATCGGTTTCTGTCTTCGATTAAACCGGAACAGTTCCTGTGCCGCCCAAGGTGAGTTGACACATACAGCACCAACAGGGACAGCAAGGGAAATGGCGCGAAGGCGCGCCGGCGCGGGAAGAGGTACTAGGTTGGAGCGAGCCTTTCATCTCCCCCCTAGTATACCGATTCACGAGGGCAGCGCAATAACCGAAACAGTCCCCACAGCCTCCCTCTTGGCTAGCCCAGCGGACCTTTTCTCGCACACCTCAGGTCCTGAATTTCCGCGCCCGCCGTCAAGATTCCGCCAAGCAGCAGGGAAGTATCGATGGAAGACAGTTCGCACTTTTCCCAGCGCTGCCCATTGTCCATATTCCACGAAGTGCTAGTAGAAACCGTGCACCGTGGGCATCTGATTTGCCGGAAATCGCAGCGTGACGCGAACACGTTCCAGAATCGCCGTGCGCTGCATAGCCGCGCGCGTCACCGATGCACAGCGACCTTCGGCCAAACCCGGTCGCGGCGACGCTCGCCATCTTGCGCGTGTCTTTCCCATTCAGAAATGCGCGATCCTGCAACTGCCCAGTCTGTGGGTTTGTTTCATTCCAGAAAAACTGGAAGCTGACTTTCTGGATTTCATCCAACAATTGTTTGTCGGTCCCTTGAAACGGCGCGCCGCGGGGATTCTGCACCACCGCGGGAGCCGTGCGCCCGCAGGCTATTAGCGACGCAAACGGCGCCAGAGCAAGTCCGCGCCCGCACAGCGCCGGCAACTTCCGCCGGCTCCCTTTTGCTGATTGGCCACGCCGTCCCCCAGCTACTCCTCGATCTGTAACGTCGCGCCTTCGCCGCCGCGGGAAGAATCGGGGCTCACCCAGATGTGTACCGCGCTCGGCTCGACAGCAAGCGCATTGTGAACGTCCCAAATCGAAAACGCATCCGGCGCAAGCTTAAACGTGACCTTCTTCGATTCGCCCGCTGCCAACGACACCCTCTCAAACGCCTTCAGTTTCCGCACCGGTTCTTCCACGCTCGTGCCTTGTAGCCTCACGTACAGCTCCACCACTTCTTCGCCACCAACCTTGCCCGTGTTTTTCACTTCCGCGCTCACCGTGAGCGCTTCCTTTTTGTTTGCCCCGGGCTCGCGCAGCGCGTCATTCAGCTTCTTCGCACTTAGTTTCTTCACGCTCAGCTCCGTCGGCCCATAAACGAATTCCCCGTACGACAACCCATACCCGAAAGCGAATTGCGGCGCGTTTGGTTCGTCAATATAGCGCGATATGAATTTTTCCGGGGCGCTCCGTGGTGCATGCGTCAAATCCATGTTGTCTGGCGGACGCCCTGTATTCATGGCGTTGTAGTACAGCGGTTCCTGCCCCACGTAACGCGGCCAACTGATGACCAGCTTTCCGCTTGGCGATGCTTCTCCAAATAGCGACCGCACAATAGCCGGCCCGGCCTGCACCCCCGGGAACCACACCGCCAGCACGGCCGGGACATGCTCGAAAATCCACGGCAGCGTCAGGGCCCGTCCACTGAACAGCAGCAAAACCACCGGCTTGCCTGCGGCCACAACTCTCTTTGCCAGTTCCTCTTGCCGGCCTGGCAAATCCAGATGCGCGCGCGAAGCGCCCTCGCCGGTCATCTCCGGCCCGTCCTCTCCCAGGGCCAGTATCACAACGTCGGCGTTTTTCGCCGCGGCTACGGCTTCCTCGATTTGCGCATCACTCGCGGAGCGGATGTCTCCGCCTTTCACGAACTTCACGTGCTCCGCTCCCAGCGCTTTGTTCAACGCCGTCTTCACGGTCACAACATCCTGCGGCCGTCCTCGCCCTGCCCACGACCCCAACATCTGCGCTGCATCATCCCCTAGCGGTCCGATCAGCGCTACGCTTCCCACCTCTTTCGCCAGCGGCAGCGTCGCCCGGCCTCCCCGCGCCTCATTCTTCAACAACACAAAAGATTCCTCGGCAGCCGTCCGCGCCAATTCCAGGTTTTCCTGCGGCAACGGCCCGTCGGGTTTCGCCAGCTTTTCGTCCGTGTACGGATTCTCGAACAACCCTAACGCAAATTTCACCCGCAACACGTGCCGCACCGCCTCGTCGATTTGCGCCACTCTCACTTTCCCGCTGCGCACCAACTCCCCTAAATGTTCATGGTAAAGATTGCTTTCCATGTCCATATCGATGCCGGCGGCAAACGCTCTCCACGCGGCCGTTTTTCCGTCGTTGGCTATTCCGTGGGGAATCAATTCGCCTACCGAACTCCAGTCGCTCACGGCCAGCCCGGAAAATTTCCATTCTTTGCGCAAAATTTGCTTTAGCGTAAGCGGATTCGCGGTGGCCGGTACGCCGTTCAGACTGCTGAACGAGCTCATGATCGTCGCCGCACCTTCATTGAGGGCCGCGTAAAACGGCGGCAAATAGACCTCGCGCAGCGTGTGCTCCGAAATTTCCACGGTGTTGTAATCGCGGCCGCCTTCCACCGCTCCGTATCCAACGTAATGCTTCGGGCAAGCGGCGATGCTCCCCGGCGCATTCAGCTTCTTCCCCTGATACCCGCGCACATACGCTCGCGCGATCACGCTGTCAAGATAAGGGTCTTCTCCCGCGCTTTCGATGATTCGGCCCCATCGCGAATCTCGCGAGATGTCCACCATTGGCGAGAACGTCCAACGCACGCCATCGGCAAAGGCCTCGTTGGCCTCCGCACGGGCCGCTTTTTCGACTAGTTCAGGATCCCACGTCGACGCCATGCCCAGGGGTACCGGAAACGTGGTGCGGTACCCGTGGATCATGTCCAGTCCGTACAACAAGGGAATGTGCAAGCGCGATTTGTCCACCGCGATGTGCTGAAGGTGATTCGCCGATTGCACCCCGGCAACATTGAACAACGAACCCACCTCGCCCTTCTGCACCATTTCCTCATAATTGCCGCGCCCGGTGCCGGGACCCGTCGGCGTTCCCACGGAATACTGCACGAGTTGCCCAATTTTCTCGTCCAGGTTCATTTGCTTCAGAAGCGCATCAACTTTTCCTTCGATGGAAGGGTTCGCGAGTTCCGACGGGAGCGGTGCGCCCCGATAGCCTGAATTTTCTGCATTCGATTGAGCTACGGAAAGCGGCGCAAAGAATATCGTTATTGCAAATGACAGGAGCAGCGGCAATGCCGGAATCCGTTTCGGGGGTTCCTGCGAGGGTAGTTTTTCCTGTACTTCGCCGTTTCGTGGCGCTGCGAGAAGAGAATTCATCGGCTCCTTCCACTCACACACAGCCTTGAATAAATCGATTTATTAAAAATAATCTACCACAAAGCAACGCCCGCTTGCAGCCTCTTTCCCCACCCCTCTCCCTGCGACCTTGCTCCAGCCGCCGTCCTGTGACAGACTACGCTCGAAGTCGGTCGCATATGCCCCGTTCGAAACCGGAAAAACAGAGTCCCTTCTCTCCCGAGCCGGCACAGGGCTCCATCAGCCTGAAGGCTCTCGCGGAGCACTTGGGACTGTCCTCCGCCACCGTTTCCTTGGTAATTAACCGTTCCCCCGCCGCCAAATCGATTCCTCCAGTCACCCAGGAACGTGTGCGCGCCGCCGCGCGGCAATTCAACTATCGTCCCAACCTCATGGCCCGCTCTCTGCGCCAGAAACGCAGCTTCACGATCGGCGTCATCGTTCCGGAAATCAGCGAGGGCTACGCCGCGTTGGTAATGTCCGGGATCGAGGATCACCTTCTCCAAGAAGGCTACTTTTACTTTGTCGTGAGCCACCGGCACCGCCGCGATCTCATCGATGAATACCCATTTCTCTTGCAGCAGAGAGCCGTCGAAGGAATCATCGCCGTCGACACGGTATGCAACGAAGCTTGCATGCTGCCCGTCGTCGCCATCTCTGGCCACAAGGAAGCTCCCGGCGTAACCAATATCGTCCTGGACCACAATCTTGCCGCTCATCTTGCCCTCGAACACCTGCAAAAATTGGGACACGAGCGCATTGCCCTCATCAAGGGACAAGACTTCAGCTCCGACACGGAAACACGTTGGCGCGCATTGCATTGCGTCGCGGGCCAGCTTGGCATCAAGGTTTGGGAAGAGCTCACCGCGCAACTCGACGACGATTCCCCATCGCCGCAAGTCGGCTACAACGTCACTCGCAAGCTCCTTGAGCGCGGCGAAATCTTCACCGCGTTATTTGCTTTCAATGATATTTCCGCGATCGGCGCCATTCAGGCTCTTCGCGAATTCGGCAAGCGCGTCCCGGAAGACGTTTCCGTCATCGGTTTCGACGACATTCAAAGCGCCGCCTATCAGAACCCCAGCCTCACCACCGTTCGCCAGCCATTGCGCCACATGGGCGTAATCGCCGCCGAGACCATTCTCGAACGCATCAATTCGCCCCGCGAACGAAGTTATCCCAAAGAAATCGTCGTGGACCCGGAGCTAATAGTCCGCGGCACCACCATGGCCGAAGCCGCAAAAGCGGTGCACCTCTAGGGCTGTCTGTAAAACCCCTGTGTCAGTTCTGGTGTCAGTTGGTTCTGCTTAGCGGGCCGCGCTCTGGTGTGCGACCCCGGTGCGGTCTTCAGTTTCCTCTAGCCAGCCTAGTAGAACTTGCATCCCCAACAAGAATTTACAGTAGGCGAGTCGAGGGCTCACGGAGTAACCTTCATATTCGCAACAACTTACACCGATTTCGGTTTGGAATTGTAAATGCTAGCTTCCCGGCAGGGGTTGACAGCTGATTGGATAGGTAGGCTAGTGACGAAAGTGTATTCAGTTCTGCGACCCATAGCGGATCCCACTCGCACCCAGTTGCCTGAGATCATAACGCAACGCCCCAGGAAATCATGGTGACAGTCGTGGGCACTGTTTCCGGGTGTACCCGTGGAACGATTCCGATTGGAGTTCAGCATCGATGAGCACAGCGGCGAGAGAACGGGTTCAAGGGCCACCATCGAGATGGCGTGACCGACTGAGGGCATTACAGAATATTCCTCCTCTGTTCCGCATCGTTTGGAAAGCCGCGCCACGGGTAGTTGCCGCGGGCCTCGCCTTCCGCGTCATTATCGCGTTGCTTCCGGTGGCCATGCTGGCGGTCACCAAGGTGATCATTGATGCGATTTACGGCTTGACCTCCCAACACAGACCGCTCCCAGGAAACTTCTGGTGGTTGGTAGTACTGCAGTTTGGGCTGGCCTGTCTGGGGGCAGTATTGGTGCGCCTCATCGATTTCTGCGAGAACGTGCTGGCCGACAAGTATACGCGCTACATCAGCACCCAGATCATGGTGCACGCGGCCAGCTTGGATCTTGCCACCTATGAGGATTACAACTTTCACGACAAGTTGGAGCGCGCTCGCGTGCAGGGCACCGACCGCATAGGAATGATTCAGGCCAGTGGTCGACTGGTCCAAGAAGTCATCATGACCGCCAGCCTGGCAGCCAGTATTCTGTTTTTCTCGCCATGGATTCTTTTCGCCCTCATCGTTTGCATCGTGCCGGCGTTTCTGGGCGAGACGCACTTCGCTTTTCTTGGCTATTCCCTTAGCTTCAATCAAACAACAGCCCGTCGGCAGATGGAATATCTGCGAGTTCTGGGTGGAAGCAAAGAAAGCGCCAAAGAACTCAAACTATTTGGGCTAAGTAAGTATCTGGTGGGCCGCTACACAGATCTTTCCGATGAACTCCACCGCCAAATGGTGGCACTGCAAAAGCGCAAGCTGTTACTCGGCGCACTTCTCGCCGTTTTGGGGACCGTGGGGTACTACGGGACCTACGCGTACGTAGTCTACGAAACCGTAATCGGCGTCCTTACCCTCGGCACCTTGACTTTTCTGGCCGGGGCGATCGCCGGCGCCAGCACGAACATCCAGGCCGTCTTCACAACGTTCTCCAGCATTGCCGACCAAGCTCTCTTCCTTACCGACCTGCTGGAATTCTTTTCGGTAAAACCGAAAATTATCGTCAAGCCCGATGCGCTACCCGCTCCACGTCCGATTTGCAAAGGGTTCGAATTCAAAGATGTTTCCTTTTGCTATCCGGGGAATCCCAGACCGGTGCTGAGTAACATCAACTTCCGACTGGAGCCTTCCGAACGCATTGCCCTGGTGGGCGAGAACGGGCAGGGTAAGACAACCATCGTAAAGCTGCTGGCGAGGCTGTATGACGTGAGTAGTGGTCAGATTCTCCTGGATGGAGTGGATCTCCGCGAGTATGACATTGAAGATTTGTGGCGGGAAATTGGAGTCATTTTCCAGGATTTCATGCGCTATGAAATGACCGCCGCAGAAAATATCGCCATCGGAAAAATTGAAGAAGTGAACAACGAGTTTCGTATCCGCTCCGCAGCGCGCAAGAGTCTTGCGGACCACGTCATTCACCAACTGCCCAGGCGCTATGACCAAGTCCTGGGCTCCCGCTTCGAGGGAAGCATCGAGCTATCCGGCGGGCAGTGGCAAAAGATTGCGCTTGGGCGGGCGTATATAAGAGACGCGCAATTATTGATTCTCGACGAACCCACGGCCTCTCTCGATGCGCGTTCTGAGCACGAAGTATTCCAGCGCTTTGCGGAGCTGACCGCCAACAAGATGGCCCTTTTGATCTCTCATCGATTTTCGACTGTCCGAATGGCAGATCGCATCCTGGTGTTGGAGAGCGGCAGGATTGCCGAGCAAGGTTCTCACCTTGAACTCATGCGGAGCGCCGGGCGGTATGCGGAAATGTTTGAGTTGCAAGCAGCAAATTATCGGTGAATCGCAAGGAGCAAGTTGCTGTGGCCACGCCAAATCATTACGCCGTTGACCTGAGTCAGATGCGCAATTTCCTGAGATCGCCGAAGTCCGACGGTCACGCCCCGCGGTTCAAGGCGTCTGCACCTAGCCCGCCCGCCGGCGCGCAATACGAGCGATTGTTATCAGGCGCCTGGTTGGAGATGCGTTCGTGGAAAGTGCGGGCAATCGACGATCGGCTTCTGGTGCTGGAGAACAAATGGGAACAAGCAGAGCGTTCAATTCGCACCGCCTGCGGACAATTGTCCAATCTCCCACGCAAGAAATTCGGCAATCTCGAATTGTCATCCGATGTGGTGATGTTGCTTGAAGCGGCTCTCAAGGAAACCCAAGATTCGCTCCCGAAAGCTCGGAAATTACCGCAAGTGGAAATCCACGGCGCACAGCGTGTCCCTCGTGCGTATGCCGCCGGAGAAACTTTTCTTCGAGCCGTGAAATGTGAGATTTCTCTTGATCTGCTCGTGGCCTTTTTAAAGCGGGTTCAAGAAAATTTCCTTTTTCGAATGGCTGAACTCTGGGGCCTGAAGGCATTCATGGAACTCGCATTGCTCGAACGCATCGCTGGGGTCCTGGACGCCCGCGAATCGGGCCGGAAAGGTGAAAGTGCCGAGTCCCTCCCTGCGACGCAGGCGGAGGAACTGGATACCTTGATCCCACATCTCCGGCAGCTCAGCGAAATCGATTGGCAAGCCCTGTTTGAAGAAGTAAGCATGACCGAAACAATCTTGCGCGGCGACCCGCTGGGCGTCTACCAACAGATGGATCCGGAGACTCGCGATGCGTACCGGCAAACGGTGGAGCAATTGGCCGCGCATTCGCCGCTTCGGGAGCCAGATATCGCGCGCGCTGCGCTGAATCTGGCTCGTGAGCCGCATGCCGCTTCCGGACCTGCTCAGGAGCGACGTTCGCACGTCGGCTATTACCTTTTGGGGCAGGGTAAATCCGCCCTCAAGCGGGCCATCGGGTATCGCACTCCGGTTGTGGAAGGGATACGGGAAATCGTCCTGCGGTGGCCGAGCTTTTTCTATCTGTCAGGAATTGCGCTTTTCGCTGTTGCCGTCATAGTTTTGTTCGAGACGATTCCGGGCGTGAGAGCTCTCCGATGGTATGAACTGGCGCTCTTTCTCTTGCCCGCCTCTGAGTGTGCCGTGGCCCTGGTGAATCTCTTTGCAACCATGCTGGTGCCGCCCCGGAAGCTCCCGAAACTCGATTTTTCGGAACGCATACCCGAAGAATACACAACGATGGTCGTCATTCCCATGCTTTTGGGGAGCGAGGATCAAGTCAGGCAGGCGGCGCGGGATCTTGAAATCCGGTACCTGGGAAACCGCGACGCGCACCTCCATTTCGCGCTTCTTACCGATCCGCCCGATTCGATGCAACGCTTCGATGAAAAAGATTCCCTGGCTGGATTGTGCTCGAGCCTCATCGACGATCTCAACGAACGGTACGCCGCCGAGGGCAAAGGATCTTTTTATCACTTCCACCGGGAACGCTCCTATAACCCTTCTGAGCGAACCTGGATGGGTTGGGAACGCAAGCGCGGTAAGTTGCTAAATTTGAATAGTCTGCTTCTAGGGCAAGGCAATGAGTTTGCCATTGCCTTGGGAAATCTTTCCATTCTCTCGCAGGTCCGCTATGTCATCACCCTGGACCTGGATACACAATTGCCGAGGGATGCGGCCCGCAAGCTGATAGGAGCTCTGGCCCACCCGCTGAACCGCGCCGTAGTCGATCCGACTACGAATACCGTGGTTGAGGGATATGGGATTTTGCAGCCCCGGGTAGAGATCAGCGTCAAGTCGAAGAATCGCTCGCGCTTAGCCGGAATCTTCTCAGGTGACGCTGGCTTGGACACCTACACGCGGGCAATCTCCGACGTCTATCAAGACCTGTTTGGCGAGGGTATTTTTACGGGTAAGGGCATCTACGAAGTGGAGACCTTTCACAAGGTCTTGAACCACCGATTCCCTTGCGATACGGTTCTGAGCCACGATCTTCTCGAAGGCGTGTATGCAAGAGCGGGCTTGGTCTCGGATGTCGAAGTCATCGATGACTATCCTTCCCACGTAAGCGCTTACAGTCGGCGCAAACACCGCTGGGTTCGGGGCGATTGGCAAATCATCCGGTGGCTGCTTCCCAGAGTCCCGGACTACACGAACAATCTTGTCCATAATCCGCTCAGCTGCGTCTCGCGTTGGAAGATTGTGGACAACCTTCGTCGCAGCTTGACCGATTTTGGCTTCTTTCTGCTGCTTACCTGCGGTTGGATTGTATTGCCCGGCAACGCGCTTTATTACACATTGGCGGCTTTGCTCGCAATTTCTTTGCCTGTCTACGTCCAGTTTGGCATTTCGCTTGTGAGGGCGGTGCGTTTCCCTAACTTCGTCGCCTCTTGCAGGAACCTTTCCTCGGAATTCTCAAAGGCCCAGGCCGCACTCGTATTCCGGCTTGCGCTCCTCTTCCACCAAAGCCTAGTGACGGTGGATGCAATTGTCCGCGCGGTAGTGCGGATGACTGTGACGCGCAGACGGCTACTGCAGTGGGAGACTTCGGCGGAAGCGGATTCAGCTACCACTAAGAAGACACCTGTCGAAACATATCTGGCTTTGACGCCCTGGCTTTGTTTCGTGATTAATCTTTTGGTAGTCGTCCTTCGCCCTTCTTCGTTCTTTGTGGCCCTCCCATTTCTGGCGCTATGGAGCTCCTCGAAGACGCTTTGTGACTGGTTAAACCTGCCCTCTTCTGTGAGCCGCCACAAACTGAATGAAAAAGGCCGCACCATGCTGCGCGGCGTCACGCTGCAAACGTGGCGCTTTTTTCGCCAGTTTAGCAACGCGGGAGAGAACTGGTTGATTCCCGACGTCGTCCACGAAAACGAAGAGTTGGTGGCACATCGCATATCCCCCACCAATCTTGGTTTGTTGTTGAACTCCCGGCTTGCTGCCTTGGACCTCGGTTGGTCTACTTTGACCGAATTTGCCACCGACATCGAGAGGACCTGCGACACGATCGAGCGCATGCCCAAATTCAAAGGGAGTTTTTATAATTGGTACGATACACTCACTCTCCAAGCTCTCCCTCCGTTTTTCCTGTCTACCGTGGATAACGGCAATCTGGTTTGTTGCCTGTGGACCCTGAAACAATCTTGCCTGGAATCGATCGGCACGCCGCTATTTCACAAAGCCCTTTTGCAGGGTGTCGCCGACCATCTGGAGATGATCGAGAACTTGGTCGGCCGGGACGTCGAGTATCATGACGTGATCTGGGTGATCGAGAGGTTGAAGTTCAGAATCAAATCGAACATTGGTTCGGCTAACTGGCCAAGCGAACTTCCGAATATTGCTACTGATGTCGTAAAGCTTGAAACCTTGCTCTCGCGAACGGAGCGTGGCGGCGAAATCGATTGGTGGGTTCGGGAAATATCTACAAGAATTGCCGCCCTGGAGAAAATGTTGTACGACTTTGCTCCCTGGCTATCTCCCGCATTCTCGCCGTATTGCCGTCAGATTGCCGCGCAAAAGAAGTTCAGTGCCGAACGCCTTACTTTGGAATCGTTGCCACGGATTAGCAACTCGATTGACAGACAGGTCCGGGAAACTCTTGCGGACGCGAACATCGACCGAGAGACGCGCTCTGCCATGACACTCTTGCTTGCTTCGCTTTCCAGGTCTACCACTGCGGCGCAGACCACTGCGGCTAAGCTCCGGGATCTCGCGGCCACGGCCGACGCCCTTGCAAACGAAATCGATTTTGCATTTCTCTACGACCCAACCAAGAAACATCTTTCCATCGGCTACGATACCGGACAGGAATCCCTTCATGGGAGCTATTACGACCTCCTGGCCTCGGAAGCCCGGGCTGCGGTGTTCGTGGCCATCGCTAAAGGTGACCTTCCAGAGGTGAGCTGGTTTCATCTGGGAAGACCTCGGCGGACCCACAGGAAGGCCGGTGTGCTGCTTTCCTGGAGCGGGACGATGTTTGAGTATCTACTACCCTCGCTTTGGATGAATAGCTATCCGAATACGCTGCTGCATGAGAGCTCCGAGACTGCAGTCCGGGTGCAACAGGACTTCGCCAGGGCGAATTCGATTCCCTGGGGGATCTCCGAGGCTTCCTGCTGCGAACGGAATCCGGACAATCACTACCGTTATCATGCCTTCGGACTGCGCAGCCTAGCTTTAAGTCGCGACGATGGCGATGATCTAGTGATTTCCCCGTACTCCAGTTTCCTCTCCTTGTTGGTGGACGCACCTGCTGCCGAAAGGAATATTTCTGAAATGAAGCGAATGGGATGGACTGGAACCTACGGTTTCTACGATGCGTGCGACTTCACGGCTACTCGAATGACCAGCGGCAAATCATGCGAGCCCGTGCGTTGCTGGATGGCTCATCACCAAGGCATGAGTCTCGTCGCCGCGGCGACCGTTCTCAGTGATATGTCCATGCAGAGAAGATTTCACGCGGAGCCCAAGGTGGCCGCCACCGAAAGACTTCTCCAGGAAAAGATTCCCCGAACCCCAGTATTGGAATTGGAGTTGGCGAGACGCGAGGCGGAAGTTTCAGTGATCCCCCCCGACGAACTCGACACAGCAAGAGCTGCTTCCCGTCGTCGGCTGATGGATGGAAATCTCGTGCCGCGTAGAATTGCAGGAGTGCAACCCAGATAGAGCGCCTGAAATGTTCAAGCGCTTGCCTGCCTGGCCTGGTTGGGGGACTCCCTCCGCGGAGGAAAGTGAACTGCAGCAAGGGGCAGATAACCTTCCGACTCCCACCTCAAGGGCTGGCACCGGCCGAGATACAGTAACTCATGAACTCTACAGGCCTAGCCATGTGGCGGTCCGGTTTCGGGCCTGATTGTTGTAGTATCAGGCTTGAATCCGGCGCGGGCCATGCCGCGCCGCGCTTCCGGGTTCTTCATGAACGTATTCCAAATGAAGGATGTGCGAGCGTTTTCCGTCATCACCATCGTGATTCCTACGTCAATTCCCACGACGTCGACATCGTACCATTCGGTCAGCGGGTTGAACGCGTCCACGAACCCGTACTGGGTCCAAACTTTTTCCCCGTAACGATCCTTGATGTTTCGCTGCACGCGCATCGTGGCTTCCGGCAGGAAAGGTAGAGACCCACCCGTTGCGCATGGAACTACCGTTCCGTCAATGGGTCCCATCTCGGGCGGGCCGCCCCAAGCTACATAGCCATCCTTTGAATCTGAAGCGGTGATGCCCCAGAGATTATCGCTGTAATCTGGAAACTGTTTTGATAGGTCCAGACAGAACCGTCGGTGCACCTCGGTTGCAAGTGTCGAATTATGAAAATAGTTCGCGTAACGGTCGCGCTTTCCCCGGAAATCAAACCACGCCTGGGAATATTGGTGGACAAAAAGAGGAGCAAAAGACCCTATATATCGAATGCCGTCGTATTCAAATAGGATTCTTTTCCAAGCGTCCCAGGCCTCCGGAGGTAATGGATACTTCGAGGACCCGAGTCCGAGAAGGTACATCATCATCATCTCGCTGTAGTCGCCCCAGCGATACTGCAGAAACCCCCCTTCGGGCGTCCATCCGTGCGGCAGTATCGGAGTGTCTTCGGAGAGCCACTTCCAATCCACCCGGTTGAAGATTTCGAGCGCCAATTCACTGATCTCGGAATTCTGGAAATGTTGCCTGCACGTGAGTACTCCGCAAAGAAGAATGGCTGTGTCGATGGAAGAAACTTCGGAATCCCAAATCCTTTCGCCGGTATTTATGTTGGCAAAGTGATAGAAGAACCCCCGATGGTTGGGCAATTTCTTCCATAGGAAACGCAACGTGTTGAGAGCGCGATTTTCTGCAGCAGCACGCAAAACATATCCGCGCTTCTCACCGATGCAGAGAGCTGTCAGCCCGAATCCCGTTGCCGCAATACTTCCTACTTCGCTCGCGACCGGGTTCCGGGCGTCGCAGCGGTCCATGACCATGCCCGTATCCGGATGGGCCTGTGCCCAAAAATATTTGAAACTAGCCGCCTCAACCTGATCCAGCAAGTCTTCATCACTCTTCGAGAATGGCGACCCGCCTGCAGAAGGCAAAGGGGGAGGGGCGCCCAGTTGACTCCCGGTTACCAATTCAGACAGACCGGGTAAGCCGAGGGCGGGTATAACGAGGCCAGCGCGTGCAATTTGCCTTAGCCATGCACGGCGCGACTTTTTGCCCAGGCCAATGTGTCTCTCGTCCATTGAACTTGATTATAGCTGCTCTCAGAATAGAGGGAACTCCCAGCGGCACGGACCGCACTGCAAGAGTTATGAGATCGTCCATGTCAGTTGCCCGCGACACGATATGGAAGCGTCCCCGCCTTGATTCGAAGCGTCAAGAGAGGTAGTTTGGGAGACAGCCATGGCGGGCAAGCGCAAAGTTGCTTTCTGGGCTCTCGGGATCTTCCTCCTAAGTGGAGTCTTAGTTGCCGCGGGCCTTGTGGTTCGCCTTAACCGGAGACATCGACTACCGCTCACATTAAAGGGTGCGGTCATTAAGCAGGACTCCGACACACAAAAGCAATCGCCGATTGCAAATGTTGCAGTAGTTTCCGTCGATGGATTGGCCACGCAAAATGCCGAGTCGGATTTTTCGGGTGGCTTCAGCCTTACCATGCGCCCCGGCGTGAAAATGGGACAGCGCATCCGCCTTGCCTTCCGGCATCCTGATTTCCAGCCTCTCGACCTGGATGGACCTCTCTCCTCAGAATTATATGTCGTCACCATGATCCCACTTCATGGGGAGGTAGAAGCGAAACTCAATGAATCCGAAATTGAGGTGGGGAATGTCAGGGTGAGATATTCCATCGCCACGATGACTACAGAAAACATTGGCTACCGAGGTGAAAACGTTTCAAGTTGTAAATTCTGCAAACGTTCCTTGCTATGACAAAATTCCCTGTTCACCTGACGGTAAATGGAAAGCGGAGATCGGCTCTTTAGCCCTCGATGCCGGGCAACGACATTTCTTTCGGGATGCCAGAGTCAGTTGCATTGCCGGCCCTTGTCCGTTTACCCGGATTGACAAAGATACTTTTTCCAAAGGCGGCCGTAGGATCGGCGTTTCCGTGCGCAACTGGTCCGACACGACCACCTTTTTGCTGCAGGCCGAGGTATATGGATCTCAGCTCGAAAATATTGTTCGCCGGGCATACCCCGTCATTTTCGGGCGATCAATGAATTTTGCCCTGCCTCCAACCGCCCAGGGCCCAAGCATCGAAGCGAACATCAATGGCACTCCCATTGTGTTCCCCTTGGGGCCAACTTCTAAACTGAGTTGGGCCAATTGCCAGGTCCGCGTCGAAAAGAATCAAGCAAAAGTTTATCGATGTGAGCTCAAGGTGGGTTATGAATTCCGGTGAAAGGCCAAGGCACCCCGACCTTCTGCCACATGTGACGCGTAGAGACTCAGCACGGCAGCTAGCGTGGGGTATGCTAATTGACCTCCCTTCTGCTACTCCCGTGCCGGAAATTTCCGGGGCGTCGCCCCGGGCCCAGCCATTTATCTCCCCGCCGGCGTCCAGAAGGGCACGGGAACTGGTGGGGACTGATCAGGCACCGTTTAGGTCACAGGTCGTCATGGCTGGACATGAACTGCCCGCCCGAGGTCTATCAACCGTCCACTCGCGTCTATCAGGGATTGCCCGATATGACATCCCTACCACGACGACCGGCGTCGTCACTCATTGTGGCCGCATCTGTCTCGGCCACAAAAGTTCAACTGCGGCACCGTACCGTCTTCGCCGGCCAGACCGTCGGCATCAAAGAAGTCCACGACGACATCTGGCTGGTCAGCCCTATGGATTATGATTTTAGGATACTCTGCCTGCCCGTCTCCTTCGCATTGCAGAACTTCCTCCGGCGGATTATCCCGGTGTTGGTCTGATGCTTGCCAGCATGGTATGTGCCCAGATTGCCCTCAGTCGCGGTGAGCGTGACATGTGGTTTCAATCCCCGTTCATCGTTTTGCTCCTGGTCATTTCCGTTCTCTGCTTTGCTGCTTTTCTGTGGTGGGATTCTCGCGATGGCAATCAGAACCCTGTTTTCCACGTCAGCACCATCCTTTCGCAGCGTACCTACACTGCGGCCTTTGGTGTGGTGCTGCTCTGCGGCATTTTCCTAGGCGCCGGGCTCTACGTCATTCCTCGCGCCTGCTGGATACTGCAAAGCGCCTTGAATCCGATGGTCCAGAGGGTCCTGCGAGACTTTGCCTCACGGATCGCAGCTCGCGCCAATGGTACCAGCGTCTCCGACCCCGGGAATTATGAGCTATTTCAAGGATTGAGGGTCGCGCAAGCACGATTGTTGGCTTTCGTCGATATCTGTTTTTGCCTGGCCGTTGCCGCTGCGATTGGCCTGATCGTGCTGGCCTTTGCCCGTTGGCGTCAACTTCACGCCGTCGAGCATGCACATTTGACGTCCATTGTCGGACGCTAGCTGGGCCTGGGAAATCGCTATTAATCCCCCTGCAATCCGGGGATGGAACAATCTATCCAGCAGGCGGCCAGGAATTTGCCTGCAAATTTTGCGGTCTTTACGCCGCTTGCAGCATCCAATCTGTCGGCGGCAGAACTACCGCTGGAAATAGGGGAATCGTTATGAGCACCAAAAGCGTACCAGTCACATCGAAACCGGGTGGCTCCGACCACTTGTCCAAACTGCTCGCGCAATACGGTTGTGGCCCGATCCAATTTTCGGGCAGTTCTGACGCGCTCTATGAGCGACACCTTCTATTCGACAGGGTGATTGACCTGGCCGAGACCACCCCTCGCGAACATTACGAAGCCTTCGCCCGCTCGGTTCGCGACATCCTTTCGCAGCGCTGGGTGCTTACCGGCAAAACCTACAATCAGACCAATGCCAAGCGTGTTTACTATCTCTCGATGGAGTTTCTTATCGGACGTTCGATCACCAACAACGTGACTAACCTCTTGCTCGATCCTCTCCTGGACGATTTCATCAACAAGAAGAACATCGATTGGCTCGCCCTTGTTGAGAAGGAGCCTGACGCCGGTCTCGGTAACGGTGGGCTCGGCCGTCTGGCTGCCTGTTTCCTGGATTCCATGGCCACGATGCAACTTCCCGCGAGCGGTTATGGTCTTCGCTATGAATACGGCATGTTTAAGCAGACCATAAAAGACGGCTGGCAATATGAGGTGCCCGACAATTGGCTGCGCCGCCCCGACCCATGGGAAGTGGCTCGTCCGCACCTGCGCGTAAACATCGATTTGAACGCCTCGTTTGTCATACGCGATGGCGTGCTGCGCGCCATTGCTGGAAAGCCTTCCTGCCTTTTCGGGATTCCTTATGATCGGCCTGTTGTCGGATATGGCGGAAAGAACATCAACACACTTCGCCTGTGGGCTGCGGCGGCTGCGGATTACTTTGACTTTCAGGAGTTCAGCAGCGGCGATTTCGTCGGCGCCCTTGCTGAAACCCTGGCCGCAGAATCCATCACCCGTGTGCTTTATCCCGACGATTCCACCAGCCGAGGCCAGGCGCTGCGCTTCGTACAGGAATATTTCCTCGTCGCGTGTTCGCTCGCCGATATCGTTCGCCGCTTCCGCGTCAACAATAAGGACTGGAGCGCTTTCCCGGACAAGGTCGCCATTCAGCTCAACGATACTCACCCCACCATGTCCGTCCCGGAATTGATGCGCATCCTCCTCGACGAAGCCCACCTAGGCTGGGATCAGGCTTGGGACATCACCCAAAGAACACTCGCCTACACCAATCATACCTTGCTTCCCGAAGCGCTCGAAAAATGGCCGGTCGACTGGTTTCAAAGAGTCGTACCGCGTCTTCTGGAGATCATTTACGAGATCAACCGCCGTCTCCTCGACGATGTCCGCAAGAAATACCCCGGCGACGAAGGCAAAGTTTCCCGCATCAGCCTGATCGAAGAGGGCCCGGTCCGCCGGGTCCGCATGGCCAATCTCGCCATTGTTGGCTCGCATAGCACCAATGGCGTAGCCGCGATCCATTCCAAGCTGTTGCGCACGACGACCGTGAAAGACCTCGCGGAGATGTTTCCGCAGCGCTTCAACAACAAGACCAACGGTGTAACACCGAGGCGCTGGCTGTTGCTGTGTAACCCGCCCCTCGCCCGCACCATTACCGATGCCATTGGCGATGGCTGGATCACCGATCTCAGCCAGCTTTCCCGACTGAAACCGCTTGCCGCCGACAAGGGTTTCCGGTCCGCCTTCCTGGAAGCCCAACACGAAATGAAGACGCAATTCGCCAACTGGTTGAAAGCCACATCCGGCGTAGCGGTCGACCCGCAAAACATTTTCGATTCCCAGGTGAAGCGTATCCACGAATACAAGCGCCAGCTGCTCAACTGCTTGCGCATAGTGGTGCTCTACAATCGCCTCCGCCAAAATCCCAACCTCTCCATGCCGCCCCGCACGTTCTTCTTTGCCGGCAAGGCTGCTCCCGCCTACCAACTCGCCAAACTCATCATTAAATTCATCAACAATCTTGCCGGCACCATCGACGGCGACCCCGCGGTGAAGGGCCGCTTGCAGGTTTACTTTCTCCCCGACTACCGCGTTTCTGTCGCGGAGCGCTTGATTCCCGCCAGCGACGTCTCCAACCAGATTTCCACCGCCGGCTACGAAGCCAGCGGCACCAGCAACATGAAGTTCATGATGAACGGCGCGCTTACCATCGGCACGCGCGACGGCGCTACCATCGAAATGGCCGAAGAGGCCGGTGAAGACAATCTCTTCCTTTTCGGTCTCAACGCACAGCAGGTCGCCGACAGCCGCGGTTGGTACAATCCTCATTGGCACTACGATCACGATCCGGAGATCCGCGCAGCGCTCGACATGATCTCCTCCGACTATTTCAGCCGTTATGAGCCTGGCATTTTTGCCCCCTTGCGCGATACCCTTCTTACGCACGGAGACTTCTACATGCATCTCGCCGACCTCAAGTCCTATCTTGAAGCCGACAAGAGACTCTGCGATTTGTATGCCAATCCCGATGGCTGGGCGCAAAAGGTCATCTGCAACGTCGCCAGTTCGGGAAAGTTCTCCAGCGATCGCAGCATTTCCGAGTACACTTCGGAAATCTGGAAAGTGGCGCCCTGTCCGGTGCCCTAGCGGAGCGTTCCATGGCCACGGTAGAAAACCCAGCAGCAAAGGGCGTATCGCCTCTAGCGGGGAAGCCTGCGACGAAAGACATGCTCATCGATGTAGGAAAACTGGAGCGCGAGTATTTTGATCGTCGCCCCGACGTCAACGACCCGAATCAATTGGTAAGCTTTGGCACCAGCGGTCACCGTGGCTCTCCTTTTCAGGCCACCTTCACCGAAGCTCACATCCTGGCCATCACTCAGGCCATTTGCGAATACCGCCACGGGCAGGGAATTGACGGCCCCCTTTATATGGGCAAAGACACGCACGGCATCTCCGGCCCCGCGCAACGCACGGCGCTGGAAGTTCTAGCCGCCAACAACGTGGAGACCATCATTCAGCGCGATGATGGAGTCACTCCCACGCCCGTTATTTCTCGCGTCATTCTGGTCTACAATCGCGGCCGCAAAGATCATCTTGCCGACGGCATCGTCGTCACTCCTTCTCACAATCCTCCGCGAGACGGCGGTTTCAAGTACAACCCGCCAAACGGCGGGCCTGCGGATACCGATGTCACCACCTGGATTCAAAATCGCGCCAACGACTTGCTTCGCGGCGGAAATAAGGAAGTGAAGCGCACTCCATTCGATTCGGCCATCAAAGCCGTCACCACCCATCAGAAGGATTTCATCCTTCCCTACGTGAATGACCTGCGCAACGTCATCAACACCGAGGCCATTCGCGGCGCTCACCTCAAACTCGGCGTCGATCCTCTCGGCGGAGCCGCCCGGCCTTACTGGGAGCACATTAATTCGGTTTACGGCCTGAATGTCACCGTCACCAATCCCGTTATCGACCCCACTTTTTCCTTCATGACCGTGGATCACGACGGCGAAATTCGCATGGATTGCTCCAGCCCCTACGCCATGGCGCGACTGGTGAGCCTGAAAGACGAATACCAGGTAGCCTTCGCGAATGATCCGGATTCGGATCGTCACGGAATCGTTACGCCCACTTCCGGCCTGATGAATCCGAACCACTACCTGGCGGTTGCCATCGGTTATCTCTTGACCCACCGCCCACAGTGGTCCCCGCACGTCACCGTTGGCAAGACGCTGGTCAGCAGTAGCCTGATCGATTGCGTCGTCAAGAAGTTCGGCCGCAAACTTTCCGAAGTTCCGGTTGGATTCAAATGGTTTGTACCCGGTCTGTTCGACGGTTCCTTCTGTTTCGGCGGAGAAGAAAGCGCCGGCGCCAGCTTTCTTCGCCTCGATGGCACCGTTTGGACCACTGACAAGGATGGCCCCATCATGGACCTCCTGGCGGCAGAAATTACCGCCGTTACCGGCAAAGATCCCGGCCAGCATTTCCAGGAATTAGCCTCTGAATTTGGCATGCCGTATTACACGCGCATCGACGCGCCAGCCACCCCAGAGCAGAAAGCGAAGCTGTTGAAGCTTTCTCCCTCCGACGTCAAGGAATCCGAGCTTGCCGACGAACCCATCCTGCAAAAGTTGACCACGGCACCGGGCAATGGCGCTGCGATCGGCGGCCTGAAAGTGGTGACCGAGAGCGGCTGGTTCGCTGCGCGTCCTTCTGGCACCGAAAACATCTATAAAATTTATGCCGAGAGTTTTCAAGACGAGGCGCATCTTGAAGCCATCGTCAGCGAAGCACAGCAAATTGTTAACAATGCCCTGCGCTAGCCTAATCTCACGAGGTCGACTTTGGGTGTGAACAGCACCCTGAGCGGCGCGCCGTTTGCGCCACGAAGGATATCAACTGCCGCGCCACGCGGTACGCAACGGTGAAGAAGGTTTGCGGTGCGAAAAAGGCTCGACCACCGTCGCAGCCCGAGCGCCCGGCAATTGATTTACACCGGGGAGTTCTTATAAGGTGGTTTCCGCCCACAGAGCCGTTCTTTCCACCGAGGGAAGGGTCTACGCATGAAGATACTGGCGATCGATGTTGGCGGTACGAACGTCAAGGTCCTTCTCAGCGGCGAATCGACACCGCGTAAATTCGCTTCTGGCCCGAAGATGACTGCCAAGAAAATGGTAGCTGGCGTCAAGCAGATTACCAAGGACTGGAAGTACGACGTGGTCTCGCTTGGCTATCCTGCTCCCGTCATGCACAATCGGCCGATCCTGGAGCCGTACAATATGGCGCACGGCTGGGTGAGATTCGACTACAAAAAGGCGTTTGGCAAGCCCGTGAAGATCGTGAACGATGCCGCCATGCAGGCTTTGGGCAGCTACAAAAAAGGCAGAATGCTTTTTCTGGGCTTGGGCACCGGGCTCGGCACCGCTCTGGTCGTCGACGGCATCGTCGAGCCCATGGAACTGGGCCACCTTCCGTACAAGAAGGCCACCTATGAAGACTACGTCGGTCTGCGCGGTTTGGAGAAGCGCGGCAAAAAGAAATGGCGCCGCGACGTCGCCGATGTCGTCGAATGCATGTCGGCCGCTCTGGAGCCCGACGATATCGTTCTGGGCGGTGGCAATTCCAAAAAACTGAAAGAGCTTCCGCCTCACTGTCGTTTGGGGGACAATTCCCATGCCTTTATCGGAGGATTCCGCCTCTGGGATGACCATAAGGCCAAGCCCGCGACAGCGCACAAATCCTCTCATCGTTAAACCCGCGAAAAGTTTCAAAGGAGCACGATCATGGCACGAACGGCAAAGACGACCTCAAAGTCTCCGGAAATGAAGCCACTCACCAAACGCAAAGCCTGGTCCGCATTGCGAGCCCACCATAAAACCGTCCAATCTGTGCACCTCCGGAAACTCTTCGCTGATAATCCCAAGCGCGCCGAAAAATTCTCACTCGAAGCCCTCGGCATTTACTTCGATTATTCCAAGAATCGCATCACCGACAAGACCGTAACGCTTTTGTTGCAACTCGCCAGGGAATCAGGGCTTCGGGAACACATCGACGCCATGTTTCGCGGCGAGAAAATCAACATCACCGAGAATCGCGCCGTGCTCCATGTCGCTCTCCGGGCGCCCAAGGACCAAACCATCCTCGTCGACGGCAAAAACGTTGTTCCGGAGGTTCACGCCGTTCTCGATAAGATGACTGCCTTCTGCAACCGTGTTCGCAGCGGCGAGTGGAAGGGTCACACCGGCAAGCGCATCCGCAATGTCATCAACATCGGTATTGGCGGCTCCGACCTTGGCCCGGTGATGGCTTACGAAGCCCTGAAGTACTACAGCGAACGCAGCATGACCTTCCGCTTCGTCTCCAACGTGGATGGCAATGACTTCGCCGAAGCGGTCATCGACCTCGATCCCTCGGAAACCCTGTTCATCATTTCCTCAAAGACTTTTACCACGCTTGAAACCATGACCAATGCCCACACCGCCCGCGATTGGTCTCTCAAGGCTTTCGGCGGAGATCAAACCGCCGTCGCCAAGCATTTCGTCGCCGTCTCTACCAATGCCGCCGAAGTTTCCAAGTTCGGCATCGACACCGCCAACATGTTCGGTTTTTGGGATTGGGTCGGCGGCCGCTATTCCATGGACTCCGCTATCGGTCTCTCCACCATGTTGGCCATTGGTCCGGATAACTTTCGCTCCATGCTCAGCGGCTTCCACCAGATGGACGAGCATTTCCGCACCACACCCTTTGAACGCAACCTTCCAGTGCTGCTCGGCCTGCTCACTATTTGGTATACCGACTTCTTCGACGCGCAAACCGTCGCTGTTTTGCCTTACGAGCAGTATCTAAAGCGTTTTCCCGCCTACCTCCAGCAACTCACCATGGAAAGCAACGGCAAGCACGTCACGCTCGATGGCAAGCAGGTCGACGACGATACTGGTCCAATCTTTTGGGGCGAACCCGGCACCAACGGCCAGCATTCCTTCTATCAACTCATCCACCAGGGCACGCGCCTCATTCCCTGCGACTTCATCGCGTTTGCCAAAGCACTCAATCCGCTCGGCCGCCATCACGACATGCTCATCGCCAACGTCTGCGCGCAAGCCGAAGCCCTGGCTTTCGGCAAAACGCCCAAGGAGGTCAAGGCCGAAGGCACGCCCGATTGGCTTGTCCCGCATCGCGTATTTGAAGGCAACCGCCCATCCAACACCATGCTGCTCGATCGCCTCACGCCCGAGGCGCTTGGCAAACTCGTGGCCCTCTATGAGCACTCCGTCTTTACTGAGGGCACAATCTGGAACATCGATTCCTTTGATCAATGGGGCGTGGAGCTTGGCAAAGTCCTCGCTCAGCGCATCATTCCAGAGCTCGAGAGCAAGACCGAGCCCAAGCTCAACCACGACAGCTCAACCAGTGCGCTGATCCGCCGTTACCGCAAGCTGAAGGCTTCCTGACCAGCGCTTTCGCAGTCGCTCTTAGCGGTTTATAAAGTTCAATCGATAAAGGAGATCGTTATGCAACTCGGAATGATTGGCCTCGGCAGAATGGGGGCGAACATGGTGCGGCGCTTGATCAAAGGCGGCCACCAGTGCGTCGTGTTCGACAGGTCGCAAAAAGCGGTCAGCGAACTGGAACACGACAAGGCGGTCGGCTCTTCCTCTCTGCAGGACTTCGTAAAAAAGCTTCAGAAACCTCGCGCCATCTGGCTGATGGTCCCCGCCGCTGTGGTGGACCAGACCATCCATGATCTGCTGCCCTCGCTCGAAGCGGAAGACATCCTGATCGATGGCGGGAATTCCTATTACGTCGACGACATTCGCCGCGCCAAGGAGCTCGCCGCCAAAAAAATTCATTACGTCGATGTCGGCACCAGCGGCGGTGTTTGGGGACTCGAACGCGGCTATTGCATGATGATCGGCGGCGAAAAAGATGTGGTCAAACATCTCGATCCCATCTTTGCATGCCTCGCTCCCGGTATCGGCAATATCCCTCGCACTCCCGGCCGTGAAAAAATCGGTGGCACCTCGGAACAAGGCTATTTGCACTGCGGTCCCAATGGCGGCGGCCACTTCGTCAAGATGGTTCACAATGGCATCGAGTACGGCATCATGGCTGCCTACGCCGAAGGACTCGGCATCATTCGCGCCGCCAACGTCGGTAAGCAGGACCACGCCGTCGACGCCGAAACCACCCCGCTGCGCGACCCGGAGCATTATCAGTACGACTTCGACCTGAAAGACGTCGCGGAAGTTTGGCGCCGCGGCAGCGTCATTGCCTCCTGGCTGCTCGATCTCACCGCCATCTCCCTGATCGACGATCCGACACTCTCGAAATTTGCCGGCCGCGTCTCCGATTCCGGCGAAGGCCGCTGGACCATCAAGGCGGCCATCGACGAGGCCCAGCCAGCTCACGTCCTCACCGCCGCTCTTTACGAGCGCTTCAGCTCCCGTGGCGAGGCGGAATTTGCCGACAAGCTGCTCTCCGCGATGCGCTATCAATTCGGTGGGCACATGGAAAAGGCTGCCGGCAAGTAGCCGCGCAAGAAAGGGTTTTCATCATGAGCGCGATACATTCCGATGCCTTGGTTTTTTTTGGCGCAACCGGCGATTTGGCTTACAAGAAAATCTTCCCCTCGCTCCAATCCATGGTCAAGCGAGGGCATCTCCACGTCCCCATTATCGGCGTGGCCAAAGCGGGCTGGAATCTCGAGCAGTTGAAAGCCCGTGCCAAGGACAGCCTGGAAAAACACGGCGGCCTCGACCCTGCTGCCTGGGAAAAACTCTCCGGCTTACTGCATTACGTCGACGGCGACTACAACAGCGATGCCACTTTCCAGAACCTGCGCAAGGAACTCGGCAATGCCCAGCACCCCGCGCACTATCTCGCCATTCCTCCCATGCTTTTCGGCGAGGTTGTCGAACAGCTCGTCAAATCAGGCTGCGCCGAAGGCTCCCGCGTAATCGTCGAAAAACCATTCGGTGACGACCTGGCCTCCGCTCAGGCGCTGAACAAGATTCTTCACGGCGCCTACGACGAGCAAGACATCTTCCGCATCGACCATTTCCTCGGCAAGCGCCCGGTCAACAATATCCTCATCTTCCGCTTCGCTAACACCTTTATGGAGCCGTTCTGGAATCGCAATTACGTGGAGAGCATTCAAATCACCATGGCCGAAGATTTCGGCGTTCAGGGCCGCGGCTCCTTCTACGACCAGACGGGCACGATTCGTGACGTTATCCAGAATCATCTGTTCCAGATTCTCTGTAACCTCGCGATGGAGCCTCCCGTTTGCACCGACGCTGAAACGGTCCGCGACGAAAAGGTGAAAGTCCTCAAGGCCATCCGTTCATTGCGCGATGCCGATGTTGTCCGCGGGCAGTTTCTCGGCTATCGCGCCGAAGCTGGTGTGGCCAAGGACTCCAAAATCGAAACCTTCGCGGCTCTGCACCTCGAAGTCGACTCCTGGCGATGGCGCGGCGTGCCCTTTTTTCTACGGGCGGGCAAGTCTCTTCCGGTCACCTGCACTGAAGTCCTCGCCAAGTTCAAATTGCCTCCCACGGTGATTCGCGAAAGCAAGTTGACGCAAAATCATTTGCGCTTCCGCATCAGCCCTGATGTCGATATCGCCATGGGCATGACGGTTATGGCGCCCGGCGAAGAAATGGCTGGTGAATCCGCGGAAATGTTGGCGCACCATCAACCAGAAGCCACGGAAATCGATGCCTACGAGCGCGTGTTGGGTGATGCTATGGCTGGCGACGCCTCCATCTTTGCGCGGCAAGATTACGTCGAGCAGGCCTGGCGCATCGTCGATCCCATCCTCAAACTAACTACCCCTGCTTACGAATACGAGCCGGGCACTTGGGGACCGAACGAAGCTGCGCAAGTCGCCCCGCCGGGCGGCTGGGTGAATCCCGTGATCGCCAGCTCTGCTGCGGCGGCGAAGGCCGGCTCATTTAACTAGGCCGGGATGTTCCATCGGTGTTGCGGGCGCGCTGCCGCCCACTAACTACCCGCGCCGCCAACTCTGTAAGGAAGGGAAGTGACTGCCATGAAGATCGAAGTCCTGCCTAATGCGGAAGTTGTCGCGCAAAAAGCCGCGGAATTCATCGCCGCTGAAGCGCGGACTGCCGTCGCTGCTCGCGGCCGCTTCGTCATCGCCGTCAGCGGTGGCCACACTCCGTGGGTCATGCTGCGCGACTTGGCCAGCGAAGGCGTTTCATGGAAGCAAATGCACGTCGTTCAGGTAGACGAGCGGGTCGCACCACCCGGTGATCCCGATCGCAATCTCACGCACCTTCGCGAAACGCTTCTGCAGCACGCGCCGCTGCCCCCTGAAAACATTTATCCCATGCCCGTCGAGGCCACCGACTTGGAAGCGGCAGCCAAACAATATGCCGCGACTCTCGCGGAGTTGGCTGGCTCTCCGCCAGTTCTCGATCTTTTGCATCTTGGCATGGGGCCTGACGGCCACACCGCCTCGCTCGTTCCCGGCGATCCGGTGCTGAACGTGACCGATGCGGACGTCGCGATTACTGGCGTCTACATGGGACGGCGCCGCATGACCCTCACCTACCCGATCCTCAACCGCTCACGGCGCATTCTGTTTCTCGTCACCGGCAAAGAGAAAGTTGAGATGCTCCCGAAATTGCTTGCCGCCGACCCCGCGATTCCAGCCGGACGCATTCGTCAAGACAACGCTGTCATTCTGGCCGATCGTGACGCGGCAGCGCGCGCAGCGGCTTCCTGACGCCCCGTCGAAAAGATTCGCAGAAAGGAGTCGCGAACATGCGTGTGGGAATTGCCACCGATCATGGCGGATTCGGGTTGAAGGAAGAGTTGCTGAGCCAACTCCACGCTGCCGGCAACGAAGTCGTCGGTTTCGGCGCCAACTCTCTTTCCGAGCGCGACGACTATCCCGACTATGTTCTTCCCTTGGCTCACGCTGTCGTTGCGGGCAAAGTCGAACGCGGCATTGCCATCTGCGGCAGCGGTGTAGGCGCTTCGGTGTGCGCCAACAAAGTGCCTGGCGTGCGCGCCGCTCTCATCCACGACCATTTTTCTGCCAAGCAACGTGCGCAAGACGACCACATGAATATTCTTTGCATGGGTGGCCGCACGGTTGGGCCTTGCGTTGCCCGGGATCTCGTCCAGGCATTCTTGCAAGCGAAATATAGCCAGGAATCGCGTCACCTGCGGCGTTTGGCCAAGATCGTGGCAATTTTCGTGCGGCGGAATCCTCACGGCTCGTATGAGCTGCGGCTTGTTAATGCTTGAGCTTTCACAGCTCGCAAATGAGGTCATCAGAAAATCACCATGAATGCCACCTCCGTTCGCTCCCTCGTTGCGGGTGATCTCCGGGCCATTTTTTGGCCGGGCTCCGGCATGTTGGGCGTTTCGCTTCAGCATCGTGGGGCTGAACTTCTTCGCCGCGTCGAGGATCTGGAAACCGCCAGGTCCACGGGCAGCACCGCCGGAATCCCACTCCTCTATCCTTGGGCAAACCGTCTCGCCTCCTTAAACTATCGAGCCGCGGGCCGCGACGTTGTTCTCGATCCTTCCTCGCCCGTGTTGCACTTCGATGATCGTGGTCTTCCCATGCATGGTGTTCCCTGGGGCCAACTTGCTTGGGAAATTGCCACAGCAAACCCCGACTCACTCCTGGCCCGCCTTGACTGGAACCGGCTCGACCTCCTCGCTATCTTTCCCTTTCCACACAAGCTTGAAATGGCTGCGACGCTCAATCCCAATTCCTTGACCCTACAGACCACCGTTTTTGCCAATTCCGGCTCTTCCGTCCCCATCAGTTTTGGTTTTCATCCTTACTTTGGGATTCCGCAACTCCCGCGTGCGCAATGGCGTCTCCAATTACCTCGCATCAATAAACTCCATCTCGATCAGCGCGGCATCCCCACCGGCGCGCAGGAGTCTTTCGGCCCATTTGATTCGTTGCTGAGCGACAAAAGCTTTGACGATGGCTTTGCCCTGATTGGCGCGCATTCCTCCTTCTCGCTCTCCGGCGCCGGCCGCCACATCACCGTCACGTTTCTCGAAAACTTTCCCTACGCCCAGATCTTTGCTCCCAAAGACAAAGACTTCATCGCTCTCGAGCCCATGACGGCTCCCACCAGCGCGCTCACCTCCAGTCAAGGCCTGCAAGTTCTTGCGCTCGGTGGCCAATTTCGGACTTCGTTCCGCATCACTGTTCATTCCGGCGCGTGACGAAGCTAATTGGAAGAGCCACCATGACCATCTACGACACTCGCGAAGGTGTTCGCCTGCGCATGAATCAGCAGCGCGAAGGCCACTGGAATCGTTGGGGTCCTTTCCTGGCGGAGCGCGCTTGGGGCACTGTTCGCGAGGATTACAGCAAGAGTGGTGACGCCTGGAGCTATTTCCCGCACGATCATGCCCGCTCGCGTGCCTACCGTTGGAATGAAGATGGCATTGCTGGTATTTGCGATCGTCACCAGTATCTCTGCTTCGCCCTCGCACTCTGGAATACCCACGATCCCATTCTTAAAGAACGCATGTTCGGCCTCACCGCCCACGAAGGCAATCACGGCGAAGACGTGAAAGAATATTACTTCTATCTCGACAACACTCCAACGCACTCCTACATGAAGTATCTCTACAAATATCCTCACGCGGCGTACCCCTACGAGCAGCTCCTGGAAGAAAACCGCCGGCGCGGCAAGAACGATATGGAATACGAGCTGGTAGATACCGGCATTTTTGACCAGGGCCGTTATTTCGATGTCGTGGTCGAATATGCCAAGGTCGCCCCGGAAGACATTCTCATCCGTATCAGCGTCACCAATCGCGGCCCCGAAACAGCTCCCATCCACATTCTTCCCACACTGTGGTTTCGCAACACTTGGTCGTGGGGACGCGACCATCGGCGCCCATCTCTTTCCAGTTCAGCTACTCCCACTTTCAAGGATCCTCAGCGGCGCTCCATCCTCGCCAAACATTGGCAACTCGGCGATTACATCCTCGATTGTTCCGGAGCTGGCGAGCTTCTCTTCGCCGAAAACGAAACAAATTTTGAGCGCTTATTCGGAAGTCCTTCGCGCACTCCGTATGTGAAGGATGCGTTCCACTCCCATTTGATTGATGGTAAGCGCCAGGCCATCAACCCTTCTGCAATCGGCACCAAAGCAGCCGCTCACTACCAACTGGCGGTTCCGCCCGGCGAAACTGTTTCGCTTCGCCTGCGACTCGCCGCTATGGCGGACGACCAGCCCTCCGAAACTCCGTTCGCCGATTTCGATGCCGTTTTCACCTTGCGTAAAGAGGAAGCCGACGAATTCTACGCCGTTGTCTTGCCATCCAAACTCTCCGAAGACGCCAGACTCATCGCGCGCCAGGCTTTTGCCGGCTTGCTCTGGTCCAAGCAGTATTACCACTACGTGGTCTCAGATTGGCTGGACGGCGATCCCTCGCAGCCCGTTCCTCCTCCCGAACGGCTCGAAGGACGCAACAACGACTGGCGTCATTTCTTCACTCGTGATGTTCTCTCCATGCCGGATAAATGGGAGTTTCCGTGGTTTGCTTCCTGGGACTTGGGGTTTCATTGCGTAGCGTTGGCCTACGTCGACCCCCACTTTGCCAAGGAACAGATCCTACTCATGACGCGCGAGTGGTACATGCATCCGAACGGACAAATCCCTGCTTACGAATGGGATTTCGTCGATGTGAATCCTCCCGTGCTCTCTCTCGCTGCCGCCGCTGTCTTTCAAATTGAGCGCCAGGCCACCGGCGTCGCCGATTTCGCCTTCCTGGAGCGCGTCTTCCAGAAAATGCTTCTCAACTTCACCTGGTGGGTCAATCGCAAAGACGCCATGGGCAAGAACATTTTCCAGGGCGGCTTCCTCGGCATGGACAATATCGGCGCATTCGACCGCGACAATTTGCCTCCCGGATATCTCCTGGGCCAGGCCGATGGCACCAGTTGGATGGCCGCTTTCGCGAAGAGCATGCTTTCCATCGCTCTTACTCTCGCCGAACGCGATCCCGTCTATGAAGACCTGGCCAGCAAATTCTGGGAGCACTACATCTACATCGCCCACTCCATGGACAATCCTCAAGAGTCGCCCCGCTCTCTTTGGGACGAACAGGACGGCTTCTTCTACGATTACCTGTTCTCCAGTCTCAATGAACGGTTCCCCGTGCGCGCCCGCACCATGGTTGGATTTGTTCCTATGTTCGGCGGAACCGCCATCGCTGCCGATACATTCGATCACTACCCCAATTTCCAGCGGCGCCGCCAATGGTTCATCGAACACCGCCCCGATCTCGTCGCCAGCATTAAACCCGCCATCACTCCCGGCGCCAACAAAATGCTGCTCCTTGGGTTTGTTCGTGAAGACCAATTACGCAGCTTGCTTTCCTACATGCTGGATGAAAATGAATTTCTCTCGCCCTTTGGCGTGCGTGCTGTCTCCCGTCATCACCTTGCTCATCCGCTGGTCCTGCATCTCGCCGGCCAGGAGTATCGCCTGGACTACGAACCCGGCGAATCCACTACCCTTTTGTTTGGCGGCAATTCCAACTGGCGCGGCCCGGTTTGGATGCCCGTCAATCAGCTGATTCTTATCGCGCTCCGCCAATATCATCGATATTACGGCGACACATTCAAAATCGAATGTCCAACGGGCTCGGGCCAACTAAAGACGCTTGCCGAGGTCGCTCACGATCTGGCTCAACGCCTGGCCCATATTTTTCTGCGGGATCAGAACGGCAATCGCGCTCTCTTTGGCTCCAACAAGCTCTTTAATGAAGATCCTCACTGGTGCGACTTGATTCCGTTCCACGAATATTTCCATGGCGACACCGGCCGCGGCTGCGGCGCCAGCCATCAAACCGGCTGGACTGGTGTGATAGCCCAAATCCTGATTGATATGGGCGACCTTGCCGGCGGGAAGCCTCTGTTGGCGGCCGATGAATCCCTATGAGTCCCGGATGTAATGCATGCCGGGTTTTATGTGCTTCCTCTTCATGTCATGGAATGACTATCTCCCGATTGGCGTCCACAATTTCCCTCTTCCCTGTAGTGCTGGCTTTTATGCCAGCATTTGTGTTTCCCCGTCGGTTTCACCCTGACTTCGCTCAACTCCTCTTGCTTCGCGTAATGTCCCTGGTGAACAATGTCACTGCCAGTCACCGTCGCCTGACTCTTCTCACGCCATTCCGGGAGCGCCTATGAAATCGCGAATCTTCTTTCCTCGATTGCTCTTCTTGCTGTTCCTCGCTTCTGCTCCCGTCTTCGCGCAATCTTCCGACTGGCTCGGCTCTCTTCCTCAGCCTCACAACTACACTCTCAAGCGCGTCTCTAGTTTCGATCGCTCTGGCGGCAACGCTGATTTTCGCGCCATCCCGCCCGGCGAAACTCTCACCGTCCTCGATGAAGCGGGCCCTGGCACCATTACCCACATTTGGTTCACGCTCGCCGACGACGAATCCTATCACCTGAAAAAATTGGTATTCCGCATTTACTGGGACGGTGAAACCGCCCCCAGCGTCGAAACTCCCCTCGGCGACTTCTTCGGACTTGGCTTAGGCGACTATTTCCTATTCCAATCTGCGCCTCTCAGCGTCGGCCCCAACAAAGCTCTCAACTGCTTCTTCCCGATGCCGTTTCAGAAGCACGCCCGCATTACCGTCACCAACAACGGCAAAGAGCGCGTCGACGCCTTCTACTTCAACATCGACGTTCAGGCATACTCCAAGCCGCTTCCGGCCGACACCCTCTATTTCCACGCGCAATATCGCCAGGCCTCTCCGAACCATGGCTGGACCAACCAGTGGCGCGACAACGGCGAGCCACTCGTCAACGACGAAAAGAATCTGCGTGGCGAAGACAATTACGTTTGGATGGAAGCTACCGGCCGCGGCCACTTTGTCGGCGTCACTATGTCCGTTCTGCAAAACCAGGATTTCTGGTGGGGAGAAGGCGACGACATGTTCTTCATCGACGGTGAAATCTCGCCTTCCATCACCGGCACCGGCTCAGAGGATTATTTCCTTGGTGCTTACGATTTCGGCGGCCACCCGTTTTCTTATCCACTCTACGGCGCGCCGGTTGTCGCTGAGGAGCGCGCCGGCGGCCGCAGTTCGATATACCGTTTCCACCTGGATTCCCCGATCCCTTTCACGAGATCGCTGAAGGCCACCATCGAACACGGCCACGCCAACGTTCGCTCCGACAACTATTTTTCCGTCGCCTACTGGTATCAAACGGAACCGCACGCCGCGTTTCCCGCGCTGCCGCCGGTAGAAGATCGCCTACCCAAAATCCACGCGGTCGGCGGCCCCGGAAACGCTCCCAACTAAGCCTGCCTTTTTTCTTCCATGTCCCTGAAATGTCTCTCCTCCTGGGTTGGCGCACGCCCCGGCGACGAACAGAGCGCCGGCCTAAACTACGGCCACCGCTTTCCAAAGGGCAACCATCCCATGCGACGCTTACTCAATCAGGCTGCGAACGCCGCAGCCAGGACCAAAGGAAGCATCTTCGAGATCGTGTATCGCCGCTCGGTCCCGCGCCTGGGACACAATCAAGCGATCGGGGCCATTGCCCACCGGCAGTGCCGATTGATTTGGTTGATCCTGCACCAGGGAGTTCATTACGAAGAACGCGGCCCGGCCGTCACCAAACAATCCAAGCAAAGGCGCACCGCGAGAATGATCCGCCAGCTCCGAAACCTCGGCTATCGGATCGAATCACCTAATCCTCAACCTAGCCAAGCACAAGCGCAGTGATTTTCGAGCCATGTTGCGCTGGCTTATATGCCAGCAACGATTTTCGTCTGTCTTCCGAGCGGGTGCCCCAGGCGCGGCTTCTGCGTGTGTTCTTGGCGTGCTTTTGTAGCGGCCGCCTTCTGAGGCGGGCAGTTGTCGCGCAGGGGGTGGTACCAACGGCTTTGCAAATCTCCGGTAACTCGGGAGGGCACGGCTTCAGCCGTGCCGTATGCGCTTGCCCTAGAGCCCGCCTTTAGGCGCGGAGGTCTCTGCCTGTCCTGCAACTCTAACCGCTGCTATTTCAGCGACGCCTCCACCTTCTTCCCATACTCCCTCGCCTTGGCCATCGCCGCCGCCTCATCGACCGTCAGCACCTTCCCATCCTTCATCACCGTTTTTCCGCCGATCACTACCATCTCCACTTCGCTCGCCTTCAACGCATACACAATTTGTGAATAGGCATCGAACATCGGCACGGCGTTCGGCACATTCAGGTTCAGCACTACGAAATCCGCCTTTTTCCCTGCCTCCAGCGAACCAATCTCTTTCTCCATGTGCAGCGCCCGCGCTCCTTCAATCGTCGCCATTTCCAGCGCGCCCTTCGCCCCTAGCGCCCGCGGATCCACGCGGTACATCTTCTGCAGTTTCGCTGCCAGGTCCATCTCTTCCATCATGTCCAAATCGTTGTTGCTTCCCGCCGGGCCATCGGTACCCAGTCCCACGCGCATGCCCGCCGCCCGTTCATCCACCACCGGCGCAACTCCGCTCGCCAGCATCATGTTGCTCGACGGGTTGTGCGCGCAGCCCACCTGGCGGTCCGCCAGAATCTTCATGTCCGTGTAGTCCACCCAGATGCAATGAGCCGCCAGCACATCTGGCCCCAGGAATTCGATTCGCTCCAGGTATTGCACCGGCGTCGCGGCATTCTTCTCGATGCTGTCCACCAGTTCCTTCCGCATTTCCGCAACGTGGATCAGGATCGGCGCGTGGTATTTCCTTGCCAGCGCCGCTGAATCCTTCAGCGTTTTTTCCGAGCACGTGTAAATCGAGTGCGGTGCCACGGACGCATGAATCAGCGCATCGCCCTGCCATTTCTTCAGGAACTTCTCCGTATACGCCGCCATCTCCGCTTCGTTCTTGTTGTCCGGGGCAGGGAAGTCGATCCACGTTTCCCCAAGAAATCCGCGCAGTCCCGCTGCCTTGGTTTCTTCGGCAACCGCGTCCTCGAAATAGTACATGTCCGCGAACGCCGTCGTGCCACTGCGAATCATCTCTGCCAGTGCCAGCCGCGAGCCCCAGCGCACAAACTCTTCGTTCACATTCTTTGCTTCCGCCGGAAAAATGTATTTGCGTAGCCAGTCGTCCAGCGTCACATCGTCCACCAACCCCCGCATCAGCACCATCGGAATATGCGTGTGCGCGTTGATCAGCCCCGGCATGATCAGTTTGCCTCTTGCGTCGATGGTTTGGGTGGCCGCAAAAGCTTTTCCATTCCGCGCGTAGAAGTCCGACGCCGGCCCCACAAAACTGATGCTGTCTCCGCTTACACCAATTACTCCGTCTTCAATAACGTGCCGCGCGGGATCCATGGTCACAATGGTTGCGTTAGTGACGACGAGGTCGAAGCCGGCGGAAGCGGCCTTTCTAGGCGCCTGAGCGAGCGCTATGGCTGCGCTCACCACCGCGAGACCAACCAGCAGAAACAGTTGTTTTAATGCTGAGCACATTTGGGTTGCCTCTTTTGAATGAAAGTCTGTGGCGTGCATGCTGCGACTACAAGTTGGCAGCATCGAACGGCTTCGGAAACAAATCCCGCATCCAGAAAATCTCACTTTTACCCTCTAGATTTGCCATTGCCACAGGTACATCGCCGCAAAACTCCCAGATCAACTGCCGGCACGCTCCGCACGGTGGCGTCAATGTACTAGTGTCCGTTACTACGGCAATCGCATCGAAATGCCGCTCGCCTTCGCTGATCGCTTTGAAGATGGCCACTCGTTCCGCGCACACCGTCAGCCCGTACGTCGCATTTTCCACGTTGCAGCCGCCGTATATCTTCCCCTGAGCCGTCCGCAGCGCCGCTCCCACCTTGAAGTTCGAAAATCGCGCGTGCGCATTTTCCCGGGCCTGCGTAGCCGCTTTAATCAGTGCCTCAAATTCCGACACGTTACCCCCTGAACTCGTCAGGGCACGGCTTCAGCCATGCCCTAACCCCCAAAACTCCACGCGGCTTTAGCCCCCGAGGGCTGCTCTCAGCTTTGTCTCCGGCCCTCTTGAACTTCGTTGTTGGCCACACATCACAGCGCCGACGCTATGTCCGGAATCACACCACGTAGCAGCGCAATGAATTGTCCCTTCACCCGTTCCGCGGTCTCTAGAACTTCCTTATGATCCAGCGGTTGATCCAGAATGCCCGCGGCCGCGTTCGTCACGCAAGAGATTCCCAGCACCCGAAGCCCGGCGTGCCTCGCCGCAATCACCTCCGGAACCGTCGACATTCCAACCAGGTCCGCGCCAATCGTTCTCAAGTAACGAATCTCCGCCGGTGTTTCATAACTTGGCCCGACCAGAGCACCATACACGCCTTCGCACAATTCAATTCCCAGCCGTCGTCCCTCGGCCAACGCCAGTTCGCGAAATGTTTTATCGTAAGCCGCACTCATGTCGGGGAACCGTGGGCCGAACTTTTCCTCGTTCGCTCCTATCAGCGGATTTGCTCCCTGCAAATTGATGTGGTCGCTGATCACCACCAGTCGCCCTTGCGTGAACTCCTTTTTGATGCCGCCGGCAGCGTTGGTCAGGATTACCGCCTTCACTCCCATCCGCGCAAATACGCGCACGGGAAACGCCACATCTTGTACCGAGTATCCCTCATACAGATGAACTCGCCCTTGCATCCCAACGACCTCAATGCCTTCCACGACTCCAAGCACCAGTTGCCCGGCATGGCCAATCGCCGTGGACGTTGGGAATTTGGGAATTTTGGCGTACGGAATTCTCGTTGCGGCCGCAAACTCGTCTGCAAACGCGCCCAGTCCCGATCCCAGAACCAATGCGACCTTCGGTCGCAGCTTCGTTTTCTTCAATACGTAGCGCGCGGCAGCGTCAGCTTGTGCAAACTCGGGGCTGTCAGAGCTCATGTCAGGATACCCACAATGCAAGCGGACATCAGGTTGGCCATGGTCCCCGCCAGCATCGCGCGGATGCCGAATTTCGCCAACTGCCCGCGCTGTTCCGGCGCCAGCGCTCCGATACCGCCGATCTGGATCCCAATGGAGCTGAAATTCGCGAAGCCGCAAAGCGCAAACGTGGCAATCGTAAACGATCGCGGATCCAGCGACTCTTTCAGCTGCCCGAGTTTGGCGAACGCCACCACCTCATTGATGGTCATGCGCGTGCCCAGCAAGTTCCCGATTACACCCGCGTCTTTCCACGGAATCCCTATCAGCCACGCGATCGGTGCGAAGATCCACCCGAAAAATTGTTCCAGGCTGTTCGGGAACCATGGGAAATGATGAAGCGCCAGCCGGTTGTGAGCACCCCCAATGAGGAAATCCACCAGTGCCAGCAGCGCAATAAACGAAATCAGCATCGCGGCAACGTTAATCGCCAATTGCAGCCCGTCCGACGTTCCTCGCGAAATTGCGCCAAGAAAATTCGCTTCCTTTTCCATCTCCGGCATTTGCACGCGCCCCGCCGTCAATGGCTGTTCCGTTTCTGGCACCAACATTTTCGCCATCAACAATGTCCCTGGCGCCGTCATGATCACCGCAGTCAATAGATGTTTCGCCTCCACACCCGATGCAATATACGCGGCCATGATTCCGCCGGACACATGCGCCATCCCGCAGGTCATCACGCACATCAATTCGGATTTTGTCAGCTTGTTCAGGAACGGCCGAATCGTCAGTGGTGCCTCCGTCTGGCCCATGAAAATGCTTGCCGCGATATCCAGCGACTCCGCTCCGCTCGCTCCCATCACGCGGGTCATCACCCACGCGAACGCGCGAATAAACAGCTGCATCACTCCAATGTGATAAAGAAAAGCAAAGACGGCAGCGATAAAAATGATGGTGGGCAACACCTGAAACGCAAAAATGAATCCAAACGAAGAGCCGTGTATCCCCAAGCCCCCAAAAACAAATTCGGAACCGGCGAACGCGAAGCTCAGCAGCTTGTTTACGGCCTCCCCCAATTTCTGAAACAGGATGCGCCCTAGCCCGAACTTCAGCACAAATATCCCGAAGGCCAGCTGCAACCCCAAACCCCACAGGATTGTCTTCAACTTGATCGCGTGTCGCGCCGTTGAGAAAAGGTACGCCAGCCCCAGAAAAACCGCCATGCCCAGCACACCCACAAATCTTCCCATTCCGTCTCCTTGAATTCCCCTCAGGGCACTTTTGTCATTCCGAACGGAGTCTGCGGAGTGAGGAATCTCTCCTCGTTTCGGCAAAGAGAAACTCGCCGTCCCAGCACACTCTCAAAGCCCTACGCGCCCAGAACTTGCCGAATCAACCGCCTCGCCGCAGGCGCCGCTTCCCCAAACACGAAACTCGCCGTGATCAGTTCCTTAGCCTCGGCCAGCTTTGCCTCCGCATTATAGTGAATGGTCACCAGTTTCTCTCCCGCAGCCACGCGATCCCCGATGCGCCGGTGAAATTCCAGGCTCACTCCGTGGTCTACCGGATCTTCTTTCTTTTCGCGCCCGCCTCCCAGCATCGCCAACGCAATCCCAAAGTCCTGGCAGCGTGTATCCACGATGTATCCCGGCGAAGCGGCAGTTACATCCACTCGCGAGCGCGCCCGCGGCAACAGCGAAGGATCATCCGTCACGCGCTCGTCTCCCCCTTGCAGCGCGATACACTCGCGGAATTTTTCCAACGCCTGCCCTGAGGTAATCATCGCTTCCGCCAGCCGCCGCCCTTCGTTCACCGATGGAGTCCGCTCGCCGAGATAGAACATCCACGCGGAAAGCTCCACGCTAAGTTGTCGCAAATCCCTAGGACCTTTGCCCTTCAAAATATCGATGGCTTCAATCACTTCGCTCGAGTGCCCCGCCATTCTCCCCAGCGGCTGTCCCATGTCGGTCAGCAGCGCCACGCACTTTTTTCCCATGCGCCGTCCCGTTTCCACCATCGCCTTCGCCAGCCGCAATGCATCCTCTTCCTTCTGCATAAACGCGCCCGAACCCGTCTTCACATCCAGCACCAGCGCATCGATTCCCTCGGCGATTTTCTTGCTCATGATCGAAGCGCAGATCAAGCTCACGTTCTCTACCGTCGAAGTCGCATCCCTCAGCGCATAAATCTTCTTGTCGGCTGGCGCGATCTCCGCCGTTTGCCCAATCATCGCCATCCCGCACTCGTTCAGCACGTGACGAAATTCCTTCAGGCTCAACGCAGTCTTAAACCCGGGAATGGCCTCCAATTTGTCCAGCGTGCCGCCCGTGTGCCCAAGCCCTCGTCCGCTGATCATCGGTACGGTTAAGCCGCCCGCAGCCACGATCGGCGCCAGCACCAGCGAGGTATTGTCACCGACTCCTCCCGTCGAATGCTTATCCACTTTTTCCCCGGCAATTTCGCTGAGGTCGACCACCTCGCCCGAATACAGCATCGCTTCCGTCAGTGCCGCTGACTCCGTGCCATTCATTCCACGCAGCCACACCGCCATCAGCCACGCCGACATCTGGTAGTCCGGGATGTCCCCGCGCGTGTATCCGCGAATCAGAAAATCGATCTCGTCGCGGGAGTGTTCCCCGGAGTCGCGTTTTTTTCGGATGAGGTCGACGGCGCGCATGCTGGGCAGATGAATGGCGAGCCTAACATCAGCGCCAACACGCGTCAACGCAACACCCAGCGCGTGTCACGCAAGCGCGGCGCCGCTGCCGGACTCCATCTTGCAGCCCGCATGCCCCAGCGACTTGCTCCTTCTTCCTCATTGTTATATTTTGCGCATGCTGCTTAAGGAGCGCGCATGAGCGGAGTGCCCAGAGTCGCCGTTGTCGGCAGTGCCAACGTGGACCTCACCACCTTCAGCGACACGTTTCCTCGTCCCGGTGAAACGCTTTTCGGTCAGCGCTTTGATCTTGGTTTCGGCGGCAAAGGAGCCAACCAGGCCGTCGCGGCGCGCATCTGCGGCGCGGAAGTGTTGATGGTCGCAAAACTCGGCAACGACCTCTTCGGCGAAGCCACGGTCAGGAATTTCGCGTCGTTCGGCATCGACACCTCGCATGTGCGCATTGTCGATGGTATTTCCAGCGGCGTCGCTCCCATCTTCGTCGAGCCCAACGGCCAGAATCGCATCCTGGTCGTCAAAGGCGCCAACGACACGCTGTCTCCCGCTGACGTTGATGCCGCTTCCTCCGCGCTCCGGCACGTTGACACCATTGTTCTCCAGTTTGAAATCCCCGTCGACACGGTCTACTACACGGTGCAATTCGCTCGTCAACATGGCATCCGCTGCATCGTCAACCCGGCTCCCGCACAGAAGGTCGATCTGCAGAAATTGTCCGCTGCTGATTACTTCATTCCCAACGAAACGGAGGCCCAAGTTATCACCGGCCTTCCCGTGCACACCATCGAAGACGCCGAGAAGTGCGCCGCCGCCCTGCTCCACCACGGGTTTCGCCGTGTCGTCATCACTCTCGGCGGCCGCGGTTCTCTGCTGGCAACTCCCAAGGGCGCGGAATTGATCGAGCCTTTTCCCGTCAAGCCCGTTGACACCACTGGCGCGGGTGACGCCTTCATTGGCAGCTTCGCCGTTTTCCTCGGCGCCGGTTTGCTCGAAAAAGAAGCCCTCACGCGCGCCAGTCTTTATGCGGCCCTTTCCACCATGCGTATCGGCACGCAGAAATCCCTTCCCACTCGCGCGGAATTCGAAGCGGAGTGGGCCACGCGCGGCAGAAGCACCTAGCACTATAAACGCAGCTCCAGATTCACTCGCATTCGCCACCAAAGATTTTAAGGAGTCTAAATGTTCATTCTGCAAAGCTATCCGCTGGCCGTAATCTTTTGCGTCATCACCATGTTCTGCTGGGGATCCTGGGCCAACACCCAAAAGCTTGCCCGCAAAGGCTGGCGCTTCGAACTCTTCTATTGGGACTACACCATCGGCGTCCTTCTCCTCGCTGTGATCCTCGGCCTGACCCTCGGCAGTTCCGGGCAGGATGGCCGGTCCTTTCTCGCCGATCTTTCTCAGTCCTCCCGCTCTAGCATTGTTTCGGCGCTCATCGGTGGCGCGGTCTTCAATGCCGCGAACATCCTGCTCGTCGCGGCCATCGACATCGCCGGAATGTCCGTCGCGTTTCCTGTCGGCATTGGCCTCGCCCTGGTGCTCGGCGTCGTTGTCAACTATGTTGCCGATCCTCTCGGAAATGCGCCGTTGCTCTTCGGTGGCGTGCTTCTTGTCGTCCTCGCCATCATTCTCGACGCCATCGCCTACCGTAAGATTCCCGGCTCTGCGGCCGGGGTCAACACCAAGGGCCTGGTTCTCTCGGTTGCCTGCGGCATTCTGATGGGCTTTTTCTATCGCTTCGTCGCCGCTTCGATGTATCCCGATTTCACGCGTCCGGAAGCGGGTAAACTCGGCCCCTACGCTGCGGTCTTCATCTTTGCGGTCGGCATTTTCCTCAGTAACTTCATCCTGAATACCTTCGTGATGAAAAAGCCGTTCGTCGGCCCTCCCGTCTCTTTGTCCGACTACCTCAAGGGCAGTTTCGCTACGCATCTTGTCGGCATTCTCGGTGGCATCATTTGGGGCATTGGCATGAGCTTCAACATCATCGCCAGTGGCCGCGCCGGTTTCGCCATTTCCTACGGGCTTGGCCAGGGTGCCACAATGATCGCCGCTTTCTGGGGCGTGTTCATCTGGAAGGAATTTCGCGACGCGCCCGCCGGCACTTCTAAACTGATTGCCGCGATGTTTGGCTGCTTCCTGGTTGGCCTGGCGCTCATCATCCTTGCCCGCATGAGCTGACGTCAGCGGAACGCCGTCACCCACGCACCAGTCGCTTGGCGTTTACGTACGCCACTTTTGACACGTACGCCACTTTTGCCTTGACACTTCGGCGCGCGGGAAACTACGCTTCTATTACCTTCCATCGGGGTGCCAGTGCCTTCCATTAATTCCAGGTCTCACATAATGCTCTTCTACGTTCGGCTCACGACTTGCCTCGTGCTCTTTCTTTCTGTGCTCCTGCCTTCCGCGCAAGCTGCTCCGCGCAAAATCATAATCGATACCGACCCCGGCACCGACGATGCCATGGCCATCATGCTCGCCCTCAACTCGCCTGAACTCGACGTGCGTGCGATCACGGTCGTTCCTGGAAACGTCACTGCCAAGCAAGGGCTTGACAACGCCCTCCGCATGCTTACTCTTGCCGATCGCTGCGACATCCCCATCGCGGCCGGCGCCCAACATCCGCTCTTTCAAAAGTTGATTACCGCCGAATTCTGGCATGGCAAGAACGGACTCGCGAACATCGAGTTGCCTCCCGGCAAGTGCAAGGTCGACGCGCGCTGGGCTCCCGACCTCATCATCGAACTGGTGCACGCGTCCCCGCACGAAATTACTCTCGTTCCCATCGGCCCGCTCACCAACATCGCTCTCGCCGTCGAGAAAGATCCCTCCCTCGTGCCTCTCGTCAAGGAAGTGATTCTGATGGGCGGATCGATTTCCGGGGGCAATTCCACGGCCGTCGCTGAAGCAAATATCTACGGCGACCCGGAAGCTGCGCAGATTGTGTTCCAGGCCGGCTGGCCTCTCACCATGGTGGGCCTCGACGTCGGCGACAAAACTCTCCTCTCACGCAAATATCTTGCGCAACTCGGCAAGACTCACGGTCCCGTCAGCGACTTCGTCTATAAGGTCGCTGAGTTCCTCATCCAGCTCGGCGAGGAGTTCGGCGATTCGGGCACGCCCATGTACGACCCGCTAGCCGTCGGTGTAGCCATCGATGGCAGCATCGTCACAGCTCCGCTGATGCGGGTGGATGTGGAGACGCGCGGAGAATTCACCCGTGGCCAGACGGTTGCCAATCGCCGCAACGCAATCGAAAAAAATGTACTGCACCACTTTCCCGATGGCGACCGCTACATCGTCGAGGGCCTCGAAAAAGTTCAGCCGAACGCCAAAGTCTGCACTGCGGTCAACGCTGAAAAGTTCTTGGACTTGTTTGTTTCTCGCATTCAAGGAAAGTGAGTTGCGCAGCGTGACGCGCGTCAAGCTCTAGTGGAACAATCGGACAAAGGACGGCGGCGTTTCCTCCGGACACTCGCAGGAACGTCTGCCGCATTGCCCGCGATTCGTGCTAACTTTTCCGTGGCCGCGCCGGCACTGTCTGCGCGCCCTATTCCTTCGGAGACTATGCACTGGCCCAAACCGATCGGCAGTCCCGTACTCGAAAGCTTGCATTACGCCATTGAATCTTCCCACGACGTCCACACGCATTACGACAAGATCGTCGCAGTGGCTTCCTGGATGGCTTACGAAGAATTGCCCATGCCTGAATTTGCGCTGCCGTTCGGCGTGGGACAAGGCGATGCCAATGAAGCCATCGATTTCGTCATGGTCGCCGATTCCATCGACACGGCCTTCACCAACTTCGACACCCACACGAAATTCCAGGTGGACTATGCTGGGCAGCACTGGTCCGATTCGGATGCCGAGTTCGCTTGTCTGAAGCATGCCATGGAACAGGGCGTGCCGATTCTCGACGGCAAATACCTTTCCACCGTCAGTCGTGCCGAACTCGACAAAATCTTCCAGGGCAACATCGAGATGCCCATGCTCGATGAAAAGCTTGCCGTTCTCCATCAGGTTGGCAAGGTGCTTGCGGAGAAATATGACGGCCGCTTCCACAATTTTGTGCATGCCTGTTCGCCCAAGCTCTATGACAACGGCAATGGCCTCATCGATCGCCTGGTAACGGAATTCCCTCGCTTCAACGATGTCAGCATGCTCGATGGCCACGAAATTAAGTTTTACAAACTCGCGCAGCTCGGCATCTGGATGCTTTATTCCACGCTGCACAGCTCTGGCAAATTCCGCCTCGACGACCCCCAAAAAATGACCGCCTTCGCTGATTACATCGTACCGGTCGCGCTGCGCCTTCTAGGCATCACTAGCTACTCTAAGGAGCTGGAGCACTGCATCAATACCTACCAGTTGATCCCGCGCGATTCGCGCTGGGAAATCGAGATTCGCGCCCACTGCATCTACTCGACCGCGCTGCTCCGCGAAGAAATCAACAAGCTTCGCTCACCGGACACGCAAGTGATCGTCCCGCAAATCGATGCGCGCCTCTGGACGCACTACCACACCACCACTTGGCCGCATCACCTGACCGAGACGATCATGTATTAGACTATTGGGCTTCCGCTCCACGGGAGGAGAAATCGCTCATGAAGAGCATGCTTCGGGTTTGTTCAGTTGCTCTGTTGCTGATGGCCTTTGCATCCATTATTTCTGCGCAGGGCAAGCGCAAGGTCATCATCGACCAGGACGCCGCAGGCCCCGGTGGAACCGACATGCAGGCGATTCTGGCGCTGGTGAATTCGCCGGTCACCGATGTTCTGGGCATTACCGTCCTCACTGGCGACGCCTGGCGCGACGAAGAAGTACAGCACACCCTGCGCCTGCTCGAGATTATTGGCCGCACCGAAATTCCTGTTCTTCCCGGCGCCATGTTTCCGCTGCTGAACAGCAAAGAATACATCGCCAAATGGGAAACGCTGCACGGCAAAGTCGTCTATCAAGGCGCGTGGAACTTCGCGCGCGGATATAAGGTCCACGGACCGTACGAAATTCCGCCGATGCCGGAAGGAAAGCCCACGATCAAAGCCTCCGACGAAGATGCCGCGCATTTCCTGGTGCGCATGGTTCGCAAATACCCGCAGGACGTCACGATTTACGCCGCGGGTCCCATGACCGATATCGCTCTGGCCATCGCGCTCGATGCACATTTCCCGGAACTCACCAAGGAACTCATCGTGATGGCCGGCTCTATCAATCCGCAAACCGATGATCCCGAATTCGCTCTGTCGCCTTCGCGCGAATTCAATTTCTGGATGGATCCCGAAGCGTCCAGCGCCGTGCTGCATGCCCACTGGCCCCGCGTGGTGCTCACCACCGTCGATATTTCCGTTAAAACGCGCATGGAAAAAGACCTGATTGAACAAGTACGCAAGAGTCCCACGCCCGCGGCCCAGTACGTGGCGAAATACGCGGAACCGAACATTCTTTGGGATGAACTAGCCGCGGTGGCGTGGCTCGATCCATCCATCATCACCAGATGGAAAAAGCTCTACGTGGACGTGAACGTCGATCACGGCGCAGGCTACGGCGACACGCTGGTCTGGCCGGAAGGCAAGCAGCCGGGAATGGGCGAAGCCCTGGTCGAAGTACAGGACGACCTCGACAAATCGAAGTTCTACAAAGAATATGTCGAGCTGCTGACCAGGCCGACGCCGCCGCCACCGGGGACGCCCAAGAACTAAGATCGCATCGCCTCTCCTGAAGTGATGGGCGGAAGTCGTTAATTGATGCCCTGGATGCGCAGGCTGACGAGCTGGTCGATGGTGAGATTCTGCATGCCGTGCGACTTTAGTCCGGTGATGTATTCGGGTGTTACGCCGTGTATGCGCATGGCGACAAGTTGATCGGGATCCGGGTGCTTGTAGCCCAGGCTCTGCAGTTTTTCGATGAACTCCGGGGAAACGCCGTGAATTCGGAAGGCGATCAGTTTCTGCAGGTCCACGTGGTCGTAGCCTTCCTTCTGGAGTTGCTGAATCCATTCGGGCGTGGCGCCGTGAATGCGCATGGCGATCAAGGTATCTTCATCAGGCTGGTAGCCGTCCTGATGCAGGAAGCGCACCATTTCCGACGTAACGCCGTGAATGCGGAAAGCCACGAGCTTGTCGCAATCAGTGGCGCTCAATCCTGCGGAGCGCAGCTCCTGAATGAACTTGGAGTCCACATTGAAAATGCGGAACTCGATCAGCTTGTCGGTGTCGAGCCCGCGCAGGTGTTGGTCTTTCATCTCCCGCGCAAAGCTCAGGCTAACGTCCATGATCGCCATGGTGTATTGCTTGTCGTCGTCGATGCCGGTGAAACCGAGCGTTTTCATTTCGTTCGCATACTTGGCGTCGGCGAAAAATTGAAACACACCTGCGCCATCGCCGTTATCCAGGAAGCCTTGGCAATCGAAGCGTCCGGCGTCGCGCGTGATGTGGAATTTCACTTCCTGTTTGCCGGACTTCGAAAACTCCAGTCCAACAAATGCCGCCAGCGGCCAACTCGACGAATGATGCGAAGAGTTGCCGTGTTGAGTATGAATGAGCGCGAATTCCACCTTGCCCGGTTCATCGGAGCTGTGCAGTGTCCAATCGCCCTTGCGCGTGTCGGCAGCCCGCGACATCAAAGCTCCGATCAAAGCGGCGGCTACCAGGAAATAAGCGAGCAAACCTTCCCTGCGAGTCATGGCGTCTCCTTCCGAGCTCACTTCTCGGCATCCAAAACGCCGGAGCGTTTCAGCGCAATCAGTTGTTCCAACGTTAGGTCCTTGAAGCCGTGGCTATGCACCTTCTGAATGAATTCCGGCGTGACGCCCTGCACTTTCGCGCCGATCGCGTCGTCGATATCCACCTTGAAGCCGGCCGACTGCAGCCCCTTCAGATACGCCGCATCCACTCCCTGAACTTTCATGCCGATCAGTTCATCGGCTGAGGGATGAAAGCCCATCGCGTTGAATCCTTTCGCGTACTCCGGTGTGATGCCTTGAACCTTCATGCCTATAATTTCGTCGGCGTCGCTCTTGATGCCCAGGTCGTGGAGCTGCTTGATGTATTCGGGAGTGACGCCCTGAACCTTAAGGCCGATCAGAGCGTCGCCATCGAGAGACTGCCCAGTTGCGGCGCGCATTTCGCGAACGTAGTCCGGCGTGATGCCCTGGACTTTCATGCCGATGAGTTCGTCGGCATCGGCCTTGATTCCCAGGTCATCGATTTGCTTGATGTATTCGGGGGTTACGCCCTGAACCTTAAGCCCGATGAGATTGTCGACGTCGAGAGGTTGCCCGGTGGCGCGGCGCATTTCGCGGACGTAGTCCGGCGTGATGCCCTGGACTTTCATGCCAATTAATTCGTCGGCATCAGGATGGAGGCCAATGTCGTGCATCTGCTTCACGTATTCCGGAGTGATGCCCTGAATCTTCAGCGAAATCAGTTGATCGACGGTGAGATCTCCAAGACCAGCGCTGTTCATTCCGTCAATGTAACTCTGTGCTGTCGGTTGTGGCGTAGCCTGCGGCGTGAGTGCTAGATACGGAGTCACCCGCAACAAGAGACTGGGTGCCACCGGGGGAGTTGCTGTCACCCCCGGAATCGGCGCAGCCGCAGGCGTCGGGATTGGAGCCGCAGGAGCAAGCGTTCCAGGAAAGTGAACGCTAACCGGAACGTTTGCCGCTACAGAAGACGCCGGCGCGCGCGGCGCAGCGATAGTTGCCATAGCTGGCGCAACAGGGGCTGGCGCGACTGGAGCTTCAGGACGCGGCGGTGTTTGCGCATGCACGATATGCGCAGCACCGATCAGGGCGCTACCCGCAAGAAGTGCCGCGGAGAGGCAAAGCACGCCAACGGAAAGATTGGCACCGCGCTGCGCACCGCTGGAACTAGCGATTCCTAGAAGGCGAGCCACACGAGCGGCCAAAGGTCCGCGATTGGCGGCCATCACCAATTGTGGAGCGACATGCGATTCGGCCAGGCGTGCCAAAGCAAGAGCGTAAGTGACCGGACTTCCGCAAACGGCAACGGCCGCATCATCGCAGCAATTCTCGCGCTCTTCGCGGATGCGCTTGCCTAGCCACCAAACCGCCGGGTGGTAGAACAGCAGCGATTCCACAGCAACCTGGAACAGGTTGACGAATGCATCCAGCCGCCGAATGTGCGCCAGTTCGTGCGCTACCACCGCCTGCAATTGCGTTTCGTCGAGACCTGTCAGTGCGCTTACCGGAAGCAGCACCACCGGGCGAATCCAGCCCACCACAACCGGAGCATTCAATTGCAGCGACTCGCAGTAATGCACGATCCGTGTGATGCCCATTCTTTCCTGCAGCGCCTGGCAAAGATGCAAAAGATTCCGCGAAACCGGCGTCGATTCGTTCCGGCGCAGCCGCACCACAAGAAAAAAGCCGCCGGCGGAGCGAAGGCTGAACAGCACCACACCGGCGAACCACAATTCAACGAGCAGAAAGAAATAATCGGGCGCGGTTCTGGAAGGAGCCGTCGGCTGATGTTTGGTTGCGATCGCGTGCGCCGAAGTCTCCGAGGCTACGGCAGAGGTCGCCACTGGGGAGGCTGTCAAAGCGGTGGCAGTGGCTTGTGAATTCAGGGTCAGAAAAGTAGCGACGGGTGAGGCAAGCATCAACACCAGCAGGCCGACTAGAAACGCATAGCGCGTCGAGGAGTTTCGCACCAGCGACAGGCTGACGTAAGCCGCGGCGGCCAGTGCGGCGCCTTGCCACAGGAAGTGCAGAAGCGTTAGCGCCACGATCCGCATGGTTTCGGGCGAGAGCAAATGCGCAAGGAGATTCATCGGAGCTTCCTTTCGTATTCGTTCAGCAAACGGCGCAATTCTTCCACCTCTGCCTTGGAACCCTTGTGGCCGGCGAGGGCATGCATCATCAGCTCGCTGGCCGAACCGTCAAACACGCGCTGCAGGACATCGAGGGCCAGCTGGCGCTTGGTTTTTTCCGCGGGCTGCACGGCTTCGTAGACATGGGCGCGCTGTTCTTCGTTGCGGCGCACGGTACCCTTGGCGGTCATGATCTGCATGAGCTTTAAGACGGTGGTGTAGCCGAGAGGTCTCTTTTCATTCAGAGCCTGATGAACGTCGCGCACGGTCGAAGGCCCGCGATCCCAGAGGATCTGCAGGATTTCCAGTTCGGAGGTCGTGGGTTTCTGCGTTGGATGAGTGACCATGGCCAGAGGCTACTACGAAGATGTTCGTAGTGTCAACGAAAATCTTCGTACATCGCGATGGCAGGTCATGGAGCGGGTTGTGTAGCGGCCGCCTTCTCAGGTGGGCGCTTTTACGGAGCTACGATGTCGCTGAGTTTGGGCTTGACCTGCACGGCAGCCAGGCTGGTGGCGTCCCAGCCGCCTCCGAGAGCCTTCACGAGAAGCACAGCAGTAATGAGCCGTTGCCCCTGAATCACCGCGGCTTCCTGCTCGTTAATGAGCAGATTCTGCTGCGCGCTGACCACGTCGAGATAACTCACCAGCCCGCCTACGTAGCGCGAGTTCGCAATGTCCAGTTGGCGGCGGGAAGAGGCCACTGCTTCGGCCTGCGATTTACGCGCCGTTCCCAGAATTTGCAGTCCGGAAATATTGTCCTGAACTTCGCGAAACGAATTCAGCACAGTGTCCCGATAACTGGCGACCGTGGCGTCATAGCCAGCCTGCGAGAATTGCACCTGGGCCCGGCGCGCGCCACCAGTGAAAATGGCTTGCGCGACATTCGCGCCGACAGCCCAGACGGCCGACTCCGCATTGAATAATTCGGAGATGTTCGCGGAATTCCAGCCACCCTGCCCGAACAGAACCAGGGAAGGATAATAAGCAGCTTTGGCGATTCCGATTTGCGCGTTGGTGACGGCCATCTGGCGCTCCGCCTCCGCAATGTCTGGGCGGCGCTCGAGAAGATCGGAAGGAAGAGAAGTATCGATGTTGGGCGGCTCGGCAGAAAGTGTGCGCGTGGGAAGATGGAAATCGGGAGCGGGCTTGCCGATCAGCACGGCGACAGCATCCTCAAATTGTTTGCGCTGCTGCTGCAGGAGGATTGCCTGAGTCTGCGTGGTGTTGAGAAGAGTTTCCTCCTGAGCCACGTCGAGGCCAGAGGCAACCCCACCATTGTGGCGCGAATTCACCAAGTCCAGACCTTTCTGCAGTGTGTCGACGGTGCGCGCGTACAGCGCAAGTTGCGTATCGATCTGCCGCAGCGTGAAGTAGTCCCCGGCAAGTTCGGCGGTCAGAATCAGGCGAACATTTTCCAGGTCGGCGGCGGAAGCCTGGAAGGAAGCTTGTGCGGCTTCAATCGTGCGGCGGCGCTTGCCGAACAGATCCACCTCGTAGCTAATGCTGAAAGGCAGGGTGTAGCTGTTTTGGGTAACCGCTTTGGTGAGAGGAAAGGTGGAACCTGTCGCGCGCGTGCCGGAGTAGCGCTGCGCGCCGATGGTGGGATTCACTCCGGCGGTCGGGAACAGCGTAGCGTTCTGCACGGCCGCGGAGGCGCGAGCCTGATCGTAGTGCGCGATGGAAACTTTAAACGTCTGATTCGCGGCGAGCAGTTCGTCTTCGAGTGAGTTCAGTTCGTCGTCGTGAAAAACGGTCCACCACGAAGTTTTGGGAATAGCGTCCTTTGGCGCAGCTTCGCGGAAGGGTTCGGTTACTTGCCACTGCACCGGCACCGGAGCGGAGGGACGCTTGTAGTTCGGGCCGACTGTGCAGCCTGCCAGCGCGCAGGACCCCATCAGCGCAGCAAGCCGCAGGACGAAACGACCCTGGCCTTCCGAAAGAAAACTCATCAGGGCTTTTTCTCCGACGGAGAAGCTGAGCTGGCGGCCTTCTGAGGGCTGTTGGCGGGCGCGTTTGCGGGCGGCGGCGCGGTGGGATTTGCCACCTGCTTCACATGCACCTGCTGGCCATCTTCCAACGAGTCGGGAGGATTCAGCACGATCCACTGATCGGGCTTCAGGCCGCTAACCACTTCCAGCGTGGTGCCGAAGTCGCGGCCAATGATCAGCGGTTGGAGATGCGCGCGATCATCGGAACCAATCACAACGGCGCGCAGTCCTTCGGAACGGAACAGCAACGAGTTGACGGGAACCAGCACACGCTCGCCAGGCGTCCTCACCTGAAGAACAACTTGCGCGTACCCGCCGGGCAGCAGTTCACCGGATTTGTTCGGTACGTCCACCTCGGTCAGGAGCGTGCGGGCAGCCGGATCAATCGCCTCGGCGGTACGAACGACTTTGCCCTGGAATTTCCGGCCCGGGTACTGCGTGAGTTCCAGGTAGGCGCCCAGGCCGGGACGAATGTGAGAAGAATAGGTTTCAGGAACATTGACGAAAACGCGAATGGGATCGGTCTGCGCCAGATAGAAGAGCTGCTGAGAAGTGCCGCCATTGCCGGCGTTGATCAGCGTGCCGATATCCACGTTGCGTCGCGTGATGACCCCGCTGAAAGGAGCAAACACGCGCTTGAAGGACTCGAGTTCCTCCAGGCGGCGAACATTCGCCGCGGAAGATTGCACCGTGGCGCGCTTGGCGGCCAAATCACCGGTGGCATTGTCGACTTCCTGGTGGGAGACGCCATCGGTTTTAAGCAGATCGGTGTAACGCGTCGCGGTGATCTGCGAAAGATTTTCGTTGGCTTGTGCCGTTCCTAGATCGGCCTTGGATTGCGAAAGTTGCTGGTCGAGTTCCGGAGCGTCAATTTCGGCTAGCAAGGTGCCTTTGTTCACGCGCGATCCGATATCGAAATACCACTTTTTCAGATAGCCGTTGGTCCGCGCGTAAATCGGGGACTCTACGTACGCTTGGAGCGTTCCAGGCAGCACGAGACTTTCATCGCCCGGCTCGGTGGTGGGCCGAATCACAGCAACGGTAGGGACCGTGGAAATTTCCGTTTCCTTGGCCAGAGTCTGGTATTGCGCGCGCCGCTGAAACATCAGAACGCCGCCGGCAATCACCAGCGCCGCGATGGCGATGAAAAAAACCGGAAAGATAGGACTCCTCTTTTGCGAAGAGTCAGTGGACCCCGGTTCAGTATGAGTTGGAACGGCAGTCATAGTGGCATGCTCCAAAAAAGTGGGAAGAAATTTCCCGCGGAAATCGAGCAGAGCCGAACCGAAGGAACTTCCCGGGGCGGAAAAGCAGCGCGAACTTGAGTATGGCACCGATTTTTGCCATTTGGGCAAAAATAGGGCAGCCTCAATCGCGCTGGCAAAATCGTGCTCATGACGTCGCCCTTTGCACCGAAGCGTTGTGATGCCGCCGCCGCGCGAGATATCCGTGAATGATGGAGAACACGCAGGGCACGAAGAAAAGTGTTGCGACGGTGGCGAAGAGAAGTCCGCCAATCACCGCGCGACCGAGCGGCGCGTTCTGCTCGCCACCTTCTCCCAACCCAATCGCCATCGGGACCATGCCGATGATCATGGCCAGCGCCGTCATGATCACCGGACGAATGCGCACGAAACCCGCTTCCAGCGCGGCGTCGACAGGATTCTTGCCTTCGCTCATCTGCTCTCGCGCGAACGAAACCATCAAAATACTGTTTGCCGTTGCGACGCCCATGCACATGATGGCGCCAGTTAGCGAAGGAACGCTCAACGTCGTGTGCGTGATGAGAAGCATCCAGCAGATGCCAGCCAACGCTCCCGGAAGCGCGGTGATGATGATGAACGGATCAAGCCACGACTGGAAATTCACCACGATCAGCAGATAAGCGAGAACGATCGCGCCCACCAGGCCGATGCCAAGCCCCAGGAACGAACTCTTCATCGTCTGGACCTGCCCGCGAATCACCAGATGGCTGCCGCGCGGAAGTCCTTTTTCTGTTTGCGCCGCAAGCCGGATGACTTCATTCGACACGGAACCAAGGTCCTGCCCGTCGACGGAAGCGTAGATGTTGATCATGGGTTGCACGTTGTAGTGCGAGATCGAAGCCGGCCGGGCCACCGTAGAAGTAGACACCAGATTGCCAAGAATTTGCGGAGTTACACCGGGTTGCGTGCCGGTGACCGGGGTATTGTCGAGGGCCTGAAGATTGTCGACCTTATATTGCGGGGTCTGCACCGCCACGTTGTAGCTGACCCCGTTCCTGGGGTCGAGCCAGAAACTGGGGGTGGTCTGGAAACTGGAAGAGAGCGAAACGAGAAGATTCTGGGCGATATCGCGAGTCTGCAAGCCAACGTACTGGGCGCGGGTGCGGTCGATGTCCATGTACAAGGTGGGGCCATCGAATGCCTGCTGCACGTGGACGTCGACAGCGCCGGGAATGTGCCGGATTTCATTTGCGAGCTTGACGGCGGCCGCGTAATTTCCCGGCTGATTCATGCCGGTAATCTGCACATCGATCGGAGCGGGCGTGCCGAAGTTAAGGATCTGCGTGACGATATCGGCGGGCTGAAAGAAAAACTGTACGCCCGGAAATTCGTTGGGGAGCCGCTTGCGAAGATCATTGATGTAGTCGCGCGTGGGCTTCCCGCGTTCCGGCTTCAATTGCACCAAGATCTCTCCATCGGAAGTGCCGATGGTTCCGGCGTTGCTATATGTAAGATTGATGCCCGAATAGGGCAAGCCAATATTGTCCAGAACCGTGACCAGTTCCTTCTCCGGAATGGTGCGGCGAATTTCTCCATTGATCTGATCGGCGAGCTTCGCAGATTCCTCAATACGAAGCCCAGTTCGCGCGCGAAAGTGCAGACGAATCTGCCCGGCATCGACGCTGGGGAAAAAGTCGCGGCCCAAGAAGAACACGAGGCCCGTCGACAGCACGCAGAAGCACAGGAAAAGTACAGCAAAAAGCACGGAATGATGCAGAGCCGTCGCGAGAGCCCGCCGATAACCCCCACGGAACCGCTCAAAGGCGTGCTCGAATCCCTGCTGATAACGGCGGAAGAGGCCCATCTTTTCGTCCTGATGCTGGTCGGCGTGATATTCGTCTTCCGCGCTCAGCAGGTACATCGCCATGGTGGGCACGATCGTCCGCGACCACATGTACGAAGCCAGCATCGCGAAGATCACCGCCTCGGCCAGGGGAACGAACAGGAATTTCGCCACGCCCGACAGAAAGAACATGGGGATGAACACAATACAGATGCACAGCGTGGAAACGAACGCAGGGACGGCAATTTGCTGCGCGCCATCCAGGATGGCCTGAATCGTTTCCTTGCCCATGGCCAGGTTGCGGTTGATGTTCTCAATTTCGACAGTGGCGTCGTCTACCAGGATTCCGACGGCGAGCGCCAGTCCACCCAGCGTCATGATGTTGATGGTTTCGCCGAGCGCACTGAGGCAAAGAATGCTCACCAGAATCGAGAGAGGGATGGAGATGGCGATGATCAGCGTGCTCTTCCAGTTGCCGAGGAACAGAAGAATCATGATGGCGGTGAGGCACGCCGCGATCAGAGCCTCGCGAAGGACGCCTTGAATGGCGGCACGCACGAACAGCGATTGATCAAAGAACGTGGTGAGGTTGAGGCCCTCCGGAAGACTGGAGCGATAGTCGCTGAGCATCTGCTTCACGCGATCGACAATCGTCAGCGTCGAGGCATTCCCGGTTTTGTAGATGCTCATCAGCACGCCGCGCTGCCCGTTCGCCACCACCACGTTGGTCTGCGGCGAGAAGCCGTCGCGCACGTGCGCCACCTCTCGCATGTAGATGGTGGAACCGTTCATGGTCTTCACCGGCAGATCGTTCAACTCAGCGACGGAACGGGGCGAGCCATTCATTTCCACGTTGTATTCGAGGGTGCCGAGTTTGGCCGTGCCGGTGGGCAAAATCAGGTTCTGCGCGTTGACGGCATTGACCACGTCGACGGGAGAAAGCCCCTTTGATTGCAGCGCCGCGGAATCAATGTCCACGGAAATCAGGCGCTGCTTGCCGCCATACGGAAACGGAGTCGCCGCGCCCTGAACGGTGGCAAGCTGAACGCGGATAAAATTGTTCCCGAAATCGAAGATCTGCTGCTCGCTCATACGGTCGCTGGTCAGGCCGATCTGCAGCACCGGAACCGTGGACGCGGAATAGATGATCACCAGGGGTGGCGTCGTTCCGGCCGGAAGGAAGCGCAAGAAGGTTTGCGAGATGGCCGCGGTCTGTGCCAGCGCGGTCTGAATGTTGGCGCCGGGCTGGAAGAATACCTTGATGACCGCGATGCCGTTAAGCGATTGCGATTCAATGTGCTCGACGTCGTTCACCAGCGTGGTAATGCCACGTTCCACGCTGGACGTGATGCGCTGCTCCATTTCCTGCGGTTGCAGGCCGTTATACGTCCAAACCAGGCTGATCACCGGGATATTGATGTCCGGGAAAATGTCCGTCGGCGTGCGCAGCAGCACTACCGGCGTCAGGAGCACGATGACAAGGGCCATGACAATGAAGGTGTATGGCCTGGCGAGCGCTAAACGTACAATCCACATAGAAAGAGATGATGACCTTAGGCCGCGACCGTTGACGACAACGGCCCAAACTCGGCTTCTATTGAGTATTGACTATATGTCCTTTTATTAGACTCACAAAGGGGGGTATTTGGGTACGTTGCTTGGACCATCGTCCCGCCGGTCAGATTCGGACAAGGAAGAAAGCGATAGCGAGAGATGCTCCTAAGTTGTTGAGAATTCGTTCGCACTTGCCGTCTCAATGAGGGGGCCATATCAGAATTTTTAATACATGAGTGCCTCTATCCCGCCTCGGCCGGGACAGAATGCCCGGAATGCGCTTGGCCCGATTTGCCGCGCGGAAAAGAGAAGGAGAGTCGAATGCCGAACAAAACAATTGCAGGTCTAGTGGTTCTCTGTGGCTGCCTGGCGCTGTGCGGCAGCACAGGAAAACAAGCCAGAACCCGCACCAACCGTCGCTTCCGTCTTGGAAAAGCAACCGCAACACTGACTCCGGAGAACGCCACACCGAAGCTCGAAAATCCGCCGTTCGGTCTGGTACACGCGCCTGGGAGCGTCGAGCTTTGCCTGCGCACAGGCCTTCGACCATTACAGGTAAATGGTAGGTTACCTGCGCATGAATGGAATTGTGCCGCCCGCCAGCCGCGGCAAATAGTCCATTTTCCCATTTGGAAACCCACGCGATTACGGCGAGCTGCGAGACTGGGCTAAGAGGCTCCACTTACGCTATAGTTTTGCAGCCCTGCCTGAGACTTTCGAATCTGATTCCTCGTCTTACAGGGAACTATCTCGACTGTGCCAGGAGCCAACCCGTGCTTTCCATTCACAACCTCACGAAGACTTATCCCGGCGGTACGCGCGCGCTGCGTGGAGTGTCGCTGCAGATTCCTCAGGGAATGTTTGGGCTGCTGGGCCCCAACGGTGCCGGTAAGTCGACGTTGATGAAGATTCTGGCTACTCTCCTGGAGCCAGACGAGGGCACCGCCCAACTGGACGGCTTGAACCTGGTGGAGCAGAAAGACGAGACCCGCAAGATCCTCGGCTATTTGCCGCAGGAATTCGGAGTCTATCCGAAGATGCCCGCGATCGACCTGCTGGAACACCTCGCGGTGATGAAGGGAATTACGGACCGCAAGCAACGCAAGGAAATCGTCGAGGGATTGCTGCAACAGACCAATCTGTGGGACAGCCGCAAGAAAGCGCTCGGCGGATACTCGGGAGGAATGAAGCAGCGGTTCGGAATTGCGCAGGCGCTGCTGGCGAATCCGAAGCTGATCATCGTGGATGAGCCAACCGCGGGACTCGATCCTGCCGAACGCAACCGGTTCCTAAATCTGCTCAGCGGCATCGGCCGAAACGTGGTGGTAATTCTCTCGACGCACATCGTGGAGGACGTGCGCGAACTGTGCTCGCGCATGGCGATCATCAGCCAGGGACAGCTGCTGCTGGAAGGGGAGCCGCATCAGGCGCTCGATGCTCTGAAAGGCCGCGTCTGGAAAAAAGTCGTAGCGACCGATGCCGAGCGGGAGGCGTTGGAGAAATCCTTGCTCGTAATTTCGACGCATCTTCTTGGCGGATTGCACGAGGTGCGCGTCTACTCCGAGTCTTCTCCCGGCGACGGATTTGAGGCAACCGATGCGGATCTCGAAGACGTCTATTTCTTCAATCTGACCAACGCGGAACGGAACTAGGGGCGGCGCAATGTTCTGGACATTCTTCTGGTTCGAACTGAAGCTGCGCTTCCGAAGCATCTCCACCTACCTTTTCTTCATGATCCCGTTTCTCATGATGTTCTTCTCGGTTTCTGTCGAGGACTTTGGGCCGATTGGACCAGGCAAAGTCTTGATCAATGGACCTTACGCGCTGCTTGAGAACTTCGGGCAGTTGACCGGATTTGGGTCCATTCTGATCGCGGCGATTTTCGGCCCTGCCATCCTTCGCGATTTCCAACGCGATACCTACGCGCTGATCTTTACCAAGCCCATATCCAAGTTCGATTACCTGGGTGGAAAATGGCTGGCATCCCTTGTCGTCACGCTGTTTGTCTTCAGCGGGCTGGTGTGGGGCGGAATCATCGGGACGTTCATGCCCTGGGCCGACAAGACCCGGCTGGCGCCCGTCCATCTATTGGATTATCTAAAGCCATTTTTTCAGATCTCGGTGATCAATATTTTTTTCCTGGGCGCGCTTTTCTATTGCGTGGCCGCATTGTCGCGAAGAATTGTGGTGGTGTATCTGCAAGGCGTGTCAGTGCTCGCGCTCTATTTGATCCTTGCGCTATCGGTAGTCACCACGAACAAGCTGGACCGCTTCTGGCCTTCGGTGTTCGACCCCCTGGGCATGGTTTTCATGAACAGCATCATGCGCTATTGGACGGTAGTGGAGCGCAACAGCAAATTCCTCGAATGGAGTGGCTCATTTCTTTATAACCGCCTGGTGTGGACCGGCTTCGGGATCGCGGCGCTCGTGTTGACCTACGTGCTGTTTCCCATGTCCGCGGAGACCCTAACCGGAAAGCGCGCCAACAAGAAAGCGAAGGAAGCTGCCGAGGCGGAAGAACAAGAGAAGAAAGCGCGCCCGCGCGCTGTAACGCAATTGCCGCAAGTGACGCAGGCCTTTTCCGGCGCGACAACCTGGCAGCAATTCGTGTCCATGACGCGGCTTCGCCTGCAGAACATTCTTCGCGAGATTCCTTTTTGGGGAATCGCCGTCTTGATGGTGATTTTCTGTGGCATCAATGGTGCGTTCGCCGGAGAAGTCAGCGGAGTCAAGGTGTGGCCCGTGACGTATTTGATGCTGAACGTCCTGCAGGGCGGCGCCAGCCTTTTCATGATCATCGTGGTGGTGTTGTACGCAGGCGAACTGGTGTGGCGAGAACGGGACGTCAAATTCGACCAGATCCACGACGCGCTTCCCTTGAAGGATTGGGCGGACTGGCTCAGCAAATTCGCCGCGTTGGCCATCGTGGAGCTTCTACTGCTGGCAATCGTCGTAGTCGTCGGGATGGTGATGCAAGCGGTCGCGGGCTATTTCCATTTCGAAGTGGCGCAGTACTTCAAGGAACTCTACCTCATCGCCCTTCCCCAGATTCTCATGGTCCTGCTTCTGGCACTGTTTGTGCACACCGTGGTCGGCAATAAATTCATCGGGCACGCCATCGTCATCGGATTCATCATCCTGGTGCCGGTGCTGTATCGCTATGGGATTGAGAACCGCCTGCTCCTCTACGGTGAAATAACGCCATACACCTATTCGGACATGAACGGCTACGGCCATTTCGTGAAGGCGCTTTTCTGGATCACCACGTACTGGCTGAGCGTGGGCGGACTATTTGCGGTTCTAGCGGTGGTCCTGGCGCGCAGGGGAACAGAAACGTCGTGGACCGTGCGAATGAAGTTGATGCGCGAACGCTTTCCTCGCGCGGTAGTGCTCGCCCTGGTGTCCGCGGCGCTGGCAATCGCAACGGGCGCATGGTTTTTCTACAACGCCCACGTCTTGAATGTCTACCGCACGGCGAAACAGAATCGCACGCGCCAAGCCGAGTATGAACGCAGGTACAAAAAGTTCGAGAAGTTCCCGCAGCCAAAAATCACCGCGGTCGATGTTGACGTGAACATCTACCCTGAGCGGCGATCATTCGACGCAAAAGGCTATTACCTGCTGGCCAATCGAGCCGACACGCCCATCGACGAAATCCATCTCACCGAGACCCAGGAGTCCATCGACGACATCAAGTTTGACCGGCCATTCCACAACACCCTGCGCGACAAGACTTACTACTACGAGATTTACAAGCTGGATCAACCTCTGCAGCCGGGCGAGACCATGCGCATGGACTTTCGTTCATCTCGAACCACCAGCGGCTTCAAGGATGGCGGCGAGCGCGCCGAACTGGCCTACAACGGAACGTTCTTCGATCGCGACTATTTCCCCACAATCGGTTATTCGACGCAAATTGAGCTAGACGAACCCGTGCGGCGCAAGGAAGAAAAACTCGGTGATCTGGAAGAGATGGCTCCGCCCGGGGATCCCTATTACTCCCATCTGTGCCTGTTTACGCCCGATTCCGAATGGGTCACTTTCCGCACCACGGTGAGCACGTCGCCCGACCAGATCGCGATTGCACCGGGCTACCTGAAGCGCGAGTGGACGGAAAACGGACGCCGCTATTTTGAGTACACTATGGGCGATAGGCGCATCAACAACTTCTTCTCCTTCCTGTCAGGCCGTTTCAATGTCAAGCGCGACAAATGGAATGACGTCAACCTGGAGGTTTATTACCACCCCGGTCACGAATTCAACCTCGACAAAATGATGGAGTCGACGAAAGCGGGGCTCGACTACTACGAAGCGAGCTTCGGCCCCTTCCAGTTCACGCAATACCGCGTGGTTGAGTTTCCCCGGTACCGTGGATTCGCGCAATCCTTCCCGAACACCGTCCCTTTTTCGGAGAGCATCGGGTTTATCGAGCGCCTGAAGAAAAAGGATGACCTGGACTTGCTCTATTTTGTGAACGCACACGAACTGGCGCACCAATGGTGGGGCCACCAGCTCATTGGAAGCTTGACCCAGGGTTCGAACATGATGTCCGAAACGCTGGCGGAATATTCCGCGCTGAAGGTAATGGAGAAAAAATATGGCGACGAAAACATCAGGAAATATTTGAAATACGAATTGGACCGCTATTTGCGCGGACGTGCCGGAGAGACGCGCCACGAGCCGCCGCTCTCACGAGTGCAGCGCGAACCCTATGTGTGGTATCAGAAGGGCGCGCTGGTGATGTACGCGCTCAGCGACTATATCGGCGAAGATAAATTGAATGGAGCGCTGAAGAAGTTTCTGGAACAAAACAAGTACGCCAAGGGCCCGTATCCCGACACCATTGGCTTCGTTGCAGCCATCCGTGAAGCCACGCCGCCCGAGCTTCAATACTTGGTCACGGATATGTTTGAGTCCATCGTGCTCTACGAAAACAAAACCGTGAGTGCCGTGGTCACGCCGGAGCCGGGCAACAAATACAAAGTCACGCTTACGGTGAACACAGCTAAACGAAAAGCCGACGGATCGGGCAACGAGACGCCCATGGCGCTGAACGACCTGATCGATGTGGGCGTGTTCAGCGGCACGAAGGAACATCTGAAACCTCTGCACATGGAAAAACAGTGGTTCAAGACCGACAGTTCGACGGTGGCGTTTATTGTCGATGAAAAACCGACATTTGCGGGCATCGATCCCTATAACAAATTGATCGACCGCAATCCTGAAGACAATCTGATCGCCGCGGAAGAAAAAAAATAGGCCACGCACGCCGAAGCGGCAGAGGTACTTGTGCGTCATGGCGAAAACGACATCCCATGTGGCGGGCGGCGCGTCGAACAGATCTTTGCAACTTTTCAAACCCATGGGGGAAGGTTAACGGCTTCGAGACGGGAAGCGACCGTTTCACCCCCCTTTTTTTCGTGTGTCGTTCGTGCACGCACCCGGAAAGCGTTTCTATCCTGAGGACCACCTGCGGGGGAAGTGGGCATCGGATCTACGAGCTATTCTCGAATAATGAAGTTAAGGCGAACGCCACAAACTTCGATCAGGTCGCCATCGTTCAGGCGAACGGCTCCGGAAATCGGTGTGCCGTTGACCGCAGGAACGCGGTCGCCGGTGCCCAAATAATAGCCGTCGTCGCGCTGATTGATTTGTGCCGCCATTTTCGGCTTGAACCATCCGCGTAGACGCACCGTGGCCATGGGCGATTTGCCGATGACCGTGAGCTTGTTGGTGAGAAGAAACTCTTTCTGATTCACCCTGCCGGAAAGAACCACCAGAGTCGGCATCTTCATGCGTCCTGGTGAAAACTGCGAGCGTTCGCCCATGGCCGCGGCTTGTTGCAGCATGTCGCGGCGCACCTTGGTATCGAGCACCATGGTTTCGTTGATTTTTGGAGCAGCGGCTTTGCGTCCGGTATCCCAGGGAATGGCCGCATCGGCGGACGTGTCGACCTTGATGCTGTGTTTGCCAATCCAGATCGAGTCGCCATCGTGCAGTGTCGCGCGCTCGATGCGCAGATCGTTCACGAACGTGCCATTCAGGCTGTCCAGGTCTTCCACCACCAACCGTCCGCCTTCGTAATACACACGCGCGTGATAGGTAGACACGGCGAGGTTATCCACGGGAATGTCGTTGTCCGGCGAACGGCCAATGCTGACCGGGCGATTGCCGATGGGGACTTCTTTCACCAGTTTGTTCTCGAACATGAGGCTGAGTTTTGCCATATTTTTAATCCCCCTGCGGAGGTCTAATCTTTTCTCGCTGAGCCGCGATGCAGCCAGGAGAACCAACCCTTGGGTTCATCCTGGAAGCGAGCGACGACGGCGGTAATGTTGTCGAGCCCGCCGTTGTCGTTGGCCAAATCGATCAATCTCTGCGCGGCGGCGGAAGGATTCGTCTCTGCCTGTAAGGTCCCCGCGATTTCGGGTTCCGTGACCATGCGGGTCAGGCCGTCGGAGCACAGCAGAAGAACATCTCCGGAATAGATGGCGGTTTCGTCGACGTCCACTTCGACCTCGGTGTGAGCGCCCAATGCGCGCAAAAGAACGCTTTGCATTTCGCTCTCTTCCGCCTGTTGCCGACTGATGATGCCGCGGCGAACCTGCTCAGCAACCAGGGAATGATCGTTGGTGAGCTGCTGCAGACTGCCGCTGCGAAGAAGGTAAGCGCGAGAGTCGCCGACGTGCGCGATGCTCAGCTTGCCCTCGTTCAGCCATGCGGCGGTTACGGTTGCTCCCATGCCACGCTGTTCGGCGTGCTTCTGCGCGGATTCAAAAATGCTGAGGTTCGCGGCGCGGACAGCGTTCTGCAGCTGCTTGGTCTTCTCGGACCAGTTGTCTTGGGATTCGGCGACCAAGGTAACGCCGGAATCATCTTTGGATTGGCTGCAATACTTCACGATTGTTTCCACCGCCAGGGAGCTAGCTACTTCGCCGTGGGCTTCTCCGCCCATGCCATCGGATAAGACAAACAGGTGCAGGGGATTGACGATTCGAAAGGAATCCTCATTGTTGCTGCGCACGCGCCCCATGTCCGTCACGCCACCGCTAACGATCTGCACGAGCACTCCTTCCAAGCTTTCCATGAGCACGCGTGGCTCCCCCGGTACACACCCCGGCTCGGTCCGTTTCATCCACGCTATCAGACCCTTGGAGGGCCGGAAAGCCTCTGCGCCCTAGTGATTACTCGCTGATTAGCCACACTGTCCCAAGGCTCAGTGTGGAAGAATACCCGAAATCGCCAGGGGAATGGAAAGCCGCTGAGGAGATCGTTTTGCCAGCATTCGTCGACACAGTAGCGGTGGACAGGCTTTGGTGTACGACGAAAGTCCACTACAATCCGGATGTGCAGACTTTGCGGGATTTCTTTAGAAAAACAGGATTGCTGGCGAGCTTTTTGATCGCCGCGGGAATTGCCACTTGGGCGCAGCAGGCGACACAAGCGCCGCAAGCTCCTCCAGCGCCGGCAGCTTCGGGAGCGCGAATTTTGTTGCTGCCACGCAAAATTGTTACCGGGGAGCGCGCGACGCTGGCGGTCCTGGACATGAACGGACGATTGACGCCGGGTGTGACCGTAGTGTTTTCCAACGGCGACAAGTTCACGACCAATGCAACCGGGCGAGCGATGTTTGTGGCGCCCCTGAATATAGGAACCATTTCCGGCTGGATCCAGGGACGCAGCGCGCGGGTGTCCAGCACGATTCTGAGTCTGAACGAGTTGCCCGCGAATGTGTTGGAAGTAGGTGCGGCGCCGCGCGCGGCGTCTGTGAGCGACCGGTTCGAGTTGGCGGGGCACGGTTTCTGCGGAGATGCGGACGGGAATCGCGTGACCATCGCAGGAGTTTCCGCGCTGGTGCTGGCGTCGTCGCCGGCGTATTTGGTGGTGTTGCCGCCGATCGATATGGATCCGGGGCCAAAGCAAGTGCAGGTAATTTGCGGACAGAAGACGTCGGTGCTGTTCACGGTGGTGTTTGTGAACCTGGAACTGGAAGCGAACAGTGCGCCGCTGGCTCCTGGAGAACACCGAACACTAACGGTGCATGTGCATGGGAGCACTGCGAAGATCAACCTGGAAGCGCGCAACCTGGCGGAAGATGTTGCGGAGTTGCAGGGCGGAGCGACAGTGCGAGCGACGTCGACGGGCGGCGCGGAGAATGTGGCAAAGTTCGAGTTGGTCGGAAAAAAGCGCGGAAGTTTTGTGATTTCTATCCGCTTGCTGGCGCCGCTGGGCGCGCCGCGAATCTGAAATCAAATTCAAATCACGCGGACTTTTTCGCGGCTGCCGGCGGCGGAAGGGGGAGCGAGCCCTGCGCGTCATCGATCAGAGACGGCACGGATTCGCTACTGCTAAGGATGTTGTCCAGAGTATTGGAGGCCTTGTCAAAACGCTTATCGGCTTCGGTGTAGCACTGCTGAGCGTTCTTGAGGTGCGTGCCGACTTTCTCAAAGTACTGGCTGAAAGTGTCGAGTTGCCTGCGCATGCCAGAAAGGTTGTCGGAGAGGCGCTTGGCATTTTCCTCGATTTGCATGCCACGCAGGCCCATGGCGATGACGGATAGATGAGCGTAGAGAGTATTGGGCGAGACGGCGAGGATGTTGCGGCTGCGGCAGTAAGCGTCGAGAGCCAGGCCCTTGCCGTCGGTGCTCTTGAGTAGTTCGTAGTAGACCGACTCGCTCGGAACAAACATCAACGCGACATCGAGAGTGTTTTCGTCGGGAACGATATATTTCCTGGCAATGGAATCGGCGTGCCCTTTCACGGCGGTGACGAAGGACCGGCGGGCTTCTTCGCCTTCCTGAGTGAGGCGGAGATAGGCGTCGAGCGGAAACTTGGAATCGATGGCCATGATCTTCTTGTCGCGAAGGTGAATGACAGCGTCGGCGGCTTCTCCGCTGCGAAAGCGATATTGCTGGGAGTATTGCGAGGAGGGAAGGGAATCCTCGAGCATGCGTTCGAGCGTGGTTTCGCCGAAATTGCCGCGAGACTTGCTGCCGCCGAGAATGTTTTCGAGCGATTGCGCGGCTTTGTGCATCTGCTCGCCGGCCTGTTGGACTTCGCCAAGCTGCTTCTGAATCTGGCCGATCTGCTCGCGGGTATTTTTCAACTCCGTGGACATTGCGGATTGCGCTTCGGAGGTGATTTTCGAGGTGACCTCGGCGGAATCTTTCACGCCGTCCTTGAGAGCGGAGGTCATGGCTTCGAGGCGGGCGGCGACCGTTCCCGCGATGGTTTCCATTTTGGTGGAGCTTTGGGTTTGCGCGGTGGAGAGGCCGAGGAGGTCGCGACGCAACTCATTCATTTGCGATTCGAGGGCTTCGCTCTTCTTCTGGTCCTGAGTGTTCTGGACCAGGACCCAGACAACGAGACCAGTCAGAAGCAGGGCAAAAATGGCGGCGGCAATGTAAATAGGGTTCATGCGTTCTCCGAAAAGTTTACGGGAAACGGTAATTCCAATGTACGCGGAAAGGAGAAGAGGAGCAAACGGGGGATTGAGAAAATGGAATATTGAAAATAGAAGACGGGAAACGCAAAGACGGAAAATGTCGGCGCGCCGACATTAAATAAAACATCAAAATAACTCACTTGATACTCCCCCATAACCCTGTTTTTGCATCTGTAGGGGAAACGAAGTAGTTGCGGGAGAATTGCTCGTATCAAGTTGAAACAAAAAGCGTTAGCTGAAGGTGGCCAGTGAGTTGTGACGAGGGCTCTTGAGCCTTACCGTCTAATCCGCTTTAGATGGCTTCCCCAATCGGGAGATGCTGATCTTTTAGTCGATCCGCCGACAGGATCTGTTTGGACTTAATCCACTCAGGGGCGAACTGACGCTCTTCATCTGGGCGATTCATAACGAAGGCAGCAATCAGGCAATCTCGTTTTAACCACCAGATACTGAAACTTGAACTGTTCAGGTCCCCACGAGCAATCGTTTGAGTCGCTCCTTCAGAGTCACCCCACAGTTCGAACGACAAATCGAATATATCGGAGAAGAAATATGGGACGTGCAGGAAAGGCCGTCGCTCCCCGAAAATCATACTTGCCCAATGCTGCCCCTGAGAGACGGCGTTGTCCCAGTGTTCCACCCTTCGGCGCTTGCCAAACACTTTATCGACGTAGTTCGCGACGTCGCCCGCGGCAGAAATGCGCGATTGGTTCGTTTCCAGATACTCGTTGACGGCTATGCCGTTCTCAATGGCAAGGCCACTCTTTGCGAACAGGTCGGTCACCGGAGCAGCACCCACGCCAGCAACCACCATGTCGCACGAAATCTTGCGCCCGCTTAAGAGTAATACGTCTATCCGATCACCGCCTTGCAAAGAAGCCACGCTTTCATTCTTGAGCAGCTTTACACCGCGCGAGAGATAGTAGCGTTCAAAAAATTCTGACATCGCTCGAGTGAAAACGCGGCCCCATACCCGGTCTTCCCGAATGATCAGCGAGGTGTCGATGTTCTTCTGCGAAAGCACGGAGGCTACCTCCATACCGATGAACCCACCGCCGATCACGACGGCTTGTTTGAAGCTTGCAGCCTTCTCGCGGATCTTCCGGGAGTCTGCCAGCGATCGAAGGTAGAAAACGTTGGGCAAGTCGTTTCCAGGACAATCAAGCTTCCTGGCGCTCGCGCCCGTCGCGATCAGCAAAGCCTCGAACTCAAAGACCTCTCCGGAATCGGCGTACAGTCGCCTTTTCTTCAGGTCAATTTTGTCGATGGTCGTCCGTAATTTAATATCGATACCTTGCTTCTCGTACCATTCAAGCTTATTGATCAATATTCCGTCTTCGGTATCCTTTCCAGAGAGGAAGCCCTTGGAGAGTGGCGGGCGTTCGTAGGGCAATGTGTCTTCGGCAGAGATAATCGTCAATTCGCCCGATCCCAATCCGCGGCTGGCTGATTCCTTTGCCGCGTAACCTGCGACCATCCCGCCTCCCAGGATCATGTATTTGCTCGACATCATACGTTGACGCTCTCAGGCAGATTGTTTTAGGGTGCTTTTATAATCAGAGACAAATTGTTGAACTCCCTTTGTAGTGAGTTCATGGCGAATGTCAAAAGACTCCCACGGCAGGTTCAAATCCACTGACTTATAGGGAATCGGCCTCAGCTGGTCGCCGAGCTTGTCTGCCACTTTGTACACAAAATCCTTTTCTGGCAATGGAAAAGACCCGGCCGCCCATTCCTCCCACACCTTAGATGGGGCCGTCGCAAGTTCAGCTTGCAAGGCAAACGCACCGAGCAAGTGGTTGAGAGTACGAACGCTCGCCGCCAAAACGTGCACGTGGCCATCTCCGGCTTCGTACATCTTTTTGATATTTCTCACCAGGTCCATACCGTCTTCGCCGCGATCATCCAGTCTGCCCAAGAAGGGGGACACGTACACCGGGTCCGTCGATCCTTTCGTCGAAGCATATACGGCGGCGGCTTGCTCTTGTGAAAAACACAGGGTCATGTTGACGCGGATTCCCTCGCGTACTGACATCTGAGCGGCCCGCAGCCCCTCATGGGTGCACGGATACTTGACATACGCATTCGGAATCCAGGCAAACATATCGCGGCCTTGGGCGAGCATCTGCTCGGCGGTCGTATCAAAATCCGCGAAAACCTCAATGGACACGCCGGCATCGCCAACCAGTGGAGAAATCGCTTGCACAATCTTCTTGTACTCATCCAACTCTTCTTTTGTGCTGAATTTGTGTCCGGACGAAATCAACTGTCTGACCTCTGGATTCCTCGCAATTAGAGTGGGGTTAGTTGTTTGGCCATCGACGAAGCCGATAAGGCCTTTAACTCGAACGGTTTCCTGAGGGTCCCCACCATCCACCAACACTTTGGTTTTCGATCTTCGGATTGACATGTTTGATCCCCCAAGTGGTTTGGCTTGTTCTCAACCCGTGCCGTCTTATTTTCCGGTTGAGCCCCTTTTACTCCGATCGTCGGTCAATCGTTCAATGTGAAGGGCCCAAATGATAAGCAAAAAACGAAATAACGCCTGACAGTGCAGTCGAGCACGCAGGCGAGTTTTGGAACTTCGGCTTTCATGAGCGAAGAGTAGCCCCGTGCGTTGCAAGCGTCAACAAGAGGTGTGGCAAGTCGTTAGGTCGACACGCCGTCGTACTGGACTATTCCGGTAATCGCGTTAGGACCTAGCCGCCCGGCGGCGGACGCTTCGCGTGCGTTGGTTGCCTGAAGGCGTGGATATAAGTGTGGGTCACAGGAGGTGTTCCCGTGACCCATCTCAGAAAAATGATGGGTGAGCCTACGCGGGCTCCTGACACAAGCAAGGTTTCGATTAAGCAGATTTCGTGATGTCGCGTGCTGCCCAGTCACCGATCGAATAGATCTCGATTCCAATCATGAAGCGGTTGGCGGTATAGGGTTGACAATGGGCAACGCGGCCAAGACATTTGAGACTTCCACGAATCGATCGGATCGACAGCTGTTCATTGGGCTGCCAACTCCTCGCGGTGACGACTCGGGCCCCATGACAGCTAATGTCGACAGTGGGAGCGATTTCGAAGGAAGGATTGTCTGAAGTACTAAGGTTGACGAACATCTTCAAAGGCACACGAATTTCCTTCCGGCGCAGGAGCTGCGTTTCTGCCATTTCGATTCCTTCGGGCCGGGAGGTCCCAACGGTGCAATCGTACCATCGGGAATGAAGAGAGCAATGGTACTAGGGACGACCACAGCTTATGAACGCGGGCGGCTTGCGTTGCGGCAGGAAAGGTCCAGACTGGCACTCTCGAAGGAAACGCTGGTGTAGCGCGTGGCGCCCCTACGACGTTCGATGGATCTTCGCACCGCGCACCGAGTGCTCGCGCCCTGGCGCTGCGGAAGAAGGACCGGCCATGGACTAGGTGATTGTTTTGTTCGACGAAGCGAGCCCCGGAGTGCTGCGCATGGACTGTTGTCGAGTTAGAAGAAACGGCGACCCAGACCCAGGTAGCAAAAAACGGAACCTGGGGCACCCGCAGAGAGAAGAAAGTCAAGATCCCCACACGTAAAACCGACGTGTGGGGATCTCAAGTTCGCTTCGCATGAAGGAGCGTGCTTTGAAAACCGTGCCCAGAATGCGCGCCTTGTGCTAACGGGTCAGCGGAGCAGGAGTGTAGATCTTTGCGCGGAGGGTTTTCCGTTTCCATGCGGCTAGGGCCGCTAGTCCACAGGCGAGCAGGCCCAGGATGGAAGGCTCCGGCGTCGCAGTGGAGCTTCCTTCGCCGAAGAGAAGGAACGTGGGGCCGCCAAGGTGACCGGCACCTACCGGAATTAAGTCATCGATGAAAGCGCCGGTCGAGCCGTTGTAGCGGAAAACGTCGCCGGATCCAAAGCTGCCGACATAGAGATTACCATCAGGACCAAAGACCAGGTCGCGAGGAAGGTTGAGGCCGCGTTCGCCGGCGGTTACAAATGTGCCCAAGAAGGCGCCGGTGGAACCGTCATAGGCAGATTGACTACTTCCGGCGGAAGTGTAGTGCTCTTCTGCGCCACACGTTCTAGGGAGAGGATTGCTTGCGGAGTTTGGCGGCTAGGGACACGACTTGGGAGCGAGTGGATTCTAGGGAGCCGGAGCAGTCGATGGTGTAGGTGGCGTGGCGGAGTTTTTCGTTGATGGGAAGCTGGGCGGCAATGCGGCGGCGGGCCTCGGCCTCGCTCATGTCGCGGGCAAGGAGGCGTTCGAGTTGTTGTTCCGGGGTGCAGAAGGCGACGACAAGTCCATCGAGGTATTTGGTGAAGCCGGCTTCGATGAGAAGAGCAGCCTCGACGAAGGCGGCGTCGCGAACGCCAGAACATTGCCAAGCGTCGAACTGGAGGAGCATGGCTTGTTCGACGCGGGGATGGAGAATGGCGTTCAGGCGAGTGAGTTTGTCGGGATCGGCGAAGGCGATGGCGGCGAGTTTGCGGCGGTCGATGCGGCCGGAGGTGTCGGCGAGATCGGGCCCGAATTCGCGGAGGATTTCGTCGTGAGCAGGCTGGCCGGGCTCGATCAGACGGTGAGAGATGGAATCGGCGTCGAGGACCGGGAAGCCGAGTTCGCGAAGTATGGCGGCAACGGCGCTCTTGCCGCTGGCGATGCCACCGGTTACGCCGAGTTTAAACATGGGGAGAGAAAAAATCCGGAGCGAGAGGATTCCTCAGGGGCTGAAGCCCCATTTTCTTGCGGGCGTTAATCTCGGAGCTGAAGCTCCGACCACCGAGAGAAAAGGCGGATCCAGGAGATGACCGCCCCACAAGGCGGTCCCTACAAAGTCTGGAACTGCGACCACCTGGAGAAAATGCGAAGAACTCACATGCAAGGGCGGCGCGAGGGGCACCGGACCCAAGGGTCGGCGGGAGGTGCAAAAAGCGACCCTCAGTGGCTAATGCCGACTGTAGCGTACGCCTTTGCGGCACGACTGAAGTCGTGCCCTCCCGTAGGCCCTCCCGAAAAACGCCGGGGCTCATGCGGAGGAGGCTTGTCCGGCTAGAGATCTGGTGCGGCGGAGGCGGGCGGCTTTTACGGTGTTGCTCATGAGCATGGTGATGGTCATGGGGCCAACGCCGCCGGGAACCGGAGTGAGAAAGCCTGCGGTGTGGATGGCGTCGGGGTGAACATCGCCGATCAGAACGCTACCTTTCTGGCGGAATTTTTCCAGGCGTGGGAGAGAATTTTTCAGCAGGCGCGCGGCTTCGGCGGGATCAGTGACCTTGTTAGTGCCGACGTCGATCACGGCGGTGCCGGAGCCGATCCAATCTGGCTGGACAAAGCCGGCTTTGCCCATGGCGGCGACCAGAATATTGGCGCGGCGAACGATTTCGGGAAGATCGCGTGTTTTGGAATGGCAAATGGTGACGGTAGCGTTGGCATGCATCAGGAGAAGAGCCATGGGCTTTCCGACGATGTCGCTGCGGCCGAGCACGACGGCGTTGGTGCCTTCGATGGGGATTTGGTAGCGGCGAAGAATTTCCATGCAGCCGGCGGGAGTGCAAGCGACGAGTCCGGGACGATTGGTAACAAGCTTGCCAAGATTCATGGGATGGAAGCCGTCGACGTCTTTTTCAGGAGAGACGGCTTCGAGGACGCGCTTGGAATCGATCTGCGGTGGAAGTGGGAGTTGGATGAGGATGCCGTCGACGATGTCGTCATTGTTGAGGTCGGCGACGAGCTGAAGTATGTAGTCGGTGGAAACGTTGGCGGGAGGGGAGTGAAGCCAATGAGCGATGCCGAGTTGTTCGCAAGCGGCGATTTTGCTTTTGACGTAGATGTGTGACGCGGGATTCTCACCGACGAGAACGGCGGCAAGGCCGGGGCGAATGCCTTGGGTGTGGAGGCGCGAGATGTCTTGTTTGAGTTCCGTAAAAATTTCGTCGCGGATTTTCAGACCGTCGAGAGTTTGAGCGGACATGGGAAGAGGATAGCATAGGGAGAAGTGACTCGTGCCCCGTGGTTCGTGACTCGTGAATACGCTGCCGTTTGGAAACTTTTTGTGATCTCGCCGATCTAATGAGCAGGGAGAAAAGGCGCTATGGCTCTGTTTGGCGACGACGGGGGAAGGCGGGAAAAAGAGAAGAAGGCGCGAGCGGAAGGGAGGCTGCCGCCGGGCCAGTCACTGACGATTAAGTGGCCTGTGCTGCATGCCGGGAGCGTGCCGCGATTCGACGCGGCGAAATGGGATTTCAGGATCGATGGGATGGTGGAAGAGCCGCTGCGGTTGACATGGCAGGAATTTCGCGGGTTGCCGCAAGTAGAAGTGACTTCGGATTTTCATTGCGTGACGCGATGGAGCCGGCTGGACAATCGATGGAAGGGCGTGCTGTTCACAGAAGTGTTGAAGCGGGTGAAGGTGCGCGCGGGCGCGGAATATGTGTTGGTGCTAGCGCAGGAAGGCTATACGGCAAATGTGCCGTTGAAGGATCTGGAGCGGCCTGATGTGCTGTTTGCGTTCGAGCACGATGGCGAACCGCTGCCCGCGGAGCATGGCGGTCCTTTGCGGTTGGTTGTGCCGCAACTGTATGCATGGAAAAGCGTGAAGTGGGTGCGCGGGTTCACGTTGCTGGACCACGACCAACGGGGATTTTGGGAACTCAATGGATACCACGCGTACGGCGATCCGTGGAAGGAACAGCGCTACTCGGGTACGTGAGTGAAAATCGGCGGATCAAAGAACTTTCAAATCCGCGAAACCAGAAATCTCCTATAATGCGGCGATGGGCCGCCATGATCGAGTATTCAAACTACTACCCCTACTGATTCTTTTTGCTTCACCGCTCTCACTTTTTGCCCAGGATACGACGCCTGTTGCAGCGTGGACGCAGATGCCCAACGCGAAACTGTTGGGGGAAGTGCCAGGAAATCCGCAACGGACGAATAACTTTCCTACTGCGACGGCGATTTCACGGGATGGACGATACGCGGTACTTCTGCATAGCGGCTATGGGGCGTATACGTCTGGAGAGAAGCAATCGATTTCTGTGCTGAATCTGGAGACGAATGCGCTGAGAGATTTTCCGGACGAGCGGCTGGGCAGCGACGCAAAGCAAACGTATTTTCAAGGGGTGGCGTTCAGCCGCGATGGAAAGCATCTGTACGCATCGATGGCGTCGCTGACGGATCCGCTGGGCAAGGAGAAAGGGAGCACGGGAAATGGGATCGCGGTGTATGCGTTTAGCGACGGTAATGTCATGCCGGAACGGTTTATCGCGTTGGCGCCGCGCGAAAAAGTGCCGGCCGGAAAAGAGCGGCGTGAAGAGTTTAGGAATGTCACGTATCCTGCGGGACTGAGCGTGGGCATGGCGGCGGCGGGGAAGAACGCATCCTGGTGGCCAGCAACAACTCCGATGAAGCAATTTTGCTGAACAGCCCCGATGGGCGCATAGTGCAGCGATTCGATCTGTCCACATTCAGGCGGATTCCGGGCTCGCTACCGTATACGACGGTGATGAGCAGCGATGGGAAACGAGGGTGGGTCTCGCTTTGGAATGCGTCGACGGTGGCCGAACTTGACCTTGCGCGCGGGCAGGTGCGGCGCATGATTCCTCTGCGCAAGCCTGCCGCTCCGCCAGAGGGAGGCTCTCACCCGACAGCGTTGCTGCTGAGTCGAGACGATTCGCGGCTATTTGTGGCGTTGACCAATCGCGACGAGATCGATGTGATCGATACAAACGGCGGCAAAGTGCTGTACACGCTTTCCACGAAGTTGCCCGGGCAGAAATATGGCGGCAGTGACCCGGAGTATCTGGCGCTGAGCGAGGATGAGAAGACGCTATTTTCGGCGAATGCGATTTCGGATTCCGTCGGGGTGTTCGACCTGAGCCATCCGGCTGCAGGGACGCAATTGCGCGCGGTTGGATTTATTCCCACGGAGTGGTATCCCACAGTGGTCGCGGCGACGACAAAGGATTTGCTGATCGGAAGCGCGAAGGGACGCGGAACCGGGCCGAATGAGAAACCGATGAAGACGGGAGAAGACGGGCAACCGGAATATCCCTATAACCCGGCGATGGCGCACGGGTCGTTGGCGCGGATACCGTTGGCAGAGTTGAAGACGAATCTGGCGGCCTGGACGGAGCTGGTGATTGCCAGCAATGCCGCACAGGGAAATACGGACAAGATTCCGTTTGCGCACGGAGAGAACAAAATTCGTCACGTGATTTACATCGTCAAAGAAAATCGCACTTACGACCAGGTTTTCGGGGACATTGCGGGAGCGAATGGCGATCCGTCCATCACAATGTATGGCGAGGAAATCACTCCCAACGAGCACAAGCTGGCGCGACAGTTCGGAGTTCTGGACAATTTCTACGACAGCGGCGACGTTTCCGGAGACGGGCACGTGTGGTCGACATCGGCTTCGGTATCCGATTACGTGGAGAAGACCTGGCCCATCAGCTACCGCGGGCACCAACATACTTACGATTCGGAAGGACAGCTGCTGTCAGGCATAGGGGTGGAAGATGGTTTGCCGGATGCCGCGGAGCCTACGGGCGGCTATCTGTGGAAGAATTTTGCGAAGCACGGAATTTCGTACCGGCATTATGGGGAATATATTGTCACGCGGTGGTGCAACGAAGCGGAAGGCGCGAAGACTCCTGTGGCGGGACCTCCGAAAGTGGCAGGCGTGGCGTGTCCGCGGCAAGTGATCAAGAAGGGCGAGGCGTTGGAGAAAAACGTGGGAGAGCCGCACGGAAGCGCGAGCCCTTATCCCTGGGATATTCCAGTTCCGGCAAAGAACATCGCCGGAGAATTGGAGCTGCGCGGGCATTTCGATCCGCTATTTCCAGATTTTGAGGTTTCCTATCCCGACCAGTTGCGGGTGGACGAATTTCTGAATGAGTTCCATGGATTTGTGGATTCCCGTAAAGGAGGGAAGGACACAATGCCGCAGTTCATTTTATTGCGGCTGCCCGACGACCACACCGCGGGCGGAAGGAAAGGCGAACCGAGGCCTGCGGCGTCCGTGGCGGACAACGATCTGGCGGTGGGGCGAGTGGCGGAGGCGATATCGCACAGCGGGTATTGGGACGATACGGCGATCCTGATACTGGAGGACGACGCGCAGGACGGACCCGATCACGTAGACTCGCATCGCAGCATCGCCTTGTTCATCAGCAAATACGCGCCGGCTCCCCAAACGAGTAAAGGCGTGACTGCCGTTGTTGTGAATCACAACTTCTACACCACGGTGAATATGGTGCGCACGATCGAAGCGTTGCTAGGCGCGCCACCGATGAATGCGAATGATTCGCGCGCGGCGGTGATGGCGCCTCTATTCAACGGACCAGGCACGCAGGTGGCGTTTGACGCGGACTACCGCAATCGTGACAACGGCTTGATCTACGAGATCAACACGAAAGAATGGAAAGAAGGGAAGAACCTGGACTTCAGCCACGCAGACGCGGTGGACAGCGTTGTGCTGAACAAGTTTCTGTGGGAAGACCGGATGGGCGATAAGCCGATGCCGGCGCCAAAGTTCACGGTGTTTCCACCGTCGTCATCGCCCAAGGGCGGACGGGAGGAGCACGATCGCGATTGAAGGCTAAGTTACCAGGCATGAATTTGGAGTACCGGGGATGCGGAAGACACCTTAGGCCTCGAAGCTATACCGGCCTGTTACAACTCACGCGCGAGGCGTTTCAGGATTTCACATGCTACTGCGGCAAGGCTTGCTGATGGTCGCGGCTGGAGCGATCCCTGGAATGGCCGGAGCGCGATTGACCAGGCGTTTTCTGGAAACGCTGATCGATGGAGCGAAGCCCGTGGACATAATCGCGTCCGTTGGCTTGGCTATGTTCCTCGTGCTAGTCGCGTCGGTCAGCATCTATGCCGCCTCGCGGCCGACCGCCACACTGGATATCGTTGCCATCTGGCGCGCTGATTAGCCAACAACGATCCTTGTTGAGTTCAAGCGACACCGAGTTCGGCGTTGAGGAAGCCGACGAAATGCTTCCAGACGAGATAATAGATGATGAGGGCGACGGGTAGCGCGAAGGGAGCAAGGGAGAGAACGTGGGGGGGGACGGCGAAGCCGAGCAGACGGGCAACGAGATAGCCGCAAGGGGCGAGCAACAACGGGAGCGCGCCACCAAACAGCCCAAGAGAAACGTGACGAGAGGCGAGGAACGCGCGGTAGAGCACATTCCACAAGCCCCAGGCATTGGGAACCGCAGCCATTGGGAAGACGATGACGCGTTCGATGGGGACGGGGAGATTGTAAACATAACGAATGATGATGTAGCCGGTGGTGGCGACGAGGAGAAACGCCGTTGGAATAGCAATTCCGGCGAGATAGGCACGCAAATAGGGATGCTTGTTCATGGCGACTCCTTCGTTACAGGTGGTACAACAACGCGGGAATCATTCCCGGGAAAAAGAGAAGTAGGGCAGTGGCGGCGGCGAGAAGAGTCCAATCCCGCCAGGGCACGCGGAAGGCCGGCTGATCGAGGCGGCGAAGCATGGCGGGCCAGAGGTCGCGCTGAAGTTCGAGGCCACCGACGGGGCGCAGAGAATCCTTCAAGAGATTCTTGATGTCGTCAATTTCATGCTGATTCATGCGTGGACTCCTGCCTGCGAAAGCGATCTTCTTAAGACACGTACACCGCGAAACAGACGGACCCTAACGGCGTTTTCGGAGATGCCGAGAGCCTGGGCGATATTTGCGTAGGGCTCTTCCTCCACCAGAGCGAGCAAGATGACCGCGCGAAGCGGAGGCGAGAGCTTGTCTACGGCACCAAGAATTTCGCGGCGCAGCTCGAGTTGCTCGGCGGGCGGCTGCTTGGCCGTGGCGGGCAGATCGTCGGGCAAAGGAACCTCGTGGCGCGAACGGCGGAGGTGGTCGAGGGCGGCGTTGGTGGCGATGCGGCGAAGCCAAGGGCCACAAGTCCCCTTGCTCAGGTCGAACTGGGCACGGGCCCGGTACATGCGCCAGAAAGTTTCCACGGTTAAGTCCTCCGCGGTTGCAGAATTGCGGACAATGCGCATGATCCAGCGATAGACTTCGCCCTGGTATTGGCGGAAGAGCGATTCGAAGGCCTCGAGATCGCCAGCCGCGAATCGTTCCAGCAAGTCCATGCGCCGCCCTCTATTTAGCATTACTGCGCGGGAAGACCTGACGTTACATTATTTTTGGGGGAGTTTGGTGTGCATTGAGGGGTGAGCTACAGGTATCGCGGAGGAGGACCATCGAGGCGCGATATACTCGCAGCTTCGATTTCGCGGGGGACAATGGAATGCGGTTTGGGGATTGTTTGCGGGGAACTGCGACGCTTACGGATGGGGCGTGGGGAACTGAGTTTCAGAAGCTGGGTGCGGCGCGTGGCGGAGAACTACGTTCAAGCGGGGAGCCGTGTAATTCTGACGAACACGTTTCGCGCGACCTGCGTCAGCCTGGCGCCGTATGGGCTGCAGGGGCAAGTGGACATCAATCGCGCCGGGGTGAAAATTTCGCGGCAAGCTGCGGGTGATTCGGCGATGGTGTTTGCGTCGATTGGGCCAAGCGGGAAAATGCTGTTGACGAAAGAAGCGAATGCGGATCAATTGAGGGACGCGTTTTCGCGGCAGGCGCGGGCGTTGGCTTCGGAAGGTCCCGACGCGCTCTTAATCGAGACGATGACAGACCTTGCGGAAGCACGCATTGCGGACGAGGCGGCGCTGGAGACGGGACTGCCGGTGATCGTCTCGCTGGTGTTTGACTCAGGGAAGAATCGCGACCGGACCATCATGGGCACCACGCCGGAACAAGCCGCGACGGCATTGACGAGCGACGGGGTTCATGGGGTCGGAGCCAACTGCGGGCTCGGCATTCGCGATTTCATCCCGGTTTGCGGACGGCTGGCGGCCGCTACGCCGCTGCCGGTCTGGATTAAACCCAACGCAGGTTTGCCGGAAATGGTTGGTAACGTGGCGCTGTACAAAACGACTGCGGTGGAATTCGCAGCTTCGGCGCATGAGCTTGTTGAGGCGGGCGCGACGTTTCTGGGCGGATGTTGCGGCACGACACCGGAGTTCATTCGCGTGCTGGCGCAACAACCTGCCGTATCGAAAGCGGCGAGCGCGACAGTTCCCAAAGTATGTTAGTTTCACGGATTCGTTGGTCTGCGACGGCATGTGGATGATGCTCCGCATTCATCGCAGGACTCTGCCATGGCGGCCGGCATCTTTTTGACTTGCAGGGCGTCATCAGAAACGAGGCGATGAGTCTCACGCCTAAGAGCGCAGCATCCACTAGCGAAAACGGCTCGGTCTGAGCCGCCACTCGTTCCCAGTCATTCGTTCCGGGGATAAGGGGAGTTGTGGTCGTCAATTCTGCTGAGCCTACAAGCTCGGCAAGATATCACGCGCGATTCTAGACTGATTGAGAGTTGTGCTGATGGATCATCATTGTGGAAGAGACGTGCATCTCTGCCACAAGCGGGCCGCGACGTTCACCTGCAATGAAGAAGCCCGGGAGCGTGCTTGTATGAGAAGCAGCGGAAACGCGCAAGTCCACTGCGCAGGTTGCTATTCGTAGCGCAGGGCTTCGACGGGATCGAGCCGGGCTGCTTTGATGGCAGGATACATACCGAAGAACAGGCCGACGCTCATGGAGACCGCGACGGCGAGAATAATGGACCAGAGGGGAATGGAGGAGGGCAGGCTAGGCACGAGAACGTGAATCAGGAGACTGATGGCGCTGCCGAGCAGGACTCCGATGATGCCTCCTGAGCCTGTCAGGACAATCGCTTCGGTGAGGAATTGCCAGATGACATCGCGGCGGCGCGCACCGATAGCTTTACGCACGCCGATTTCGCGAGTGCGCTGGGTGACGGACATCAGCATGATGTTCATGACGCCGACGCCGCCGACGAGAAGGCCAATGGAACTGATGACCGAAATCAGCAACGCGACGGACGAAGTGATCTGACGAAACTCATTGGCGATTTGCTGCGCGCTGGAGATGCCAAAATTGTCAGGCTTGTTGTAGGACACGTTTCTGCGGCGGCGCAACAGGGCGCGAATCTGATCTTCTGCTTCGGACATTCTGCCGGGATACGCGACAGCGCCGATGAAGTTTTCGTCGTCTTGCGGATTGTGCTTGTGATAGGAACGGTACGGCACCATGACCGCTTTGTCGGCGGACTGGTCTTTGACGAAGCCGCCCTTGCGCGGTTCGAGGACGCCGATTACCTCGTAGGATACGCCATTGATCATGATGGGCTTTCCCAGCGGATCCATATCGGGATACAAAGTCTTGGCGATATCCGAGCCAATTAGAGCGACATCGGCGCGATGCAGGTTTTCGGCGTCGCTGAAAAAGCGTCCTTTCTGTGGACGGGAATTAAAAACTTCCTCGGTGGTTGGGAGCGTGCCGTTGTAGTCGATGCCGGAAACTTCCTTGGTCTGATAACGCGCGGTAACGGGGCCATTCTGCGGCCCCTCCTCAACAAAGCGCGGATAGAGGCTGGCGGTGACGGCGCGCACCGCGGGACAGAACTGCTCGATGGCTTCGGCGTCTTCAAAACTGAGAGGTTTGCGGTCGCGCTCTTCGGGCGTGAGCCGGCCGGTGTGAATGCCGGGATCGAAGCGGAAGATGAACAATGTTTCGGGGCCGTAGTCGGAGAGGTAGTCGTTCACGTTGCCATAGACGCCGACGAGAATCGAAACGACAGAGAGCAACGCCGTAATGCCGATGACCACACCGAGCACGGTGAGAAACGAGCGCATTTTGTTCTCACGCAATGTGGTGAGTGCCATTTGCGCGTTTTCGCTGATATGCATGCCCATCCTCGATGACTCCCAACGCGACGCAGTTTGTGCCACGACCCTTAGCGGCTAAAGCCGCGTCGATTTTGGCACGGTTTACGGCACGACTAAAGTCGTACCCTCCCAATTACAGCTTGCCTGAAATCATGCCCACTCGAGGTCGCATGAGTGAACAGGCCGCGAAAAATGCCAAAACCATTTCCTGAGGGGCTGAAGCCCAAATGACAGCCAGGTACTTTATGTCGGAGCTAAAGCTCGGACCCCCTAAGATGAAAGGGAGAATACAGACAAGAGTGTCTATCCCACGACGGCAAAGGCAAGCATTTGTGGTGGCGGACCGCCTCAGAAGGCGGTCCCTACAAAACCCAAGAACGCCTGTCTCCGCCGTAGTTCTCACGCAGACTCCTAAAGTTCCTGGCGCAGCGCTTCGATCGGTTGCAAGCCCGCGGCTTTCTTTGCGGGATAGACGCCAAAAAATACGCCAACGGCGGCGGAAATCACTTCGGCGATGAGGACCGCGGGAAGCGGCACAGACATCGGAACGGAAGTCGTCGCGGTGGTTAAGCCGGAAATGAGATAGGCGAGGGCAACGCCGATGGCGCCACCGACTGCGGCCATGACGGCTGCTTCGACCATAAATTGCAACAGTATGTCGCGGCTTCGCGCGCCCAAGGCCTTGCGGATGCCGATTTCGCGCGTGCGTTCCGTGACGGCTGCGAGCATCACGTTCATGATCACCACGCCACCGATCACCAGAAAAACAGAAACTACGCCCACCATGGCTGTGGCGATCACTCCGGTAAGATTTTTCCAGAGATCCATGAGGGTGGCGGAATCGAAGATGCCGAAGTTGTCTTTCTCATTGGGAGGCAAGTGGCGGCGGGCGCGCATGAGGGCACGCGTTTCGTCCTGGGTGCGTTCCATCCATTCGGCACCGCGGGCTTGTATGTTGATCCAGATGCCGTCGTAGGAGCCATAGATTTTGAAGTACGTTTGAATGGGAATGTAGGCGAAATTGTCCTGCGACTGGCCAAGAACCGAGCCGATGGGCTTGGCGATTCCGACGACTTCGAATGGGCGGCCATCGATAAGAATCTCGCGGCCGATGGGATCGACGTTTGGAAAGAGTTTTGTGGCCAGTTCGCTGCCGATCATGGTGACCAGGGCGCGGCTCTCGTCATCGCCTTCCGTGATGTAGCGGCCGCTGGCGGGCTCGACGATATCGATGTCGCCCATGTTGGCGGTGACGCCGCGGATGTTGGAGTCGTCAACGCTCTGCGAGCCGGCGCGGACTTTGCCGGAGATGCGCTGCTCAACGCCGAGCCGCAAGGGCAGCTTCAGATTTTCGCGCAGGGATTCGTAATCTTCCCAGGTAACTTTTTTATTGCGGCGATTGGCCTTCACGAATTCGTCGACGTCGGTGATGATGGGGAAACGCGTGAGCAGGTACACGTTTGAGCCGAGATTGGCGACGCGTTCGGAGATGTAGCGATTCACGCCGGCAATCAGGGCGATAACGACGATGAGAGTGGAGACAGAAAGGATGATGCCAAGCAGGGTGAGGAAAGATCGCATTTTGTGCGCGCGCAAGGTCTCGAGCGCCACGCCGACTGGTTCGCGAAGATGGACTCTCCGTCTCACTAATGCGTCCTCTTAAAGGGGATTACGCCTGCAAATTTAAGCTGCGCCGAAAGATAAGGGTAGCACTTGTCGGTGTCAACGTGGAATCGACTGGATGTCGGCTGGAGTGGAATCGGCTGGCGCTAGCTGGGTAACGAGCGTGGCTCAGTGGAGGGCTCACAGGCCAATCGGGTCGGAAGCTACTAGGCATTCTGCTTTTTGGCCTTCTCTAGAACGGCAATTACCGAGAGCACGGTTCCCGTGAGGAAAAGCACAAGAACGATTCACCAGCCTACTAACTTGGAGTGCCACGCTACAAACGCCCGTGCTATCATTTTTTTTCGACACGCAACCCCTTGAAAAGATAGAGCGAAGACGAGTTTTGTATGGGGAGATGGACTCGTCCTCGCCTTTCCGGTTTTCAGGTTTTAGTCGCGGGCTTTAGCGGAGGTTACGCCCTGGGTCATTTCTGGCCCGCGGGCACGCAGCGTGTTGGCGACTTATTGTCGATGATCTGGAGCACCAGGCCGAGATTTTCCCCGGTTTGTTGGCCATCGCTAGAACGCTGGCGACGGGCCCGCCTTTTGTCAGCGGGGTCCCCATTACCATCACGGGAGGCTTTCTTAATGAACGTAATAGCCACTTTTTGACAGGATGACGTAATCGTGGCCCTTTTTGCCGAATGATGGCGCCAGACGCACATCCAATTTGTGCGGCTTGCCTTCGGCTGCGGTGGCCTTGGTGTAATAACCCAAGGTGTAGCGCGTCTTGATGCGCTGGATCAGAGCGCCAAATGCGGCATCTAAATGCGCCACGTCCTGCACGTCGAAGATTTCACCGCCCGTCTGATCCATCACTTTGCGAATGTTCACGAGCCCGGGAACCATGCTGGCGGCGAATAGCGTTCCGGGCGGATTGTATCCGGGTATTTTCAAGTTGTATAAGACCGCATCTGAAGCGATGCATTCGGTGATGATGTCGTGCGTACCCTGTCCGCCGGCGTCCGTGCCAACGTCATCGCTGATGAGAATGATTATGCGGCGGCCTTTGGGAGGAGTGTTGAGCAGATATTTGGCGGCGACAAAGATGCCGTCATTGATATTGGTGGCGCCGCCGACGTGGAAGGCGCTGATTTGCTGAGCAATTTCGGTCTTGTCGGTTGTGAAAGGGACTTTCATCTCGGCCTCGGTGGCAAACGTAAACAGTGCAACCTGATCTTCGGGTTTGAGATCCGCAAGCGCGGTCATGGCGGCTTGGCGCAACGGTCCGAGGAATGGACCAATGGAATCACTCAAATCCAAAACCAGAGCAACGTTGAGCGGCAGTTCGTCGCGGCTGAAGATTTCGATCTTCTGGGGGACGCCATCTTCGCGGAGTTCGAAGGAGTCTTGCTTCAGATCGCCCAGGATTTGACCGGCTTTGGTTTTCACCGTGGCGTCAAGCAGGACCAGGTTCACGTTTACGTGGATGACGCTTTGCTCTGGGGTTTGCGCTGGTGCGGGGAGCCGGAAGAACGACGTAGCGAAAATCGTAAGAACGGTCAGGCACAGAATGTTTCGCCGAGATGGGGACATTGTTGTTACTTAAGCCTCGACTTATTTTCACACAATACGATGATAGGTCGCACGGTTGTCATACCTAAGGCAAACCCAAGAGACAAGCCTCACCCCTGAAGGGGTAGCACAGACGGCATTGCGCATTACGGTTGGCATAAAAGCCAGGCTCCGCCCCAAGACACACTGCGGCTACCGAAAATCCCATTCAGCGGTTTTCACCAATGTAGCATTGTTACATTGCGCTCAAAACTTGCCACAATATCAATTCGCCAAGGACAGGGTATAACGCGCGCGCGGGTACTCTTACGGTTGTGTCCACGTGGGGGATAAGTGGACACTTCGAGGGGTAGCGTCGGCGGCATTCGGTGGAGGAGACGCGACGAGTCGTTGAAGAGACGTTGGAGCGTGGGCATCGGTGGCACGCGTGGCTCGGGCGCATGGGCGAACGCGAATCAAGTGTTCGCCTGGCGTCGGCAGTATCGGCAAGGGTTGCTGAAAACGCACTAACGGCACAACCGCTCGCGCTAAGCAGAAGCAGCCGAGAAACAAGCCTATGCACATCGAGTACCTCCACGGGGAATAGAATTAGGCAACTTAGGGTTCTCAATATGACTGGTTCGCTGCCAGGCTCTCGAAAATTCATTGCAGACTCTTACCCTTATTTGGTCAGCCCTGTGTTGGGCTCATCTGCGGCCGATTCGCGAGGAGCAAGGAGACACTATCCAGTTGCACCGTTTGCCGACCACCTATGCCCGTGCAATTGTGCTAAGAATTCTCCGACCTTCCAGCTGATCTCATCACGAGCACGCCGAAAAGCCTCTCGCTTCTGTTCTGATGACCCCTTGACACGCTCCGGATCTGGAATGCTCCAGTGACGAAGATTGTGGGTGAAGGGCCACACTGGGGACCTCTCTCTCGAATCATCAGAGACCGTGATGACACACGCAAAGTGGTCTTTAAGCGACTCCTTCACGCCTCTAGAGTCTTGCCCGAATATATCAACTCCGATTTCCTTCATAACTTCGGCAGCCAGCGGGTCCGAGTCCGGAGATTGTACCGCTGTGCTAACAACTGCGAGTTCCTCCCTCGCGAATTTGCGAAGGAAGCCGGCTGCAAAAGTGCCGGTGCCGAAGCTCAGCTCTGACACTTTAAGCCCTGAATATCCCAGTTGTCGGTAGTCCATGGTTTGCTGCTTTTTTCGGTTTGCTAACGCTGACCCGCTTCTTTCGGTAATTCTGTGACGCTCCAGCCTCCGCCAAGTGCCTTGCTCAACAGCGCGCTCGCATCCGTACGGATATAGAGATTAGTGAAAAGTTTCAAGGACTTCTCAGTCGAGGCTGTCCGTTTTTGTTGTTGCTGTTCCTCCTCGTCGAGAATCCGCAATGTGGCCAGGGCTCCGCCTGCTAAACCGCGATGAGAGATCTGCTTGTTAATTTGGGACGTTGTGAGCGGCTGCTATTTGTGGAGAAACAAGATAGAATTATCGCCCTACATTGCTCTTTGAATCGCCGAACGCTTTTCTTGGCCGTCGCTCAACGGCAAGGAGGTCGAGTGATTAACGCAAAAGGGCCAATGCAAAACGTCGCCCCTAGCAGAAAACCCCGACTGACTTGTCCGGGACATGTAAGAATTCAGAACATCCTCGCTGGTAGACTTCTTTTTCCAGTGCTCTTCGCTTGCATTTTGCCAGCTTGCAGGTCGACGAAGCCCCCGCAAAGCCCCACCATCGAATTGAGCAAGATTCCGCCGGCGGCCCAAGGCGGCAGAGAACGGGTTGACACAATCTCGGGTCGTGTCACCGGTGCACATCCGGGGCAACGGATCGTCGTCTATGCAAGGAGCGGACCGTGGTGGGTGCAGCCGTGGCCCGACAAACCATTTATTCCCATTCAAGCAGACTCTACGTGGAGCACAGAAACTCATCTCGGATTCGAGTATGCAGCAATGCTGGTTGAACCGACATATCATCCGCCTCCCACGATGGATATTGCGCCTACAAGCGGCGGTTCAATCGTTGCCGTTAAGATCGAGAAGGGCATTGGCACTCCTGAACTTGCGCCAGTAGAAACTGTTCACTTCAGTGGGTACGACTGGAAAGTGCGCACCATTGCCAGCGATCGCGGTGGGATGAACAATTTGTACGATGGAAGTAATGCGTGGACCGACACAAATGGCGCCCTCCATCTTCGTATCCAAAAGAAAGAAGGGAAGTGGTCCTGCGCGGAAGTGGTTATGACGCGAAGTTTAGGGTACGGAACCTACAATGTTGTGGTCGGAGACATTTCCCAACTGGAGCCCGCCGCCGTTTTCAGCACAACCACATTTGACGATTGGGGCGGCGATCAGCATTATCGCGAGATGGATATGGAGATCAGCAAGTGGGGCGATGCCGAAAGGAAGAACAATGCTCAGTACGGCATTCAGCCGTTTTTCGTGCCCGGCAATGTGGCTCCATTCGTAGCTCCGTCAGGCACTTTGACGCATTCACTGCATTGGGAATCGGGTCGAGCCAGTTTCAAAACCGTTCGCGGCTCGTCGATTAAACTCGGAGCCCCCGTTGTTTTCGAGCACGTCTTCACGTCGGGGGTACCCACGCCTGGCCAGGAGACTTTTCAACTCTTGTTTTACGTGATTGCCAACGAGAAAAGCCCGCTGAAAAAAGAAAATGAGGTTATAGTTGAGAAATTCGAATACTTCCCCTGATGCGAATTGTAAGCGACATGGCCTTCTCAGGATCATGTTGATGGGCTTTGTTGCAGCATATTGCGCATTCACGGCCCACGCGATCGACCCCCATCGTGAGCTTTCACAATATCTGAGGGAGCACTGGGGCAGCGAAAAGGGCCTAACCGGCGGCTCTGTTACTGCCGTTGCACAAACTGCGGACGGCTACCTCTGGATCGGAACGGAACGGGGGCTGATTCGCTTCGACGGATTAAACTTTCGTACATTCCCGCAGGCAACTCCAACAGCTTTTCCCATCGGTGCGGTCCAGCAACTGGTTGCCGATTCGCAGGGCGATCTGTGGATTCTGTTGGAGAGCACCAAGATTTTGCGTTATCACCTCGGAAAATTTGAGTTTGGGCGAGAGGAAGCCGAGTTTGGCATCACTGCGATCACGAAGCGACCGGACGGCAGGATTCTGCTTTCCTCGCTGGCTCTGGGAGCTCTTACTTACCATGACGAAAAGTTCGAAATCGTGGATCCCGCTGCAGTTGCTGCAAACTTCTCGTCCGTGCCAGGCGCTGACGAGCTTTCTACACGGCTCAGTTGGGCCACTGGCGTAACGCCTCATCGCGTTGCAGAACCAAACTCCGCGGTTATTTCCATGGCACAAAGTTCGGACGGAAAGCTCTGGCTCGGCACGCGCGATAAAGGCCTTTTCTACATGAGCGATGGAAAGGTCTATTCGGCTGGGAAGATGTCTTCGGCGGCACCGATCAACTGCTTATTAGTACTCTCCAATCGCGAACTATGGGTCGGCACGGATCGCGGCGTGCTGCGATGGAATGGAACCGAAATCACCACTCAGGGAGTTCCTCCTGCGCTGGCTCGCTTACCCGTGCGCGCCATGATTCGTGACCGCGATTTGAATATCTGGATCGGCACACCCAACGGACTGATTCGCGTAAACGCTGACGGAGTTCTGCTTGATACTCAGAACCCGCACGCAAACGGTGCGGTCACGGCGCTTTTCGAGGATCGCGAGGGAAATGTGTGGATCGGAAGCCCTCGAGGGATTGATCGGCTTCGTGACAGTGCCTTCGTCACCTACTCTGTGGGCGGCCTGAAGACAGAAAGCGGGGGACCGATTTATGTGGATGAGCACGAACGCGTTTGGTTTGCTTCATACCAAGGTGGCTTGCAATGGTTGGCCGGCGGAAAAAATGGCGACGTAGTTAGCGCGGGTCTCGCGCAGGATGTCGTCTACTCGATTACGGGAACGAATGACGAGTTGTGGCTCGGTAGGCAGAGAGGAGGCCTGACCCATCTGACATTCAGCCGGGGAGCAGCGACGGCAAAAAACTATACGCACGCCGACGGCTTAGCGCAAAACGGCGTTTACGCGGTGTATCAGAGCCGCAACGGAACGGTCTGGGCAGGCACGCTGAGCGGAGGTGTGAGCGCATTGAAGAATGGCCATTTCACGTCGTACACGACGGCGGACGGCATGTCCTCGAATACCATAGCGGCTATCGCCGAAGATTCCAATGGCACGATGTGGTTCGCAACCCCGAGCGGGATCGACTCTCTCAGTCAAGGCCGATGGAGCGCGTTGCGAAAAGGTGAGGGTTTGCCTTCCGACAACGTGAATTGCCTCCTGTTTGGTTCGTCGGATGTTCTTTGGATTGGTACGTCCGCGGGCCTCGCGTACATACACTCCGGAAAAGTGCAAAATGTCTCTGGATTAGCCGCATATTTGGGCGAGCAGATTTTGGGAATCGCCGAAGATGGAACGGGACGGCTGTGGATCTCCACGTCCAATCACGTATTGCGACTCGAGGGTGACAAAATTCTCGACGGTTCGTTGAAGGAATCGGACGTCCGCGAATATGGTTTGGAAGACGGATTAATCGGCGTAGAAGGTGTGAAACGCTTTCAATCGGTGTTCGCCGATCACAACGGAAAGATCTGGTTCTCGATGAATCGAGGGATTTCTGTCGTTGACCCTGCGCGTGCCGGTTCCGGCGCTCCTCCGGCGCTCGTCCACATCGATATGGTTAGCGTAGATGGTAATCCGGTGAGCATGGGTGACTCTCTGCGCCTCAGGGGGCGGCATCGAAGAATCATCTTTAACTATACGGCGCTCAGCCTTGCGATACCGGAGCGCGTGCAATACAAATACAAACTCGAAGACGTTGACGAAACATGGAGCAATCCCGTTACCACGCGCGAAGTCACGTACAACAACCTAAACTCCGGCCATTACCGGTTCCGGCTAATAGCCAGCAACAGTGAAGGGGTTTGGAATAGCTCCGAACTCGATTTGCCTGTGGAGATCACGCCGCAGTATTGGCAAACCTGGTGGTTTCGAATTGCAGCTGGGATGCTCGTGGCGCTAGCCGTGTTCCTGATTTACCGCTTGCGCATCAAAACAGTTGCCGCACGGATGAATATGCGGTTTGAAGAGCGGCTCGCGGAGCGTACGCGAATCGCACAGGAACTGCACGATACCCTGTTGCAGGGCTTTCTCAGCGCCTCCATGCAACTGCACGTTGCGGATGATCGTTTGCCTGAAAATTCGGAAGCGAAACCGCTCGTCCAACGCACCCTTCAGCTAATGACGCGGGTCATCGACGAAGGCCGCAACGCTGTCAGGGGATTGCGCTCATCCGATGTTTCTGATCAGAATCTGGAACAGGCGTTTTCCAGATTGCAGCAGGAATTGTCTCCCGCTAGCAATGCAGAGTTTCGCATGATCGTTGAAGGCGCTCCGCGCCAATTGCGTCCCATTATTCGTGACGACATCTATCATATCGGTCGCGAAGCTTTAGCAAACTCCTTCCGTCATTCACGAGCTACTGAGATCGTGGTCGAAATTGAGTACACTGTGAATCTTTTCCGGGTTATAGTGCGCGACAACGGTATCGGCATTGACGCTGATGTTTTGCGTGGAGGCCGCGAAGGCCATTGGGGACTCTCCGGTATGCGCGAGCGAGCGGAACGGATCGGCGCACGGTTGCGAGTTCTAAGCCGAGTTGCCGCCGGAACCGAAATGGAACTGTCCGTTCCGAGTAGCATCGCGTTCGCTTCGCCGCCTTCCAAAGGCAGCAAATTTTGGTTTTCCAGGTTGTACGCGAAAAAGGGCAACGACGCTAAAGCGATAACGGAGAGTGAGCAACTCCAATGATTGCAGCGAACGGTATCCGCATTCTGAGCGTGGACGATCATCCGCTGTTGCGAGAGGGAATCGCAACGGTCATTAACAGCCAACAAGACATGTGTGTTATTGCCGACGCTGCTAGCTCGAAGGATGCCATCGACCAATTTCGCAAGCACAAGCCAGACGTCACCCTTATGGATCTACGCCTTCCGGACAAAAGCGGCATCGATACAATGATTTCGATCCGGAGGGAATTTCCCGAGGCGCGCATAATCATGTTGACGACGTTTGAGGGTGACGTCGAGATCCAGCGTGCCTTGGAGGCTGGCGCTCGTGCCTATTTGTTAAAAAGTATGCCTCCGAAGGAGTTGGTGGAAGTGATTCGCCAGGTTCACGCAGGCAAAAAGCGTGTTCCGCCACAACTTGCGGCGCAGCTTGCGGAACACATAAGTGATGAACCCCTGACAAGCCGCGAAATCGAGGTTCTCAGCCAAATCGCCGAAGGTAACCGCAATCGGGACATCGGTGAAAAGCTATTTATTACCGAAGAGACCGTTAAAGTTCACATCAAGAACATCATGGGAAAACTCGGAGCCAGTGACCGCACGCAAGCCGTGGCGATCGCAATTCGTCGCGGAATTATCCACCTGTAAGTTCAGAAAGTAATTCGGTTTAGTACCACTAAAGCGTTAGGGAAAGATACCGGAATGTGGGGTATCGTCACCCCCGCTTTGTCATCTATCTTTGGTGACTACGCGCATTAGCGCGTGACGGAGATCCACTCTGCAAAGTTCATTCTCTGCGTTTCCAAGCGGCGCTCCTGGCGTTGGACTCTTAGTCTTACGAGCAGCCGCTGGTTGTACACTCGCTGCCCAAGGCGTCATGGGTCTTTTTTCACGTTCGAGTCCGACCGTGAGCGTTTTAGCGGTAAGCATTTTCCTGACGTTGACCGGCGTTTTCGTCCTGATCGGGTTTTTGACGCCGATCGTCAGCCCGTTGGCAGCGTTGGGGTGCGCTGCCACCCTCGTCTGGACGGCATTCCCGTGGGGTTTGCTGACCTCACATTTCGTCGCTTTTCGACTGATTGCGATGCTTGTCGCTATTGCTCTAATTGGCCCCGGCGCTTTTTCCGTAGATGCCCAAATCTTCGGTTGGAAAGAAATCGTGATTCCGTCGGTTACGCAGCATAAAAACGAAGAGTAATGGCAATGAAGTGGCGGTCCTAATCTCGGCACCGCTCGCTACACGGGGTTGCGGCCTGTAGACCCACCAATAGTGGTAGAGCAAACCCACCCTTGTGGTGTAGGAAAAAACCATGCCATCCCGTGATGTTTCTCTTTTTCCATTCTGCGAATGTGTCCTCGTCAAGCCAATCTTGTAAGAGATCTCGGGCGATCCAGAAGGAGAACAGAAATTGCTAGCCATCTCACAAAAGCCAGCGCGCATTAACTGCATTTCGAGCGGCAATCTCGAGACTGTTCCGGAGGGGCATCTTCTCGCAGCGGCGCGAGAAGGTGATCAGGCAGCTTACGGTGAAATGTGTAAGCGCCACTCGAAAAAGATTCTGCGCGTCACACTTCGCATCACGCGGAACTACGAAGACGCCGAGGATGCACTTCAGGAGTGCTTCCTGAGGGCGATGATTCACATCAGGGATTTCGATGGCAGATCCCAGTTCTCAACGTGGCTTACGCGTATTGCCATCAATGCCGCGCTCATGAAGATCCGCCAAAAACGGAAGCATCGCGAGTCGTCAATTAACAGCACGGCGGATTTTCGCGAAGAGCCACAGTTAATTGAACTGCCTGATCACTCGTTGAATCCTGAAGACATCTATTCTGAGCGTGAGCAAGCGATGATTCTGCGAGAGGCGCTCTATGCGCTCCGCCCGCGAATCCGCGCAGCAATCGAAATCTGCCATCTCCAGGAGCGTTCCCTGACGGAGACTTCTCGAAAGTTGGGTATCTCGGTAGCAGCCACGAAAGGGCGCGTATTCCACGCTAAGGCCGCCCTAAAGAAATCTCGGATCCTGAAACGAATCGTATCTGCGAAGGTTCAGCGCGCAGCGTAAAAGTTTTTAGTTAGTAGTCAGCTCGAGCCAAGAAGCACAAATTTAGGAGGAAGAAGAAGGCAAGGATTACGTCGGATCAGACCTGGGACGGCAACGTCAAGTGCCGACGGGGGCAGGCCGCTAGGATTCTTGTCTGTCTTGAGCATGAGCGGCGGTACGGAACTGAGGAGCACGGCTTTGGCTACACGCTTCGCGCCATGCCGGCCCAGGTAGCGAGCAAGGTGAGAACAAATAACTGCTTCTAGAGCAGTTAAGGAGTAGGTGATGATTCGCACTGGTGAAATCGAAAAAAGGAATGGCCAAATTCAATTCTCCCGCACGGTTCTGGAGACCACACGACTGCGATCGAAACTGAAACTGGTCGAAGCCAACCCCGTCTCTTCGATGCCACCTAACAGAATCAATCTCTCTGGCTCCCAAGTGCTTGTCGGATGCTTATCCGCCTTCTGCTCCGTCGGCCCGCTGCTATGGGCATTTCTGCATCTCTGGCTATTTGAACAGTGAGAAAAAATGTCATGACGCCGAATCCAGAGAGGGCTCCCAGAAGCTTACGGGTATTTGGGGCCTGGCACCTGGCGACCACCGATATTGATACAGAAAAGCCACACCAAGAAACCGGCAAAACCTACAGAGTGGACGATTCGTAGGCCATCTGTAGGCCAAAAAATTCGGAAACGATATGCTGCCGCGTACTCGACCCAAAGCCCGTGGGGCTGTTGGATTGGATCAAGCGAGCACCTGCTTTGCAAGCAGGAGGGGCAGGGGTTCGAATCCCCTCACGTCCACCCATCTTTTCAATTACTTGCACTGTCGTCATCTGACCACCTGCCTTCATAGCAGGTGGTAGCTACTTTTGGCGGCTGCGGTTCCCACTACAGATTTCAGACGATGGCGATCGAATCTCTGTCATCATGGCACAGCTCGCCTGGGCAATTGTGGGTACCCGTGAATCTGCATCCATTGCTCGGTAAGAGACCGTGGGGGCCACCCAAGTCGCGGCGATTGGCCGTTCAAAGAACGTAGCATTTCGCGCGTAGGGGGAAGAGGCCTTAGAGCTGGTCCTCCGTTCGTAGGATTCGTTTCAAGCGTTAATTCGCTCGCATCGTCCTCGGGGATCAGGATAGCGGCGCGTGCTTCCCCGCTAGGATGAAGCCCGTTAGCCACGATCCACCCGCGGTCCGTAATGAAATTAGCCCCGGTCAAGTAAAGATCGGTGGGATTGGTGACGAGAGTATCCAAATCGAGCATCGGTCCACCCTCTTCCCAGAGAAATGCGTACGACGCTGTTGGGCGCCACGTATGCGATCCCGATCATCTACGTGCCCGTGCTTATGATCACGCACGTCGTCGCATTCTACTGCTGCTGCGTCCTCAGCCCAAGGCGCTTCGAGCCCTCGTCGGCGATGCCGCGGCGTCTTAGAGTCCCCGCGTGCGTGTTCAAAAGCAGCTAGAAGAGCCGCGTCTATATGGGACTAACGCTGGAGGGGGCTAAAGAGCGACGCTGCTGCTCAGTTTCCGGTTAGCCCGTCACCCGCTCTGAAAGTGCTCCTCGTCCGTGGGAGAGTTTAGTTTGATGCCAGGTTGCGCAAGCCCATTCTCCAGTTCTTGTCGTGACACGGTGACAAGATGGCCTCCGGTGAATCTAGGGTCGTCAGATACTTCATGGCCGATTGAAGGACGGAAGCGCCAAGACGACTGCTTGCGCGGCGGAATTGAACTCTGCGACACCTGAGTTGCCTCACTGATGATAAGGACGGCCGAAGCTCGCCGCTCGTAGTAGCAAGCGTGCCATGAGTTCGCCGCAAACGGGGCGCATTGCATGTCCGGTTTCATTGGCGAAATCCGGAACTCCCTGGGAGCGAACGGAAGCGACGGAAGCAGGCAGTCGCGATCTCGTGGATGTGGCACCTGAAGTCCAGTAGCAACTCATGGCATCGAGGTAGCGGTGAATCGTCATCTACTGAGATAATCGGCACTCAGCGGTTCAGTGGAGGGCGCAAAATGGAAGGAACACACTTTAGATACGTGATCAAGTTCGTGGCTGACATGGGTAAAGCCGTGAAATTCTACCGTGATATGCTCGGTCTCCAACTTAAGTTCGAATCGCCGGGCTGGAGTGAGTTCGTGACGGGCGAAACCACTCTCGCGCTGCACCCGGCTTCCGAAAAGAACCCGGCTGGAAAAGTCGAATTGGGGTTCACTGTTGCCGATGTCGAGGCCTTCTACCGGGACATGAGCGCGAAAGGCATGCTCTTCAGCATGCCGCCAAAGAAGCAGGATTTCGGCGGGGTGCTGGCGCAGTTCGTCGATTCCGAAGGCGCACATTGCAGCGTGGGAGCCGAGGCGGCATAGTAGCCGAAGGTCGGAGTTGCTACGTCGGGCTGTTGGGGCAGATCTTTGTCATCTCCGTCCGCCGGAGATCTTTGCGAGCCGGCCGTTCTGCCGATCCGGAGAGTAGGAGACGCCAACGCGCGGTCCGGGCAAGACGACCATCCGGGTCGGCTATGGTCTTTTCCACACGGCATTCGAGGTTTGTCCGTCGGCATCATGAGCGCCAATACCGCGGGCCCAGTGTTACTGAATCCGCCCGCGTAGTTAGGTCACATTGGGAATGCGCTTTGCTTTCTCTGTACACCCTGTAGCCTTACTGAGCGCCCTCGTGAGCACAATCGAATGATTTCATATCCGCCGGTAGTACGTTTCCGGATGGATGACGGGCTACCCTAAAGTTATCGTTTGGATTCCAATTTCCGGTTTGCCGACCAGGACTAAGCCGCTGGCGCGGCAGACTCTTCGCGTGCTAAGACTCCGCGAGTCATGCCTCAACCGGATGTTTTCATTTTCATGCACTTTTTGCAACCGGGAGCTCTCTGGACGGCGAGCGGAAGCCATCCTTGATTGGCATCGACTGTTTGGTGTGCCGGCATGCAAAATTTAGACCCTTAGCGAGCCGCGGAACGCCCTAGCGGCATAGTAAGATTCCGCGCCGTTGTGGTACACGAAAACAGTGTCGTAGCGGCGATCACAAAACAGGGCGCCGCCGAGTTTTCTGATATCGGAAGGTGTTTTCACCCAACTCGACGTTTTCGTATCGAAATTTCCAAGTTTCTGCAACTCTCGATATTGTTCTTCCGTTAAAAGCTCAATGCCCATGGCAGCTGCCATATCAACAGCGTTATTTTCTGGTTTATGTTCTTTCCTTGACTCCAGCGCTTCGCGGTCGTAACAAAAACTTCTGCGGCCTCTAGGACTTTCCGCTGAACAATCATACAAAATGTATTCGCCCGTCTTTTTATCATGACCAACAACGTCCGGTTCACCGCCAGTTCTTTCCATTTCATTGAGTGACCACAGTTTTTCAGTATTGGCTTCCAGCTTTGCTTGTACTTTAGCCCATTCAAGACCTTTATGGCGGTTCATGTTTTTCTCAAAACGGGTTTTCAGTGCTTTTAGTAGTTCTTCACGTCGTTCTGGTGACAAGTCCTTTTTGTTGCTATAAATGTTTCGCGCTGTTGTTGCTCTCATGGTCGTCGCTTCCCGCTGTTCTTATCTGTTAGTTCGCTGGGCTCCGCCACACGTTTTTTTCGGCTTGTCTTTGCGTTCTTATCAAGTCGCAGTTTCCACGCCGTTCGGAGTGCACCCGTCAGTACATCCTCGCTCGCCGCCGCCAGGCGAATATGTGTGTGTCCCATCTTTCCCCAGCCGCCAGGAATCGGCAGGAAAATCTCGGGCGCCTCCTCCACAAACGCCGCTTGCTGCTCCAGCGTAAGCATCAGATTTCCGTACCCCCCTGCTTGCGAGGCCAGCGAAGCAAATTTCCTGCCTCCTAAACGAAAAGCCGGCAATCCTGCGTGGGAGTACTCTTCCACCCCCTCCAGGCTCAGTGCAATCCTGCGAAAGTCTACTGCGGTCATCGGTTGACTCTATAGATTACGGAGTATCTGACCATCATCGGACGGCATATGTCTACTGCTTCGGGCGGAATCACGGGCAAACCTTCCGTTAAGGCAAAAACGTCTACTCCATGTAGATCAAATAGCGGAGCCATAGAGAAAAGATTCAAGGTCAAGCTAAATAAAACAGATATCCATCCAACCATCTATTGCGCCATGCGAGCAAAAAACCTATTTCGCAAAGAGGGAACGAAACACCTCACGACGAGTGCAAGGCACCGAAAGTCGGCTTTACTCAGTTGACGAGCGAATTCGCTTGTGTACTATATGGTTAATAGATGTCGTACTGCTCCCAGTGGAGGGTGGGATCAGACTGAATGATGATGTGCTTGTGAGCGTTCTGCTCGAGTTCATCGATGAGCAAGGACTCGCGCGTCTTGAGCGCCTTGGCGATTTCCGGATGCACGCGAAGGGTGAGATTCGGGCCTTCGTGTTCGGGAGTGACGGCCATCTTGCGCGCTTCGGACTGAATTTCATAGCAGAGCGTTGGGATGGACTTGACCATTCCGGAGCCGGTGCAATACGGGCAAGGCTGGCAGAGCACGCGTTCGAGCGCTTGCTTGGTGCGCTTGCGGGTGATGCAGACGAGTCCGAATTCGTTGAAGGAAAGGGCCTTGGAGGGCGCCTTGTCCTGTTCGAGAGCGAACTGCAATGCGGCGAGGACTTTTTCGCGGTTGCGGCGCTCTTCCATATCGATGAAGTCGACAACGATGATGCCACCGAGGTCGCGCAGGCGGATTTGCCGGACGATTTCCTTGACGGCTTCGAGGTTGGTCTTGACGATGGTGTCCTCAAGGCGCGTGGAACCTTTGCCGACGAACTTTCCGGTGTTGACGTCGATGGCGACGAGCGCTTCGGTGTGGTTGATGACAATGTAGCCGCCGGACTTGAGCCAGACCTTGGCGCGGAGAGCCTTGTCGAGTTCGTGCTGGATACCGAACTCTTCGAAGATGGGCTGCTCCTTGGTGTACAGCTTGACGCGGTTGACGAGGCGCGGCTGGAAGCGGCTGACAAATTCGACGACCTTGCCGAACTCTTCTTCGGAGTCGATCCAGATGGCGGTGAAATCGTCGCTGACGTAATCGCGCAAAATGCGTTCGACGAGATTCAAATCACGGTGCAACAGAGCGGGAGGCTTGCGGTCTTCGCTCTTTTCCTTAATCTCATTCCAGGTTTTGCCGAGGAATTCGATGTCGGTGCGAATTTCGTCGTCGGTTGCGCCGCCCGCGGCGGTGCGAACGATGAAGCCGCCAGGATAGCTGCCGCGCGCTTCGCCAACGAGGCGGCGGAGGCGCGAGCGATTGTCGGCGCTGGCGATTTTGCGGGAAACGCCGATGTGGTCGATGGTCGGCATGTAGACCAGGAAGCGGCCCGGTAGAGCGACGTGACTGGTGATGCGCGCACCCTTCTTGCCGAGAGGTTCCTTGGCGATCTGGACGACTACGTCCTGACCCGGCTTGAGCATTTCGGAAATGAGTTGCGGACGGCGCATGGGAGCGTGTCCACCCTGATGCCCGCGATGCGGGCCGTGGCTATGGCCAGGGCCTCCGCCACCGCGTCGCTCGAAGCGTCCACGGCCGCGATCTGGGCCGCGGTCACTACCACGATCACTGCCACGATCTCTTCCGCGAGGACGGTCAAAGCGCCCACGCCCGCCGCGGTCGCCGCCACGATCCCGTCCGCCGCGTTGCGGCCTTTGGAATCGAGAGCGAGGATTGCTGCCGATGCGCGCGGAATCACGACGAATAAATTCTTCGCGTGGAGCGTTGGGGTCGCGAGGAGTGCGAGTTTCGCCGGGAAGAAGAACCACATCTTCCTCGATGATGGATTCGGTAGTTTCACCCTGCGCGGAAAGGGAAGCGTAGGATTCGGATTCCACGCGGGTGACGAACTCCTCAGAGGCATGGCTGGTGTGCTGCTCGGAGTCATGCTCGGATTCGTGATCGGACTCGTGCGCGGATTCCTGCTCCGAATCATGTTCCGCGTGCAGATCGGATTCGGAAGCGTCGATGGCTTCCTGATGTTCGCGGTCGGCTTCGTCTTCGGCATCTTCGCGAGCGCGCTCGGATTCCTCGTGCTCAGAGTCTTCGCGATCTTCTTCGTCGTGTAGATGCTCGTCTGCCTCGTGGGTTTCTTCTTCCTCTTCGTCGAAGGCGGCGCCACCAACCAAGGTGTCGGCGTCGGCGCGCGCTTGTGTTTCCTCGTGCTTCGCTTCGACCACGTTGGCGGAAAGCGCGGCGAGTTGCTCCTCATCGAGAGAGGGCGCGCCATTGTGAGTGGTAAGCGCGGCTATTGCTTCCTGAGGATGTTCCTCAACGGGAGCACAGATCGCCTCGGCGGCTTCGGAAGAAGCTGAAGCAGCAACTTCCTCGGACGGCGTGGACTCCGCGGCGTCGGATTCGGCGTCGGCGAGGACCCAATGGGGCAAGCTGCCGGAGAAACGGCGGCGTATACCGGGACCGGACTGGGGCAAACCACCGGCCGGGCGCCCAGTCGGCGGTTCGAAGTCAGGCTGCCGTTCTTCGGGCTCCTGTTCCCGCATGGTTTCTACGGGTGTGGGAACGGGACGGCCGCGATATTTGGCGAGGGATTCGCCCGGGAGAACGATATCGTCCTCGGCCTTGTCCACGGGAGCGCTGGGGACACGGTCGCTGGGGCGACGGTTATCGTAGCCGCGGGAATTGCGGTCACCCTGCGGGGATGCATATTTTGAGGGCGGTAGATTTCGTCCACCCTGACCGTGATGATGTTCACCACCACCGCCACTGCCTCCAGGACGACGACGGCCCCAACGTCCACGACGTCCGCGACCGCGATCGCCGCCGCGGTCTGGTCCGCGATCACTGCTGCCACGGGGCGGATAGCTGCGCGTGGGATTGTAGCTGGGAGCAAAATTCTGCGGCGCTGAAGCGTTCGATTCCGGCTGACGCTCATCGGCGTCGGAAACTTCGGAATCCTGATGCTGCTCGGCGGCAGCCTCGGCAGCGGCCTCTTCGCGTTCGCGGAATTCGGCGGCGCGATACTCCTCTTGCGGAGGCTCATCAACCGATGCGTGATCGGCGTGCGTCTCATCGTGATGCGCGTCGCCGTGACCGCCGGACGTTGCCAGGGACTCACCGGGCAATAATTCTATGGTGGAGGGCACATTGCCGCCAGCGATGGCGGGGAGAGGCGCGTCACCGGGGGCCTGGGCGTGATCGTGACCGTGATCGTAGTCTTCGAGGTTTTCGAAGACATCGCTGACATAGAGAAAGGCGTCGCCATCCAGGCCGATGTCGACGAAAGCCGACTGCATGCCTGGGAGCACGCGAGTAACCTTGCCTTTGTAGATGCTGCCGACGAGCGCGAACTCTTTTTCACGCTCAATGTAGATTTCGACTAGCTGACCCTCTTCCAAAATCGCGACTCTACGTTCGTGAGAGCTCGCGGATATAACCAATTCTTTCGACATGAATACTCCTTAAGGAGCATCGCCGCAGGACCCACTGAAAAGGAAGTGGTCCAAGGCAAGGCGCCGTTCCGCAACGAAGCGGAACACGCGGGCGACAACAATAGTGTTGCGGCATTGCGTTCGAAGCCGGAGGGAGTGGCCGCTGAGCGGCACCCGTGAAGCCGGAACCTCATGCTATCGAGGCTAGGCCGTTGCCGGGAGGTTCCCGGGGTAACGGCGAACGATGCTATCCTCACTCTGAAAATCCTTCTGATTGACTGCAAAAGATGTTCCGGCTCTTGCCGGATCCATCGAGCCGGCACCACCCCCTGAACTAGGGGCGCGCACGGCACTGACAAAGGCTAGTTGACAAACCGGCGGAGCCGGACGTTCATCACCAGGCCGATCGCCAGGAAAACAAACAGCGTGGCCGAACCACCGTAAGACATCAAGGGTAACGGAATGCCGGTAACCGGCATGGCCCCGATGACCATGGCCACATTGACCAAAACGTGAAACCCTAGCGCAGCTGTTACGCCCATGACGAGAAACATTCCCGCGCGATCCTTAGCACGCTGGGCATTCTGCACCAGACGCAACAGTAACGCCATGTACAGCCCAAGAGCAAGCAGCACGCCTTTGAATCCCTGTTCTTCCGCCCAGGCCGACATGATGAAGTCGGAATACCGGACCGGAATGTACCCCAGTTGATTCTGGGTGCCGTTGCCGAAGCCCTTCCCCCAGAAGCCGCCCGAGCCGACAGCGATCTTGGACTGCAAGACCTGGTAGCCGGAACCCTTGGCGTCTTCCTCAGGATGCAAAAACGACGTGACCCTCTCCTTCTGGTACGGTTTCAAGAAGTGCCAACCAACGGGCAGCATCAAAAGGCCGATAAGAACAATAGCGACCGCGTGTTTCCATTGCAGCCCGGCGAGAAACGCGCCAACGATCAGCATCGGCATGAGCACAAGGGCGGTGCCGAGATCAGGCTGCTTCAAAATCAGAACGAGCGGTACTCCAACGAGCAGTCCTGCTTTGATTAAATCCTGCAAGGAAAGCTCATCTGTGCGCACTTCCGCAAAGAAGCGTGCCAACACTATGATTATAATCAATTTGACCAATTCTGACACCTGAAAGAATTCGCCAAGGATGGGAATCCAGCGCTGCGCGCCAAAGCGGCGATGACCGAACAGGAGCACAGCGGTTAGGGCCAGGATTCCAACAATGTACAGAATGGGCGCTTGATCGAGAATGACGTGGTAGTCCAGGCGGGAGAAAATGAACATCAATACCGTGCCGATGATAATCCAGCGGATCTGGCGCGTGTGCATGCCGACCAAGACGCTGCCGTGCGTGGCCGAATAGATCTCGATGACGCCGAGGGTGCAGATCGCGGCGACGATGGCTAACAGCCACCAATCGTAATCACGAGTTCCGGGTGCCTCTTTCATTGCAACTTCATCCTAATCACTCCGGACGGGCCTTCCTTTTCTCGTTCGTCGACACCACCGCCGCCGTTTCTTGAGGCTTCAACACCACCTTGGGAGCTTCCGGCACCAGGCTTGCGGTATTCTTTTGCAACTGCGGCGGGTGATTTTCCGCTGTCACCTGACCCTGTGTCTTCTTGTTTTTCTTGTCGTAGTAGGCCTTAACGATATCGCGGACAACAGGTCCTGAGGTGGTACCGCCGTGCTCCGAGGTGTCCTCAACGACGGCGGCGACCACAATTTCCGGGTTGCGTCGCGGTGCAAACCCGACGAACCATCCGTCATTCTTACCTTTCCCCAGCCCGAGGCGGCTAGCCGCGGCATAGCTCATCATCTGCGCGGTGCCGGACTTTCCGCAAAACTCGATTCCCTGTAGTTTTACGGATTGGCCCGTTCCGCCGGCTTCGTTCACTACCCCATACATTCCCTGCGTCACTTGCTCCACGGTGTTTTCCGACAGCTCTACGTGCTTTTGGCCGACGCTCGGGGCATCCTTCAGCAGGTGCGGCTGCTTGTAATCGCCGTCGGAGGCGATGCCTCCGATCACATAGGCGACTTGCAGCGGAGTGACCATGACGGAACCCTGGCCGATGGAAACCGAAATCGTGGATCCCGGATACCACTTGTGATGATAGACGCGCTGAACCCACTCCTCCGACGGCACCAGCCCCGATTCTTCCGAGGGCAAATCAATTCCACTTTTCGAGCCCAGACCCAGCATTTTGGCGTATTTGGCAATGCGATCGATGCCCATGCGCATGCCTACGTTGTAGAAGAACACGTCGCAAGAACGCACGATGGCGCTGTGCAGATCGACTGCTCCATGGGAACTTTTGCCGTAGACCCAGCATTTGTGCATCTGCCCATAAAAGACGCCGTACCCCGGGCAAAACGCGGTGAAGTTTTCTGGCGGCACCTTCGATTCGAGCATCGCGGTGGCCATGATGATCTTGAATACCGAGCCGGGTGCCAGTTGCGCTTGGGTGACACGGTCCAGGAGCGGATGGGCTGGATCCGCGTTCAACCTTTGCCATTCTTCCTTCGATACTCGTATCGCAAAATCATTGGGGTCTGGCGCCGGGTGGCTGGCAAATGCCAGCACCTCGCCGGTTTGCGGATTCAGTGCGACGACAGCGCCCTTCTTGTCGCCCAGTCCGGCCTCCGCCACCTGTTGTAAGTCGTAATCGATCGTCAACTGGATTTGTTTGCCGGGAATCGCTTCCTGCTGCTCCAGCCGACCCATCTCTTTTCCGACGCTGTTGACGATGACGCGACGCATGCCGTCGGTGCCGACAAGCAGATCGTTGTACTGGCGCTCCAGTCCGGTCTTGCCTGCAAAGTCGCCGGGACGGAATTTGCCGTTGCTGGCTTCGATTTGTTGTTCGCTGACTTCCCCGACGTAGCCACTGGCGTGGGCCATGAAACCGCCCGGAAGATAACGGCGGCGGTGAACCATGAGCATTTCGAGGAGCGGAATATCGGCGCGGTGCGATTCGATGAAGGCGACATCGGCTGGGGTGGCTTCGGGCTTGATGACGATGGGCTGGAACTTGGGAAGGGCCTCGGTATTGACGAGCTGCTCCTTCAGATCATCGAGAGAAAGACCTAAACCGTCGGCAATCGCCGGCAGATTTTTGGAGACGGCGGCTTCGTCGTCGCGAAGGAGAAGAACGCTGAAGGACGGATAATTATCGACCAGGACGCGGCCATCGCGATCGAGCATGCGCCCGCGCGGCGCAATGATAGGAATGGAACGCACGCGGTTGCGCTCTGCCATCACGCCATATTTATCGGAATCGATGACTTGAAGTTTCCAGAAGCCCAGGAGCAGAAGGGTGATTATGCCCACGATTACGTAGGAGGCGGCAGCCAGCCGAACCTGCGGCAAGCGATTATCGTTGCGGAACCAGTACGACACGAAAACCCTGCGCGCGGGCCCATTGTAATTCAGGGCTGAGCGGAACCCGCCCGCGCCACAACCTTGTTTGCAGCGAGAAAACTCGAAATCTTCGGTACACGAGGCACATGTGCGGCCCCGGAGGCACTCACGAAATTCCCGAATTGCCGCTTAACTTCCGCCACCGTCATTTTGCGGAAGTCTAATTCAAAGTAGCATTTGCACTGAGCGGGCGCAACTCGTCCTAAAGTACAGGTAGCGGAAAGATCAAGGTAGGCGGTGACACTCGCAGAGCGTGGTTTTTTTGAGAGAGTGCGCGCAGCCGGGAGCTTTCCATTTGTTTTCGCGCGAAAGGTATCGTTTTATATACAGTACCAAACGATAGCTCCTTGCCAGCGTACGCTCTTTGCGTTTGGATAGAAGTGTCGTTCAACTCATTTGAGCCAGCAGGTGTGGGATGAACATTTTCGCGCTTTGCTCAGCCGCAGTGTTCTTTCTCGTCTCTCCTTCGCCCGATTGGGCGCAAAACACCGGTCGCATTGACTGCCCACGTAACGACGGGTACGTCTATCTGTACAGTTCCATCGTTACGATGGATGTTCGCGCCACGCTTCAATGCAATGAAGTGGTCCAAATTACCGGGCGTTACGACAACTATTACAGCGTGCGAAACGCCAAGGGAGACACCGGCTACGTCCCGTTGTACAGCATCGTGTTGCTGAAGGATCAGGCAGGCAGCGGCCTGCCGGTGCCAACGTCTGAGCCGCCTGCTCGAGAACGCACGCCCTATGATGCACGTCCGCGCGAAGTCCATGCTCCGGCACCGGTGGCTGCTGCCGGTTTCACGCTGCGAAACGACACGCCCGTGCACGTAAAACTGACGAAGACCATTTCATCCGCCACGGCGCACGCCGGCGACGTTGTCGAGTTCGAAGTTCTTGACAATGTGCTGGTTGAAGGCGTGCCGGTGTTGACGAAAGGCTCGACCGCCAGCGGCGTGATCTCACAAGCGGAACCCAAAAAGCGTTTTGGCCGCGGCGGCAGACTTGTTTTTTCCATCAAATCTGTGAGCCTGGCCGACGGCGAAAAGGCAACGGTGCGCTGTTACCAGGAAATTTCCGGCTCGCCTAACACTTCTTCGGCGGATTCTGTGGTGCCACTTGCTTCGGGGAAAGACGCTACGGTTCCTCAGGACACGGAATTTACCGTCTTGGTGGACGGCGACGTTCCTTTGAAGCGCGAATCGTTCGTGACCGCGAAGGATGTTCCCAACGCTGCGGCCGCGGCTCCTGCGCAGACACCCAAGCAGTAACAGCGATTAGCTGCCAGGTTGGTGTGGCCGCAGAGAAATCCTGCTGCACTCCATGGTTGTTTTGCATTTCGCGGTTCCGCGCGAATCACAGTACAATTCTTAATTCTCAATGACCCCGCTTTCCATCAAGCCGTTGCGTCTCGCGCTCGTGGGCATGTCTGGCGCGGGCAAATCGTATTGGACGGAACGGCTGGCAGCGGAGAACATTCCTGCCATTTCCTGCGATAGCCAGATCGAGATGCGGCTTGCGCATACGCTTCAGGAAGGCGGATTCCAGGGAATTAACGGTGTAGCCGCGTGGATGGGTTGGCCCGACAGCCCGGAATATGCGGAGCGGGAGTTGCAGTACCTGGCCGAAGAGATCGCTTCGCTGGACGAAGTGCTGACGAGTTTGGAAAAAGATCCGCAACGTGAGCTGGTGTTGGACACCACCGGCAGCGTGATTTACACGGGGAATAATCTGCTGTTTCGGCTGCGGAAGTTGATGACGGTGGTGTACCTGGCGGCGTCGAACGAAGAGCACCAGCTTTTAATTCAACGCTATTTGAAGGATCCCAAGCCGGTGCTGTGGCGTGGGGCGTTTCAACCGCGCAACGGAGAAGACCCGCACGACACGGTGGCGCGCTGCTACCCAGCATTGCTGGCGGCGCGGCGGCAAGGCTACCAGGCGCTGGCTCACTGCACCATCCCGGTGGCGGAACTGCGAGAACTTCCTGAAAAATCAGAGGCCAACGGAAAAACGGCGGGGGTGGCGTTTTTGGAAAAAGTACGGCAGCAATTGCCGCGTGCTTAGAGGCACGCGGCATCCGCGGAGATTCTTCACGCAATGTGTTCCGAGGGGCTCAGAATAATGGCTACGCCTTACTGGATAGAACTTTGCCGTGGACACGCCCAAGCCGGGTTATGACTGAAGACCAGCCATGAGATACCGAAGCACGGGAGGGAAAGCGCCGCTCACCTCGCTACGAGGCGCCGTGTTGCGCGGGCTAGCGCCCGACGGGGGACTGTATATGCCGGCGGAGATTGCGCGGCATGTGCCGGAGGAACTGGAAGAGTTTCGGCGTTTGCCATTCACGGAAGTGTGCTTCCGCGTGGTGCGGCCTTTCGCGACACCGGACGTGCCGGAAGAAGTGCTGTGGCAGATCGTGTCCGAAGCGATCAATTTTCCGGTGAAGCTCGTGTCCCTTTCGCCGGCGCTGCACATCCTGGAGTTGTTTCACGGGCCCACGTTGGCGTTCAAGGATTTTGGTGCGCGATTCATGGCGCGGTTGATGGGCTATTTCGTGCGCGGCGAGTCGCGGCAATTGACTGTGCTGGTGGCCACTTCCGGCGATACGGGCAGCGCGGTGGCGCACGGTTTCCTGCGTGTGCCGGGGATTCGCGTGGTGATTCTGTACCCTTCAAAGCGCATCAGCGAAGCCCAGGAAAAACAATTCACCACGTTGGGAGAAAATATTACCGCGCTGGAAGTGGCGGGCACGTTTGACGATTGCCAGCGGCTGGTGAAGCAAGCGTTCGCGGACGAGGGATTGAACCAGCGCGCGTTTCTGACTTCGGCGAATTCCATCAACGTGGGGCGTTTGCTGCCGCAGATGTTCTACCACGTGGCGGCGTACCGCCAGTTGCCGGTAGCATCGGTGCCGCTGATCGTGTCGGTGCCCAGCGGAAATTTTGGGAATTTGACGGCGGGGATTTTTGCCAAGCGCATTGGATTGCCGGTGACGAGATTCATCGCGGCCACAAATGCGAACGACGCGGTGCCACGTTATTTGCTTTCTGGCGAATACCAGCCACGGCCGGCGCACGCTACCTATTCCAATGCGATGGACGTGGGCAACCCAAACAATTTTCCACGCTTGTTGGATCTGTGCCGCAATCGGATCGAGTATGTGCGACGCGAAATCTGGGGGCACAGCGCTACGGACGAAGAAACGCTCAAGCAGATGCACGCGGTGTGGGATCGCTACCGGTACATTTCCGATCCGCACGCGGCCGTGGGCATACTGGGCTGGGAAGCGTATCGCAAGGAGCATCCGGAACCGTCACAAGGGCTGGTGCTGGCTACCGCTCATCCGGCGAAGTTCGCGGAGATTGTGCAAAAGGGAATCGGGATTGCGCCGCCGTTGCCGTCGCGCTTGGCGGAATATTTGCAGCGGCCGAAGCTTTCGCGGGCGATGAGCAGCAAGTATGAGGACTTCAAGCAGTTTCTGTTGAGCCATTAAACTGGGCGCGCACCGGCATCCCAATTCAAAATTGCAGCTGTAGCTCAGGCCTTTGAGGCCTGGGGATTTTCGTTGGCATGGGCGGGATTCTCCGTCGCGAGACACGAGTTGTGGTCGAGGCGTTTTGGCTGCCTGTGAGCGGATAAGCCTCACCCCTGAAAGGGAGGAGCTACCGGTTGCGGCGGAGGCGGTCCAGGGCGATGTAGAGGAAGGTTCCGAGTACAGCGTTGACGGCGGCGGCGATGGCGAGATGCATGTTGAACCAAGGCTCGGGCTGGGCCATAAGGACGCGCCGGGTGAGCACGAGGATGGCTTGGTGAAGGATAAAGAAGGCGACGGTGAGGGAGAAGCGCGCGGCGGGATGTTCGGTGTCAAGGCGAGCGCCGATGGAAGAGGCGAGAAAGCCGATGATGGTTTTCGCGATGCCGTAGAATCCGAGAGGCACGGTGGGACCGCTCAACGCATCCTGCGCGAGGCCGATCACCATGCCGAGGAGCAGCCCAGTGGAGGGATTGCGGCGGCTCAAGCCAAAATAAATGGTGATGAGTAAGGGCAGATCTAGAATATCGAGTTTGGGGAGATAAACCGGGAAGGAGGCCTGCAGGATGAGCGTGATAATGGCCACACCGGCGACGGCGCCAGGAAAAAACTTGTGGACCTCAATATGGGTATCGCCACTGCGGAGTTCGTATGTGTCGTTCATGGCTTCACTATCGCAGGGGATTTGGGAGCAGAGGGATCGGCGGCTGGTGCCGGGGAACTGCTTGACCCAGAGGATGGCGCGTGGCCATCTTTTGCGAACTCGAGTGGCTGTTGGGCCAGCAAGACGATGACGGCTTCGAGGCGATTCAGTTTTGCCGCCGGTCGCAGAAGAATCGTTTTGAAGGGAATGCCAGGCTTAATTTCCTGAACGATTCCGACGGGGATGTCGCGAGGGAAGATTTTATCCATGCCGCTGGTGACGACTTGTTCGCCGACATTCACTTTGTCGTCGTTGGCGACATATTTCATGCTGAGCAGAGGCTCGCCCGTACCAACAACCGGACTCTGGATGCGGGACTCGATGAGCAGGGCGCCCGCTCCACCGTCTTTGTCAGTGAGAAGAAGAACCTGGGCGTTGTCGCGATAGACCTCGATAACTTTTCCGACCGCGCCATCGGGAGTGATGACGGGCATATCGCGGCGGATCCCGTCGCGCTCTCCGCGATCGATTTCGACGGTGCGGCTGGCGGTGCCGGCGCTGGCTCCGATGACGCGGGCGCCTACCATGGGTACGTCCTTGTGCGAGTTGCGAAAATTAAGAAGTTCCGCCAGGCGGTCGGCTTCGACGGCTTTGCCTTGCAGTTGCGCGATGGCCAGCTTCAGCGCGTCATTTTCCACGCGCAACGCTTCATTTTCGCGCGAAGTGCTCTGCAGCGCGAAATAGTGGCGCCACACGCCGCGAACTCTATCGAAACCCCAGGCGCCGGAGCGTTCGAACGGCGAAACGGCAGTGATGGCCCAGACGCGGATCAGGCGGCCATGCGAATCGCGCTTGATTTGAACGGCGAGCAGGAGCAATTGCGCGATGAGCACCACCGCGAGCAGCGAGAGCGACTTGTGTTTTGAAGGAATGGCGACCATCAAACAGTTCTCAGTAATCAGTTCTAAGTTTTAAGTACGACTTACGAAAATCGAAATTTGAAACTCGCAGATTCAGCGCCGCGTTACTGCTCAGCTAAACATGTCGCGCCGCGAGCACGACTCAGACTTGATCAGGAACTCGCGACTGTCTGAGAACTTACAACTGCAAACTGACAACTATTTCAGTCGATGCAGACCTGGCGCAAAAGTTTAAAGTCGCTGAGCATCTTGCCGGTACCGAGCACCACCGATGCCAAGGGATCATCGGCGATGGAAACGGGCAAGCCGGTCTCTTCGCGGATGCGCTTGTCGAGATTCTTCAGTAGCGCGCCGCCACCGGTCAGAACGATCCCGCGATCGCTGATGTCCGCGGAAAGTTCGGGCGGTGTGCGCTCCAGGGCTACGCGGACAGCATTCAAAATAGTGGCGACGCATTCACTGAGGGCTTCGCGAATTTCGCTGTCGTCGATGGTGACGGTGCGGGGCACGCCTTCGATGAGGTTGCGGCCCTTCACTTCCATGGTCAGCGGCTTTTCCAGCGGATAGGCCGAGCCAATTTCCATTTTGATCTGTTCGGCGGTTCGCTCGCCGACCAGCAAGTTGTATTTGCGCTTCAGGTATTGCATCACGGCTTCGTCCATTTCGTTTCCGGCGACGCGGACGGAGCGCGAATAAACGATGCCGCTCATAGAAATGACGGCGATATCGGTGGTGCCGCCGCCAATGTCGACGACCATGTTTCCGGAGGGTTCCTCAATCGGCAGGCCCGCGCCGATGGCGGCCGCCATGGCTTGTTCGACGAGATACACTTCACTGGCGCGCGCGCGATAGGCAGAGTCCTGCACCGCGCGCTTTTCGACCGGCGTGATTTCGCTGGGCACGCCGATGACAATCCGCGGATGGACTAGTACGCGGCGATTGTGCGCTTTCTGAATGAAATATGTGAGCATCTTCTCAGTGACTTTGAAGTCGGCGATGACGCCGTCTTTCATCGGCTTGATAGCGACCACGTTGCCGGGCGTGCGGCCCAGCATGTCCTTGGCTTCGCGACCGACCGCGACCACTTCGCCGTTGGATTTGTTGATGGCCACAATCGAGGGCTCGTTAACGACAATGCCTTTGCCGTGCGAGAACACCAGCGTGTTGGCGGTGCCCAAATCGATGGCCAGGTCGGAAGAAAACAAACTGAAGACCGACCTGAGGTTGTAACCGTTCTTATTCATTCCCACTTCCCCCCGCGGAGAAACTCCTGAAGAAGTCAGACTCCGCGCACAGACTCACGCTGTGCAATCTTCCATTGTCGCCGGAATCGTTGCTGCACGCAAAACGGCAGGCAACTGCCCGCAAGGCGCTACTTCGGAACAACAATGGAAACCTGCTGCTTCGCGGTTCCACCGCGTCGGTTCGAACCAATAACGACAATAGTGTGCTGGCCGGGTTCCAACGGTTCCGTGAAATGGCGGAATGCGCCATCGGGCGCAATGTTGGCAACTGACTGTCCATTAATGATAAGGGCAGCGCCGGGTTCTGTGCGACCGATGATTTCCGCCACCCGTCCGTGTATCTGCGTGCTCTCAATTTGCAGGACCATTTCTTGCGTTTTGCCCTGGGCCACAAGACTGAACTTAAACATCTCGCTGAATTCGCTGATTTCTTTTTTGGTATTGGAAGCGGTGACATTCCAGAAATAGTCGCCGGGTTCCAACCCGGTGATTTCAGTGCTGGTTCCGGAGACATCCAGTTTTTTGGCGAGTTTTGTGAACATCGTTGTGGAGCTGATGCGCAGCGTGTAAACAACGGCGTCATCGACGGGCTGCCATTCAAAGTGGATCTGCGCAGCCTTGGGATTTTCAGAAATGATGGGAGCGAGGTTCAGAGGCGCGACCAATGCCGGCGGCGCCAGCACGTTTGATTTTTGCGTTGGTCCGCCGGTGGGGAAACTGGCCTTCTCCCACTGCGTCAGCTCAATTTTTTCCTGCCCACGCTGCACTTCCGCGGAACCGGTTGCGACCACGATTTCATGTTCGTTCTTGGTTGGATCGTTCCTGATGGACGCGCGGCTGTTTTGCCTCACGGATGCGGTGGCGTCTTCCACGCTTACCTGGGCCTTGGAATCGGGCGAGCTCCAGTTTGGCGTGGCGAGATCGACCTGACCGGTATTGATGCGAACGGCAGTGTTCGAACGATCGCGAGTCACGTTATTTTCTTCCACGGTCACCAGCGATTCAGCCTTCACCGTGTATTCCGTGCCGTCGGCGAAGGTGATACGCGCCGCGCCATCCGACGCCGTTTGAATCAAATCACCTTTATCCAGCGCGGTGTGATAGTCGGCTTCTACCCAGGTGACGGAATTCACTTTCTTCACCTGAACACGACCATCGAGGTTCACAAATTTTGCTTGCGTTTGGGTGATCGGGCCGTTCTCCAGTTCGGGGTTGCCAATCGCCTTGTTCAATTTCGTCTGGATCATGCTGGTCCAATCGGGCATGGCCACGTAAAGTCCGGCGATGATGATCACGAACAGCAGCACCAGGTAAACAGCCACGGTTTTGTACGTGACGGTGTGCCAGTACACTTCGACGCGATGAATTCTTGGCGCAGCCGGGGGAGCCGGAGGCGGTCCGACGGGTCGGCGAGGTTCGATGGGCGTTTGCGTCGTCACAATGGTAAGAGCGGTGAATGCTCCAATTTCGCAATCTAACACAGTGATTTGCGGGGGCGGAGAGTCCCGAGGTACCGCGTAGTCAATCAACAAATAGCGAACCCGCCGCATTTTCGCCGCGGCGACGATGCGGACTAATGAGAGGCGCCAGCGGGATTGCCGCGCCGGAAGAACCGCTGTTTGTCGAAAGTTGGATCAACCGCCACATCAAAGAAGCCGACCATCATCTCGTCGGAAGTCTGTTCGCCCCAGCGGACTTCCGCGTCGGGATCGGGGTTGTGAGGATTGCCGGGAGAGTTGTCGAATCGTGCGACGGCCTGGAGCATGGTGCTGGCCCTTAGGGGCTGGGGTGTTGCCAGACGGTAGCTCATTTGCCAATGGAAATGGTAGTGAACGCGGAGAAGCGGTTCGACGGAATGGTCCGGGCGGATGATGTTGTATTCAAAGCTCTTGCCGCGCAGGTGCATGTGGGGGAAAAAGCTTAGGAGGAGCGCGTCGTTCGGCAAAGTGCCGCGAGCTTCCACGCGATAGTCGGGCGCACCGGGAGGGATCACGAAGTGGTCGTTAGTCAGTTGCAAGGTCAAGACGCGCTGCTGAGGCGGGTGTTTCGCGAAGATCAGGCCGATGCGGCTGACATCCTGGCCAGGCTTTCCGTTGGTGGTGTAGTGCATCTGGAACACAAGGTCGGAGCCGGCAGGAATGCATTTGGCCATACCCGCAGGCCAGTTGTCAGGTGCGCTGCCAGGAGCGTAGACAAGCAGGATGTCGCTGTCGGTCCACATGGCGTCGCGTTGGTCTTCGGGAGTCGCGAGCATGCCCGCGGTGAAGGGCTTGCCGACCGGCGCGTCACGCAACCAGGGCGAATCCGGCGGACGTACATAGACGACCGCATGGTGCACATTTGGCAGCATGCCGGGCAGGATTTCTGACGATCGTATCCAGCGTGCTTCGGTGAAGTGCGTGGGAACGATCTCGTAGGTGTAGTCAATTTCGCCGTCGGCAGGGATCTCGACGGGTTGCGGCATTTTTATTTCCAGATCAGGCGCGGGAATCGTCCAACGGTCGGACCACTGGCTCGGCGGCGGAGCATCAGACGGATTTCCAGCGGGGGCGTTGGCGTTGGCCCACGCGGCCAGCATGGCGATTTGGGAATCTGCCAGCGAAGGATCGTTGGAAAATTTGCCAACGCCCTTTTCGGCGAACCACGGCGGCATAGTGTGATTCAGTGTGGCCGCGCGGATGGCGGGTGCGTAGCGTTGTGTTTCCTGGTAATTCTGGAAGGCCATCGGTGCGACGCCGCCGGAGCGATGACAAACCTGGCAGTGATCCTGCAGGAGGGGCAAAACGTCGCGATAGAACGTTGGCGCGGCTGGTGTGTCTTTCACCTGAGGGGTGAAATCAGTTGCGAAGAAGAGCAGCACCGCCGCCGACAGCAGCCTCACTTTTGGCCCGCCCGTGCGACCCGTCACAATCGTTTTGACACCTTCTTTCCGCGTCTTTAAACTGGCCATGCACCGGACGAGGTCGTCGAGGACGCCATGGCTGGGTATCTCGCGGAGTTAGCTCAGGTCCGCAACATGTTGGATGACCGCTATGATGATAGCAAGAGCGACCGTGTTGAACCGATCGATGGCTTTTGACCTTCTGCGCCGCGAGAGTGAAGATCGCCGCCATTTATGAGCGCGTTTGTCCTCCCCCCAGGGGCCTTCAAGGATCTCGACGAAATTTGGGAATTCATCGCCACGGATAGCCTCAACGCAGCTGACCGCTTGCTTGCCTGAACTGGGCCATAACGCGCTCCGATCTTACTTCCCGACCACAGCGATTTCATCCCGTGCGAGATTTTTTGATCGCATATGCACCAGATGAAAAGCCGCTCGTTGTCATTGCGGTATTGCACGGTCGACGCAATCCGCACGTGACAGCGGCCTTCTTGCTCAAACGAGGATAAACAGAATACCGGCTTGCTCACGATTCGCCTCCTGGCTGCAAGGATGGTCCCCTGAAGGTCAAGGCCGGCGGAAGATTTACGGGCCGCCGTAGTAGCCGTCGCGGGCTTGCACTACCAAGTCCTTGTTGTACGTGGTGAGTTGAATCTTATGGTAGCCGGCTTCGGCGCCTTTGTCCGGGGTGTAGCCTAGGCGATATTGGTTGCGCAGCTCTTCTTCGATTTGCGCGTAGATCTTTTCGACGGTTTCTTTCTTGGAGACCTTGAAAAGTCGACCGCCGGTCTTCTTGGAAATTTCTTCGAGGATTTTCTTGCCGTCGACATGTTCCTGCTGAGGATACCTGCCCCCGTGGCCGCCGCGCCCACCTGGTCCCATGCCAAAACTGGGATGATTGCCGAAGCCCTCTTCATCGGCATACAAGATCGAATAGATAATGGTGTCGGAACGTTGCGCGGTTTCGATGGCATAGGCTAGGGTTTCCTGGCTGCCATGATCGACTCCATCGGAGAGAATGATCAATGCTTTGCGGCCCTGCTGCTTGCCCATGAGCTCGTCAGAAGCGAGGAAAACCGCGTCGTAAAGATGCGTGCCACCGCCGCGCCGCCCGCTGCCACGACCGCTCCCTCCAGCACTGCCCGGATCGCCGCCGCTTCCGCCACTTGCACCACCGGCCCCTCTTCCGCGCGAACTGAGTTGCGGCGTCTCCAAGGACTGCAGCGCGGCTTGAAGCTTGGGGCGGACATCGGTGAAGTCCTGCAGAAGGGTTACATCGAAGTCGAAATTCACGACAAACGCCAGATCCTTCTTTTCGCGCAGCAGATTGTCCAGAAAACTGTAGCTGGCGCTTCGTTCCTGATCCAGAACGCGCCGCTGGCTGAGGCTGGTATCGACAAGCAGTCCCAAGCGCAGAGGCAAATCGCTTTCTTTGGCGAAATAGTTGATGTTTTGCGGGCGGCCATCTTCCGTCAGAGCGAAGGCGTCCTGGTTGAGGTCCGGGATGATCTTGCCATGCTTGTCGCGGACGGTGGCGATGACGTTGACGGTTTTCACGTCGACGGCGATTTTTGGTTCCTGTTGGCCGCGGGCGTCGCCGCTCAGAAGCGCGAAAAGCGCGAGACAGGCAAGCGGGAAGAGCCGGACGAAACGAGTGGATGGGGGTAGGTTGTGTTTAGAAGGGAGGTACGTCATTCGACTCCGTAGTCGACTGGCCAAAGATTGGATTCGTCCCCAAGCGAATCACGAGAACCACGTCGCTGCAGATTGGACGCGGATTCGGGCGAATAGGTTGCGATGGCCCGGAAAGTCGGGAGAGCTCCGCTAGCGGATTTGCTGATGCGTTATTTGAGATCCTTTGGAGCGCAAACGACCCGCTCCTCAGGATGACACCACGTTGCGCTGGCGGCCGGTCCTGTGGTGAGAAATCTGCCTACGTGTGGGCCGCTGAGGATTTCAGCAGGATGTCCAAGTCGTCGGGATGAATGGCGCACAGCAGGGCATCGTCGCGGTCAATGTGGCCGTGACGGATCAGGTTGACGAGCGTCTCCTCCAGCGTGAACGAGCCGCGTTTCTTGGTCAGCGGAATTTCTTGATGCAGATGCTGTAGCGCATTACGCCGGATGTGGTGCCGTGCGGCGTAGCCGATCATCAGCAATTCCGCGGCAGGAATGCGGCCGCCGGATTGGCTGGGCAGTAGGATTTGCGTGTGCACCGCGGCGAGGGCCATGGCTAGTTCCTGGCGGATGGAGTTCTGCCGCTCCAGCGGAAAAGAGTCGGAGATGCGCGCGACCGTGGAAGCCATGTCCGTGGTATGAAGCGTGGAAAAAACCAGGTGGCCGGTTTCCGCGGCGGCCACAGCAATGCGCATGGTTTCCGGGTCGCGCATTTCGCCCACAACGATCACGTCGGGGGCCTGGCGCAGCGCGGCGCGCAAAGCGGTGGGAAAATCCGGCGCGTCGGAACCAATCTCCACTTGTTCGATGACGCTGCGAATGTGAGTGTGCTCGTATTCGATGGGGTCTTCGATCATCACGATATGGCGCGCTTCACGCAAATTGATTTCGTGGATCAGCGCGGCGAGCGTGGTGGATTTTCCAGAGCCGGCCGGGCCGCCGATCAAAACCAGGCCGCGAGGCAGTCGCGCGAGATTCGCGACGGGCGCGGGCAGATGCAAATCCTGAAAGGAAGGGATCTTTGAGGGCAGCGCTCGAATGGTGGCGGCCGCGCGACCGCGTTCGCGATGAAGATTGATGCGAAACCGACCCACGCTTGGAATTCGATAGGAAGAATCCGCGATCAACGATTCCCGGTAGACACGCAGCGCATGGGCAGAAAGCGCGGGAACAACCGCGGCTTCCACGTCGGCGCCATCGAGGGCGTCGGATTCGATTTTGCGGAGTTCGCCCTGAACGCGAATGCATGGAGGCGCGTTTTCGACTAGCAGAAGATCGCTGCCGGCGCGCGAGACGAGCGTGGTGAGCCAGTGGTCAAGGCGGGCCGTGGCTGAGGAATCGGCGGAGGCAGACTCCGGGCCATCATTCATTTCTCGAACCAGGCGATTCAGTTCCGCGGAATTGTCCATTGCCGCCTCGGAACATTAGATGCAACGAAGGGCAGTTTGATGGAAGGGGTGGCGAAAGTCCAGCGGGGAAGGGGCGCGGCTGCGGAGTGCGTTTGGCTGGAAAACACGTGCTGACGTAACCGTGAATTGACTTGGTTGGACGAGTACCTAATCGGACGCTATCATCCGCGTCAAGCCAGTCTTCTGAAACGCCCAACAGCTCAAGTCCGCACTGGCATTCGCGTAGCAAACCGCAAGGAAAGCAAATCGTTCAGCCGCCCTCGGAGTGTGAATCATGCATCGCCGTACGCCCTCCCATTTTCCGCGCATTGGCGCTTTTTGTCCTCTTGTTGTTCGTGACGCCTGGCTTTCTTGGGGCTCAAGCAACTCCCCCGATCCCTACGAATCATGTGCGCATCCATCATTTCTGTCCCGACGGAAACCATCTGGGCTTGACTGTGTATGCATTCGGCGACACGACGGAAGACACGTCGAATTTCAATCGCGGGCCGGTGAAAGTGACGGGGCAGGACAGTTTCGGAGCGTACTTCGATTTGGATAGCACTTCGGCGGCGCAGAACGTCGCCATCATCATCCACAAGGGCAACGTCAAAGACCCTGGGCCTAACGATTTTCTTGATCCGGCGACGCAAGCATCAAGTACTGGCAGCTTTCGGGCAGAACGTACTGCATACCACTCAACCGCCCACGATCCAGCGATCCGACCCACCGATTCCCGCAGGCAATGCGCGCATTCACTATCATCGCCCCGATAATGACTACTCGGTCTGGAACCTCTTCCCATTTTTTGCTACCAACGATCCGAATAGTCGATTTTTGCGGGACCAACGATTTCGTCACCGCGTACGACAAATACGGCGCTTACTACGATGTTGGAGTCGATCCCACGCAGTTCAACGGTTTGTTGGGTTTCATCATCACAATTGCAACTTGAGATCCCGCCCCGCACATGCACCTGCAAGTGACGCAAAATACCGAGGCTTGGGTGCTCTCCGGTAGCGCCACCGTGTATCTTGCGCAGCCGCAGTCGGAGTTTGCGCAGGATCCACCCGATTCCCGTGAACACGGCACGCATCACTATTTCGGCCCGGATGCGAACTACGCTTCGTGGACCGTTACGCTTTTGGTGACACTACGGAGGACACCTCCAATTTCAATGGCGCCGACTTCGGACGGTACCAGCATATCGTCGTGGTCTTCAACGCCACGTTCAACTCGCAGAGCGGCACCGTGATTGTGCCGGCGCTGACCACGGCTGTCTTCGTGACCAGCAAGCCGTGGCGCGCTAAAATTAGGTTCCAGTAATTGACGAGGAATCTCCGGAAGGGCTCGTGGTGGACGACGAATCGAAATGTCCGGTCAGCGGGAAACGGAAATACGCTACCGAAGGTGAAGCGCTGGCGACCGCGGCACACCGGATTTCGACTGCCAATGCGCCAAAGGAATTGCGCGCTTATCAATGTTCTTGGTGTGGCGCCTGGCATATCACGAAAAATGTAGGAAAAGGCGCGAAAGATCGTCGATGACCGCCTGATGCGGGCCTTTTCTAAAAGGGCACCGCTCGAAGATAGCCGGATGGCCAAAAATGGATGATGCGGATTTCTCCGGCCTCTGTCCGGTCAACAAGTTCTATTAGTCTTTTGCAGCCCGATTACGTTGCGAAGGAGCCGTGCAATGCGGGCTCCCTATGTGTTACCGAAGAACTGTTTTCCCGAGATAACGGCTTCCAGCGCGGGCAGGAGATCGACTTCTGCCGAGGTAGTGCGAGAAGCTCGTAAATTGGGCACATGGGGCTACCGTTGGTGGCACCGTTGTTGATCACAATCGTGCCGTTCACAACAATCCTATGAGGGCCCGCAGGCGCCGTAATTGTTCCAGTGCCGTTGATGGGCCAACACATTGGTCACAGCGACGCCGTCCAAAGCGAGCGTGGGACCGCCCACTTCATAACCACGTTGACGGAGCACAGGGGAGGCGTACCCATGCAAGTACGGATCTGTTTTTTTGTCGGGCTTTGCATTTGGATTTGAGGGCTACCGCAGCCCACAAGGACAAGCGCGAAGGCCAATATGATTGGGGCGAGCACAAGGAAAAAAAGACGCTGGCGCGCGAGTGGGCCAAATCTTTTCCACGCTTAGCGCGACGGGTGCGAATGCGTTTGGGCGTTTCGGATACAATGGACTATAATGTTAAGTTTGGTCATATAATTGGGAGAACACAGGAAATGGCTGGCGCGTTTGAAAACCAGAAAACCGGCGTCCGGATACTTTTCGGCGTCATCATCGGCATTCTTGCCCTTAGCATGCTTCTTTATCTTGTGCCGCAAGGCAGCAACACGGCGGAATCCGCCACAGACGTAGTGGCGCGGGTCGGCGACCAATCGGTCACACTGTCCGACATTCAGCAGCAATTGACGCAGATTCGGCAGCAGAGCCAGGTACCGGCACAATTGGAAGGGTTGTATGCGCGGCAGATCCTCAGCCAACTGGTCTTACAAAAGGAAATTGAGTACGAAGCGAAGCGCCTGGGCATCACCGTGAGCGATAAAGAACGCGCCGACCGGATCAAGCAATACGTGCCTGCGGCGTTCAACGGCGATACCTTCGTGGGGATGGACGCGTACGCTCGCGAAGTGCGTCAGCGGTTCCAGTTGACCGTGCCGGTGTTTGAGGAAGAAGTGCGGGACAGCCTGGTGATGGAGAAATTCCGCAAGCTGATCACCGATGGCATCAGTGTGAGTCCGGCGGAGATCGAACAAGAGTTCCACGACCAGAACGAAAAGGTGAAGCTGGACTACGTGCTGATCAAACCGGAAGATCTGACGAGCAAAGTCGTGGTCGATGAGATCGAAATCAAGAGTTACTACGACCAGAATAAAGCGAAGTACCAGATACCGGAAAAACGCGCGGTGCGCTATGCGCTGGTGGATCTGACGCAGATTCGACAGAACACCCAGGTGACCGACGACGAGCTCAAGGTCGCCTATCAGGAAAATATTCAGCAATACCAAGTCCCGAACCGCTTCCACGCGCAACATATCCTGCTATTGACCACGGGAAAGACGGACGCGGAAATCCCCGAGGTTAAGAACAAGGCTGAGGAAATCCTGGCTCAGACCGAGAAGAAGGGCGCGAACTTCGAAGACTTGGCCAAGAAATACTCGGAAGACCCGGGATCGAAGGCCAAAGGCGGAGACCTGGGCTGGCTGGTGCAGGGACAGACGGTGCCGGAGTTTGAAAAGGCGGCGTTCGGGTTGAACAACGGCGAGATTTCGGGCCTCGTGCGTACCCAATATGGGTTTCATATTATCAAGCTGATCGATAAAGAGAGCGCGCACACCAAGACCTTGGATGAAGTGAGGGATTCCCTGAAGACCCCGTTGCTGCTGCAGAAGGCTGACCAGCAGGCTGGGGCGACTGCGGACAAGATCTCTGCGGACATCCGGCAGTCGAACAAGATGTCCCTGGATGACATCGCGCAGAAGTACCACCTGACGGTCTCGGAGACAGCGGCGCTCGGGCCGAACGAACCGATTTTGGCGTTGGGAACGTCCAAGGAGACGCGCGAACAGGTGACGAACCTGCGGCCTGGTGAGTTGAGTCTGCCGGTTCGCACGGATCGCGGCTACGTTGTTCTCTCCTTAAAGCAGGTCCTTCCTGGCCACCAGGGCACGTTGGAGGAAGTAAAGGACAAGATTGTGGCTGACCTGAAGGAACAAAAGGCGGCCCAGCAGGCGGTTGCTAAATCAAAGGACCTGGAAAAGCGTGTGAAGAGCGGCGAAAAGTTCGATGCGGCCGCCAAAGCACTGGGACTCGAACCCAAAGTCTCCGATCCTTTAGCGCGGACCGGTTCCATTCCCGGTGTAGGCAGCGGGAAACAGCTTGGCGGGGCATTCGCGTTGAAGGCGGGAGAGGTGGGAGTCCCGGTGAACCTGGGAACCAATTGGGTCGTGTACCAAGTGACGGAGAGAACCGAGGCCAATCCGGCAGATTTTGAGAAACAAAAGAAGACCATCACGGACCAATTGCTGCAATCCAAGCGGCAGTTGGCTTGGGAAGCCTTCCGAACGGCGCTGGAAGCACGCATGAAACAAGACGGAAAGTTGAAGTTGATGCCGGAAAAGCTGCGGGGCTTCGGCGAATTTAACGGCGCTAATCTGTAGATAATAAACAACTTAAAAAAATAGGACACAGCCCCTTGCCCTGCGTAACCCGTGCTATTAGCCTATATAGGTCCGGTTTGAGGGCTGCCAACAGAGTCTGCTGCTTGCTCGCGCACGGCTGACTCCGGCAGGCAGATGTTCCTCAGGCCAGAAACCAGAACAAGCCAAAGCAGATCGCAATCTCAAGAGGGATGACCTATGGCTGGACGCTCTTCGACTGTTCGAAATGACTACCGCTGCAGTATCGAGAAGAACCAGACGGGCAAATATTGCGTGCGAATCCGGGCGCAATATCCGCGGCACGCCTGGAATCTTGGAGTCTTTTACCTGGCCTCGTCTTTCGATCGTGCGATGAAGAAACTGGAAGAATCCCTGAAGTTTCTTCAGCGGAATGAAGAGAAGCTGTGGTTCTGGGGAGTGGATCGGGCAGCGGACCTGGGATTCTCCGCGGAATTTCTGAAAGAAGCCGGTTTGCAGCTCGACCGGCGTAATGAGTTCCCCCGCAAAGCCGCGAATCTTTCTCTCGAGCCCGAACGAGACGTCCCGGCCTTTGTGCTTGGCCCGGTCCGCAGGGGACTGGCCGAAGCGGTGGAATTTGCGAGGGTACAACCTGCGGGCGACTGATTTGCAGGCTAGATAGCGGGCTACTTTGGGGTGGCCCACCGCGCTCAAGCCTCCTTGACTTCGCAATAGTTCTCCTACATTATTTGCCCATTCCAAACGGACTACCCGCATTGCACTGGTTCGTGGTCCTTCACTCCCCGCCTTGAAGCACACCCGGCTGTGTGCCAGCAAAGGACCAGAGCTGCTGCGGGTGAAAGGATCTCTCAGAAATGAAATCATCTCGCAGGCCTCTTTTATTGAGTCTGTTGGTGACATTGCTGCTGGTGGCCGGAAGCCTTTGCGTGCGCGTGGCCGCAGCACAACAGACGACCACGGACCAGAGCGATACCACTACGAAGGAGGCTGCCACGGAGAGCACGGCAGCCGCTGGGACGGCCGCAAATACAACTGCTGCGGCCGGCAAGACTGCTGCTGGAGCGACAGCTTCCACCAGCAAGACCGACTACGGCACCGATGACCAAAACCGCTGCTCCCACCGCCACTCCGGCTTTCACCCCTGCCACTTCACCCGCGCCAGCCAGCAAGCCAGCGGCCGCGCAACAGATACCACCCGCGAATAGTAATGGCATGGTTTGGGTCAACACCGATTCCGGGATCTACCACACAAGCCAGGAACCCGGTACTACGGCAAGACCAAGCAGGCAAAGTACATGACCGAAGCGGACGCGCAGAAGGCCGGGTATCGCGCGGCGCAAAAAGAGTACCAAGGGACGTCAGCTCGCCAGTCTAAGGAGAAAAGGAAAATGAAAAGAAACGCTAGTCGCATCCTGCTCGCAGCGTTGGTTGTGATGCTCAGCGTGGGGGTCGCGGTATCTCATCCACACAATCAGAAGAGCACCACACCGTCAGCTAGTACCGCCGCCAGCAGCCTGGTGGACATCAACAGCGCCACGAAAGATCAACTCGACGCCCTTCCGGGCATCGGCGCGGCGTATTCGCAGAAGATCATTGACGGCCGGCCGTACGCAAAGAAGACCGACCTGGTCAAGAAGAAGATCATTCCGCAAGCCACCTACGACAAGATCAAGGACATGATCATCGCGAAGCAGAAGTAGCAGACTATTCAAGAGGGAGCGGCTGTCTTCCGCCCGGTCGCTCTCTGCTTTTAGTCGGAGACGCGAGACAAAAAGGAGAATCTATGGGACTGATGGACGAAATACTCGCCATGGCGGGGGGCAGTGGAGCGCAGCAAGGGCAGCACGCTTCCGCACTCGGTGCAATTATGAGTATGATCAACAGCCCGCAGGTCGGCGGCCTCGCCGGTCTGCAAAGCATGTTCCAGCAGGGTGGACTAGGCAACATCATCAGTTCCTGGATTAGCACCGGGCAGAACCTTCCCGTGTCTGCCAGCCAGTTGCAGAACGTGTTCCATGGCGGGGCTTTGCAACAGGCCGCGCAACAGGCGGGCATGGATCCCAGTCAGCTGACGGGAATGATGAGCAGTCTGCTGCCGCACCTGGTGGACAAGCTTTCACCGAACGGGCAATTGCCCGATGCCAGCGCGCTGCAGAAGATGATGCAGGGATTGGGAGCGTCGGCGTAATTTAGAGTTGCCGCGGGGGCGTGTCCGACCGGTGCGCCTCGAGTATTACTTGTCGCGGAGAATCACTTCGCCTCGGCCCACCATTTGGTCGTTCAGCCACAGCCGGTATTTGTAGGAGCCAGGCTTGGTTCCGGCCACCGGCGGACCACTAAGTAAGCGCATGCCGGCAGGCGCCTGGAAAATATTAGAGGAAAAAGGGGAGCGGTTGGGGTCGAACTCCACGCGGAGATTGCCTGCATCGGAGATCCAGCTGACCTGATCGCCGGGATCCAGCACCACAACTTGAGGAATCAAGCCAACCAGTACCGGGCGTTCCGCCATCTTTGTGCGCCTTCCTTGCCAATTTCGTTCCTTCGCACGATAACACAACCCTTCGGCGGCTTCCTATCAGGCATGTGTTTGCTTTGCGAGTACTATGTCGGGTGACCAACATATGTTCAAATGGCTGGAAAATACATTTGGGTAGGTATATATAGATAAAACGCAACGGTGGGTGAGGGAGGTTTTCGGCGGTCTCAGTTCCGCATCATCCTGCTCAAATTCGTAATGAAGGATCGGCATGCTCAAGAGAAACCTCAGAGTGGTTCGCGAAGGCGAGCGCACCAGTCCTCAGGGAAAGCCCGTTTGCAACCGAATTTTGCTAGCGCTTCCCGATCGTGAGTTTCGCTCGATTCGCCCGCACCTGGAATTTTTGACCCTGCCTCATCATCGGCTGCTCTACGAACCGAATCGAAAAATCGACGTCCTCTATTTTCCGAATCGCGGGCTGATTTCCCTGGTGATTGTCATGGAAGACGGCAAAACGGTGGAGGTCGCGGTGCTAGGGAGGGAAGGATTCGCCGGCGTGCCTGCGGTCTTCGGGTTGACGAGAAGCACGGTGCGCGAGGTGGTGCAAATCGCTGGAGACGGCTTCAAGATCAAAGCGGCCGCCTTTAGACAGGCTTTGCGTTCTTCGCCGCTGTTGCAAGCTGCGCTGGGCCGCTATGCCGTGGTGCTGGCGATGCAGATTTCGCAGACGGCCGCTTGCAACCGTCTGCACGACATCGAACGCCGGCTGGCGCGGTGGTTGTTGATGGCCCAGGACCGGGTGGATGACGGAGTTGTCCCCATTACGCACGACTTCCTCGCCACCATGCTAGGAACCGACCGGCCGAGCGTGAGCGTGGCGGCGGCGACCTTGCAGCGGAAAGAAATCATCGATTACACGCGAGGCACGGTGCGGATTCTGAACCGCAAGAATCTGGAAGCATCCGCTTGCGAGTGCTATCAGACGATTCAGCAGTTCAATGGCGAGATTGATTTGAGATAGCTGATTGCAGAGGTCTGGGTCATCATGGTGCCACCGTTCGACATTTTACGAGTTCCGAGAGATGCGCGCCGTTTTGGATGGAAGCGGCAAAACGCTGGAGGGCGCCAAGGCGCGAGTGCACCAGTTCGCAGCAACAGAGCCCCGGCCGTACGTCATTTTCAGTCAAAAGACAGGCAGCAAGATTGTGATAACACCTGACGGCGATGCCGTTCCACCGCAGTCGCAGGAGCCGGGAAAGCTGTGGGGGGCTCCGCGCGAGCAGAATTGAGACCATCGCCGGGAGCGAAAGCCATCTGCCCGTGCCGCTTCAAATAAACAACATTTTCGCCTGCTTGACCGCCACAACTCGTGCCCGTAGACTGAAGGCAGTGGTTTTCTGACGCTGAGTGCGCTCGACTCTTGCGCGTGACCACGTACTGAACAGTGATCGAACCGCGCGGGAGTAGAGTTGCATGGCCTCTGTTGCTAGACCCTTATCGATACCGTTGCCCAATGGGGCGCGCATCGGACTAATCTCCTCTTTACCTTTTGCGTTGTTTCATCTATCCGCCCTGGGTGTGCTGTTCGTGGAGTTTAAGTGGTCCTACGTGCTGGCTTGCTTCCTTTGCTATGAAATTCGCATGTTTTTCGTGACGGCGGGTTACCACCGCTATTTTTCGCACCGTTCCTTCAAGACCAGCCGGTGGTTCCAGTTCGTGATTGCCTTTCTGGCCATGTCGTCCTCTCAGAAAGGTGTGCTGTGGTGGGCAGCGCATCACCGCCACCATCACCGCTACTCCGATCAGGAAGAAGACCTGCATTCGCCTACGTTGTTTGGCTTCTGGTGGTCTCACGTGGGCTGGATTCTGTCGGATCAGTACAACGAGACGCGTTTTGACTACATTGGCGACTTTGCGAAATATCCGGAATTGCGCTGGTTGGACAGATATTATCTGGTGCCGGCGTCGACACTAGGCATCGCCACGTTTCTGATCGGCGGTTGGGGATTGTTCGCATGGGGATTCTGCTTGAGCACAGTGTTGCTGTGGCACGGCACGTTTACCATCAACTCGCTTTCGCACATTTTCGGCAACCGGCGCTTTCCGACCGCGGATACCAGCAAGAACAACTGGCTTCTGGCGCTCGTCACGCTAGGTGAAGGCTGGCACAACAATCATCACTACTATATGGCCAGCGCGCGCCAGGGGTTCTACTGGTGGGAAGTGGACATCACGTACTACGGGTTGAAGGCGCTCTCTTGGTTCGGCGTTGTTCGCGAATTGCGGAATGTGCCGGACAAGGTGCTGGCCGAGGGGCAAGCCCTCGATTCAGCCGCCACCTGAGCGGTTCCCAGCCTGACAAATCCAACCATCCAATTTGACCGTTGCACCGGGGTCTGCCGTGGAGGAAACTGGTATTCCCGTGGTGCTCCCGTGCCCTTCCTGAAGCACGATCCGCGGGCCGTCTGCTTAGCGTTCCACAGGACGGTTCATTGATGGTTCTAAAAGGGGTAAACCTATGACCAAGCCCATTGGCGAATTGAATCCTCCTCCACGTTTGATGATGACTCCCGGACCCTGCTCGATTGACCCACGGGTGTATCGCGCGCTCGCGACACCACTGGTCGGGCACCTGGACCCATGGTTTCGCGGATGCATGGAAGAAACTCAAGAATTGCTGCGTTACGTTTTTCAGACAGAAAATCGCATTACGTTTCCGTTGTCTGCTTCGGGCTCCGGAGGCATCGAAGCTTCAGTGCTCAACTCGCTGGAACCGGGCGACGAAGCGATCTGCTGCGTGAATGGATTATTTTCTGAGCGCATGCACGTCATTGCGCAGCACACTCCCGCAAAGATCCACCTGGTGGAAGCGCCCTACGGGAAACCGGTGGACCCGGAAGACGTGCGCAAGGTGGCGAAGGGTCGCAAGATCAAGATGATCGGCTTCGCACACGGGGAAACTTCTTCGGGCGTGGTTACGCAGATTGATCCGTTCCGGAAAGTGGCGGATGAGTGTGGGGCGTTGCTGGTTGTCGACGCCGTTGCCACACTGGCAGGCATTCCCCTGGGTGTGGACCAGCAAAAAATCGATATCTGCTTCAGTGGCTCGCAGAAGGCCATCAGCGCGCCTCCAGGCATGTCTCCTATTACCGTGAGCGCACGCGCGGAGGAAGTGTTTCGGACGCGCAAGACCAAGGTACAGAGCTGGTATTTCGATCTTTCCACAGCGATGAATTACTGGGGCAAAGAACGTCTGTACCATCACACTCCGCCGATTTCGTTGATCTACGCGCTGCGCGAAGCGTTGCGGATTGTGCAAGAAGAAGGACTGGAAGCTCGCTGGGAGCGTCACAAGCAGAACCAGCATGCATTAATTGCCGGCGTGGAAGCGATGGGGCTGAAGATGTTTGTGGAAAAGCCGGAAGATCGGCTGGCCACCGTGACCGCCGTGAAGATACCGGCCGGCGTTGACGACGCGAAGGTACGTAATCAACTGATGGACGAATTCGGTATCGAAATCGCAGGTGGCATCGGCGCGACCAAGGGACAAATCTGGCGGCTGGGCCTGATGGGCTTCTGCAGCCAAAAGCAGTTCGTCTTGCAGCTGCTGGCCGCCCTCGACAAGGCGCTCGTTGACCAAGGACACCGGCATGCGCCAGGTAGCGGCGTGGGAGCAGCCGTCCGGTCTTATACCCAGGCCGAAGTGCCAGCCGGCGCCGCGCGGTAACACCTGTTAGCGAAAAAAACAGGGGGCGCAGAGAAACTCTGCGCCCCATGTTCTTGTCCGGTGAAGCTTGCATGGACCGCTCAGGCGGCATTGACAGGTGAGCGCGGGGATTGGACACTAATTGTGCTTGAGTTTGCGCGAAACGAGGAATCCTATGCCTTCGCTGCCAGTGCTTGCCAATGCCGGGGCGATGAACCAGTTCATCGGCCCCTTTGATGTGACCTCCAAGCTCACTGGTCACGTTTATAGCTGCAGCTTCTCGCACATCTGGAACGCCATTGCCACGCGGCACAGCGACACCATTGACGCCAAATTGGTCGTGGATGGCGAAGGACACGTCGTGGGCCTGGCGCATACGGCGTTCGTGGAATTCCGGCAGAAGGCGGGCAGAGATTTGACGGATCGCGAAGCGAGTTATGTAACTGCGGAATATCTGCGCGAGCGGCTGGAAGAAGAGGATGTGCGTCCGCTGTATGATGTTCCGCACGCGGAGGTGATGCGGCTGATCGAACGGCTTGGAATCAAGTAGATTAGCTTTGTGAAGTTCAACACAAACGGCAGGCCGATCAGGAATCGCGATACGCGAAGGTCAGTGGGCGACTTCATCCTCGGCGCGGAAGGTGGCCAGGATTGGATGATGCAATCCATCGCGCCGGATGAAGTAAACAACCAAAAGAAAGAGTAGCGCGCCCGCCACCATAACGGCGGTAGCGGCCTGCATGCCCACTTGCAAGTCACTCATGTCCGAAATCCTGCCGACCAGTTGCGGGCCAAGCGCGCCAAGAAGTTGCGTGGCAAACATGTAGACGCCGATGGCAGTAGCGTGAGCGCGCTGCGGAGTGAGATCGTGAATCACCGCCGTGACCGGGCCGTGATACCACGACATGAAGAAGCACGCGACGAAGAATCCTCCCAGGAACAGCCACTTCTCCTCGGCCTGTATCGCCAATAGCAAAAACGGCGCCGCGATCAAAAATCCTCCGGCGATCACGAGCAGGCGTCCGTAAGAGAAGCGCTTGCGGAGGCGATCCGCAAGGTATCCGCCGGTGAGGGCGCCGGGAACCAGGGCCAGCAGCGGGATGACGGAGAGAAAAATCGCCGCCTCCTTGGTGCTGAGATCTTTGTAACTTCTGGCGTAGTCGTAACCCCAGGCGACCAGGGAAACGCTGGAAAAAGTGATGCAGGTACCCGCCGCGATCATCGCTACGTAAGCCGGAACACTGAGAAGTTCCCGCAGGGCCACGACCTCCGAGCGCGGGCGACGCGGTGGTTCCTTCAGCTTCAAGGCGAGAAGAACGGGGAGAATGCCGAGGGCGCCCACAATGATAAAGGCACGTTGCCAGCTATGGTGCTCGCCCATGATTCCACCGAGGGCGACCCCTGCCGCGCCCCCAAGAAGCATCCCGGAAGCGAAGATGGCTTGCGCGAGGGCGCGATTCTCCCCGGGGAAGGAATCTGAAATCATGGCTTGCGCGGCGGGAGCGTAGGCCGCCTCACCTACACCGACCATGGCGCGCGCGACAAACAACAACAGGAAAGTGGGAGCGAGGCCGCTGGCCATAGAGGCGACGCTCCAAAAAAGTACTCCGGCGGCGATGATCTTGCGCTGACTGAAGCGGTCGGCAAGAAATCCCGACGGGATGCTGGCAAGCGCAAGTACCACGAGGAGGCCGGTGGAGAGAGAACCGAGTTGCGCGTCACTCACGCCAAAATGCAGGCGTAGAAGCGGAAGCAACGGATTGAGGACCTGACGATCAGCGAAGTTGACAAAATTGATTAAAGCAAGTACAGCAAGGAGGCGTGCCTGCGCAGACGTGAACGGAATATTTCGTGGTGGCATGCCGTTTTGGCTTCCCCTGGCGCGGATGACCTGACAACATGCGGGCTGGGATTTATCCCGATGTCGGCGGAACAGGGTGAATTATATAACGCGAATGACGCAAACCAACCGAAACACTACGACGAGTGACCGTCTCGCAACGGTACTGTCCTATGGCGTGCCGATTCTGCTCGGTTATCTGGTTTTTGTGATCGTCGCGCCGTTCATCCGGCCACTGGCGTGGTCGGCGGTCATGGCCATTTTCTTCTACCCCGTGTATCTGCCGGTGGAGAGGCACATGCGCCCGACGTATGCGGCACTGCTGAGCACGCTGGGAGTAACCCTGCTGCTAATCGTGCCGGTGTTGCTGGTTTTGCTCTACGCTTCCAAAGAAGCGATCGACAGCTCAGCGAAAATCCAAGGCATGATCAACGGGGGTGCTGCGGCCTTGCCCACCCATTTCATCGACTGGCTGCAAGCGCGGCTGCCCAGCTCACTGCAGAATATTGATCTGATGGGGCCGCTACGCCAAGGGGCCGAGAGAATCGCTTCGTACCTGGCGACGAGCCTTGGGGGACTGCTCAAGAATCTCCTTTCATTTTTTGTAAGCCTGTTCATTGTGTTGTTCGCACTATTCTTCATGTTTCGTGACGGCAAGGCGATTCTGCGCGCGGCCCGCCAACTGATTCCGTTTGATCCCGAGATTCAGGAGAGCATGCTGGGGGAATCGCGCGATCTGATCTTCGCGAGCGTTGCGGTGGCGCTACTGATCGCGGCAATTCAAGGGACTCTGGGCGGGATCGCGTTTGGATTGACAGGCTTGCCCGCGCCGGTGTTTATGGGCGTGTTGATCGCGTTCTTTTCTATCGTGCCGGTGGTTGGCTCCGCGCTGATCTGGATTCCGGCCGTGGTTTGGCTGGCGGTTAGCGGGCACTGGGGGAAGGCCATCGTTGTTGCGGCGATCTGCGGCGGCGTGGCGGGAGTGGCTGACAACCTCGTTCGTCCTTTGCTTTTGCGCAATCGCACCAGGTTGAACGATTTGCTGCTGTTCATCAGCATTCTTGGGGGACTGGATGCCTTCGGCTTGCTGGGGCTGGTTGCCGGTCCGACCATCGTTGCCGCAGCCTTGGCGGTGTTTCGCGTGTACATGGAGCGCCGCGAACGTCTCGAAAGGGCAACAGCGTAACTGGTTGTCCTACTGATGAGCCGAATTAGGGGCACGAAACATCTGTCTATGCTAGAGTACGCCGTCGAATGAGTGTGATTGACCAAAAGTCGGAAAAGAAGGTGAGTGAACTCGCCGCGCCCAAGTTGCGCTGGCGTTGCGAGCTATCGCGTATCCCCTTCGAAACAACCGCGCAGGCGCCGCGGCGTGAAGGCTTCGTGGGGCAAGAGCGCGCGTTGCGTGCCTTGAAGATGGGTGTGGAACTTTCTGCGCCCGGATACAACGTTTTTGTGTGTGGCTTAGCCGGAACAAGCCGTGGCGGCACCATCGCCCACATGATCGAAAAGCTTCATCCGGAGACCAAGCCGTCTCTTGATCGCTGCTACGTCAATAGCTTCAAGATACCAGACCGACCACGCTTGCTCTCGCTGCCCCGCGGCTCTGCCAATGTTTTCAAGAAAGACATGCAGGCAGGTATCGACTTTTTGCGGCGGCGCATTCCGCAGGTTTTCGAGGGCGAACCGTTCCAGCGGCAGAAAGGGCGAATCGTCGAGCGCTTTTCCGTGCGCGAAAAAGAATTGATGGATGATTTCACGCGGCGCATCGCGCGCGAGCAGTTCGCGCTGGGCCATATGCAGGTAGGTGCAGTAGCGCTGCCGGAAATTTTCCCGGTGCTCGAAGGGCAGATGGTGCCGATCGAGGATATCTCGAAAATGGTGCACGAGGGGAAACTCGAAACGGTTGTGGCCGAGGATATTGAGCGCAAGTATGAACAGTTCCGTTCGGAATTCACGGTCGTCTACCGGAAGACGCTGACGCTTTCGCGTGAACTGGCCAGCGAGCTGAGTTACCTGGAGCAGGAAGCCGCTTCCGTGCTCGTGGATGGCGTAATCGAGGAATTGAAGGAGAAATATCCGGGTACGGGCGTGTCCGAGTATCTGGAGGAAGTGCGTCATCACCTGCTGGATAATCTGGGGCCGTTCAAGGAGCGCGAAGGCGAGGAGGAACAGCCGCAGGAATCTCCGGAGAGTCTGCTGAAGCAACCGGGGGTGGAACGGGATCCGTTTCGCGTGTACGGTGTGAATGTAATCCTGGCGCACAACAGCGAGGATACTTCGCCGGTGATCTTTGAAACCACGCCGACGCACGCGAATTTGTTCGGTACGATTCAGCGAGCCTACGACGCGCGCGGCGGTTGGACCAGCGACTTCATGGATTTGCGTGGCGGTTCGCTTCTGCGGGCCGATGGCGGATTCCTGATCATGTATTCGGTGGAAGCGCTGTCGGAGCCCGGCGTGTGGCGCGCCCTGAAGCGCACGTTGAACCACAACCGGCTGGAGATCCAGCCGCTGGAAATGTTTTACCCGTTCACGAGCACAGCGCTGAAACCGGAGCCGGTGGACATCAACGTGAAGGTAATCCTGATCGGCGACCGCGACCTCTACGAACTGCTATACGAATACGAGGAAGATTTCCGCAAGATTTTCAAGGTGCGCGTGGAGTTCGACGAAGAGATGCCCATGAGCGACATCGTCATCGAGGAATATGCGGGGCGCCTGCGCGCGTTGAGCGAAAAGGAAAACCTGTTTCCCTTCGATCGCGGCGCGTTCGCCGCCATCCTGGAATATGGCGTACGAAGAGCCGGACGTCGCAATAAAGTGACGGCGCGATTTGTGGACATTGCCGACCTGGCGCGGGAGGCGCATTATGCCTCCGCAGCTGCCGGGGAAAGTGTGGTGCGCGCGGCTCACGTGCGCGCCGCGATTGCGTCGAAGATCGAGCGACACAACCTGATCGAAACGCGTATCCGCGAAATGGTGGAAGAAGGCACGCTGCTGGTGGACATGCACGGCTCGTGCGTCGGCCAGGTTAACGGCCTGAGCGTGTTGGAGATCGGCGGCTATTCTTTTGGGAAGCCGGTGCGAATTACGGCCAGCGCGGCGCTAGGCAAGTCTGGCCTGATCAATATTGAGCGCGAGTCCAACCTGAGCGGGCGGTTCCACGACAAGGGCGTGCACATCATCGCAGGATATCTGCGTAGCATCTTTGCGAAAGACAAACCGCTTTCGCTGGCCGCCAGCATCTGCTTCGAACAGTCGTATTCCGGCGTCGACGGCGACAGCGCCAGCTCCACGGAAATTTACGCGCTGCTCTCCGCGCTTTCGGACCTGCCGTTGCGGCAAGACCTTGCGGTGACCGGTTCGATGAACCAGCGAGGAGATATTCAAGCGATCGGCGGCGTCAACGAAAAGATCGAGGGATTTTTCGACACCTGCCGCATTTACGGGTTAACGGGCACGCAGGGAGTGCTGATTCCCGCGGCGAACGTGGAAGATCTGATGTTGCGTGAAGATGTGCTGGACGCTGTGGCGGCTGGCAATTTTCATATTTGGCCGGTGTCCCGCGTGGAGCAGGGAATTGAACTGCTTACGGGAGTGCCCGCGGGTCAGCGCAACGGAGAATTGGGAGTTGAGCTGGGCACGGTATTCGCGAAGGTAGACACGCGTCTGCGTGAAATGGCGCGCACCATGAAGGAATTTGAGTGAGATTCCGGCAGGCGGCTGTCCACCGGAATGCGTTTCACTGTGCTGCTGGGGCTCTAGGGGCAACATACGCTTTGCGGTGATCCACGCGATAATCCGGCAGCTTATTTTTCAACGGGCCACTCGGTAGATCCACCTTCACTTCAATGCTGTGCACAACGCCGTCGGCTTGCGGCGGCGGATAGGACAAGCTGTACTCATTGCGGATGAGTTGCGCCATCTGCTTGTAAATGGCCGGAAACGCCTTGGCATTCTGCGGAAAATACGCGCGGCCTCCGGTAGCCTCGGACAAGGCGCGCAGGCGAGCGTCCGCTTCTGCAAATGCCTGCTGGGTCTGTTGCACCTGCTTTTGATTGCCAACCTTGCCATTGCGCATGGGCCCGCTGACCGAGACTCCCAGAATTCGCACGTCGCAGGTCTGCAGGCGGGTCTGAATCGCTTCGATGGCTTGTTCCGGGGAAGTGTCCACACCGGTGGAAAGCAGCACAATGGTTTTCTTTCCCGAAACGTGAGCCAGCCAGTCCAACACGGTGTTCAGGCTGGAGGAAAGATTCAACTGGCCGAATCCGAGATTGAAGCGGATCCCGCTAAGCGCGGCCTGCGCCACCTGCTTTTCCGCGGTGAAGTCCAGCACCGCCACGGGCGCCTCAGCATAGCGGCCGACGGCCACGCGATCTCCCGCCGATAACCCATTCAAGAAAGTGTCTGCTGCAAAAAGATGCGTGTCCTGCAAGAAATAGACGGCCGGGCCCGCTTCCACGAGCAGAAAAATCTGTCCGGGCTCTTCGACCGGGACGAATTCGGAGATCGGCTGCTCCACACCATTGTCGAAGACATGAAAGTGATCGCGCTTCAGACCCTGGACGAAATTTCCCTTCCCGTCTGTGACGACTACGCCGACGTTCACCCGGTCGACGTTTACCTGAATTTTCTGGCCCTGGGTGAGGGGCACTTCCTGCGCCACGTTGCACACGGCGGAGAGAAGCAACGCAAGGCCTACGCACATCACAAATTTGCAGGCCCGCGCGAGTTTCATAGCGGGGTCTCAGTCCAACCATTCGTCGAAGTGAACGCCCTTCTCATCTTTCCACGAGGCGCCGATCATGGTGTGCAAGTGGCGCGGGAACACCTCGGGATTCATTGCGTCCAAAGCATCGGACAGTTTCTTTTGCGATGCCGCCGCGTCGGCAGTCTTGGCATCGGCCGCAGCTTTCTTGGCTTCGGCCAGCCAGCGCGCTTTCATGCCAGGCCAATCCACTTTCTGCGCATCGAAATAAGAAAAGCCATTCACCTTCTCGGGGAATTGGCTTCTGGCAGCGAGAAAATTCTTTCGCGGCGAGGGATCGGCATTCCCAACCGGCTGTGCCAGCAAAGCGTGAAGCGGCTCGCTCTTGGACGCGCCGAGCAGCAGGTTTGTCGTCATGGCTAGGTGATAGAAGTTCCACTGAGCGACGCCCGCCGAGCTTTGCCCGCCGTGCAGGGAAATCTTGAGGTAGGTGATGTTGCCCTCGCTGCGCTCCGAAGTGATTTGATCTCCCATCAGCGTGCGCAGCAGCTTCAGGGCATCCGGCTTATTGCGGATGCCCAGCACGCGCACCTGCTGGCTATTATCGAGCGTCGGACTATTCTCCAGGGAAGCGATTTCCCCGGTCGTGAGGCCGAGCGCATCGGGTATGGGCATGCCGAGACGCGTCTGCGCAGAGGCTTCCAGGGCAGCAACGAACTGGGCCGAATTCGGGCCACTCTGCAGGAGAGCATTCTTGAGCAAGCTGTAGATGCCCAGAAAATTGATCTGCGACTCGTGGTAGAGAACCGTGTTGGAAGACAGCAAACTCATGGTAGTGGGAGCCGCCTGACCGTCGGACCAAATGTCGAATAGCGAACCCAGCGTGGGCTCGCCGAGGACTACGCCCTGCAGGCGAGTCTTCGCACCTTCGAGGGTAACGTGGCCGGCGACAGAGTGAATGGATTCAAGCTTGAGTGCCTGAACCACCGCGGCCAACTGTTTTGCCTGAGGGGTAGAGTTGCTATCGACGCCCACAAGTTTCTTAAGATCCGGAACGCGGAAGAAAAATTCCAGAATCCCGCTGCCGAGTACTGGTTTTGCTTCTCGATACGCGCCCGATTCCACGAGCGAAAGGCCACTGTCCTTGCCATTCAAGCGATTCAGAATGAGTTCGAAGACGCTCTTCTCCTGGGCGCTCACGGCGAACTTGCCGGTTTCCGCCCAAAAGGTGACGCTAGACTTGCGTTCGATTTTTAGAGCAGGCACGCCAGCAATGGTGATTTCGGTGAGCTTGGGGATGTCGGACTCCGAAGTACGCATGCGCAACACGGCTTTCGAGAGCAGCGCTTCTTTGCCGGTCCGATCGTAAACAAAGAACAGGCCCTGCCACGCGGGCGCACCCGTTGCGGGCGTTTTGGCCGCGGGCAGATCGTCCGGGCGGCTGAGGTATCCGAGGACAAAGGGATTGTCGAGCAAAGAAGCATACTGCGTGAGTTCGTCGCGGGTGAGCGCCGGCTTGTCCTTTTGTTTGTTGGCGTCGGACATGAGCGCATCAACGATGCCAGAGCGTAGCGGCGCGCAGTCCGGGTCATCCCAAAAACCGAGCAGCGCGTTCGTTTGGCGAATTTCACCCTTCGGTGCGCTGCGCCAGATCAGGTAGAAACTGGTTTGCGCGGGCAATTGCGAGGGCTCGAGCGGAGCCTGGGCGAAGCAGCAGCTTGGCAAAACAAGGGCGAGCACGAACGACAAGAAAGTGGCCGTACGGATGAGCAGAGCGCGCATGAGCATGACTTGGAGTCCTCCCGTCAGCTGGGTCGACGGCCATCACCATCAAAGAATCGTAGCCTGCGCGCCACAAACACAAAAGCCCCGTCCCCGTCTCAGTTTCCAGAAACGGGAACAGGGCTTTGAGCTTGCTTAGCGGCGCGATGGCCGCATTTCTGCCTGCGGAGGCGGAAACTTACTTGGTAGCCGGTGGAGCAGCAGCCGCGGGGGTGTTGTTATCCTTCGGCGTCGCCAGATAGCCGGAAATCTGGTTCTTTCCGACGTCGAAGACTACGATTTCGTAAGGGGCCAGTTTGGCACTGCCCTTCACGTAGAACTGAACGGGCTCACCGGCGGTCTTGTCCTTTTTCTGGATGGACTTGTCGTCAGCAAGAACCGTCATCGTGTATTGCGACTTCTTCTGATCGGTCTTGTTCAACGCCATCTGCACGGGGCCGACGCGCTGTGGCGTCTTGGACTTCTGCAGCGTGAATTCATAATAGTTGCGGTCGCCTTTGCGCTTGAGGTCTTCCAGGTCGTCGTGGTTGCGGGCAATCAAGCCGCTCATCACACCCATATCGCCAGTGGCACGATCGAGCTTGGACTTGGTCGCTTCCAAGTCGGTCTTGGTAGCTTCGATATCCTTTTTCGCGCCAGTCACGTCGGTAGCAACGGCGCCAATCTTGGCCTCGCTCTCTTTCTGAGCTTCGGAAATTGCCGCCGAGAGTTTCTGGTCCGACGCGGCCTGTTGTTTGCGGATGGATTCCGAGCGGCTGCGGGCTTCGGCCAGTTCGGACTGCGTCATGCCGACCTTCTGGCTCGTCACTTCCACCTGCCCCTTGATATCGGCAAGTCGCGCGTTGGCTTGTTCAAGTTGTGCGGTCAGTATCTTGTTCTGCTCGTCGGCTTTGGAGAGCTCTTGCTCCAGGCGCGTTTGGATGGAATGGCCCGCGTAGGCAATTACGCCGAGGGCTACGAACAAGACTGCGAACAGAACCGGAATCCACCGGGGTGTCCCCAGATTCTCGTAATGATAGGACTCCTGCGGAGTCGGCACGTTTGGAGAAATACTCATTCTCCCTCCTCACAAATGGTTGTCATCGGCACGGTGGGATGACCTACGAATTATCCACTCTGTGCGGAGACAAGTCCAATCCTGCTCAGCGCTCGGTGTCCCGTTGCTTACGGCTGCCTCGGCCTGGGACGCGCTCCGGCCAACGGGCAAAAATGGAAGTGTTCAGGCCGCCGCGAGGGGTGAACTCGCCTTTCACGACACACCACTCCGGCTGTGTGGCCTTCACGATGTCGCGAAGCATCTTATTGACGGCATTTTCGTAGAAGATGCCCAGGTTGCGATAGGCCAGCAAGTACATTTTCAGCGATTTCAGCTCAATGCACGCTTTGCGCGGCTTGTATTCGATGGTGATAGCGCCATAGTCGGGCAGGCCGGTCTTCGGGCAAACCGACGAATACTCGGGAAAACGCGTGGTGATCACGTAGCCAGGAAACTGGTTGGGCCAAGTCTCCAATGGCGGCAATTTGGCGTCGATGCCCGCTTTCGCGTGTGCATCCGAATAATTCGGCATATCTTATTCCTCTCGGACCATTGTACCTAAAGCGCAGTACCTTCTTGATGCTTGCCTGCCGGGAAACTTTCGCCTATTCTGGGGGCGTCGAGGAGCCAAGAAAGCAGATGATCTGCCCCATCTGTAAGCAAAACGGGGCGCGCCGATCGCGCCGCCAATCCCTTGCCGATTACCTCGTGAGTGCGTTAGGGATTCTGCCGTGGCGGTGTCGCGAATGCCACGCACGGTTTCACGCGCGGCTGATGCCCCTCAACGACACACTCCACGCGCATTGTCCGCATTGCGGAAACCTGGAACTGCAGCGGATTTTGCCGGAGTATGTGGAGTCTTCATTTGCGCCGGTTTGGGGATTGCTTGGAATTCCTTCCTATCGCTGTGAACCGTGCCGCCATAAGTATTTCTCGGTGTTGCCGCTGCGGCGAGTGTCCGAAAGTGTCTGTACGTCTTCCTCGTCATCGGCCCACTGATATGTCTCTTACATCTTGCAGCTGATAAACTCGCTTTCGCGAATCATGCCTCTTTCGTCGGTTACGCCCGCGTAGCCGCACTTGGCGTCAGTGGCATCCTCCACCAGCGCGTCATAGGATTTGCCGCCATTGGAAATGGTTAGCCGCAACTTCCAGCCGGGCACGATCTCTGTCCCGCGGCTATACATAGCTTGGGTGACGGTGGGGAAATCGGCAGAGCCCCACTTCGTTCCCTTCTCGGTGAAGTAGCCTTCGGCGAGCAGGGCGTCCCAGTTGCCAAACGTCGTATGCTTCTTTTTGTAATCTTGTTCGGCGCTGTTCAGGGCGCGGAGAAAGTTCAGCGCAAAGCTGCGGCGTTGGAGTTCCCGGCCGGTCACCGCTGGAACTGCGGTCTTTTGAGGCCCGGCCGAGGCCACCAACGAACATATCCCCGCCATCAAGAACAATCCCACCGCTCTTCGCGCGAAAATCATGATCCCTCCCCGAGGCAGACGCCAGTCTAATACAGTGGACGGAAATTAGCGCAGCGGCCTCGCGTTCCCCGCCCCGTGCTGTGCGCCGCGCTTCCAGTGGAGTATGATTCCTCGCGGGCTTGTCGTTTCCCCTGGGTACGGCCGTGGAGGTGGCTATGAATTTGCCGGCTCTGTCCACAGAAGCAGCGCGACTTGCTGCGCTGGACCGCTATGCAATCCTCGACACAGACCCCGAGCAGTCTTTTGACGATCTGGTGATTCTCGCTTCTTATATCTGCAAGACGCCTATAGCCCTCCTGTCGTTGCTGGACGATCATCGCCAGTGGTTCAAGTCCGCCGTCGGCGTTCAGGTTCGTGAAACGCCGCTGGAGATGTCCATTTGTGCGCATGCGATCAAACAGGAAGACTTATTCATCGTTCCCGATACCCTGCAAGATGCGCGTTTCCGGGAGAATCCGATGGTTGTTGGCGAACCTCACATCCGTTTTTATGCAGGCGCGCCGCTGATCAACGACGATGGATTCGCGCTGGGGACGCTTTGCGTATTGGATCGCCAACCCCGCGAACTCGACCCGGAGCAGAGGCAGGCGCTGAAGTCTCTGCGACAGCTCGCGCTGAAGCAGATGGAATTGCGCAGGAACCTGCAACTGTTGAAAGACGCTTTGAACGACCGGACGCGCGAGGAGCATGCCCGGGAGCGGGAACTAAAACGGCTGGAAGAAAAGCTGGTGCGTGTGCTGGGCCTGAAAATCTGAGCAACAAGCTTGCCGATACAGTCGCTGCGTTGGTATCGAAGAGAAAGATGGGCCGCAGACGACGCGTCGCGGCCCATGTTCACTTCTTGTGCTGTTTGGTCAAGCGCCTGCATGTTCAAGCAGGCTTCATCTTTTCCCGTGCGGCAGTCCTTTTCTGCCTTGCTATTGCCGGCAGTAGCGTCTTTCGCGCAGCAGGATTTTTCCCGCTTTCGCGTCGCAGCACGGCTTCCTGTCCTTCGCTGCGATTAGCTTGAGGTCTTTATCCTTGCAGTAGGTCATGGCCTTCTTGCTGCTCTTGGTACCTTCTGAGCAGAAAGACACTTCTTTGCCATCTTTAGCCCGGCAGCAGGCCGGTAGCCTGATCATTCGTGATTTGAAGCTCCTGCCTGCACCACAGCTGCTGCCCGAGGGCGCATGCCAATACACGCTGTCGCTGGTTGGTTGACGGACCATCCCAGCAGCGTGACGATCAAGACCACTCCGAGGGATCGTCTGGCCATAACGGGTAAGATTGTAGGGAGAGGAACCGTAATCTGGCTGTGACCCAGGTCACACTGGCATGTTCCGTGGATACCGGTTCCTTATTCCAGGGAGGCACCCTTTTCTCTTATGAGCCATCGACTCAGATTCCTTTGCTTCGCGCTATTCCTGCTTGGATCTTCCATCGCGGCGCCCAACTGCCCGCTTGCTCAGGTTCGCAAGTCTTGTGGAGCTGGCCTCACGTTGAAATTGAGCGCCGGCGTAACCCCACAAGGCAGCCTGATCCTGGCGGACATTACCGGCACCAAGTCTCTCCCCGACCTGACCGCGGAATGGGACGGAAAGCCCACGCCCCTTTGGAAGGAAGGAGCCGCGACGAAAACGCAGCATGGCTTGCTGGGTGTGGACCTGGAAAAGCCTCCGGGCAAATATGAGTGGAAGATCTCCTGGAATGAGCCGGAAGGTAAGGCAATGACGTGCAGCGCGTCCGTGACGGTACGCAAAGGGCAATTCCGCACCGAGAGTCTGAAGGTCGATAACCAATTTGTGCAGCCGGATGCCCAGCAACAGAAGCGCGCCGAAGAAGATCAGAAAAAAATGAAGGCCATCTATGACACCGTAACGCCGGAGCGGTTGTGGGAAGGGAAGTTTCGCGTACCCCTGAAGGACGTAACCACCGGCGGTAATTTCGGGCGTCGGCGCATTCTGAATGGTCAGCCCCGCTCGCCGCACGCGGGCGTGGATTTTCCGGCGGCTTCGGGCACGCCGGTGTTTGCGGCGCAGTCGGGGAAAGTGGTGCTGGCGGAGGAATTGTATTATTCCGGAAACACCGTGGTGATCGATCATGGCTACGGGATCTACACGCTGTACGCCCATCTGTCGGAAATCGGCGTGAAGCCCGGCCAGGATATCGCGGTGAGCAGCGAGATCGGGAAAGTTGGCGCCACCGGCAGGGTCACCGGCCCGCATCTCCACTGGGGACTAACGATTGAGCATGCCCGCGTGAATGGCATGGACATCGTGCAGCGCATGCCCTGACCTGCATCGCGGTGGATCGCTCTTCCTACTTCAGATAAGTGCGTACAATCTCCACGATATCTTCCGCGGCATGTGGTTGCGGATGTGGTCCTCCACCAGTTCCCCCATCAGGCTGTTGATGGCGACTGGAATCCGGGCCACCGCTCGTCGCTCTCTGGATCGACGACCAGATGCGCGCGCGTCTCAATTGAGATTGTTCGAGGCGCGCACCTCACGTCTCTCAGGATGATGAAATGAGGTTGCTGTGATTGAATCACAGACAGAATTTGGGTCTGACAAGAATCTAAGCTAGTGGAACTGTGCCACCTGAGCTTGTGATTCGGCGATGCGGGCGCGCGTGCTCTTCACGATGCTGGCAAAGCGCCGTGTCAGTTCGCGAATGCGGTCGGGCTTGTGCAGCAGCATGGATTCGCTCGGGATCAACTCTTTGCCGATGCTCAGCGCCGTGGCTCCTGCCAACAGGTAATGAGCGGCATTCTGTTGATTGATTCCGCCGCCGGCCATAATCGGTATATCCGGGAAAGGCCGGCGCAACGCGCGAATGTAGTTGTCTCCGCCAACCAGCGAACACGGGAAAATCTTCACAAAATCCGCCCCCGCTCTCCACGCCGTAAGAACCTCGGTCGGGGTCATCGCGCCCGCCATCATGATGACGTGGGGATGCTTGGCCACAAAATCAACCGTTTGGGTATCCAGAGCCGGGCTGCCGATGAATTGAGCTCCGGCAGCGATACAGCTTCGTGCCGTGTCCACATCAAGGACCGTGCCCGCCCCTGCGATAATCCCGGGAACGTGCTTCACTACGTCCTTGATGACGTCAATCGCACCGGGGACGGTCATAGTAACTTCGATCACCGGGATGCCGCCGTGAGAAACTTCCTCCACCGCAAAGCGCGCGTCTTCCGCGGAAGAAGTGCGAATCACCGGCACCAGCCCGACTTCTTCGACGCGTGAGCGGAGTTCCTGCTTTTGCATCGCCGAATCACTTTCCGAGGCCTGGCCTAGAAGAACCGTCCCCACGGGAATTGGCGGTGAACTGCCTTGTGAGCATTATAGTGAGTGCGCCAAAATTTTCCACTAGCCAGGGTTAACACTTTACGCTGTTGAGAGTGTTAGACTCACCGGAGAGAAAGGACAAAAACCATGGCCACCAAAAAGGCAAAATCCCCGGCTCGCAAAATGAATGCAAAGCTGAAATCGAAGGCGCAACAGAAACCGAAACCAAAACCAAAACCGACGAAAGCTGCCTCTGCGAAAGCGAAATCGACGAAGAAGCTCGTCGTGGCCGGCAAAAAGAACCGCAAAGCCAGAATTCCCGGACGAGCCGACTCAATCGAAGTCGTTTCCTACGGGCGGCGCGGATTGGGCGCCAGGTCCGCCGGACAATCGGGCGACACACAAGGTATTTCCGCGGCCGTGCGGACGGATTCGGAAAGCGTGGAAGAACTTCTGGAAGAAGGGCAATCGTTCGAAGCGGAAGTTGTGGCCGGAGTGGAGAATGCTCCGGAACCAGACGAATCCGAGGTGCGTACCAAAGAAGTGCCGGAAGACGACGTGCCCGAGGAGTATCGGGAGCGCGATTAGCGCGACATTCTTTCAGAGCTGCTTCAGGAGATCGCGATGCGCATTGGGGTGATCTCGGATACCCACGGATTGCTCCGCTACGAGGCGGAGAAAGCGCTCCGTCGAGTGGATCTGATCCTGCACGCGGGCGATGTGGGCAATCCACAAATTCTGGAGCGGTTAAAAACCATTGCGCCGGTTTTTGCCGTTCGCGGAAATGTGGATACCGAACCCTGGACCAGAGAATTGCCCGAAACTACCGTAGTGCAAACCGAGAACGCTTCTTTCTACATGTTGCACAACCTTCGCGCGCTGGACTTGCGCCCGGAAGCCGCCGGATTTCAGGCCGTGATCAGTGGGCATACGCATCAGGCGGAACAATGGGAACGCGACGGAGTGCTATACCTGAATCCTGGCAGCGCGGGCCCCAAGCGATTTCAACTGCCTGTAACCCTGGCCCTGTTGGATTTGGGAATGACTCCGTGGAAAGTGGAGCTCATCAATCTGGCGCAGTATGAATGAGGAGGGATTGATGAACTGGGGCCAGCCTCACAGTTTGCGGCGGCTTTCACACAGTTTGGGGTCGGATTCACTTTTGCGCATTCTTGCAAGTCAAGCAAACTCGGCTAGTTAGTGCACTCCCGCCAGTGGCCATGCTATTGCCCGGTCAATTGGCAAGCGTGCCGTGATGTGTGTCGAGTCAGCGTAAGGTACCCGGCCGGGTGCAGTTCCGTACACGAGGGAAGGGGACCATGAGGATATATCGGAGCATCGCAACTCTCGCGGTATTGCAAGTTCTTTGTTTTCTTCTGCTCAGTCACAGCGTTGCGAAGATGGCAGTGTGCCCCCCGGCGTTGCCACAGGAAGTACGGGGTGTTGGCAAGTCATTGACAACATTCGCAGTTAGTTTGGGAATTGTGGTGGTGTATTACGGGATTTTGGTGGTCTGGTTCTGGCCAAACGCTCCTCCTTGCATTGTCAGCGAATCAGGGGCCGCCGGAGTTCTTCCTGCGGCTCCTGATTACTTTGACGGTGCCTGATGTGGCACAAAAACCAACAAAATCTTCAGTTTTTATTCCTAGGTACTAGCGTACTGAAATGGAAGGGAGTATTTTAGTACGGCTCAGCTATTGTTCCGATCCGAAGTGCGGGCCAAACTATCCGCAGAACGATTTGCTTCGACGTGTCTTCACCAGGTATTCGCAGGTTCGAATCATTCACCTGCGAACACGCTTTTTGGAAGATCGCCGAGCACAGTCAGTCGTGGGGCGGACCGAAAATCTGGAGCCGCAGGAAGGTCCCCATGGGCGTACTACATTTTCGATATCGCGAGCGCAGAAGAACGTTGCGCGTGGCTTTGGCGCTGCCCGTCCTGGTGCACGGCCAGAATGAAATGGGCGAGAAATTCTGCTATCGAGCGGTGACTCGTTCGGTGAACCAGCAAGGCGCTCTGCTGTTGATGGACGAATTGCTGGTGGCCGGCCAAACACTGCTGCTGGTGAATGAAAACACGAATCGCTCCACGGAAACGCGTGTCGTGCATGTGAAGAAAGAGCGCGACGGCAAGATGCTGGTAGGTCTGGAATTCGCGAACCCGGATACAAACTTCTGGAAGATGACGTTTCCGGTACCCGGCGCGCGTCCCATGCGCCGCCCCGCAGGCAATAACACCAAAGCAATGGCGTAGGGTTGACCTTACCCGTCGGTGGCGCGGTGCGTCTTCAGCTCTATCGGTGATACATCCCAGAACAGATTCTCGCGGCCTCGTTCCAAAGCCTCTAAGGCTTGCGCTTCTTTGCGACAGCGCGCCTGTGCTTTCCAACTTTAGGCCTTGCAACGAGTTTCTTTCGCTTGGCAGGCTTTGCCGAGGCCAGATTTTCCTGCGTCCTGCGAGGAAGTTTTGCTACCACAAGGTCGTAGGACGTTTGCAGCAACGTCGCGACCTCCGCCGCGTCCAGCACGTTGGGCGTTTCAATCGCAACCCACTTCGCGCGCGCCAAATATGGCGCCGGAACGATGCCCGGGCGCTCGGTTAGCTCCGCAAAACCTTCCGGCGAGGCTTTAAGTGCCAGCCAGTTGTACCCGGGCACCAGCGGCGTAACGGCGAACATTTTTCCGGCTACCTTGAAGACCAGGTCATCGCCCCACTGGATTTGCTCCGTAGCTCCGCCAAACGACAGACAGATTTCGCGCAGTTGATCGATGTTCATGGTGAGGAAACTCCAAAGGATTCAGCCACTACTGTGAATCAGTTCCCGGCGTAGCGACGGAAGAACGAATCGCTATTCCACGTTGGTGCCGCCGGAGTATTCGCGGTTTCAATCAGCAGTCGTCGCACGATCTCCTCGTACAGCGCCGCGGCTTGCAGATCCACGGGCTGGTTCACATCATCCGACGGAGCGTGATACCGTGTGGTGAGCCACTGCTTGAAGACTTGCTCCTCTGGCGAGCCCTTCTCAAAGCCCACATCCATCATGATGGACGGCACACCCTTCTTGACGAAACTGTATTGATCACTGCGAATAAAAATGTTGCGCAACGGCATCGGATCAGGCTGAGGTTTCACTCCCAGTGATTCCGCGATCTTGGCCGCGCGCGTGCCCAAGTCGGATTCCTCTAGCCCCTGGATGGTGAGAATCTTTAATGGCACGATGGGCAGAAACATATCCACGTTGATGTCCGCGATGATCGATTTGATCGGCACCGTGGGGTGCGTGGCAAAGTATTTGGAACCCAGCAGGCCCTTTTCTTCCGCGGTCACCAGCACAAACAGAACGGAGCGGCCCAATTTCTCCGGATGTGCCTTCAACTGTGCGGCCACATCCATTGCCAGAGCCGAGCCGGAACCGTCGTCCATCGCGCCGTTGTAGATACGGTCGCCATTCACTGGCGCGCCGATGCCGACGTGGTCGATGTGCGCGGAGAGCACCACGTATTCATTTTTCAGCATAGGGTCGGAGCCCGGCAATTTCGCCACCACGTTGGCCGATTCCAATTTTGTTGTGACGATGTCCGCCTTAGCCTGCAACGAAACTTTCAGCGGGAAATGCGGCAGGGGACTGCGGTCTTTGGCAAGAGCCGCGATTTCCGCGAACGTGTGGCCCGAACCGGCAAACAGCGCTTCGGCAGCAGAGGGATTGAATGTCACGCCAACTTTCAGCCCGGCCGTTTCGTCGAACTCCGGGTCCGCCAGATCCATCGAGGGGTGATTGCGATTCAGCGAAATCCGCGACCATGGGACGTCCATCGACGCGGGATTCAGAATGCTCACGATGCCGATCACGCCCGTGGCCTTCAACGATTTCCATCGTTCCGCCATGGTCTGGTAGTGCGACGCGAGAGCAGTGGGAATGTCCGAAGGCGAGCCGGCGATGTACACCACGACTTTGCCCGTGAGGTCCTGCCCGGCCAGTTCGTCGAGATTTTTCTCCGGGATTTTCAGACCGTAGCCGACGAACACCATGGGAGCGGTAAGCTCTGCGGAGGCATGCGTAGTACGTGTACTGAAGTACGCATCATTTTCGAACGAAAGTTTTGTGGTTGTGGCTCCGCCATTCAGGGCGAGGGAGGACTTGGATTCGTCGACCTGATACTGATTAAACCCGATGGGTTGGTAGAAGCCCTTGGTGCCGGCAGGCTCAAGCCCGGCTTTCTGGAATTGTTCAACAGCGAAAGCCTGGGCTTTGCGAAGCCCTTCGCTTCCGGTATCGCGACCTTCGAACGTATCGTCGGCGAGAACTTTTACGTCGGACCACCAACTGTTGCCATCAAAATGGCTGGCGGATGTTTGTTGCGCTGATGTGACTGCCGCGGCAAGAAAAAAGGCGAAGATGGTGACAGCCTTGCGAGACATGAGCGTTGCCTCCAGGATTGTGAATCAGACGTGAGAGCATACCAGACTTTTTGTGCTATAGCAGGGCCACGGAATTCAACGTATAACGAGATTTGCCTTCAGGAGGCGAGGATGAACCCAGTAGACGCGATTGACAAAACGAAAACTGCAGCCGTCTTGCTGCCTGGCGACGGAGAGCGCATTAACGTGATCGGAGACTCGCAAACCATCAAGCTGGATGGCCAGATGACCAACGGGTTGTTTGCCATGATCGAACAAAATAACAAGGAAGGCGCGGGAGTGCCGCTGCATGTGCATACGCGGGAGGATGAAACCTTTTATGTTTGTGAGGGCGAAGTGCTGTTTCGGGTGGGTGAGATCGAAATCCTGGCGCCCACCGGCACGACTGTATATCTGCCGCGGGGAGTTCCTCACGGCTATCGGTTGAACAAACCGACGCGTGCGTTGCTGGGCGCCTACCCGGCGGGAGTGGAAAAAATGTTTCGCAGATTAAGCGAATTGCCGGCAGGGCCGCCGAATATGGAGAAAGTCACCGAGATTTGTGCCGAGTACGGTATCTACTTCCCGTAGCGGCCTTCTTGGAGAGTCCCAACTTATTTGCCTTTGTCGTACGGGTAGCCCTTTGCTGTCCAGTCCACTTCAAAACTGGTGGGCAGTATGAGCACGCGGAGTTTGGAGAATCCCATCTCGCGCAATGCGGTGAAAGGGGGCCGCACGTTTGGGCAGTGCTCCATCGGGCAGCATCCGCAATAGATAACCAGATTAGTAGTCTTAGGCAGTGTTGCGGCCCACGCCTTCAGCTCTTTCAATGCCTCGGGGTTCCCGCCGGTTCCGTGAAATTGCGCTGCCTTAATATGCCCCGCGGTGTACAACCGCTGAAAGCCGACGAAGAGCACGGTTGGAGCAGTCTTCGGGTCGTTGAGTTCTTTGATCAGGTTGGGGGCCTCGACACTTTCCGCTTTGGTCCAGGGATCGCCTGAATTCTGCGCGTGGTGAATGGGCAGAAGAAAAATTGTAGAAGCCATTACGCCGATTGCCAGAAGAGTGGCGATGCGAAAAAGCGTGCGAGAGTTCATCGAGAGAAAACCTCCGAGGCCAAAGTCGCGCAGGTATTCTAACGCGAATCGCGACCGAGGGCAGCGCGCAATGGCAGTGCTATAGTACGGGTCGCGCGAAAATCCGGAATTACGAGGAGAACCATGGTCGATCGGCGGCGCTTTTTGAACGTGTGCGCGGGACTTGGTGTGGGCGGAACATTATTCCCGGGAGTGTTGTGGGCCCAGGCTCAGGGGCAAGAAAAGAAAAAGATCACTAAAGAATTGATCGAGAATGCTGCAGCCGTCGCCGACGTGCCGATTTCCGATGCCCAAAAGGAAATGATGCTTTCGGGCTTGAACGATCAGTTCGATGGGTATGAGGCCATCTATGCGTTGCACATGCCGAACTCCGTGGACATGGCTCTGGTGTTTGACCCTTTGCTGCCCGGAATGAAACTCGAGACCGCGAAGAAGCCTATGCACATGTCGGCAGCGCCGCACGTTGCGGCAAACGGAGTGCCGAAGAATCTCGAAACTTTGGCATTTGCAAACGTTCGCGAATGGGGCGAGCTAGTGCGAACGAAAAAAGTGAGCTCCGCTGCGCTGACGGACATGTACCTGGAGCGATTGAAGAGATACGACCCCACGCTGAAATTCGTCGTGACATTGACCGAAGAACGCGCGCGTACGCAAGCTAAAGAGGTGGATCGCGAGATCGCCGCAGGGAAATATCGCGGGCCGTTGCACGGCTTGCCTTGGGGCGCAAAGGACCTGTTGTCGGTGAAGGGCTACCCAACCACGTGGGGAGCCGGCGGTTTTGAGAAACAAGCAATTGAGGAAGACGCAACGGTTGTGCGGAGGCTGGATGCCGCAGGCGCGGTGCTGGTAGCGAAGCTCACGCTTGGCGCGCTGGCAATGGGCGATGAGTGGTACGGAGGCAAGACCCGCAACCCCTGGAGTCCCGCGCAGGGATCGAGTGGATCGTCGGCGGGACCTGCGTCGGCCACCGCCGCGGGTTGCGTAGTCTTCAGCGTTGGCAGCGAAACGCTGGGATCCATCGCATCGCCGTCCACGCGATGTGGATGTACCGGCTTGCGGCCGACTTTTGGCTTTGTTCCGAGGACCGGCGCCATGGCTCTCTCCTGGAGCATGGACAAACTCGGTCCGATCTGCCGCGAGGTGGAAGATTGCGCCATCGTTCTTAGCGCGATTTACGGGCCCGACGGAAAAGATCGCACCGTGAAGGACGCGGCTTTCAACTGGAACGCGGATGTGGATTGGAAAAAGTTTCGCGTCGGTTGTCTGAAGGCAGACTTCGAGCCTGGGAAAGAACAGCCTCGTCCTGCCCCGCCGCCAGAGCCGCCGGCGGCGACGCCCGAGGAGCAGAAGAAACGCGATGACCGGGAAAAATTGCGAGAGTTGCAGCAACAGCAGCGTGACTACACGCGCAAGTACAATGACGCGGCGCTGGCAAAATTGCACGAAATGGGTGTCGAGCTGATTCCGGTGGAAATGCCAAAACTCCCTTACGACGCGATGGTCGCTATGTTGAGCGCGGAAGCCGCGGCGGCATTCGATGAACTAACGCGGTCGGGGCGCGACAAATTATTGACGGCCCAGAACGAAGGTGACTGGCCGAACCAGTTTCGGACCGCGCGATTCATCCCCGCCGTTGAGTATGTGCAAGCCGCGCGTGCGCGCCTGCTGGCGATGCAGGCGGTGACCAAAGCGTTCGACAATTTCGATGTGATTGTCGCACCCACGAACAGCCGGCAATTGGTGGTCACCAACCTGACTGGGCACCCTGCCGTCATCCTGCCCAACGGCTTTCGTGGCGACGATGCGCCCCGCATCCCACCCGGTAGCGACATGGACGAAGACAACATTGGCGGGCCGGGAACACCGGTGAGTTTGACGTTCCTGGGACAGCTATACGGGGAGGCGAAGCTGCTGGCGTTTGCCCGCGCCTATCAGGAAGCGACCGGCTTCCAGAAAACGCATCCGAAGGCGTTCGAAGCCTCATAACCGCGGCTCAGCAATACCCAATTACACGGCACGTTAAACGCGTTTGCGAGGGTATTCAGTTCGGTCTTCACCGCCGACCAGTGCGTATTGGCGGCGCGGTCCAGCGGCGTGCAGGTCATGATTTTGTCGATCTGCCGCGCCGTATCGAGGCAATTCTGCAGGCACGGTTCGGCCTTGGTGCTTTCTTGAACGCTTCGTACATGGAATTTGTCTGCTGCTCGAAATTCTGCCCCAGCGTCTTCGCGTCCTTCTCCTGCGTCGTTTCCCGGATAGTGCTCTTTGCGAGCGCGCTGTTGAAGCTGGGCCGGAATTTCTTGGTGTCGTCCTTCAGGTTCTTCATGTGCTGCAGGACGTCTTTGTCGTTCAGGCGTGTTTGCGCCGAAAGGCCCGCCGCGCAGACCACTGGCAAAACCACGGATAACGAAGTGAACAGCATCGCGGAATGCGTCAATCGATTCGTGGCAGAAGTCTCCTTGAGAGAAATTTCACTGGGCGGTCTGCCTAAACGAAATTGCGTCGCGGGCCCTAGGCCGCGGGCGCACGGAACGGCCCCGAGATTACGGCGTCGCAGGTGTCGTCCGCGTAAAACGCAGCGGCTTGTCGTAACCTTCCGCATAAATCAGCAGCGTCGAATCCTTCAACTCAAAGCGCTTCGCCGCGGCCAGGGCTGTCAGGTATTCCGTTTCCTGCGAACTGGCGGCGTTGTCCGCGCAAGCCATGCGCGTGGAAGCGAGCATTCCAAACTTAATGGTATCGCCGGAAATTTCCGCCGAGCCGGTGAAGCGGTTGCACGATGCATTGCCCGCAGCCCTGCCCGCTTCCGGGAATGCCAGTGTTGCCTTCACATTCGGCAACGCTGTCGTTCCGGCCAGATCCTGAAGGATCCAGTCCGTCCCAGTAAGCGATGCCGGCGCGGAATTTTGCTTGGATGGAGTTGTCGTCGGGTTGTGCGTCGCGGGGCATCCCATCACGAGAAAAGCCAGGAATGCCATGCCGACGAGAGATTTGGCTTTGTTCAAGGTTTTCCTCCTGCGCAACATGAGACCAATATCCCGCACGAGGAAGAGATGCGAAATCGTGCCCGCTTTGCCGAGGGGAACGTGTGTATTCGTGGGCGAATGAGGGATGCGCCGAATCCAGCGGACCGTCAAACGGGAACTGCCCTCTCCTGGCGGACCTGTATTTTAACCGTGAATTCTCTTGATTCCACTACAAATTTGAATCGGTCCAGGACACTTACGCGAATAGGGTTCTGGGCAGGCGATGTTATTTCTGCACTTCCTTGCGCGTACGCTGCAACTTCAGTGACGTACTCCGCAGCGTTTCCGGAATGTTCTTGTTCATCGTGAGCTTCTTCAGATCCAGCGCATTCAACATCGGCAGCATGTGCAGGCTCACGTCCAGCGGCGTTTTGGGATTGTTCATCAAGTTGCGTACCACCGTGTAGTTCTTCCGGAAGTTGCGATTCGTCGCGATCAGGCGAAGGATTTCATCCGTCAAGCTGGTCATAGAAGCAAATGCTTCCACTTCCTGATCGGTCAAGCGTGGCGACTGCAGCACCGCGCGTTGCACAACCTTGTTCGAATCGCGGATCAGGGTGCGACGTGCTTCCGAACCGGCTTTGATGGCAAATTGCACACGCTGCGATACGTTCATGCGGCTGATCTGCTGCAGCAAGGTCTGCCGCTTCACGGGATCTGGTTCTGCTTCTGCGGCGGCTTCCGCTATTCGTGCTTCATCGAACGCCGTACCGTGAAGTTCGTGCAGCAGCGTCTTGTGCTCGGCGGTTAGGTGGGACGAATGCTCCAGCGCAGTCACCAGCGCGGGTGAAGCCGACACTCGCTCCAAATCTTCCATCAATGCTTGCACCTGTGGAGCCGCCAATTGCGGCACCAGCAGCGCCAGATGTTCGCCGCCGCAATGCTTGTTGGCTAGCATCGCTTCCGCGATTCCGGGAGTTTTGGCCAGATATCTTCCGCAATACGCGAAAAATGCGGGCAGAGCGTTTTCGCGGTTCAAAGCCTGCACGAATACCTCCGGAGAGTCCATCAGCAGCGCTTCACCGGCTTTGGCGGCCACCAGTTCGTCGGCATCCTGCGACAGTACCGCTAGAATTTCCACGCGGTCTTCGACGGCAAGGTGCGCGCCGGAGCTGCACACAGCCAGTTTTCGTTCGCGCAGCGCGCGCCCGTGGCGCAAATCGTCCAATATTTCAGGGCTGAGCGTTTCCACAGCTTGCCTGCTCCAAGTCTTTTCGACCTGGGATTATTGTACCGAAAGAGGCGTCTGGTCCCGCGACGACCTGGTGTGCCCGTTCAATTCCAGCAACACCGCGCGGGAATAGGCGGCGGCAACCTCGGGTGATTCTTTGGCGAGCGCTGCTTGCTGGGGAACCGCAAAGGACTGCTTTGTGGCGCGATTCGCGGAATATCGTCGCCAGGCGTAGATGCCCCCCGCGATCAGGCCTGCAAGCACAACCAATATTCCAAGAAGGATTACGAGCGGAAACCACCGGGGAACCGCGGGAATACGATTACTCTCCTGGCGTTCCGCGACGGACTGCAGTTGCGCGCCGTGCGCCAGATCATACTCCCCGAGGAGCACTTCCTCGTCCAGCCCAAGGTAGCGCGCCACTGAGCGTACGAATCCGCGATTGAAAATGCCGCCAGGTAGTTTCTCCCATTCCTCATTTTCCAGGGCTTCCAGAAAGCGCGGCCCAATGCGCGTCGCCGAGGTGATTTCTTCCAAGGTCACCTCGCGCAATTCGCGTTCCCGCTTCAGACGTTCGCCGAAACTTCCCCTGGCCATTCTTTCTTCCTGTGCCACTTGCAATCTTTGAGTGTATCAGCGGAGGAACTTCGCACCAATGCGCAAGGCTCGCACGCTATGTTTACAGGCGGCGAGACACCTTGCAGCCCCGCAGGGATGGCACAAAAGCAGTCCAGATCTGGAACGGATGGGCCGGGGCGGGGTCCCTTGCCTGCACTATAGTTTCGGTGCCGCACCGTGTCAAACAATGGCCAGTTGCATCATTGAATCGCTGCCAACGCAGGGTGTAGGCTTCTTCTAGCCTTCCTGGAGGTCAGCGCTTGCGAAATTCTGCTTACCTCTTTGTTGCTTGCTTCTTGGTTAGTTCAGCCGTTCCCATTCCTTCCCAAGCACAAACGCCGGCGGTCCAATCTCCAAAAATCTACTCCGCGAAGACTGTCTATTTTGACGATCGCACTAACTCCGACGCGGTGGCCAACAAGGCGCTGGCCCAACTGAAGAAGTGGGGACGCTTTCAAATCGTTCAAGACCGACAGCAGGCCGACCTGATCTTTCTGTTGTCTGAGTCTGCCTACAGAGGCGGCTATATCGTTCCGGCCACTGGCAGCGGTGACTCTGCCGATTCAAAACCTCACGTCAAGATGGACCCGGTTCCCAATCCTGGATGGCACGCTCCCGTTCGCGCGGCGTTTCTTACCGTGATCGACCCGCGCACGGGCGAAAACCTGTGGAGTGATTCCCACGTGTGGGGCGGTCTGCTTACGGGAAAGAACAGTGCCGGAGAACGATTGGTCAAGGAACTGCAAGGTCAGATGAAAAAATAGAAAGGCCGATTTTAATGACTGTGAGTTGTGTTCGCAGTTGTTTCCCGTTTTTGTGATATAAACTCACCCCATGAATGACAAATCGGGAGGACGCTTGTTCAAAGCTGGCGCCTTGTGGTTGCTGATCCTGGGCGCGGTTCATTCCACATCGCTGTTCATAAAACAGGTTCCCGCCAACGACACCGAACGACAGATCCTGGACCTGATGACCAGCTACAGATTCAATCTTAGCGGGTCACTTCGCAGCATGTCGGATCTCATGCGTGGCTTTAGTGTTGCGTTCATGCTGGCGCCCCTTGCCTTTGGCGTGCTCGATCTGGTGCTATCCCGCGAACGAGCCGGCCTCTTGAAACGCGTGGCTCTGGTCCAAATCATCTGGCTAGCCGCGATGATCGTGGTCGCCCTGCGTTATTTCTTCGCCGTCCCGCTGTCGTTCCTCGTGGTCGCCCTGCTCATCTTCGCCCTGGCGTGGCTCAAGCTCCCTGCCGACGCCAGCAATTGACGCACCTGGCGCGCGACGCCAGCTCAGGTTCGTCAACGCGCCCCCCAAAAGGAGTCAACAATGCCAAACGAGGATACCGGCAATAATGTGCGAGTCCACGGCATTGACCTGTACTACGAAACGCAAGGCACAGGCGAGCCGCTCTTACTGTTGCATGGCGGAGGTGGCTGCCACGACGACTGGGCGTATGCTGGCCGCGAGCATTTTTTGCGCGAATACTCCCTGATTACTCCGGACGCGCGTGGCCATGGTCGGTCGCAGAATCCGAGTGGCACTATCACTCACCAGCAATGCGCGCTGGATACCCTTGCGCTGCTCGACTATCTGAAGGTCCAGAAATGCAAAGCTATTGGCATAAGCATGGGCGGAAACATCCTTCTTCACATGGCGACCTTGCAGCCTGACCGCATCGAAGCCATGGTCCTGGTCAGCGCCACCATGTACTTTCCCGAGCAGGCTCGCGCGATTATGCGGCAGGTCTCGATTGAAAAGCAGTCAGCCGAAGAGTGGGAAACCATGCGCAAGCGTCACAAACACGGCGACGAACAGATTAAGGCCATATGGCAATGGTCGCGTGGGTTGGCCGACAGTTACGACGATATGAACTTCACGCCTGCGTCTCTGTCCCGAATCTCAGCATTGACCCTGATAGTCTATGGAGATCGTGATTTTCTCTATCCGGTGGAGATGGCGATAGAAATGTATCGTGCCATTCCTCGATCGTCCCTGTGGGTCGTGCCAAACGGTGGACACGGGCCAGTGTTTCTGGATGCTGCGGCGCAATTTGCTCAAACTGCGCTCACATTCCTTCGCTGCTAGCTCCGAACTACGAACCGCTAGCCTCGAATAGCCGCTCACCGAATCACAACTGAAAACGCAAGACGCATGCTGTTTTTCGCCACCATGGCAAGATGGAAACGCCTGTCCCACGACAATGTTGCGCCGCATTTTACGGGGTGCCTATACTGGCCCAGACGAGTACGTTTCAGGATAGGTGTCGACGCGCGGCTGTTCTTTTTCTGGTTGCCGGCGCGGGTTGTTGTCGTCCGGGGGATAAGTTCCGGTGAGCGCTGAGGAGATCAAGCAGTTTCCAAGTGTCGAGCGGCGCCGCAATCCAGGCGCACCGTCCGAACAGCGAGAAGCGGGCGAAGTGGCGGTCTTCCAGGAATTGGGGAAGGCGCTCACCTCCTCCCTGCAACTCGATCAGGTTCTTCGCACGATCATGGAGAAAATCGACGAATTTCTGCGCCCGGAGAACTGGTCGCTCTTGCTGCTCGACGAATCCAAGCAAGAACTCTATTTCGAGCTGGCGGTAGGCAAAGCCTCGCAGGCACTCAAGGATGTGCGCATTAAACTCGGCCAGGGAATTGGCGGCTGGGTGGCGCAGCACGGCGAAGTGGTGATCGTTCCCGACACCTCGAAGGACACGCGCTTCTTCGGCAAGGTCGACGAAAAAACCAAGATGGAGACCCGCTCCATCGTAGCCGTGCCCGTTAAATTTCGCGACACTTGCCTCGGCGTGATTGAGCTGATCAATTGCGTGGGCCCGGAAGGCTTCGACCCGCGTGACTTAAAGCTGCTGGAAGCGCTTTCGGACTTTGCCGCCATCGCGCTGGAAAACGCGCGGCACGTCAAGCGCATTCACGAACTGACCATCAAGGACGACTGCACCTCGCTCTACAATGCCCGCCACATGGGCTTCATCCTTGATACGGAAATCTATCGCTCGCAGCGTTATAACTACGAATTTTCCATTGTGTTCATCGATCTCGACCACTTCAAGATGGTCAACGATACTCACGGCCACCTGGTCGGCTCGCGCTTGCTCTCTGAAATGGGCGACGCCCTGAAAACCAATTGCCGCCTGATTGATTTTGCGTTTCGCTATGGCGGCGATGAGTTCGTGATTCTTCTGCCGCAGACCTCCAAAGAGAACGCCATCTACGTTGCCAAGCGCTTGCACAAACTCATTCGCGAAACGGTCTGGCTGACGAAGGAAGGCCTGGATATCAAGATTACGCCCAGCGTCGGAGTGGCTTCTTATCCGGCGGATTCCAAGACCAAAGAAGGATTGCTGCACCTCGCCGATGAAGCCATGTACCTGGTGAAAAATACCAATCGCGACAGCGTCGCCGCCGCCAATCTTGGCATCTTGCCGGAGAACTCCGACGCCGAAGAAGCCGCTGGCGAAGCGGCCGCCCAGTAGACCCACCCGCTTTCCGGCACGCGCTATACAGCCCTTGAAAATTCTGCTTAACTGAAATCATGAAGAGAAGCGAAGCCGCGCGTTACGCTCGCTGGTCCGCGCTCGTAGCCTTTGTGCTGGCAGCGTCCACGGGCGCTGTGTATTTGAAACGCCAATATACCGCGCACGTTGAGAAGAAGAACGCTCCTCCCGCACCGCCGCGCGATGTTGAACGGCAATCCAGTGGAATCACCTTTTCCAAGGGCGACGGCACGCGCACCATCTTCACCGTGCAGGCTTCGAAGTCCACGGACTTCAAGGGCCAAGACGCCAGTCTGCTGGAAGATGTGCACATCACCGTGTTTGGCAAGAATGGCGACCGCCACGACGTAATCCATACGCAGAGTTGCCAATACGCGAAGGCCGACGGTGGCGTGCAATGCAATGGCGAAGTGCAGATGGAATTGCAGAGCGCGGCCGATGCCGAACGACTCCGCCGGCAATCCTCGGCTGTCCCCAACATCATTCGCGTCGAGACTCGCGGCGTGACGTTTGAAAAGGCCACAGGCCGTGCGCAAACCGTCCAGCCGGTGAAGTTCAGTTTTCCCAACGGCAGCGGCGACGGCGTGGGCGCGGTGTATTCCTCGGAAGAAGGGCAGTTGCGGCTGATTCGCGATGTGCATCTGAAAATGGACACCTCTTCCGCATCTAATGGTAACTCGAAGTCGACCACTGCCGCGTCCGAGGTTGACATCCAAGGCAGCAGCCTGGAATTTGGCAAGACCACACACTCCATCCTCCTGTTTGGACCGGTCACGGCTACCACACCGGCTCAGCAACTCACCGCGGGAGAATTGTTCGTTTCGCTGGATCCAGCCTTCCGAGCGCGGTCGCTGATCGCCAGGCCCGGCACGCTGGGACAAACTCCGGAAGTGGTGTCGCGCGGTGCGGGCGGCGACAGCACGAAACTGCGCGCGGATCAATTGACGGCGGAATTGTCGTCGGAAGGCTGGGTGACGACGGTTGTGGCCGACGGAAATGTGAACGGCGGTGCTCCCGCTGGCGGATTACAAGCCGAACATGGCGAACTGGAGATGTGGCCTCGTGTGAATCAGGCGAAGCTGCTGACCGTGCGCGGAAATGTGCGACTGCAGAGCCGCGATCCTAAAACAGGATTGCAGCGCAACGTAAAGACCGAAGCTTTGCAGTTGAACTTCACTGGCGGGCAATTGGGACAGCAGAATCGCTTGCAACACAGCGAGACGCTGGCGCGTGGAACCATCGAATGGAACGATGCCGCCGCAAGCCGATCCAAGCTGACCGCCGACAAGCTGGCACTGGACTTTGGCGTCACCGGAAAAGCGCAGCAACTTGTCGCGACCGGCGCCGTACAAACGGAACGTGAACTAAAAGGCAAGCCGTTGCAGACGGCTGATTCCAAAAACGGCTTGATTCAGATGGAGCCGACCGGCGAGTGGTCCAAGATCACGATGCAGGGCAACGTGCACTTGAAGGAGGGCGATCGCAGTGGCGAGGCGCAGCAGGCGGTTTTCACGAAGCCGAACCAGACGGCGGTGCTGACCGGCCAGGCACTGGCGCGCGACACGAGCAGCGAGACGCACGCGGCGAAAATCACGTTCAATCAAGCCACCGGAGAAATTTTCGCCGAAGGAAACGTTCGGTCCACCGACCTTTCCGCAAAAGCCAACAGCGTGCAACTGGCGCCCGCGCCCACCAATCTTTCCTCGGCGCACATGGAAGCAAACTCGAAAACGGGACGCGCGCTGTACACCGGTCACGCCCGCATGTGGCAGGGGGCGTCGGTGCTGGAAGCGGAATCGATCGAGTTGTTGAGAGACGCCCGGGTGGTGAACGCAGTTGGCAATGTACGTGCTGTCTTTCCGCAGGCTTCCTCCAACGATCAATCTCAACCCAAAAAACAGCCGAGTCTTTGGCACATTTCCGCGGGCACGCTGACCTATTGGGACTTGGAGAATCGCGCGAAACTGGAAGAAAACGTCGTCGTGCAATCCGTTGACCAACGTATGCGCGGCCCCGTGCTCGACCTTTTCTTCACGCGGGCAACCAGTGGGAAGCAGGGAGTGCCGGGAGCGGCACAGATCAGCCGGGCCGTCGGCACCGGCGGAGTGATGGTAGAGGAGGGCGATCGGCGAGCGACGGCGGAGCAGGGCGTGTACACGGCAGAGGACCAGAAATTCGTGCTAAGTGGAGGAAATCCCACACTTTACGACGCTCAGGAAGGGATCACAACGGGACGTCAATTGACCTTCCATATTGCGGATGATACGATCATCGTCGACTCGGGAGAAGGTCTGCGCACGTTGACCAAACACCGAGTTCAATAGCAGTGAGTAAGTGGATTCACGGCCGATCCGCGTGATTTGGAATGCCAACACTCCAGGGCGTCGAACTGAGCAAGTCCTACCGGGGACGCAAGGTTGTCGATAACGTACAAGTAGAAATAGGGCAAGGCGAAGTTGTAGGGCTATTGGGACCAAATGGGGCCGGCAAGACCACTACGTTCTACATGATCGTCGGCCTGGCAAGGCCCGATTCCGGCCAGGTTCTGCTGAATGGGGAAGAGATTACCGACCTGCCCATGTACTTGAGGGCGCGCAGCGGCATCAGTTACCTACCTCAGGAGCCCTCAGTCTTCCGGCAGCTTACCAGCGAAGAGAACCTGCTGGCAGTATTGGAGACCCTTCCCCTTACGCCGGAGCAGCAGCGCGACCGCTTGGAAGAATTGCTGGCCCAGATGGGGCTGGAGACCGTACGACAGAGCAAAGCCTACATGCTCTCTGGGGGAGAACGCCGAAGGCTGGAAATCGCGCGCTCGCTGACTTTGCAGCCGTCGTTCATCCTGCTGGACGAGCCGTTTTCCGGGATCGACCCCCTGACCGTGAGGGACTTGCAGGAGTTGATCCGGGAGTTGAGCCGTTCTGGAATCGGCGTGTTGATCACGGATCACAACGTCCGGGAAACACTCAGCGTGACCGACCGCGCATACATCGTGAATCGTGGGAGAATTATGGCGAAGGGCACGCCAAGGGATTTGAGCGACAATCCGGAAGTCCGCCGAGTCTATCTCGGCGATACCTTCCGCTTGAATTAGGTTTATCCTAGGTAGCAGCGAGAACGGGAGCCATGGCCTGGCAGGGACTCAAACTAAATCTCAAGGTGACGCAGAAGCAGATTCTGACGCCCGGCCTTGTGCAGATGGTCAGCGTTCTGGCGCTGAACCGCCTGGAGCTTCGCGAAATGATCAACCAGGAGATGATTGCCAATCCCGTCCTCGAAGAACTCTCCGAAGAGCCCACCGTCAGCGACAACTACAGCGACGAAACCTTCCTGAAAGCAGAAACCGAAAAGGTTCCGGAAAAGCCGGAGCCCAACCCGTTCGATGAATTCGACGTTGGCGCGTTCTTCAACCAGTACCTGGACACCGGCGGCGATGGCGGGAAGTCCCAGGAACGGGAGATTAGTGAACGTCCTTCGTTTGAAAAGTTTCTTTCATCCCCGGCCGGGCTCAGCGAGCATCTGACATGGCAACTCAGCGTGACCATTTGCTCGGAGTCGGTGCGCGAAATCGTTGAAAATGTGATTGGTAACCTGGACGAAAACGGTTACCTCACTGCTTCCATCGAGGAGTTGGCTCAGAACGGCAAATATTCGCAGGACGATCTGGAAGACGCGATTGCCGTGGTGCAAGACTTTGATCCGATTGGAGTGGGAGCGCGGGATCTGCGGGAATGCCTGCTGCTGCAACTGAAAGCGTTTGATCCGCAGAACACGCTGGCGTGCCAGATTGTTTCCGAGCACCTGAAGCAAGTACAGTCGAACCAGCTGAAGGAAATTGCGCGCGCGCTGAATCGTCCGACGGACATCGTGAAGCACGCCATCGATACGATCAAGAAGCTCGACCCGCGTCCGGGGCTGCGCTACAACAAAACGGAACCGCGCCTGGTGGAGCCTGACGTTTATTTCCGCAAAGTCGACGACCAGTGGCAGGTTTTCCTGAATGAAGATGATATGCCGCAGCTGCGGCTGAGCCCGACGTACCGCCGGCTGCTGGTGCGCGACGCGGCCGACAAAGAAGTTCGCAACTACGTGAAGGAACGCTTTACCGCCGCCATTCAGCTGATGAAGAACATCGAGCAGCGCAAACATACGATCCTGCGGGTCTGCCAGTCGATCATCGCCAGGCAAGGCGAATTTCTGGACCAGGGGCCCGACACGCTGAAGCCGATGATGATCAAGGAAGTTGCGGAAGAAGTCGGCGTGCATCCATCGACCGTCAGCCGCGCCGTGGCCAGCAAATACGCGCATACGCCGCAGGGTGTGATTGAGTTACGTTCGTTCTTCAGCGAAGCGGTGAACGGCCCTGAGGGCGGAGGAATGTCGCTGCTGACGTTGAAGCGCCTGGTAAAGAAAATGATCGATGAAGAAGACTCCGCGCGGCCGCTGACCGACGAACAGATTGCCAAGAAGCTCGACGATGGCGGCATCCACGTGACCCGGCGCACCGTGGCGAAGTATCGCGAAGACATGCGCATTCCGAGCACGCATCAACGGCGCGTGAAGAGCTGAGTTCCCCACCTACTGTGAAGCGCGCCCACCTCACACGAAAATCCAGAAAACAGGGAAGACAACTCGTCATCCTTACAGGGCTTTCCGGCTCGGGAAAGAGCACGGTGCTGAAGGCTTTCGAGGACATGGGCTTTTACTGCGTGGACAATCTTCCTGTTGAGCTGATTCCGATTTTCGCGGAGCTGCACGCGGCGGGTGAAGGCGACTTTGCCCGGGCAGCGCTGCTTGTGGACGCCAGAGAAGGCTTGCAGCTGGAAAAACTGCCGGGATTGCTGCGGCACCTGCGGCGCGAACATCCCATCACGCTGGTATTTATCGAAGCGAATGAAGACGCGCTGCTGCGGCGTTATAGCGAGACGCGCCGGCCGCATCCTCTCGGCAAGGATTTTTCCGTGCGCGAAAGCTTGCATCATGAGCGCGTTCTGATGGACCCAATCCGCAAGCTGGCGGACGTGGTGATCGACTCGTCGCAATTTAACGTGCATGAATTGCGGCAGTTTGTGAACCAGCGGTTCCGCAGCGAGAGCAAACGGCCCATGCTGGTTTCGCTGGTGAGCTTCGGTTTCAAATTTGGCGTGCCGACTGACGCCGATTTGATGTTCGACGTGCGCTTCCTGCCGAATCCGCATTTTGTGCCGAAGCTGCGGCCGTTTACCGGCAAGGATCCGCAAGTGCGGCGCTATATCCGGTCGTTTCCTCAAACGGGAGAATTTCTCCGGCGCATGCAGGGGCTGCTGACCTACCTGATTCCGCACTACATCGAGGAAGGGAAGAGCTACCTGACGATCGCGTTCGGATGCACTGGCGGAAAGCATCGCTCGGTAATGATGGCGGAGTCCATGAGGCACTCGCTTGAAAAACGCGGGTATGCGACGCGGGTCGTCCATCGCGACATCAACAAGTAAGAATCGTCCACGAATCCGCGCTATGACGACATTACGGACCCGGGTCAATTTCCGTTTTGTCACTGCTTAGCTCGGCGAAGCGCCCGGGAAGCATTGGCTAAGGATGAAATCCGCTTCTGCGATCTGCGGGTTTTTCAGGCTTGATCTACGTTCTCACAATCAAGACTTACCCGTTCCGGGAATATGAGCGAACCGCCGGAACTGTCCCCCAACGAAGTTGAAGTAGTACGTGTCAGGCGTGTTGTTTCCGTTTTGGTCCGACTTACCGCCACAGGGGAGGACGAACTGAGCTTAACACGTGATCGATTGAGACCGGACTCTACTCGGAATCGCCAATGTCGGCGGCCGGGCGTTTATTGGGATGCTTGGATATCGGTTTGTGACCTATGGTGACTAGGCGCTCGGCGTTGGGACCATAGGCGTCTCCGTCGAGATTCCCGTGCAGCTTCACCGCAACGAATCCGACGCGCTCCATGCGATCGCGCAACTCTTGACCGGAATAAATGGTGTGATGGAAATTGAAGCTCTTCGCGCGGCCGCCTCGGATGAGGAGCCATTCGTTGCGAACGCGAGTCCAATCGTCAAAAATCTCGTGCCGCTCCACCATGAGAGTACCGCCCGGCAAAACGGTAGATATTGTGGGCTGAAGAATTTTAGCCAGACGTTCTTTGCCCAACACCTCGATCAGACACGCACCACCCGGCTGCAGCGACGTGAACATGTTCTGCAAGACGGTCATGTCGTCTTGCCTGTCGTCGAAATAGCCGAAGGAGGTAAACATGCTGAGCACCAGGGCAAAAGAGGCCGGACGCACAAAATCGCGCATATCTTCCCGAACCCACTCGATGTTCACGCGAGCGGCCTTAGCCTTCGCGCGCGCCTTATTCAGCAGATACGTCGTCTTGTCGACGCCAGTGACCCGGAATCCCTTTTTTGCGAGTGCGATGCTGCATCGGCCGGGACCGCAGCAGAGGTCGAGGACCGACTTGCCTGGAGGCTTGGTGAGTGCGAGCGCCTTCGCGACTTGCTCGTCCGCATCGGCGACGCGTTTCTCTGGAAACATGAATGGGTACAGCTCGCGCCAGAACGAGTCGTCGTCGAACCACTCTTTTTTGCGCTTGGCGGTTTTCATCGCGTCTGCCGATTAGACTAACATAGCCGCCGGTCGCCTTTGCGTGCCCGGCACCGCTACGTCTCACCGCACGCACTGTGCACGCGATCGATCAAAGCCATGGAATCAATTGGTAGCTCGTCGCCACGCCAGGCTGCGTGTTGATCGGGACGGGACGAAAGAAGCTTCCAGGGACAAAGCGAAGCAGTCTCTTCTAAGCCCGCGTCGAGCACAACCATTGGCACTCCACGCTGTGCAGCTGCCGCCAAGAGACTGCCCGTCTCAACCGCAGGATCGGTTCGCAGAAGTGTGAACCCAGGCCCCGGAGCGTCATACAGTGATCTTCCCACCGCGCAACCATACCTGCGGCGTGCGGCAGCCCGGAACCGTGGACTGGACGAAGTCGTAGATCGTGTCGCGTGGGGCTTCCTCGCCGTCGTACGCGATAATCGGAGAATTCTCGTAGAAATATCCGAAGTTGCCCACCACAGCGGAACTGCCCGACGTTCTGTTCGTAGGCGCTTTTTCCGCTGTGAGCACGAACCGCTTCGCCCTCCGGACCGAGCTTCTGCAAGTTGTGGGGGATCGCACTGCCCAGCGACTTGCGTGTGAAGGACGTGTTCATGGCATAGCGTGATACCTGTTGGTTGACTGGCTGACGCGCGAGCTCAGAGGCGTCCAGAATTGCAGGCTCCGCCCAGCCGTTCAGCACACCTGCCAACTTCCAGGACAAATGTATGGCGTCTGCGATTCCCGCGTTCGTCCCGTAACCGGCGAATGGTACCCAGATATGTGCTGCGTCGCCACACCAGAAAACACGCCGGTCGCGAAAGCGGTCGGAAATCATGCGGGGTCCAGTTGCAGTCTTCCTTTGCGAGAATCTCAAACGGAAAGGTTGAGTCGAGGCGATCTGCCGGATGCAGCGGTCTCAGTCGAGTGTCGCCAAATCGTCGGTGGGAGAGTATCACTGAGAACCGCAGCGAGGAACCGACAAAGGATTGGTCTGCAGGCTGTAGAACAGGCAGCGCGATTGTTATCGAAACTGGCCTACTGATGCTGTCCGGCCAACTTGACACACCGGCGTGCTGCCGAATAGCGTACCAAGAGGGGATTACGCGGGCGTTCCCGGGGGCTGAGTAGTGGGTTCCATGTTTTCGCCACATTTGAAGCGGCTGTTGGGATACGTGAAGCCCTATCGCGTGTCTATGAGCGTGGGCATTGCGCTGCTGCTGGTGGTGGGATTGGCCGAAGCCATCATCGGGCTAATGATCAAACCGATCATCGATCGCGTGCTGAATCCCGCGGCTCCCGATTCCAACGTGCTTTTGTTCACCGTGCCCCACGGCGGCCCCGCGATCTACCTGAATCGCTTTTTTCCGCACAGCATCCACAATGTTTGGCCGGTTGTTTCAATCTCGCTACTGGTGGTTTTTTTCGTAAAGTCTGTGGCGGAGTTTGGCGGCAGCACGCTGATTCAATTCGTCGGACATCGTGCGCTCACCGACTTGCGGAACAAAGTCTACGAAAAGATCATCCGCCAGCCGATAGGATTTTTCCAGAGCCAACCAACCGGGCGGGTGATGTCGGGAGTGATCAATGATGTGGAACGGGCGCGGCCCGCGCTTTCCGAGTATCTGGCGGATGTTTTTCGGCAAAGTTTTTCGTTCGTCGCGTTTATTGCCGTGCTCTTCTACATCGATTGGAAGATGACGCTGGGCTGCGCGCTTTTTCTGCCTGCCGTGGTTTGGCCGGTCGGGAGATTGGGACGCAAGATTCGCCGTTCGGTGGAAAGCAGCCAGAACAAGCTGGGAGAACTGAACCAGATTCTGCAGGAAACCGTGGCAGGGAACCGCATTGTGAAAGCCTTCGGCATGGAGGATTTCGAAGTCACGAAATTCCAGGCTGCGGCCAAGCGCTTGCTTCGCGAAACCATGCGTTGGGTGCGCGCGCAGGTTGTAACCTCGCCACTGATGGACTTGCTTTTGCCCGTGGTGATTTGTTTGCTCCTGCTTCATGCGCGAGACAAAATTCGCCTGCAACAAATGACTGTGGGACTATTTTTCAGCTTCGTGTATTGCCTGATCAAGTCCTACGAGCCCATCAAGCGCATGGGCGCAGTGTACCAGCAGTTTCAACAGGCGCAGGGCGCCACAACGCATGTCTTCGCGTACCTGGATTTGAAGCAGGAGGAGCAGGACGCGCCCGGCGCGAAGCCCTTGCCGGCATTCTCGCGCGAAATCGAATTTCAAAACGTGGGCTTCGCGTACGACACGACACCTGTGCTACGCGACGTGAGCTTTCAGGCGCGCAAAGGAGAACTGGTGGCCTTCGTAGGCTCCAGCGGTGCGGGGAAGACGACGCTGGTCAATCTGATTCCGCGGTTTTACGCGGCCAGTTCCGGCACGATTCGAGTTGACGGGGCGGACATTCGCGACGTTACCCTGCGATCGCTGCGCGGCCAGATCGCCATGGTCACGCAGGAAAATATTCTCTTTCACGATACGGTGCGGAACAACATTTGCTACGGCATGAGCAATGTTCCGCAGGAGCGCGTGATCCAGGCGGCGCAGGCCGCGCTGGCGCACGACTTCATTCTGGAGTTGCCGCAGGGCTACGATACGCTGATCGGCGAACGCGGCACGCGGCTCAGCGGCGGCCAACGCCAGCGCATCGCCATCGCCCGCGCAATTCTGAAGGATTCGCCCATATTGATTCTCGATGAAGCGACCTCGGAGTTGGACTCCGAATCCGAACTGTATGTGCAGCGCGCGCTCAGTAACCTGATGGTGGGTCGCACGACCTTTGTGATTGCGCATCGCTTGGGTACAATTCGCAAAGCCGATAGAATTCTGGTGCTGGAAGATGGGACGATTCGCGAGTGCGGCACGCACGCCGATCTTCTGGCGTTGGGCGGGAGCTATGCCCGCCTGCACGATTTGCAGTTTATGGATGAAGAGCTGCTCGCTCCGGCAGAGAAGCAAAACAATGCTGCAGCGAATGCGAGCAAAAAGATATGAGTGTGAAGACAAGCACGGAAGAACGAACTGCGACGAAGGGAAAAGCGGAGTGCCGCTCGATGACCGGGTATGCCACCGTGCGTACCGAGCATGGCGGCTGGTCTATTCGCTTGAGTGTGAAGAGCGTCAATCACCGTTTTCTGGACGTGAAGTTGCGCATACCGGAATCGCTGGAGCCCTATGAGTTCCGATTGCGGCAAACGGTTCGCGAGCGCATTCACCGCGGCCACGTGGATGTGCACGTCAACGTGGAACCCGGCAAGGCTGCCCCGGTTCACGTCAATAAAGAATTGCTGCAGGCGTACCTGCGCGCAGCGGATGAACTGCGCCAGCAGACCGGCGCGAAATCCGAGTTGGATCTGGTATCGCTGCTGCGGCTGCCGGGCGTGATCGCCGGTCTTGCGCCGGCGCTGCCTGATTCGGATGAAGAGCAGGAAGAGTTCGGCAAGGTGCTTGACCATTTGTTGCGTGAAGCGCTGGCGAGGTTGGACGAGATGCGGTTTGCCGAGGGCCGCCATCTGGTGGAAGAACTGCGCGCGCGGCTGGCTCGCATCGCATCGCTGGCCGATGAAGTACGCGGGCTGGTCGAAACGCTGCGGCCCGCATTCGTCCGGCGTTTGGAAACTCGGTTGAAGGAATTGTTGGGCGGCACGATTGTGGATCCGGCGCGGGTGACCCAAGAAGCCGCGCTACTGGCGGAACGCAGCGACATCAGCGAAGAACTCGACCGCCTGCGCAGCCACCTGCAGCAGTTTGCCAAGCTGGTGGATAATGCCGGCGAACTCGGCAAGAAACTTGATTTTCTGCTCCAGGAAATGCACCGCGAAGCCAATACCATGCTCTCCAAAACTCCCGGCGTAGAGAGCGAAGCGCTGGCGATTACCGGCCTCTCTCTGGAAATCAAAGCCGAAATCGAAAAATTGCGGGAACAGGTGCAGAACATCGAATGAGCGAGGCAAAAGGAGTTTCGCCGCTGGTGTTGATCGTGTCGGGACCCTCGGGCTCCGGAAAATCGACCTTGGTTCAGAAGATTCTGGAGCTGCCGGGAACGATGTCCTCGGTGTCATATACCACTAGGTCTCGGCGGACGACTGAAGCTAGTGGAAAGTGTTATGATTTCGTCACCGAGGCAGAGTTTGCCTCCATGGTATCCCGGGGCGAGTTTCTGGAGTACGCTCGTGTCTTCGGCAAGCATTCGTATGGCACGCCGAAGAAATGGCTGGAAGAAGCCCGGGCAGGCGGACTTGACCTGGTCCTTGAGATCGATGTGCAGGGTGCGGCGCAAGTGAAGGAAAAATTGCCGGAGTCCGTGGCGATTTTCATTCTGCCGCCTTCGCGCGAAGAACTCGAACGGCGGTTGCGGAGCCGTGGTCAGGATACCGACGAAGAGATTGCGCGGCGGCTGGCTATGGCACGCGATGAAATTGTGGCCAGCGAAAAGTTTTATGATTTTTGTGTGGTGAACGACGACGTGGAACGTGCCGGTCGTGAAGCTCAGGCCATTGTAGTGGCGCTGCGCTGCACGAACGAAAGGCGCCGCGATCGCGTGAACCAATTGCTTGCATCGTTTGGGGGGTAAGACACTGATGACCGTGCAAACCAAAGCTCCGCAGAGCCAGTTTGCGTATGTGGTGCTGGCAGCTCGTCGCGCCCGGCAGATTATGGCCGGGGCGCCGCCGTTAGTCGAAAACCTGCGTACGCAGAAGGCGACCCGTATCGCCTGCGATGAGGTCAACCACGGCCTGATCGAGTACGATTTCACCGAGCCGGGTTCGGAAGAAGAAAAGGACAGCAAGCGCCGCAAATAGCGCGCCTGCGAGGTATCCATGCGCATCACCCTCGGCGTTACCGGTGGAGTCGCGGCCTATAAGTCCGCGGAATTGGTCCGCCGCCTTCAGCAAGAGGGTCACTGCGTTCAAGTTGTCATGACGCGTGCCGCGCGCGAATTCATCACTCCTCTAACCTTCGCGGCGCTCAGCGGTCAGAACGTGATCAGCGATCTATTCGCGGGCTCTGCCGGCGGAGACGCTAACCTGGAAAGCGCGATTGAGCATATCGCGGTGGCCCAGCGTACCGATCTCTTGCTGGTGGCGCCGGCAACCGCGGACACGCTGGCAAAATTAGCGCGAGGGATTGCGGACGATTTTCTTTCGACGCTTTATTTGGCGTCGACCGCTCCGGTGATCGTGGCGCCAGCGATGAACGTCAACATGTGGCAGCACGCGGCCACGCAGGAGAATTTGGCAACGCTGCGCGCTCGCGGCGTTCGCATCGTGGAGCCTGGCGAGGGCTATCTGGCCTGTGGTATGACGGGTCCCGGTCGTTTAGCAGGGCAAGAAGAGATTCTGAAAGCGGTGCAGGAAGTTCTGCAAGCGAAACACGATCTGGCGGGAGAGACCTTGCTGGTTACGGCGGGACCGACCTGCGAGGACATTGATCCAGTGCGCTTCCTTACGAATCGTTCCTCAGGGAAAATGGGCTATGCCATCGCGGAAGCGGCGGCGCGGCGAGGGGCGGAGGTCATGCTCGTGAGCGGGCCGACGGCGCTGGAATGTCCCGAAGGCGTCGAGCGAGTGGGCGTGCGCTCCACGGAAGAGATGCTGCGCGCCGTACAAAAACATTTTCCTGCGAGCACCATGGCAATTTTTGCGGCTGCGGTGGCTGATTACCGGGTGGCCGACCCTTCTCCCAGCAAGATTAAGCGCGGTGGGGAGGCTGTGACGATTCGTCTGGAGCCCAATCCGGATATTCTGGCGACGATGGCCCGCGAGAAGGGCGACAGGCTGGTAGTCGGGTTCGCCGCGGAAACTGAAAACGTGGCAGAGAACGCGCGGCAGAAGTTGGCCTCAAAGAATGCGGACGTGATTGTGGCCAACGACGTGACCGCGGAGGGCGCAGGTTTTGATGTCGACACCAACATCGTGATGCTGTTCTCGCGCGACGGCCGCGATCTGCCGCTACCCCGCCTGAGCAAGGCGGAAGTGGGGCAACGCATTCTGGACGAAGCGCTGCGGTTGCGTGGCGTTCTGCGCAGCAAGCCAGCCTCCCATCGCGCGGGCGATTGACCGAACCATGGCCGAGCGAATTCCCGAATCCCTGCAGAAGAAAATCGAAGCGCGCCTTCGCTACCACGAAGATCTCGGTATCCGATTGTTTTACCGCGAACGCGGCACGACGCGGATTTCCTACGTGAGCAGCGCTGCGCTGGCCACGCCGGCTTCACCCATCCCTGTGGTCGAGGAGAGTTCTTTGCCGAAAAGTGCCCCGAAGCCACAGCTCGAGCCGGAGAAAACGTCAACGCCGCTGCGCGACATTCTGCCGCCGCCCACAGGGCCGTCTCTGTTTGAAGTGGTAGATAAGGTGAAAGACGACACGCTGCTGAAGATTCGTGAAGACATCGGCGATTGTACGCGCTGCAAACTGCACAAGGGCCGCCACAAAATCGTGTTTGGCGACGGAAATCCCAAGGCCGAACTGGTGTTCATTGGCGAAGGCCCTGGCGCCGACGAAGACATGCAAGGGCTGCCGTTTGTTGGCCGCGCCGGAAAACTCCTAACGCAGATGATTGAAGCGATGGGCTTGCAGCGCAAAGATGTGTACATCTGCAACGTGGTGAAGTGCCGCCCGCCGGAGAATCGCGCACCCGAGCCTGACGAAGTAACCACGTGCTCGCCTTATTTGCTGCGGCAGATTGATGTGATTCAGCCGAAGGTGATTGTCTGCTTGGGCGCCGTGGCGGCGAAGACGTTGCTGGAAACTACCCGAGGCATTTCGCAATTTCGCGGGGAATGGTTGCAATGGCGTGGACGCAGGCTGATGGCCACGTATCATCCCGCGTATTTGCTGCGGAACCCCAACGCCAAGGGCGAAGTCTGGAAAGACCTGCAGAAGGTTATGGCGGAACTAGGGCTGCAAGTTCCCAAGAAAAACAAATCGTAGAATCACAAGATGGGAATCCTCCTCGGGTTGGCGACCGCGCTGTGTTGGGGGAGCGCGGACCTTTTCGCGCGATTTGCCACGCGCAAGCTCGGCACTTTCCGCACCATGTTGTATATGCAGGTATGTGGTTGCTTGCTGCTCACGCTGGTGATGCCGCAGCTTGGTGGCTGGGGACATCTGGCGGATGGCTCCGGCTGGCGGCCGTGGGCTTGGGGCATCTGTGCCGGTGGTCTGAATACCGTTTCGACCCTGGCGCTTTACCGTTCGTTTGAAATCGGCAAAATGTCGATCGTTGCGCCGCTGTCGGCCAGTTACCCCGTCCTCACACTGCTGCTCTCGGTCTTTACCGGCGAGCGGCTCACTTTGGTGCGTCTCGCGGGAATCATTCTGACTATCGTTGGAGTGCTGCTGGTGGCGAGTGGAGAAAAAATTCCCGAAGATGCAAATCTGTTGGACGGAAAAGCTCATCCCGGCAAGAAAAATCTGGGTGTGGGCTGGGCGCTACTTTCTGCAATCGGATTCGGCGTGATGTTCTGGTTGCTTGGTATTCGCGTGGTGCCGGCGCTGGGTGCGGCGCCTTCGGTCTGGACCATTCGCGCCACAAGTATCTGCGCAACTTTGCTTGTGATCCTGCTCGCACGCCAATCCATGGCCCCGCCTTCGAAAAGAGATGTGCCCTGGATATTCGCAGTGGGCCTGCTCGATACTAGCGCCTACGTGTTTAACAATTACGGCATGCAGCACGAGCAGGTGTCTGTTGTCAGCGTACTGGCTTCGCTCTATGGCGCGGTGACGGTGGCACTGGCGGCGATCCTTTTGCACGAGCACATTTCGCGCTCGCAGTGGCTGGGTATTACCGCGATTTTCGCGGGCGTTGTTCTGATCAGCCGCTGAAGCTGCGCGAAGTTTTGCACAACCGCGCTCCGAGCTTTTTTTGCAATTCGTGTGTACTGCTACACTACACGCGGGATGCCCGCTGCTTATTGCAACGTTGCTCTGCCGGTGCCGCTGCGCACGACGTTTACCTACGCCGTTCCTGAAGCTTTGCGCGGACAGGTGATGCCCGGCAGCCGCGTGCTTGCGCCCTTCCGAAAGAAGTCGCTCGTGGGCGTCGTTGTGGAAATGGTTGAAGCGCCGCCGGAAGGCGCGAAGATCCGAGAAATCAGCAACGTCCTCGATCTTCTTCCCGCGCTCACGCCCAAGCTCATCGAACTGGGCCACTGGATTGCCGGTTATTACCTGGCGCCCATTGGAGAAGTGTTTCGCGCCATGCTGCCCCCGGTCACGGACCTGTCGCTGCGTCGCGAGACTGTGTTGACCGAAACCGGGTGGACCCTCATCGCCGATTTGGGGGTGGGAAAGGCACTGACGGACCTCTCCACGCAGCAGGTGGACTTCCTGCGGAAGCTCAGCGAGAAGAAGGGGCACGCGCTTCTGGGCTCCTCCACCAAACTCGGGATCGCGCCGGAAGATTTGCAGCGACTGCAAAGACGTGGCTTTCTAGAAATTCGAGAAAGTATGCAGGGACGGAAGCGTAAGACGCAGCGAATCGTCGCGTGGAAAGGGCCGCAGGGCTCTTCCGCGCAACTTGGCGAGAAGGAAGAGCGGATGCGGTTGTTGCTCACAACAGAGCGCGGGCCGCTGCCTTTGGCCAAGCTGCTCAAGTTGCCGGAAGTCTCGCGTGCCGTTGTCGAGCGTATGTTGCGCGATGCCTTGCTGGACAGTTGGGAGGAAGCGATTGACCCGGCGGAAGATCCATTCGACTCCGGATACATTCCGCCGGCGCATTCGCTGAACGAAGCGCAGGATCGCGCATTTAGCGCCATTCGTTCACGCTTCGAGCTTGGCGAATTTGGTGTGCTGCTTCTTCACGGCGTCACCGGGAGTGGAAAAACGGAGGTGTACCTGCGTAGCGTTCAGGAAGCGCTGGCGCGCGGGAAAACCGCCCTGGTGCTGGTGCCGGAAATCGCCCTGACACTGTGGGTCGGGCGGCAATGCCGCGCATGGTTTGGGGCGCATTTCGAAGGCGTCGCGGTGCTGCACTCGGCCCTGAGTGACGTCGAGCGCACGCGGGAATGGTGGCGAGTGCGCAACGGGCAGGCTCGAGTTGTGGTGGGCACGCGTTCCGCGATTTTCGCGCCGGTGGAAAACCTTGGGCTGATCATTGTCGATGAGGAGCAGGAGAACAGCTACAAGCAGGAGGAAACTCCGCGGTATCACGGGCGCGACGTGGCCATCGTGCGCGCCAAACTGGAAAGTGCCGCGGCGCTTTTGGGGTCTGCCACTCCGTCGTTGGAGACGTATCACCACGCGGTGAATGGCAAATACGAGTTGCTGACGATCACAACGCGCGTGGAAAATCGCTCGCTCGCTTCGGTGGAAATTGTCGACTTGCGCCAGGACTTTGCGCAGACTTTTCAGGCCAGCCCCATTTCCAGGGTGCTCCACGATGGCATCGCAGAGTGCCTGGAGTTCAACACCCAGGCGCTCGTGCTCATCAACCGGCGCGGTTATTCCTGGTCGGTCCTGTGCCGAAGCTGCGGCGCGTCCGTGCAGTGCGTCAATTGCAGCATTTCGATGACACATCACAAAAGCCGCAATCGCCTGGAGTGCCACTACTGCGGCTCGATTCAGCCGGTGCCGAAGACCTGCCCGAAGTGCGATTCGAAGTACGTCTACTTTTTTGGCGAGGGTTCGGAACATCTGGAAGAGCGGATGCGAAAGGAATTTCCTGGCGCGCGGATTGCGCGGCTCGATCGAGACACGGCGCGTACCAAGCAGCAGTATCAAGAGACGCTCGGTGCCTTTGCCGGCGGGGCGCTCGACATCCTGGTGGGCACGCAGATGCTCGCGAAGGGCCACGATTTCCAGCGTGTCACGCTTGTCGGTGTGGTCTCCGCGGATTCCTCGCTGAGCCTTCCCGACTTTCGGGCCGCGGAACGCACCTTTCAGTTGCTTACGCAGGTTGCGGGGCGCGCCGGCCGCGGTGAATTGCCCGGGCGCGTGCTCATCCAGACGTTTTATCCGGAGCATTACGCCATTCAGGACGCGGTGCGCCAGGACTATCTATCGTTTTACGAACGAGAGCTGAACTTTCGCAGGCTGATGGGCTATCCGCCGTTCAGCTCGCTGGCGAACGTGATTGTGCGCGACAAGAACCTGGAGAACGCTATTCGCTGGTCGCGGCGTTTGAGCGAATACTTTTCGCCGCACGACGGCAAGGGTGTGCGCGTGTTGGGTCCCGCCTCGGCGCCGCTGGCGCGGCTGAAGAAGGAGCATCGCTACCAGTTTTTGCTGAAATCGCCGAAGCGGTCGCAGCTCACGAAACTTCTGAGCGGGGCGCTTTCGTTTTGCGACGCGAACGCGATTCCCCAAACAGCCGTCCTCGTCGATATGGACCCCTTGTCCTTGCTGTGATCATTTTCCCGAAGCGCGCGCTTGTTTGCGTCTCCAGAAAAAGTAACTCGGCAGGCCGAGCAGCATCAGGCCCAACGCCCCCAGCAGGTAGATGAACTCATGAGGATCTTTGACGGCCGCGTAGATGGCGTTGCCAACGAGAGCCAGCGCGGCCAACACAAATAGCAGTGGCGTCACAGGATAGCCCGGTACGCGATAGGGAATTTGCTTTCCTTTGCTGGCCCGGCGAATCGGGAAAATCGCCGCGGCCCCCAGTCCGTAAAATATCCAGCCGATGAAAATCACGCTGTCGGCGAGTTTGGCAAATCCTCCCACCAAGGCCAGGACACAGGACCACACGCCCAAGGCCAAGACTGCCGCCGCGGGTGTGCCAAACCGCGGATGAACTTCGGCGAACTGTTTGAAGAACAATTTATCGTTGGCCATGGCGAAATACACGCGCGGAGCGGTGAGCATCACGCTGTTCGCGGAACTGAACGTGGAGATGAGAATCGCCGCAGCCACCAGTTTTCCGGCCCATGGGCCCAAGACCGTGGTTGCTGCAGCGGCTGCGATGGTATCGCTCGTTGCGGCGACGCTCGGCCCTAACGCGACGAGGTAGGCCACAACGGCAAAGAGATACAGGCCAGCGAGCAGCAGCGATCCCAGAAGAAAGGCGCGCGGGAAGCTGCGCTGCGGGTCTTTCACTTCTCCGGCACTGTAGGTTCCAAATTGCCAGCCTTCGTAAGCCCACAGCACGGAAATCATGGCGAAGCCGATTCCTGAAAGCAGAGCGAAGCCGTGCAGGGACGAACCCGTGGCCGCGGTGAGTTCGCGGCCGTGATGGCCGTGCCGGGAGCCGAGCACCAGCAAAACCGCGCTGAGCACGAGGATGATGCCGACTTTCATCAGCGTGGTGACGTTCTGCAGGTCCGAACTTTTCCGCGTGCCCCAAATATTGACGGCCGTCACGACAGCGATCATCAGCACCAGAACGAACGACGCCTGCAGTGAAGTCAGCGGAATAATTTCCTGAAGATATTTTGTGAACGCGTGGGCCAATGCGCCGATGGTAGCGCTGGCGATCACCAGAAACAGGCACCAGCCATACAAGAAGGCGGGTAGCCGGCCGAAACCGTCGCGGATGTAGCAATACAATCCGCCGGCCTCCGGGTTGGCGGCGGCCAATTCGGCATAGGTCAATGCGCCCAGCAACGAGAGCAGACCACCCAGGAGCCAAACCATCAGCGAAGCGCCGACCGAGCCGCCGACTCGCCGCAGGATCAGCGCAGGTGTGAGGAAAATGCCGGAGCCGATGACCGACCCGATGAACAGAAGCAGCAAGTCGCGTTCCCGAAGGATGCGCGCGAGCTTGTGTGTCGCCTGTTCGGACATATTTGCCTCGGGGAAAGTTGCGATTTTTCTGCTACAACGGGCTGGGCATAAAGCACAGCAAGAATACGAGCAGTGCAATCAGCGCGCCCATGCGACGATTCGGGTCAAGCGGTGTTGGATCGTAAATCGGGGCGGTGCGCAAGAATCGCAGTCCGAGCAAAATCACCGCCCAGATCAGCCAGCCTCGCCACAGGTACACGCCGAGCAGCACCAAGATCACGGGCAGCAGCAGCGAAACCACCCAATGTGCGCGCGGGCTCACCGAACGCAGGATGTGGCCGCCGTCCAACTGGCCTACCGGAAGCAGATTCAGCGCCGTGGCGAACAAGCCTACCCAAGCGGCCCGTCCGACGGGATGCAACAGCAAGTCCGCCGCGTGAGCATTGGGCTGAATCACCGCGGCTACGAGCTTCAGAATCAGGGGCACGCCAAAAATTAAATCAGCGTTGCCATCGCTGCCCAACGTAGGAATGACCTTGGCGTGCAACACTCCGTAAGCCAGCGCCGGCAACGCCACGGCGAATCCAACGAGCGGGCCTGAAGCGCCCACATCGAATAAAGCGCGCTTCGAGCGGATCGGCGAACGAATCAGAATGAACGCGCCGAAAGTTCCGATGAGCGTCGGCGCAGGAATGAAAAATGGGTAACTCGAGAGGATGTGATGATGCCGGCAGGCAAAGTAGTGCCCCAGTTCGTGCACCAGCAGAACCCCGAGGAGAGTAATGGCGAAAGGCAAGCCGGCGAGAAGCGCAGCCGGATGACGGTACAACAGGCGGAAAGTCTCGAAGAAAGTGTCCAGCGACGCGGCCTGATTATGCGCGTACGCGGCGGCGAAATGCGTTCCGGCCAGAAGGGAAGTGACCAGTGTGAGCAGAAACAAGCCCGAGGCGAGTATCAGGGAACGAGTCGGCGGGTGCGGAGGTGCGGCGGCGGAATACGTGTCCCTGGAGGAAAATGTGGTCCATATGGGCGGCTCCAGATAAGCGGGAGCGCGCTGCTCTGTTTCCGGTGTTGACACGAAGTTCTACTTGGTTTCGCTCGCGGCTGCAGTATCTTCCAGCCCCTGAAGTTCTTTTCCTGGCTTGAAGCGCACGGCCTTGCCGGGAGGAATGCTCACTTCTTCTCCGGTGCGCGGATTGCGTCCGATGCCGGTCTTGCGCGGCTTCACGCTGAACACCCCAAACTTGCGCAACTCAATCCGCTGCCCGCGGCCCATGGCGTTCTTCAGGGATTCGAAGACCGTCTCGACGGCTTGCTCCGCCTTGGTGCGGCTGATGTTTGTCTTTGCCACCACGGCATTTACGATATCGAGCTTGATCACGCCACCCTCCAGATTCCGTGGCCCGATGCTAGAGGCTGCAGCCCGGGTTGTCAAGACGTGCCGCCTCATCTACACTTTCTCTTCTGAGATTACACCTTTTTCGTTCCCCTTACAGGAGGATATGGATGTCCGTTAAGCCAGACAAGTGGATTCGCCGGATGGCGCTGGAACACAAGATGATCGAGCCGTTTACCGACCGGCAGATTCGGGAAGGAGTGATCAGTTACGGCGTTTCTTCCTATGGCTACGACATTCGTGTCGCCGACGAGTTCCGGATTTTCACAAACGTGAACAGTACCATCGTGGATCCGAAGCATTTCGATCCGCGCTCACTGGTGGACTACAAGGGCGACACCTGCCTGATCCCGCCGAATTCCTTCGCGTTGGCTCGTTCGATCGAGTATTTCCGGATTCCGCGCAACGTGCTGACGATCTGCCTGGGGAAATCCACCTATGCGCGCTGCGGGATCATCGTGAACGTAACGCCGTTTGAGCCGGAGTGGGAAGGGTTCGTCACGCTGGAAATCAGCAACACCACGCCACTGCCCGCGAAGATTTACGCCAACGAGGGGCTCTGCCAGGTGCTCTTCTTTGAGAGCGACGAAGACTGCGAAGTCAGCTACAAGGACAAAAAAGGGAAGTACCAGGCGCAAGGGGGCATCGTCTTGCCGCGACTGTAGCGCGAAATTCGCGAACGAACGCCAGGTACATACTGACTGAACCCCTGCCCTCGATGTCATCCTGAGAGGCGCGAAGTTTGCGCCTCCAAGGATCTCAAACCAGACATCGTGCAAGTTCTTCGGTTGAGGTGCTTCGGCGCAGCGCCTCAGCATGACAACACCCATGGTCTGTGTTCAATTGCAGATGACGTTGCGATGAATCGTTTGGTTTAGCGGAACAGCTTCGTGGCGAGTTCGGCGACGTGCTTTCCCTGGTAGCGCGCGATTTTCAGTTCGTTCTCGCTGGGCTGCCGAGAACCATCCGAGCCTGCAATGGTGGTCGCACCGTAGGGCGTGCCGCCGGTAATGTCGCCCATGTGCACCAGGCCCGATTCGCTGTAGGGCACGCCGACGATCACCATACCCTGATGCAAGAGGGTGGTGTGGAAACTCGTCAAGGTGGTTTCCTGCCCGCCATGCTGCGTCCCGGTGGAAGCGAACACGCTCCCGATCTTCCCGATCAGCGATCCCTTGACCCACAGCGGTCCGGTCTGATCGAGGAAATTGCGCATCTGCGCCGCCATGTTGCCGAAGCGCGTTGGAGTGCCAAAGATGATGGCGTGGGCGTCGGCCAGTTGGTCCACGGTCGCGACCGGCACTTTGGAGAAAGCGGATTTCGCTGCTTTCGCGCCATACTTTTCCAAAACCTCGTCGGGAATCAACTCGGCCACCTGATGCAACGAAACCTCTGCCCCCGGCACTTGTTTCGCGCCTTCTACCACGGCCTGCGCCATTTTGTAGACGTGACCGTACATGCTGTAAAAAATCACCTGGACTTTGATGCTCATGCTTATCCTCCTGTGCGATGTGTGATTGTCGGGCAAATATCCCCGCTGTGAGTCCTCAAGCAGTGCGCGCGCCCATGGGATAGCCGCGCTCTTTCCACGCCTCCAGGCCTCCCTGAAGCGGGCGGATTCTTCGGATACCTCTTCTCCTTAAGAGCAGCGCCACACGGGCACTGGTGGCTTCGTTTGGTCAAGTACAGTACAGAATGATGTCGCGATCGTGGGGCAACGAATTCCCCTTTTGCTCTAACTCCTTGGCGTCTACGCGGAATGCGCCAGGAATGGTCTCAGGATCGGCCTCGAAGGCCATGGAATGCCGCAAATCCACAATGGCGAGTTGCTCGCCGCTGTCGAGCTTCTGCTTCAACTCATCCACGGTGATTCGTGCAACCCGCAAGTCCCGCAGGAATTTCTTGCGCGCAAGGATCTTGTAGACGATGTAAAGGGCCAGTCCTCCAATCGCGAGTGCCAGGGCCCAGCCTCCGGCCAATCGCAAATTCTCCGCGATTCTCTCGATCTGCTCGCTGAAAACAAACCCCAGCCCGAGGAAGGTGGCCGACCAGATCATTGCACCCAGTGCATCGAACACTAGAAATCGGCGCAAACGCATGTGAAACACGCCAGCAAGCGGTGTGGCAACGGTGTTCAGCCCCGGCAGAAATTTCGCGAACAGCAAGGACTTGGCGCCGTATTTTTCGAAAATGCCCTCGGTACGACGCACGCACGAATCGGGTTCCAGAGAAATCTTGCAGATCCACTGAAGAATGCCGATTCCCCGTACGCGCCCAAGCCGGTACCACATCGTGTCCGCGGCGACGGCGGCCAGCATGCTAGCCAGCAGGCAAGCCACAATGTTCAAGCGGCCCGTCCCAGCCAAAACGCCCGCAGCAAGCAGCAACGGTACAGACGGCAAGGGTAGCCCCGCCTGCTCGGCAAACACCCATCCCAGCAACAAGAGATACCCGTGTCGCAACAGGAATTCCAACAGGGCGTGCATTTCGGTTCGCAGCCTCCCAGGGTTACGGATAGTTCTCTGATGCGCCAGGGACGTGACTGGGTTCAGCGGGGATAAGCACTCGCACGAAAAGTCCGGTATTGCCGAGCGGTTGCCAGCTTGGATCGCTGCGCGCAACCTCGGCGTGCCCGGTCAGAACTGCAGTTGCACCCGCGTCCGCGAATTTTTGCAGCACGGTCTGCCTGGTTTCCGGATCGAGCGCGACAAGACGTCTCCAGCCCGGGTCGGGCATCTCTGCGATGATCTGCATTCCGCCAAGATGAGGCCACTGCGTTACCAGTCCGGCGCCGATGTAGCCCACCTTTGCCCCAGAGGGAATACCGGCGGCATGCAGCCCTTGGGCGGATTCCCATGCAACAAATGGCTCCGGATGCGTGAGAGCCTTCAAATCGGTCGCAGCGCTCCAAGCAATGGCGATGGCTGGCGCCACCAAGACCGCCATCTTTGCCCACCGGACTCTTTTCGGCGGCCCGGCCGTGGCAACCTGTACGCGCGAAAGCACCCAAACAATCAGAACCAGGCCAACGCCGGTGACAAACCGCGTTTCGGTGTGCACCAGACTATACATCGCGAGAGCGGCACTTGCGGGCAGCAGTACCGGCCACCAGGGATGGTCCGTGCGGTCCAGCCCTCCGCCTCGGCGCGTCACCACAACCAGAATGACGAGCACGCACCAAAGCACGCCCGCTCGCGAAAACATTTTCAAATACTCGTTGGCGCCCCGGAAAATAGCCCACAGCTCACCTTGCACCGAAAAATGAGCGTGCAATCCTTCGTACCAATACGACGGATCATACCAAGGCGGATAGCTGCCCGGGACCGGTGTGGCAAATTCAAACAGCGCAGGATCGGCCAGCAGACGTCGCGTCGGGTGAACCGGCGTGCCATTGCCCGGATCCTCCCCGCGCCAACTGACAAAGAGCGGCATCCGGTTTATGTATTCCGCATAGCTGATGGTGCTCGTGTCGCTAAACGTGAAACGGTGTTTGTTGCGCGACAAGGCCGTTACGTAAGGCGTTGCGATGATCAGGAAAAGCAAAAGCACGACGCCGGCTCGCGCTAATCGTTGTGGAGTGTTTTGCATCAGTCGGTAGGCCGCAATAACAAACACAAAACCCAGCAGGGACATAGGGGCCTTCGCCAGGTACCCGAACCCGAGTATTACGCCGAGCAGTGCAAACGTCAGCCAGCCTTTTTCTCCGCGACGAATGCGCACAAGGATCGCGGTAGCCAGGCAGAAGATCGCTGCCACCAGAAGATCGGGAGTAACAAGCACTGTCCCTGACCAGTAGCGCGACGCCCAGACATAGAACAACGTGGCGCCCCAATACAGTTCTGCGTCGGAGAGAAGGTATTTTCTTTCAACGCTGGATTGCGACATTCGACGACTTGCCAGGAATTCCCGGGCCAGGAATTCGAAGCACGCATATCCCGCGAGATAAATCGCCAGATTCAGAAAGTGGGTCGCGGGGAATTCCCAGAACCGGGAAGGTTCGAACCAGCGAAGCACCAGGCTTAGAAGAAATGGATACAGTGGGCTCCAATAGGCATTCACAAATCCATGCCAGCCGGAAATTCCCGCTCGCCCTATTTCCAGGTAGGAAATTCCGTCGGGATTCATGCGGTTGCGGTAGGTCCAAGCTTGCAGCAATCCCAGCGCGACCACTGTGCCCCAGCCGGAAATTCGCGCAAGCTTCCGATCGTTGCGAGAAATTCTCATTCAGGAAGGAACTTGGCGGGATGTCCCCAGTCGCTGGACATCACGAATTCCGAAATCGGTTTGCGGCTGCGCGGAGCCAGTTCGCGTTCACGCAATTTGTCGGGTAACGCGTTCGGGTCACCAGGATAACCGATGGCGAAGACGGCGATTGGCTCCCACCCTTTGGGGATGTGAAACACTTCGATAGCCTTCTGCGGGTCGAAGCCGGCCATTTGGTGAACAAACAGTCCGCGCGAGGTCGCTTCGGCCGTCAAATGTGCCACCGCCGCGCCTGTGTCGTAGAACGCATTACGATTGGGGGTTTTGTTGCGCGCGAACTCCATTTGAGACACGGCGATCGCCAACACGGGTGCGTGTTTTGCCCAGCCCTGGTTGAATTCCACCAGCGTGCTCAAAATCTTGCTGTGGGTTTCGAGATCGTCTTTGGTGCCGACGATGAATGCCCAAGGCTGCTCATTGCTGCTGGAGGGAGCCCAGCGCGCTGCTTCGAATAGGCTCCGAAGAGTTTCGGGCGACACCGGGTTGTCGGAAAATGCCCGCGGACTCCAACGGTTTTGAATCAGATCATGAACGGGATAATCTGTCTTCGCTGGATTATGCATGTTCGCTCCTCCGCTTTTTTCGATCGTTGACTGCAGGAGAGACGCACACGCGCTCGCTTCGGCGTCTCTCCTGCACTCATCAGCGCGGCCTGCGGGTTACTTCGCCGGAGGTGGCACGATCATTTCGACATCCAGCGTGATGTCCACATCATCCCCGATCATTACGCCTCCGCCATCCAGATTTTTGTTCCAAACCAAGCCAAAGTCTTTGCGGTTGACCTTGGTGGTGCCTGACGTTGCGGTACGCGTCATTCCCCAAGGATCCCTGATCGGAGCCTTCGGCGCATTCGCGTCTAGCACCACTTGCTTCGTCACCCCATGGATGGTTAGATCGCCGGTTACTTTCAGCTTGCCGGGGCCTGCGGCTTCCACCTTGGTGGACTTGAAGGTGATGGTGGGGAACTTTTCGACGTCAAAAAAGTTGGGGCTCTTCAGGTCTTTGTCGCGGACGGGTTCCTGGGTGTCCACGGTAGTGGCATCAATGATTACATTCACACTGGATTTGGTCGGATCGCTGTCATCCCACACGACCGTGCCGTTGACCGCGTGGAACTGGCCTCGCACCGTGGAAATCATGAGGTGCGTTACGCCAAAGCCCGCAGAGCTGTGCCTCGGATCAATCTGGTAGGTAGTCGTGGCGGCGCTTGCCGGCCCGGTCAGTGCGGCAGCCAGCCCCGCGGCCACTGCCAATCGAACTAGATTCAGCTTCATTTGTTTTTCTCCTTGATATTTTGTGTCCGAAATTTTTCTGGATGATGCCCAGAGTCAGTCTGGGGCGCGGTTTCGACACGCATCCAGCAAGTCACCAAGAATTTTCAGCTGAGCGGCGGCCATGTGCTGAAATTGTTTTTTGTGCAAATCCCGCATGGGCTGGTCGAGTTTCTGCAGCAGGTTGAGCCCTGCTTCCGTAATCTGCGTTTTCACCACGCGCCGGTCGTCTTTCTGGCGCGCGCGCGTGATTAAACCGCCCTTTTCCATGCGGTCCAGCAGGCGTGTCATGTCTGGATCGCGCGAAATCATGCGTTCCCCAATGCCCCGGCAGGGAAGACCGTCCGGGCCGGCGCCGCGCAGGATGCGCAAAACGTTGTACTGCGTAGGGGTCAAACCGGTGGACTTGGTCAGTTGTTCGGCCTCCTGGCCGAGGACGTCGGCGGTTTTCAAGATGGCGAGGAACAGGCGCTCTTCGGCGGGAGAGAGAAGCGTTGGGGGCTTGGCTTTGCGGCTCACGGAGGGAATATTAGTCGTGTAAACGACTATTGTCAACACGTAATTTATTGACCCCCACCCTTACTTTGTCCCAGGCTTCCCCACCGGTCGCAGGTCCACCTCGCTGATGAAACTCTGCGGCCCTTGCGTCACGACCATTGCCACCGCGTGCGCCACATCTTCCGCTGTCAGCACCTTGCTGGGATCCTTTGGACCGCGCCCGGAGAACTCGGTTGCCACGCTGCCGGGACAAATCGCGCTGACACGGATTCCGGACCCGCGCAAATCCTCCGCCATGCAACCCGTCAGCCCCTGCAAACCCCATTTCGAAGCGCAGTACAGCGCGCCACCCGCAAAGGTGTTTTTTCCCGCCAGCGAACTGATGTTGATGATGTCTCCGCTTTTCCGCGCAATCATCCCAGGGGCCACGGCGCAGGTCACCAGGAACACGCTTTTCAGATTCGTGTTCATCACGCGGTCCCAGTCTTCCTCGCTTTTCTCATGTACCGGGCCAAACATTCCGATGCCGGCGTTGTTGACCAGAATCGAGATGGGGCCCAGTTTTTTCTCGGTCGCCTGAAGCAGCGCGGTCACATCGCTATTGCGAGATACGTCGGCTTTCTGCGCATGCACGCGCACTCCGTCCCTTTCGAACTCACGCGCCGTTCGCAGCAAACGCTCCTCGTCACGTCCACAGATGCTAACACCCGCTCCCAGGGATGCCAGCTTTTGTGCGATCGCTTTGCCGATTCCGCGGGTGCCTCCGGTCACCAGAGCCACTTTGTCAGCCAGAGGTTTCGCCAATTCTGCCGCATTCTTTGCTTTGCCTGTTGGGTTCATCCGATTTCTTCCTCGCGCCAGCCACGTTTCTTATGCGACACTTATCTTACTCCTATGGGTGCCTCCTGAGATTGGTCCGCCCGTTGGTGCAACGAGGGGATGTTTAGGCAGTCGCACTGTTTGTCGGGTCCAGGCTGAATCGATTTTGGTCGTCGGATAACGGCTTGCGATTCAGCGTCGCCTACCCCTATAATTCAAAAGTTTCCGACGGCATCTGGTTCGCAGGGAAGTCGGTATTTGGGACAGTGGCTTCCAGCCGCTGACGGGTCAAATAATTCCATCTTTGTGGTTGCAGCGAGGAGATAAGGGAATGAACGTTACACGTAGGTTGGCGGGTCTGGCTGTTGCAGCGACGCTGAGCCTGTTCTGCATTGTCGTCGCTCCGGCATCTGCGCAAGACGCTAGCGCCCCGGCTGGCGGACAGAAGTACACCATGGCGGAATATAACGCCTATCAGGCGGCCGCCGCGGAAAAGAATCCTGCGGCTCAGTTGAAGTTGCTTGATGATTTCGTTGCCAAGTATCCAAATTCCGCTCTTCTCAACTACATTTATCCGCTCTATTACAAGATTTACCAGGATCAGAAAAATTTCCCCAAGATGATCGAGTACGCCGACAAGCTCATCGCTCTCGGCGATAAGGCTAGCCCGACCGAACGTTACCAGGCCTATTCGGTCCGCGCCTACGCCTACAACAATATCCAGAATCCCGATCCTGCCACTGCGAAGGCCGCTCGCGATGCCGCTCTGGCTGGAGTGAAGTCCGTCGATGCGGTTCCCAAGCCAGCGGATACGGACGACGCTAAGTTTAACGATGAGAAAAAGCGCTCCGTCATCTTCTTCTACGGAACCGCGGGCAACGCTGCCATGGCTGCCAAGGACTTTCCGGGAGCGATTGAGAACTACAAGAAGGTGCTGGAAGCCACTCCGGACGACCTCACCACGAACTACAGCCTGGGCAAGGCCTACATGGCGATGAACCCGCCGCAGCAACTGGACGCTCTATGGTATTTCGCTCGCGCCGCATCCTCGAAGAACGCCAACGAGGCGCAGTCCAAAACCGTGAAGGCCTATCTCCGCAAGTTGCTCGCGAACTACCAGGGCGGCACGGTTTGCGATACCCTGGTCGACCAGGAAATGAACGAGTTGCTGCAGCTCGCCTCTAGCTCTGTGGACCGCCCTTCGACTTACAAACTGTCCAGCGCCGCGGATCTGGAAGCGGCGCGTAAGGACATGACCATCGCCTCGGTGGTTGCGGATCTTAAAGCCGGCGGCGACAAGGCCAAACTAACCTGGACCGCCGCTTGCGGCCTGGAATTCCCCGATGTACCCGGCAAACTCATCGAGATCACGCCTTCGGCCGACGGTGCGGAACTGAAAGTGGCGTTCGTCACCAGCGACGCGGAGTTCGAAGCCGCCGCCGCGCCGAATATGGATGTGAAGATAGCCGGCCAGCCCGAAGCGGCCAAGCTGGAGAAGGGCAATCCGGTTAGGTTTACCGGCACGCTGGAAGGCTACGATCCCGACCCTGCGTTCATGCTGCACTGGGATAAGGCCAAGGTGAACGAAGAAGATTTGCCGAAGGCCGCTACCAAGAAGCCAGCGACCACGAAGAAGCCGGCTCCCAAGAAGCCCTAAGGCGACAGCTTCGCGGAACAAGCAGCGATAAACAGCTTAAAGCGATGCTCCGGATTTCGGGGCATCGCTTGTTTGCAACTGCGCACACCACGCCGCGTCGGGCCTGCGTTCGCGTTGCTTAACGGCTGCGCGCTATTGCTAGCGCGCCCGGCTGTTGCGCCGGTGATCTAATTTGTATTCCGTGATCTTGCGACTGAGCGTGTTGCGGTGAATGCCGAGCAGTTCCGCGGCGCGAGACTGGTTTCCATTTGTGCGCTCCAAAACGCGTTTGATGAACCTCTTCTCAAACTCGCCGACGGCTTCGTCGAACAAAATGCCGCGTTCCACCATTTGTCCGACAAGCCCTTCCAGTTGATCTCTCACGTTCGCACTCCCCATCGATGAGTTTTAGTATTGGGACCAGCTGGCTACTCTAGCTCGCGTCCGACCAGGATGCGATAGGCTTCCCGGTACTTCGCACGCGTCGCCGCAACCACATCGGGGGGCAGGTCGGGACCCGGCGGCGTTTTGCGCCACTGGATCCGTTCGAGGTAGTCACGCACAAACTGTTTGTCGAAAGAGGGCTGTGCGCCGCCCAGCCGGTATTCCGCGGCAGGCCAGAAACGCGAAGAGTCCGGTGTCAGCGCTTCGTCGATCCAGATCAATTCGCCATTCAGCAGTCCAAATTCAAACTTCGTGTCGGCCAGCAGGATGCCGCGCGGCTCGGCGTAGGCGGCGGCGCGACGGTAAATCTCTAGCGTGATGTTTCGCACTTTGCCCGCGAGCGTCGCCCCAATCATTTCCGCGGCGCGTTCAAAGGGAATGTTTTCGTCGTGGCCCGTTGCCGCTTTCGTTGCAGGTGTGAAGATCGGCTCGGGCAGCTTGTCGGACTCCTCCAATCCGGCTGGTAGTGCAATGCCGCACACTTTTCCCGTGGCCCGATACTCTTTCCATCCTGATCCGGACAAGTAACCGCGCGCCACGCATTCGATGGGAAGAGGTTGCGTCTTGCGCACCACCATGGAACGCCCTTCCAGATCTTCCGCGTACTGCTTGAAGGGAGCAGGGAACTCCGTGGCGCTCAGCACATGGTTGGGAATCATGTCGCGCAACAAATCGAACCAGAACAGGGAAAGTTGCGTCAGCACGCGGCCCTTGTCGGGAATCGGCGTGGGCATCACCACATCGAATGCGGAAAGGCGGTCCGTCGCGACAATCAGCAACCGGTCACCCAGATCATAGATATCCCGAACCTTGCCTCGTGCTGCAGGGGAGAGACCGGCAAAACTTGTTTCACGAATAATTTTCATTGCGGGGCTTGCGCTCACGGAAGTGATCCCTTCGAAAGTGTCCTGCATTCTATCCCAGCGCACGGGGAAGTCAATGTTCCACATCACGCGGGCAGAAAATCCACAGGCAGCTTTTTGCCGCGCGAATTTTTTCTTGACGTAAAAAATAAAAAGAGGGTGGAATCGAACTCCACCCTCCCGGCATTTATTGAATTTGAGTTTTGCTCCTACGCTGCTGTTGCTGCTCGCTGTTTCTCTTGTGGATCGCCTTCCCAGCGCACGCTGACGAGCTTGGACACGCCGGGCTCCTGCATCGTCACGCCGTACAGCACGCTGCCGGTCTCCATGGTTTTGCGGTTGTGGGTAACCACGATGAATTGCGTTTGCGCACTCATGTCGCCAATCAGCCGAGTGAAACGCCCGACGTTGGCTTCGTCGAGCGGCGCATCCACTTCGTCCAAAATACAGAACGGGCTGGGTTGGTAGCGGAAAATCGCGATGAGCAACGCCAGCGCCGTCATCGCCTTCTCTCCACCGGAAAGCAGCAGCACGTTCTGCAGGCGTTTTCCCGGAGGCGAAGCCACGATGTCGATGCCCGCGTCGCCGGAGCTATCCGCTTCGGTCAAGCGCATCTCCGCCGTTCCGCCGCCGAAAATGGTGTGGAACGCAGAGGTGAAGTTCGCGTTAATCGCGGCGAAGGCCTGCTCGAATTTTTCCTTGGTGATGACGTCGAGTTCCTTGATGGCTTGCTGTGTGTCCGCGATGGACTGCAGCAAATCGTCGCGCTCGCGCGTCAGGAAGGTGAAGCGCTGCTCGCATTCGTTGAACTCTTCCAGCGCCATCATGTTTACAGCGCCCATGTTCTCGATGCGTTGTTTCATTTCGCGGTAGCTGGCTTCGGCGGTAGCCAGTTCTTCGCCGCTCATGAAGGCAGTTTCCGACGCGATCAGGTCCTCGGGTTGCGCGTTCACTTCCGCCAGGCAGGTCTCCCGCAGGTGTTGGCGGTCCGAATCGTTGCGGGCCTTTTCGATTTCGAACTTGCCGCGTTCGTCGCGCATCTCTTGCAGCGTCTGGCGCGCCATGCGCAGATGATCTTCCACTTGCGTGACGCGCGTCCGTGCCGTGTCCCATTCCTCTTCGAGTTCCTTCTGTTTGACTTCGAGGCGGGCCCTCTCGGCGCGCAGAACTTCCAATTGCTGCGTCAATTCTTCCGTTTGGCGCGCCATCGCCATGGTCTCTTCGCTGATGGCCGCTTCCTGCTGCCGCAGCGCCGTTTCGCGTCTTTGCAGATCGACCTTTTCATCCTGCAAGCGCTTGGCGATCGCTTCCGCCGAGGCCAGCCGTTCGTTCATGGCTGCCAGTTCCGATTTTGCCGTGGTCAGTTCGTCCTGCTCGGATTGTACGGCGCCGCGGAGTTGCGCCACTTCGTCGGTCAGGCGCAGGCTCTCCGCTTCGGCTTCCGCCCGGCTAGTTGCTGCGAATTCGTGCTGCTCCTTGGCTCGTTGCGCGCGCAACTGGCCCGCCTCGATTTCCTTGCGCACGCGCGTCAATTCGTTTTGGCAGAGGGTCAATTCCAGGCCCAAGCGCGCCAAGTCGCTCTGCATCTGTTCGTGCCGGTGTTTTGCGGCAAACAGGTTGCGCTCGGCTTCCCGCTGCTGGCCGGTTAATTCCTCGTGGGCTTGTTCGTTGGTGCGCAGTTCCGCGGCAATCGTCTCCAACTCTGCCTGCATCGCGCTGCTGCGCTGCTCCAGTTGCGTTACTTCCGCATCCATGGTGCGCAATTCGCGCTTCATGCCGAGCGGTCCGGCTTCATCAGGTTTGCCGCCCGTCACCATTCGTCCCTGGTAGCAAGTGCCCTCCGGCGTGACGAACGCGTACTGCGGATATTCGCGGGCCAGCTTTTCTGCCGCCGCCGAACTGTCTGTCAGGTACGCGGTACGCAGCCGTGGCAGGAATTGCTTTGCCGCGGGACCTAGCGGATCGCGGAATTCCACCAGCTTATCCAGACGGGAGATGACTCCGTCTTCGGAACGGAAGTGCGCAATTGGTTCGTACACTTCCAGTTTGAGATTGCGCAGCGAATCCACGAAGAACGTGGCGCGCCCTCCCACCTCATCTCTCAGCAACGATACTCCCGCACGGGCATGGTCATACGTCTCCACCACCACGTATTCCAATTCTTCCCGCATGTATTGTTCGATAGCCGCTTCGTGCTGTTCCTGCACCTCGGCATAATCAGCCAGCACGCCCACGGCGCGGAAATTCTGCGCTCCGTGGCGTTCGTTTGCGGCGAAAAGCTTCTGCACTGCTTCGCCGGTATAGGAGTGATCGTTCAGAACTTGCGTTAACGTGGAGTGACGCGCGCGCACGCACGCCAGCGCGCCGCGCAGGGAATCCGCTTCCTTGCTCATCTCTTCGCGCTTCTGGCGAAGTTCCCCTAGCCGCGCCAGCACCTCCACGGCCTTTTGCTGCAAGCCGCTCAAATCACTCATGGCCGTCTGCCAATCCTGCGCGGCGCGTTCCGCATCGTCGCGTACACGGATCGACGATTCCAGCAGTTCCGTTTCGCGCGCTTCCTGCTTGCGCATGGACTCCGTCTGGTGCACCAGCGCTTCTTCCGCCTGTTTTTGCTCGCCGTGCAGTTGCAGCAGGCTTTCTCCCGCTTCCGTCGCAGCTCGGCGCAAACGGTCCATGCGCGCTTCCCCTTCCACGATTTGGGCGCCGCGGAAAGCCGCGCGCGTCGCCAATTCTTCAGCTCGCGCGTTCAGGTTAACGGATTCCGCTCTCACCTTTTCCACGGCTTGCTGCTGCTCGGCGTTGCGCGCTTCCCATTCCGCGGTCTGCGTCGTTAACGCCTGGGCCTCCAGCGCGATTTGTTCGTTGCGCCCCGCCAGTTCCGCGCTGCGCGTTTGGTTAAAGCTGATGCGATTCTCGCTGCGGTCCACTTCCAGCGCCGTATGGTTCAACACGTTCTGGTTCTGGCGAATTTCCGCGTCCAGGGTATAGATGCGCTGGCTCAGGCGATCCTGTTCCGCTTCCTGCTCGTGGATGGCTTGCGCGTGTTGCGTTTCCGAAGACGTCAGTTCGCTCAACCGCGTACCCAGCCGTTCCGCTTCGGTGTCCAGTTCCCGCGCCTTGCCCGCCAGCATTTGCCGTACGATGCCGCGCATCTGTTCGCGAATCTCCGCGTAACGCCGCGCCTTGGCAGCCTGACGCTTCAACGAACCCAGCTGCTTCTCCACTTCCACGACAATGTCGTTCACGCGCGCCAGGTTCAGCTTCGATGATTCCAGCTTGGCTTCGCTCAAGCGCTTCTTGGTCTTGAATTTCGTGATGCCCGCGGCTTCTTCGATGATGGCGCGGCGCTCCATCGGCTTGGTTGCCAGAATTTGCCCGATGCGGCCCTGTTCGATGATCGCGTACGAGTCTGGCCCGAGGCCCACACCCATGAACATTTCCTGAATGTCGCGCAGGCGAGCCACGCGCCCGTTAATTAGGTATTCGCTCTGCCCGCTGCGGTACAGCCGCCGACTCACCACGACCTCGCCTGGTTTGGCTACCATCGCTGGTTTTTCTGCTCTCTTCTTTTTCTTTGCCAGGAGACCTGCGGGAAGACCTTGCGCTGGTGTCTCTTCGCTTGCGGGCGCTACCGACGGCTCTTCTGCGGCCGTAGGTGCTTCTGTGCCCTCGGGGTTCTCGGTGATTTCCGCCACCGGAGTCTGATTTTCGTCGACCGAACTCTCTAATACGAACCGTGCTGCCTCCGCGAGTTCCGGGTCTTCCATCGTGATGGTCACTTCCGCCAAACCCATTGGCGGGCGCTTGGTTGTCCCGTTGAAGATGCAGTCCGCCATGCGTTCCGCGCGCAGCGATTTATGGCTCTGCTCGCCCAACACCCAGCTGATCGCGTCCACGACATTCGACTTTCCGCAGCCGTTGGGTCCGACGATGCACGTCGTGCCCGTCCCGCTGAAGGTGACCACCGTCCGTTCGCAGAAGGACTTGAAGCCAACAATTTCGACTTTACGCAGCTTGAGCAAGGTGTCCCCTTTTGTCGTGAACTTCTACTTCGCGATGATCACTGTGCACACTTCACCGTCATCTTGGAATACCGACCGGGCCGGGATTTTTCGCGCGAAGAGAGACGACTTTCCTTTCCTCGAGGGGAGGATCTTCCACGCAACGCTTCTGTCTGTAACAGACAGAAAGCAAACACGTTTGGCAGGTTCTCAGTCAGAGCCCAGCCGCCTGGCGCTAAGATGGCGGTACGGGAGATAAGACTAACATGAGGCCTTGCCTCTGTAAAGGCCTACGCTACGGATTGTGGCCTTTTTCCACACACCACAAGCCGCTTCGCCGATTAGGTTTGCATTTGAGCCGGCACGGGACCCGCGCGGTTCACGTTTTTCTGGCCACCACTTGCAGCCGCCGGTAGTCCAGAACCCAGCGGCCATCCCTATAAAGGGAGCCGCGGGCCTCGCGTTGTACTTCTTCCTGTAGCCGGCCTCGCTGGTCCTTCGGCAGGTTCTCCATGATTGCGCCGCCGAACATTTCCAGCCAGTTGAGCAAACCCCGGTCGCCGTCTTCCAACGGTGTTGGGCGATCGAAAAGCAGACCGTAGGTTGCTTCCAAACCATGCTCCTCCAGCAAGTTGGCATATTCGGCCAGACTTGGGTAGTACCACGGATTCGGCACGGGTTGCGGCAGTCCCGCCTTTGGCCACGCCCGCTCCACCGCCGCCACCAATCCAGCGATGTTGCCCTTGCCGCCAAACTCCGCGACAAATCGCCCGCCCGGCCGAATCACTCGCGCAATGCTCTCCACCGCTCGGTGCGGTTCCTTGATCCAATGCAGCGTGGCGTTGGAGAACACCGCGTCGAACTGTTCATTAAACTCCAGCTGCCTCGCGTCCATCACCTCGAAGCGCAATGCCGGATAAGCTGCCCGTGCTTCCCGAATCATTTCCGGCGACTGGTCGACGCCCGTCACCTGCGCGCCATTGGTTGCGATCTTCGCCGCCAGGTGCCCGGTGCCGCATCCCACGTCCAAGATCCGTTCGCCCGACTTCGCCGCTAGAAGCTCCAACAGGCCAGCCGCCATCTTCCACACGAACGAATGCTTTTCGTCGTACAGCTCCGCATCCCACTTTGCGCCTTCTGCCATGGTTAGTCCCTTGTTCTCCCGCCAAATTCGACCACGGCTCCGTGCTCTGTCTTTTCGCGCTCATCGCTCACTTTTAATATCGCTCGAGCGGTGCTGGCATTCGCCACCGGGAACGTCCCGGACTCGTCCTCTTGCAGCTGCTCGCGTTTTGTTCTGTGCCAATAGCCGCAGTTGTGCCCCGGCACGCCAAATCCCAGAGGTTCACCTGTAGACTTTTTGCCGCCCAGCGTAGTCTCCCCGGAGAACGCAGCATCCGAGTGCGGCGCCCGCGAAAACCCGATCCATCCTTTGTCGCTGAGTGTCACGCCAAAATCCGACTTCCAGCGCAGCTCCCACGAAATCTCGTGTCCCTCCAACCGCAGATTGCCCCTGCAAACTCCCTCTTCGATTCCGTTGTCGGCAATCCTGCAGTAAAAGGGAAGTGTTCGCCGCTCGCTCAGCCCCAATGTTTCGATGGGAAATCCATGGATAAAGCTACACCGCTCGCCGTCGCGGGGAAACCATGTCGCCCAAACTTGTGCTGGCTGGGCCGTGGGCGCTCCCCAACTTCCGCGCCCCAGATTCATCACTAGATAGCGGAACCACCACGCACCGCTTCCATCCGCCATACCGCACCGCAAGAACCAAACCTCGTATGGCCGCTTCATTTCACCCGATGAATACACCGCATTCAGTTTCTTCTGCTCCATTTGACTGGCAACCCAATCTGCTCTTCCTTACTTCTTTACTTCACTACTTCCTTTCACATACTTCTCGAACCACGCCAGCATTCTTTTTTCAACGTCCACGCGGTGTTTTGCTTCTTGAAACCCATGCGGTTCCCGCGGGTACAATACGAATTCCGCTTCAACGCCGTAGCGTTTCAGCCCTCGGTAGAGTTCCTGACTTTGTCCGATCGGGTCGATTGGGTCTGCCTCGCCCTGCAGGATCAGCGTCGGCGTCTTCGCATTTTTGACGTACAAGAATGGCGAACCGTTCAGGAATCCTTCTGGCTTTTCATAGGGGACGCCCCAGAACCATTCGTCATACGCGGGATCCTTCTCCGTGCCGAATTCGGAGATCAGGTCCGCCATTCCCGCTCCTGAAACCGCAGCCTTGAACCGCGTCGTTTGCGTGACCGCCCACTCCGACATGTAGCCGCCGTAGGACCAGCCGCCGATTCCCAGCCGGTCCGGGTCGGCGATTCCTTTGGCAGTCGTGTCGTCCACACCCGCCATGACATCTTTGAAATCGCCGCCGCCCCAATCCGCGCGGTTCAGCTCCACAAATTTCTGGCCATAACCGATGGATCCGCGGATATTGGGATACAACACCGCGAATCCGGCCGCCACCAGGAGCTGGCCCCACGCCTCGCCCGTGTTTCCCCAGCCTCCGGTTGGCCCGCCATGCACCAACACCACAAGGGGTAGCTTCGTTTTTCCGTCGTAACCTGCGGGTTTCAGAAGGCCCGCTTCAATTTCCGTGCCGTCGAACGATTTGTATTTGATGTATTCCGGTTGAACCAACCCGTACTCTTTCCAGGCATCGTTGACGTGACTGACCTGTTGCGCCACTCCCTTGGTATCGCGCAACCACAGTTCCGGCATGGACGTTGCCGTCTCTCCCACAAACGCAATCTCGCCGGTGGATGCCACCGAGAATTGGCCGGGATTCACAGAGAGGTCCGTCGTCATGTCCTTGCGTTCTCCTTGCTCGGTGTAGCCGACAAATTTCTTTTGGAATCCGTCAACATAAACCGCCACTGTCCATCCGCCCTTCACGAAATGGTAGTCCAGGATGAGACGATCCAGGCTTGCACCCGTTAGGTTCCTCGCAAGTCCCCCTTCTACGGAAACAAGTTGAAGATCGTGGGGTTCAGGCCCATCGTCACGGCTGCCGACAAAAGCAATTATCTGTCCACCCAAGGTCACGCGCAGGTTTCCGAAAGGGCCCCGCGGCGCCAGTAACTCGTGTTTGTTGCCGTCTTTCACACTCACCAGGTAAATGCGATCGGTCATGCGATCTGACGACGGGCGATCCGTCGCCTTGATCACGATGCTTTGCCCGTTCGGCAACCACTGCAGCTCTTCCACTCTCCATGTCGGCTCAGTCAGGGCTCGCTCTTCGCGTTTCGCCAGATCCATGATGCGCAAGCGCGCATGCTTGTCGTCTCGATCCATCACGCGCGCATCGTCTTTGTCTTTCTCCTTCTTTTCCTCCGCTTCGGTTTTTGGGTCCGGCGAAAGATACGCTATCGAATGGCCATCCGGCGACCACGCGAACGCTTCCACTCCGGCTTTACCTTTCGTTACCGCCGCAGCCTCTCCTCCTTCCATCCTCAGGACATAAATCTGCTGTTGCTCGCCGCGGTCTGAGAGGAAGGCGAGTTGTTTGCTATCGGGCGACCAGCGTGGCGAACTCTCGCTCTTGTCCGAGTAGGTTAGTTGCCTCACCCTGTTGCCTTGCTTGTCGTACAGCCAGATGTGGCGCGTCCGCTTTTCGCCTGTTTGCGGGTCGCCCACCACAAACGCCACGCGCGTTCCATCTGGAGAGAACTGCGGGTCTTGCACGCTGCGCAATTCCAGAAACGCTTCTGGGGTCAGCACTTTTTTCGCCGCAACCGGAGCGGGTGCCGAGGCCTGTTCCTGCCCCTGCGCCCGCAGCCCGCCACCCGTGAAGAAAACCACCGCGCATCCCACCGCCAGTCCAAACCTAGACATGCTGCCCCCCATTTCGCGGTCACGTGGAGTGATCCGCCGCTCCTGCAATTCCCACTGATTCTCGGACTGTATGCACCGCCACAATCCCTGTCAACCGCGCTCCCGTGCGGAGTTTTACACAGCCCAAGAACCTATACACGAAACGGGCTTGAATGGGATAGGATTTCCAGACAGTAGCCTATCCGCCCTCAGGTTCGACATTAAAAATCATCGTTCGCAGGGGAAAATGAATACGGTCCAGGAAGATCGCCGCTCGCTGATTTTACTGCTCGCGCTTTTGTTGTTTCTTGTATTGTCGCCATTTCTGGAGGGCCACCCGATCGGCGACCTCATCATGATCTTTTCTCTTTATATTCTTTTGGTTGCTTCGATCGTGGAATTGTCCGCGAAGCGCGGCCTGATGTTTGTCTGTGTTCCTCTGGTGGTTGCTTCCATGGTGTCGATTTTGATCAGCCATTTATACCCGAACCTCTTGTTCAACGCCGTCAATTTTGCGTTGCTGGCTGTCATTTTTGGCATTGTTTCCATCGGTCTGTTCCTTTATCTCGGCCGCACAGGCTCCATCACCAGCGGTCGAATCTACGCGTCCGTCAGCCTGTACCTGATCCTGGCTGTGTTTTGGTTCGCGATCTACAACTTGATCAACGTTTTGTACCCGCATTCCTTTCTCGAGGTCGGTTTGGGCAATTCCGCGATTGAGCATATTCCCCGGGCTACCTTCCTGTACTTCAGCCTGGTGACCTTGACGACCTTGGGCTATGGCGACATCGTTCCTATCAGTCCCGCGGCACGCATGTTTGCCGGACTCGAATCGGCCACAGGTGTTCTGTACATCGCCATAACCGTCGCTCGGCTCGTTTCTGCCTACCAGAGAACCGACGACAAGCCCGCTTTGCTTCCATGATTTCAAACAGGAGCGTCACTATGCATCACGTTACGCGAGGCTACTTTGGATTGCAGGACAACGACCATATCGTGCACGTCACCAGCGAGTAGGATTTTGTGTTGGATATATCTGGGCGGGCAATGTGGAGACATTCCATAGTGGAATTCAGATCACCACGCCGCTGAGCCAATTCCGCGGTGTTGGTTATACGGGCCCCGACGATGGTCTCCCGCAGACCGAGACGGATCTGGGCTGCATCGGCGCACGTGCGGGCGAGATCATCGACATCACCAGCGCGTTCAGCGCTCGCGTGACGATTTATCTCACGGTTGTCACATCCGTTCTGAGCAATGTCATCATGACGCGCACGTAGGGCCTCTGCTTCAACGGTGATGTAGACTCTCATCACGGAAAACTTCAAATGAAGAGCGTCCTTGCAGTTCTTCTGTTGTTCGCGTGCGGGGGGCAGTCTGCGTTCTTGCAAGAGGCCCAGTCAAGCTCGCCAAGAGCTGCGAAGCAGCGGTCCACCGCGCCACCGCGTTTCCGGGAACTCGATTGGGACACGAACGTAGAGAAGGTCCAGGGTGCCTGGATGCCCGCGCGACGTTCCGCCATTTTTACTTGGTGGATGCGCGCCTCGATCCCGCAAAATTCGCTGGCTTGGCCGAGTGCGACGCCCACGTGATTCGCAACGCCGGTGGACGCGCCAGCGACGATGCCATCGGCCATGAGCTGCAAACTTCTTGGCACACAGGAGTTCTTCGTCATCCACCACACAGATTGCGGTATGAGTTGGCTGACCATCCAGGACCAGCGGCAGTCCATGCTTGACGATGTCGCACACATCCGCAATCACCCGCTCGTCCCCAAGTCCATCCCCGTTCACGGCTATATCTACGACGTGGCCCATGGAAAGCTTACGGAGGTGGAAGGTGTTCGCGCGGGTGGCGCCTCCGCCTGATCACCCGTTTGCATCATTCGAAAATCGAACAGCCCCGTGGGCTTCGGCCTGTGGGGCTGTTGCTTCATTGCCCATCGATTCCTCGGAATTCCGCTGCATCGTTTTCTTGCTGCAGCTGGCGGACTTGTTGCGGGCTTACAGCAAGCTTAACTCGCGAGTGGGGCAACGGGGCGGTCGATGGGGACTCAGCAAACCGCTCTCACAACAGTTCTGATGATGGGCCGATGGATCGTGAAATGTGATCCTGGGAATCGTCTACGGAATCAAAGCCAACCGCGGAGCGTGGGGGCCTACCCCACCATCGGCCAATGGTTCCTTCCCAAAGAAGCACCCTGATGGCTATTTGCCTGGTGACTACCATTCGTTGCAGCAGCCGCAACGCCTCGGATACAATCATTCGTTTACTGTAGTCCCGAAAGGCGCGACCGAGCGAAATGCACACGATCCAGGTCCACAATACCCTCTCTGCAAAAGTTGAGCCCTTCGTCCCGCAAAAAGCCGGCGAAGTTCGCATGTACACCTGCGGCCCCACTACCTACAACTATGCCCACATCGGCAATTTCCGGACCTTCGTTTTTCAGGATATTCTCCGCCGATTTTTGAAGCTGCGCGGCTTCAAACTGAATCACGTCATGAACCTTACCGACGTGGATGACCGCATCATCGCCAACGCCGCTGCCGCCGGCGTCTCCATTCGCGACTACACGGAAAGGTATGTGCAGGCCTTTTTTGCCGACTGCAAGACTCTGAGCGTCCAGGCTCCTGAACACTGGATCCGCGCCACCGACCACATCCAGGACATGGTTGCCCTCATCCAAAAGCTTCAGCAGCAGACTTACACGTATGAGTCTGAAGGCTCCATTTACTACCGCATAACAAAATTCAAGGACTACGGCAAGCTTTCCAAGATCGATCTTTCTGGTATCCAGGCGGGTGCGCGTGTCGACAACGACCGCTACGAGAAAGAAAGCGCGCGCGACTTCGCTCTCTGGAAAGCGCCCAAGCCCGGCGAGCAAGTCTGGGACACACCCATCGGCAAAGGGCGTCCTGGGTGGCACATCGAATGCTCCGCCATGGCCATGAAGTATCTCGGCGAAACGCTTGACATCCACACCGGCGGCATCGATCTGGCCTTCCCGCACCACGAGAACGAGATCGCGCAAAGTGAAGCGGCCACCGGTAAGCAATTTGTCCGCTACTGGATGCACGCGGAGCATCTGCTGGTCGAAGATGAGAAGATGTCCAAATCGCTCGGCAACGTCTTCACGCTCCGTGAACTCTTCGCTAAGGGCTACAAACCTTCGGCGCTTCGTTTCGCCCTGGCTAGCGTTCCTTATCGCCGTCAGTTGAATTTCACTTTCGATGGCCTGCAGCAGGCCACCAGCTCCGTAGAGCGCCTTCGCAACTTCGCGGCGCGCCTCAAAAACGAAAAATTCCCGGCCGGGAAGCAGCTCGGAATGGCGGCGCGTATCGCCAAGGCTGCCGACGATTTCGACGCTGGCCTTTCCGACGACCTGAACACCGCGCAAGCCCTCGCGGCAGTCTTTGATTTCGTGCGTGAAGCCAATATCGCCATGGATAACGGCGAATTTCGCCAAGGCGAAGTCCAGGCCGCGCAGGAATTCCTGAACAGTTTTGACCAGGTCTTTGCCGTGCTCGAGGACAACGACGCAGAAAAACTCAAGGCCGTCGGTTTTGCCCCAACCACGTCGGTAGTGGACGATGCCGAGATCGAAAAACTCGTAACGGAGCGCCAAGCCGCCCGCCAGCGCCGCGACTTCCCGGCGTCCGATCGCATCCGTAAGCAACTCGCGGACCGTGGTATAATTTTAGAAGACACGAAAGATGGCAGCGTCCGTTGGAAACGCAAATGAAACACTTTCACTTTTTGAAACGCGGTCGTGAAGCAGTGGGTCCTCGTGTCCCCCGCAAGTTTCGCCCGTCGGGCGTTCGACCGGGTCTCTACAGCGTAGATTAAGTCCCTTGTTGCAGGTCGAGCCAGTTTTGCAGCTCCCACACCTGCTCTTTCTCTCTCGCCTCTCGCCATACTAACCCGCTGAACCGATTCTGGGAGGAATCATGACCACCGCTACCGATGCAAAAACCAAACTTCCCCGCATCAATACGTCTCTGCCGGGCCCCAAATCGCAGCTGGTGATTGACTATGACCACAAGTTCATGTCGCCGTCGTATATGCGGGATTATCCGCTCGTCGCCGACCATGCCTACGGTTGCATTGTCGAAGATCCTGATGGAAACACCTTTCTGGACTTTGCCGCTGGCATTGCCGTGTGCTCCACCGGCCATTGCCATCCCAAAGTCGTCGCGGCCATCCAGAAGCAAGCCGCCGAAATGATTCACATTGCCGGAAACGATTTTTATCACCGGCACATGCCGCAACTCGCCGAGCGGCTGGTGGCCACCATGCCGAAGTCCAGCCACTACAAGGTGTTCTTTGGCAACTCCGGCACCGAAGCCGTCGAGGGCGCCATCAAGCTCGCTCGTTATTCCACGCGCCGCGACAAGCTCATCGCCTTCTATGGCTGCTTCCATGGACGCACGCTGGGCTCGCTTTCGCTGACTGCCTCCAAAAACACCCAGCGCAAGCACTTTGGGACGTTGTTGGGAGGCGTCGAGCACATTCCTTATCCGTATGCTTATCGCTGTGCTCTCGGCCACACCAGCGAAACTTGCGGCGGCGAAATTATCGAACTGCTCGAGCAGCAGATTTTTAAGCGCCTGTTCGCCCCTGAAGAAGTTGCTGCCATTATCGTCGAACCGATTCAGGGCGAAGGTGGCTTTATTCCCGCTCCGGCGTTCTTCTTGCAGGAATTGCAACGCCTCTGTAACCAGCACGGCATTGTGCTGATACTCGACGAAGTTCAGGCAGGCATGGGGCGCACCGGAAAGTGGTGGGCATACGATCATGCCGGCGTCACGCCAGACATCGTTCTCACCGCGAAGGGAATTGCCAGTGGCATGCCTATCAGCGCGTTCATTGCCAAAGAAAGCATCATGCAGTGGAAGCCCGGCTCGCACGGAACCACCTACGGTGGCAACCCCGTCTGCGTCGCTTCGGCCTTGGCTACCATGGACCTGATCGAAAGCGGCCTGATGGCCAATGCGGAAAAAATGGGCTGCTACATCTTTAGCAAGATCGCTGACTGGCCCAAGCGCTTCAAGATTGTCGGCGACGTCCGGGGAAAAGGCCTGATGATTGGCGTCGAAATCGTCCGCGACCAGAACACCAAAGAAAAGGCCTCGGGCCTGCGCGACAAGATCATCGACAATGCTTTCCATCGTGGCCTGCTCACGCTCGGCTCCGGCGAAAATTCCATTCGCATGTCACCTCCGCTGATCATCGATCAGGAACAGGCCGACTGCGCCATCCGCATCATGGAAGAGAGCATTCGCGAAGCCGAGGAGTCGCTCTAGCCGACTTACTACTCATGAAGGAACCAGGGAGGGAGATGCTCGAGCGAATCGGATTTGTGCTCGTACAATGGAAGGCCTGCCGCGGTTTTTCCGGCCCCAGCCCTTTCCATGCCCGAGGCGCGGAAGCTTAAGGCGCTGCAGACAGGCGTGCGTGGGGAAACGTATGCTTACTGGTACCTACGACGCCTCGGCTATATCTTCGTTGCCCCATACTATATGCCGGAGCATGCCAAAGGCGAACTTGACCTCATCGGCTTCGACCGAGACATCCTCGCGTTCGTCGGAGTTCGCACTCGCCTCGCGGTGAAAGGAAGTTCGCGCTTCCCGAATTGAGCATCACCCAGGGAAAACACGAAACCCTGATTCGTACCGCGCATTACTTCCTTCGCGAGCGCCAAATCAAAGAATGTCCCTTGCGTTTTGAGGTTGTGGCCATCGACAACACCCCCCGGCCAACCTCCCGTTGCTCGCCTGCACAAGTCTGCTCTCAACCCCGTTGTCCATCGCCATTCCGATTGGTAGTTCCTCGCTGGTCGACAGCGAGCGGCTTGGCTTATACTCGCAGACCTCGCGAGTGGTCGTTCTCAACCAAGGAGTCCCCGTGATGCGAATGCCAGCAATCTGCTCGTTGATCGTGTGCACCATCCCGCTTGTGATTCTTGCGCCGCAGGCCCAGCCGCAAACTCGCGCGGCCGAGTCCCTGAACGGAGAATGGCATCTCACCACTGTCGAAATGGCGATTCCTTACACGGAGCGACTGCAACTCACAAGTGCCGGTGAAAATGTTGCCGGGCAGATTTACCGCAGCGGCAAAAGCGTTCCAGTGAAGGGAACTGTGAAGAGCGACGAAATCCACTTGGAATTTCAGGATGGCAAAGAAACCGACACTTACGATGGCAAGCTTACCGACGCTGGCATGTCCGGCAACTATTCCGTTAAAGGCGAATCGGAGACGACTACCGGAACCTGGAGCGCGAAGCGAGCCCCTACAGACAAACCGGCGTCGCCCCGCACCCTCGATTTCGTCCCAACCAATTTTTACCGGCAACTCTCTGCGGACCCAAAGCCCGTCCTGCGCATATGGCCGGGCGATACCGTGCACACTACGAGTGTCGACGCAGGCGGCCAGGATGAAAAAGGCGCGAAGCGCGTCGTGGGCGGTAATCCACTTACCGGGCCATTCTACGTTGAGGGCGCGATGCCGGGAGACGTAGTGGTGATCACCGTCAAACGTTTGCGCATCAACCGTGATTGGGCCATGAGCGACAGCGGTCTGGTCGACCGCGCCCTCACCAACGACTACGTTTCCGAAAACAAACAGGAGTGGAAAGACACCCGTTGGCATTTGGACGCCGACAAACAGATTGCCACTCTCGAAAATCCTCCCGAGCACCTTAAGAACTTCACCGTGCAGCTACGCCCCATGTTGGGTTGCGTTGGCGTTGCTCCCAATCCCTGGAGGGCGCCGGTGCAAACGCAGGATTCCGGCAGCCTCGGCGGCAACATGGATTTTAATGGCGTCGCGGAGGGAGCAACGATCTTCCTCAACGTGCAGCAGCCCGGTGCTCTGCTTTATTTGGGAGATGCCCACGCGGTGCAAGGAGACGGCGAGTTGAACGGCAACGCGCTGGAAACCTCCATGGACATCGTGTTTACCGTCGATGTGCAACGGGAAAAGCACATCGGTACTCCGCGCGTTGAAAACGCAGACTACCTGATGGCCATGGGCCTCTCTGGCTCGTTGGACGATGCCTTCCGCGAAGCCACTTCCGAACTCGCCGCCTGGCTGCAAACCGACTACAAGCTGACCAGTGCCGAGGTGGCCTCAGTTTTGGGCACCTCCGTCGAGTACAAGATTTCCGAAGTGGCCGACCGCAATGTCGGCGTGGTGGCTAAGATCCGGAAAGCTAGCCTTTCGTCACTGGCCGCGACAAAATGAATCGTCATGGCGAGACGCGCGTCGCGACTCAATCCTTGTGGAAGCCGATGGCGTCCAACGCCGGCTGTATCTCCGGGTTGGACATGAACGCCTTCCAGATCAGTCCGGTGCGGTGATTTTCGATCATCACCACAATCGGCGCCTGGTTTAGCGCCATGTTCACGTCCTCGAACCAGTTCTCTCAAGTACCACGAGCCATCCTCGTGGCTATGGTCGAAGATTACGTGCCGGTCGTAGTCGATCTGGCCAAACGCCGCAACAGGGAAGTACAGCCACGCGGCCAGGCAAACCAGGCAAGCTCTCATGAATCGCTCCTGGAGGATAGACTAATCTCATCCTCGAGAATTCTAGAGAGACCCGAGACGCTAAGCAACGCACACGATTTCACCAGGCTCGCTTGTGCCAGGCCAACTCGCGGTACAATACGGAGTTTGCATCACAGCGTGCAGCGCGGTAGTGTAATTACACGTATCCGGAGGGCGATTTGCCTGAGTTACGTAAAGACCCTATTACTGGGCGTTGGGTAATTATCTCGACGGACCGCGGAAAGCGGCCCATGGATTTTCTCCGGGAAAGCGTGTTTCCCGGGCCGCCGCAGAATTGTCCGTTTTGTCCGGGAAATGAACTGAAGACCCCGCCCGAAATCCTGGCTTATGGCCGCAACGGTGCCAGCGCCAACACTTCGGGCTGGAACATTCGCGTGGTCCCCAATCGATTTCCCGCGCTTGGCATCGAAGGCGAACTCGACCGCGAGGGCGAGGGCCTGTTCGACAAGATGAACGGCATCGGCGCGCACGAAGTAATCATCGAGACGCCGCAGCATCAGACCACCCTTGCGCAGCTCCCGCAAAAATCCGTCGAAGACGTTTTCTGGGCCTATCGCGACCGCATGCTCGACCTAAAGAATGACAAGCGTTTCCGGTACGTCCTTATTTTCAAGAATCACGGCGAAGCCGCCGGCGCGTCCGTCGAACATCCCCACTCCCAATTGATTGCCTTGCCCATCGTCCCCCGGCGCGTCCGCGAGGAAGTCGACAATTGCTGGCACTACTACGACGAAAAAGAACGCTGCATCTTCTGCGACATCATTCGCCAAGAGCGCGACACCGGCGAGCGCGTAATCGGCGAGAACGACCATTTCATTACCATGGCTCCCTATGCCCCGCGCTTCCCGTTTGAAATGTGGTTGCTCCCCAAGGTGCACGGCTCGGCTTATGAAAATAACCAGAGTTCCATGTACGCCAGCCTCGCGCAGATGATGAAAGACACACTCATGCGCCTGGAAGCGGTTCTGGACCGCCCCGCGTACAACTTCATGATTCACACCTCACCCATCGGCGAAGAAATCAACGATCACTACCACTGGCACATCGAAATTATTCCCAAGCTGACCAAGGTCGCGGGTTTCGAGTGGGGCACCGGTTTCTACATCAATCCAACGCCGCCCGAAGAGTCCGCGCGATTCCTGCGCGAGGCGCAACTGGAAGAGCCCGTCAAGAAAAAGTAAGCCGAAGGATACGCGCTGCAAGGGGAATCCACGCTTACGGGCCAATCGAGTTTTCGCTATAATTAAAAGGTTGAGGCGCGGTACCCAAGTGGTAAGGGAGAGGTCTGCAAAACCTTTATGCGTGGGTTCGATTCCCACCCGCGCCTCCAAAATTTTCGCTTAAAAAACCAATGATTTTGATGATTTTCTGGAGAGCGTTTGAAAATTGTACCGGTTTTGTACGATAGATTTCACAGGGCTTCCTCATTTTTGCTGTGTGCGATCGCTACGGCGACGGCCTTGTCGAGGGCATCCTGGCGGGTTTTGACCCACGGAGAATAGTGTTTCTGGGTGATCCTGAGGCTCTGGTGCCCAAGCAGCGTCGACACATCCTCGAGTGTCACTCCGTTCTGAAGCATGGCCACCGCGAAGGTGTCGCGGAATCGATGGCTGTGGCCATTCTTGATCTTTGCCTTTTTGAACACATAGGCCAGTCGCTTACGCCACACGGATACCGCGGAAGACAGCTTGGACGTACCTGACCAAAAGAAATAGGCAGGGTTTCGGTGTGTGACTTTCCGCAACGCGTCTGCAACGAACGTGGGCAGCAGGACGGACACGTACTCACCTGTCTTGGCTTGGTACAGCTGCAAATGATCGTCCGCGGTAAGGCTCACGCAGGCCAACGCGGTTGTGTCGCTGATCCTCAGACCACTGTGACGCATCGTCAGAACAAACGCGCGAACGCGAACATCTACCTCAGGCAGAACAGTAGCTTTGAGGATTTGGGACATCTCGTGTTCGGGGAAGGGCAATGTTGGCTTCTCGTCGATCTGCGGAGACTTTAGATTGGTAGCGGGGTTTTCACTGATCCACTTGCGGACCAGGGCGAACTTGAAGATGCTGCGGAGACGCTCGAGCTTCTTCGAGGAAGAAAGTGGACGTCCGTCCAGGTTGCCCGGAAGTCATCAAGGGTGGTGAGGTCCAGGCTGGCTACGTTTCTTATACCCTTGTCGCGAGCGAAGTCTTGAATCTGCCGGAATAGGTGCCGGTACTTCCGCAATGTCTCGTCACTCAGATTGGCTGCTTCGGCCTCTTGAATAAACCTCTTCTGCCAATCATCGATGGTTACACGCTCGACTCGCGTTGGTTTGGATCCTTCGACGTCCCATTTTCGGACCAGCTCATTCGCGCGGTTCCAATCACGAATTTTCAGGGCTTCACGAAGGAACTTGCCATCCTTGTCGGTCCCCGTGACCCAGATCGGGCATTTGCAACGGTACTCAGATCTCGAGGTGAACTTGCACTTGGCCGGATTGTGTCGACGATAAACGAATGAGCATTTTTATTCAGATAGTCGTTTGTGAACACGCACAGCTACTGATTCCGGGATACGCAAAGTCAAATATGACCGCTTGTAACGCGGCGCCTTCTCGCCGATCTTCACAACTCCCGGCTCTTCTCGAAACAGGTTGCGAATGGTTTCGACGTCGACACCCCACACTTTGGCTAGGTCGGCTGGCGCATAGTGCCGCTCGTCGACAACGAGGTTGGTGTACGTTCCACCCTTGTAGACGAATGATCGCCCACTCCCAAGCGAAACAGTTTGTCGCTTATTTGTTGCTGGGCCAGGGGCCCACTCGAGAAACGATTTTGTACGCCGCCATTCTTCCACGACTTCTATATGATTGTCCATATAGTCGACCTTACAACACGCGAACCGAGAAGTCCCCCTGTCCGTCCGGTCAGCTGTCACCAAAGTAAAAAGGCCAGCATGGTGCGTCAAAGCCTTAGGTTTGCTCCTCGACAACCTGCCACGCATAAACCCGCGCGGTCTCATCCCCAAAGGACACCTGCAGGCGCACTCCATCCGTCGTTCTACGATGGCCTTGATTGTTGCTTCCACGATTCTGCCGCCGATAGTTTGACGAGCACGTGGTCGCCGACTTTATGTTGCGCATGTTCCTCTCGACTAGCTTAGATCGCGCACGACGTGTTCAAGGGCTGCGACGGACGCTACCGTCAGAAAGCTCCTCCGCGCTAACCGAAAGGATAGTGGGCACTAACCATTCGGTTAGCCCCGGGCGTGTAATTACTTTCTTTCGCCCCCTTCGCTCATTTTTGGCCTTGCTCCTTAACTCCCACTGAATCTGCTGCTTCACCTTCCTCGCTTTCTCTTTCTGCTTTTCCGATGTGTCTGGCACTCCGCCTGCTGTCCTTATCCGCGTCGGCAGTTGGAAAGTCAAACACGAGTCAGGTCTTCGCTTCCGACACAAAGGAGACTTTATGAAAAACCTACGCTCTATCCTTCTCGCTTTGACTGTCCTGTTGCTGGCTACGGCCGCTCAGGCTCAGACGACCAACGTAAAGGCTAGCATCCCCTTCGACTTTGTCGTCGGCGACCACGCCTACACTCCTGGTGAATACACCGTTAAATCCGTGTCCCAAGGCAGCGCCGCCATTCGCATCGACAACGCCGACGAGTCTGAGAAGGGCATTACCCTCTCTCACGCATGCAGTAAGGCTCAACCGGCCGTCGGAACAACCCTCGTTTTCCATCGTTTGGGTAACAACTATTTCCTCTATCAGATTTGGACGGATGGAAATTCCGCTGGCCGCCAGTTCCGTGTGAGCGAAAAGGAAGCCCAGCTTGCCAAGAACTATAGCAAGCCCGAACTCGTGATCGTTGCTGCAAACATCTCCCACTAACCCCAAAACCGCCCCGCGGTGTTCATCGCGAAAGAAAGAGGGAACGTACCCAGCCGTTCCCTCTCTGAAGAAAGAGGTGTTGCGGTTAGGAGACGGAATAGGCCGCTGGCGCAACCACGACTGAAATACAAACCCCTGGGGGATGATCTCCTCCGGGGGCTACTATTTCTATTTGCAAATCAATCCACACATGCTCCTTCACAACCGCATCGTATTTCTCTTCCCACGATGGCCGCTTGCAGATCGGACAACTCCGCTGGACCGCCATCAGATCAACTGCGAAATCATTTATATTTCGTTCGGTTTTGTCGTTTTTGGCTGGCTTTTTCTTCGCTTCCATTCTTTTCGTGCCTCGTCCAGTTGAATCGCAAACACTTCCGGAGGTGCTTGGCCTGGATTCGCTCTCGGAGAGACCATATGCTGAGTTGCCTGCCCGAACTTGCGTAGCTCCACGTCGGACATCTTTTGGAGGCGTTCCCGTAGTTCGTCAACATTGAACGGTGTCGTCTGAATGCCCTGTGTCATTTTCTATCTCGCTTCAGCAGATCGTGCCTGCCCTGCGACCTGAACTTTATCCAGATCGATTGCAATCGTCTCACCGTCCTTCGGCCATTTATCGCGGTGCTGCGCACACCATGTCTGAATGAAAAACTTGACGCCGTGACGACTATTTTGTGTAGGGGTAATTCCTACAAAGAAATTCCGCACATCGTCTCCGCTGGTTTTTACCTGATAGATGCGGGGTTCTGCCACCCTGTTGACAATTTGGATTGAAAAGACAAGATTAGCTTTTTGAAAAGGCTGGGGCTTCATACCTCATCTTAACTGGGGAAAAGGATTCACGGCAAAAATCGTCGGGCAGTGGTGCTTTTTGAGTACGCCGAAGCCATTACGCCGGACACGTGCCGGGAACGGTCAAGCTGTTCTGGGACATGTGGGAGAAAAAGTAGACTAGAGTTCCGTTTCCAGCCTACTACTAAGCCTCACCGCCTTCCTCACCCGGTTCACGCACACACGAATGCCAATCTTCGTCCTCAGCATGTGCGTCGCAGAACCACCTTTTGCAAGTAGGGCAGTGCACCGTTGCCGGATAACCACACGGCTCATCATTGGGCGACACGCCCTGACACAGGCGCTCGAGGTCGGGGCCTTCCTGTTCGTTGAATTCTTCGATCATCGGCACACCTTGGGCTAGGATTATACGCGTTCTTTTTTCTAATGCATGCCGGGGGTGGGTGCGGGTAATCGTCTTCTGCTGTAATCAATTAGGGAGAAGTCGGAGGGTAGTTTGAATCTTCCGCGGTATCGTGGATTACAATCGCGGCCGGGCTCGCCGATTAATCCTGCGGTTACCAGGATCGAGCTTTCGACGACCAAGACTGCGTCTTAGACAGTGACAACACGACGGCCTCTTGCGTAGGCACATCGTTGCCACGAATGAGGAGTTGATCTACCGGCACCGATGCACATACCATGTCATATAGCGAGGCCTACGATGAGGAAATCTTCAGACACGCTGCGCGAGAAGGAAAGGCAACTAGCGCAACTTCATCGAGAGGTAGAGGCTGCTCGCACTGCCGCTAAAATCCGTCACAGAGGAAAATGACAAGGCGGGAGGGTCTTTGGCGGATGCTACCAATGCTACCACTGCTATCTCAACCACAGATGATTAGGTCCGTTCTGCTTGAAAGGGGCGAGCGATGCACGTTTCGAAGATCTCGGATGCGATCAAGAAGAAATACAAGGTTCGATTGAAGTCGCTGTATCTGACGTCGATCATCTATCGTCACATCAATCGAAGGGCGGGCACGGTCTTTCGAAAGGAAATCGGCAATACGTTTGGACTTCTGGAGTGGCCATCAGTACGCTCAGAAGCGCAAACGAGCGGAGATCACAAGATTACAACGAGAGTGGGCTGGATGACGATCAAGTTAACTAGCCGAAGTATTCTCAGATTCAGAACGTTCAGGCACGGATACTGTTCAGGTGAGTTTATACGACAACCGAACGGCATCAGCAACGCACGAAAAGCCTTGGAAGAGTCGAAAGGTGGCGCGAACGCTTGCGGAAGATGCTCCGCAACGCGAAGAGCTGCGCAAATTCGGCAAGGCGGCGCGCTATATGGTTTCGCCGAGCGCAAATATGGGCAAACCTCCGTTGCCCACTTTCGTGTTGCAGCTGGAGGAGGCTCGTGCGGAGTGGAAGCGAAGACACCCACACGGAAAGTGAACTACCCAACGGTCGCGGTGGGACTCCGGTGGGCTGGCGGCGGGCGGGCGACCCGCCCGGTAGGTTCGCTATCTGGCGACGCGGCCTAAGTGCTTCGCGGTTTGCAGGCCTTGAGAGCTACCTCGAAGCGGATGGTTACTGCATTGAGTTCACCATCGAATTCCAAAAGTGAGCGGCAGAACATTAGTCGACACTTTGTTGTAACCGGCGTGGTGGTACCTGGCCTCAGCGTAAATCTTCGCGTGACCCTCACCTAACCGATATGTGACGCCTCCGCCGATATTCTCGCCGAAGGCGTTGGCGCTTGTGCTGCCCGTGACGAAGTTCACGCTCCCAATCGTGCAGCCAAACCACCAAGACCAGTACGGGTCGCAGATGACTCCCACACCAGGCGTTGTGGTTTCACCCGAGCGATGGTACCAGCCGATTCCGCCGATCGCGTAGGCTCCGAGCTTTCCGTGGATTGGAAAGTGGAAGATCGGGTTAAATGTCCATGCGTATTGCCGGGCGCTCGCGCCGGGTGTCTGGAGAAGCTGCTTGGTCTGTGAGTTGACGGGCAGATCTTGCCACATGAACTCGGTGTCCACGCCGAAGTTTTTAGTGAAGTTATATCCCCCGCCCGCCACGAAATTCCCCCCGTCATTGACGAACGAGCTCAAGTCTCCTTGAGGGAAGCCAACACCACCTCCGATATTAAAAAGCCATTTGCTGTAATCATCCTGTGCCTTTGCTGGGGTGGCCGCTCCAAGAACGATTGCTATCGTTAGAACAATCCATAGACGGTGCATACTTGTCCTCCTCCTTGAAAGAGTAGGTTATCTGACCTTCGCCGCAAAACTGTCAAAACTCACAGACGCGAGAAAGAGTCAAAGATACAGCGATGTGGGTACATCTATCCTGCTCCATCGGTGCATTGTGGATTAGTAGTGAGGTTACGCTATGGCAGCATGGCAACTTACTTGCGAGAATTGTGATCAGAAGTTAAATAAATTCGATATAGAAAACACCTTGGAGAGTTACTTCTTTCCAGCAAGGCCCGATTTGCTAAAAGGCGGTAAGGAGTTTGAATGCCCGAATTGTGGGCACAAGGCCGTGTATTACCAAACTGACGTAACCTATGCGGCTTGATCGCTGGAGGCACGACTCCGAGTTTGCAGAATCGCTGGAACGAGTTCGTCATACAACTTCGCTTTGTCCAACGTCGTGACCGCACCAAAACTTTCAGCAAGAAGCCTAGTCTCGTCTTCGCTTTCGTAATCGCTTGAAAGAGACATAGCAAGAACACGTGCCCCAGAGAGATTCGCTTTCACGAACCCTGGTTTGAATGAGCGGTCATCGGGCATGTGCAGGTCTAAGAGAATCACGTCCGGCTTCAAAGCCGCCGTCATTGAGATTGCCTCTGAGAAGTTGCTGGCTTCACCCAACAGTTTTATAGCAGGCTCTTCTTTTAAGAAGTTCCTTAGCGTTTTACGAATTACATCAGCATCATCCACCACCAGTACGCTGACCTGCTGGCTTGGATTTGGTACGGATAATTTGTCACCCATGGCTTTTCCTTCTAAAACAGCATCCGGCTGTTGTGAGATGGACACATCTCCGTCGCGTCAAGGCAGGGACAGCCTTTATTCCCCATGAGCGGTGTCGCGAGCGATGCGGATCATCGACGCCATCACCAAAACGACCGCAGTCAAAATCAAGGCGATGCGAACATAGTTTCCCGTGGCCCACTCCGTCGCCACCCGATCTAAGTCTGCATCCGGACCCGTCAGCGGATTGAGAAATAGGATGGCGTTCCGGGGATAGTGAAATGTGAACGTGATTAGGTCCGCTAGAATCGCCAGTGCCAGCGCTCCAGCCAGCCTCCATCGCGTGATAGGAGTCGGCTTCCAGTTGCACACTAATGCCACCAGAAGGAAAAGTTGCGTAGCGGGCGAGACAACTCTGAAAAACACCCCTGGGTTCGTTACGTGATAGAATCCCCGGGCATGTTCCAAAGAAGTTGGGGCCCCCTGCAAATTCGGCGCCAGCACAACAGATTCATAAACGCCCGCTCCAAGTAATATTGCCGACACAACCAAAGCGATAGCCGCGGAAACAAGACGCAGGTTCACTCGCGGGCTCCCCTCAACCAGAATTTGCGTTTTGCCATCCTGGCCGGAATCGACTGTACAGCAAAGCTTTGCTTAATCCCTATAGGAGATTTCGTGCATTTCGTAATTGAACTTGGACGAGCAATGCGGACATTCGCGTTCAAGACCTTCTGGTGGGAAATCAGGCTTCTGGGGAAGACAGAAGTCGGATAGACTGTCGCTTATCGGGGCGCACGCGAAAGCATTTCCACAATTCTTACAAGTAACAATCCAGTTCGCCATACGAGCGCGGACTTCGCGAAAGAGGCGAGGGTCAGGTCGATAGCTCGATAGCTTCGCGGACGAGTTGGCCTGCGGTTCGATCCAGCCATCCGCCTGGGTTTTCAGAGATGCCCACTGCTTCTCACCAATCGATATAGCTGTCTTGATTTTCTTCGGCCGCGACATGGTTCGCAGCTTATCAATTGGTTTCTAAGGGCTAGAACCTACTTGATGTCCGATTTTACGACTAATCCAGAATTACCCCAGCAACGCCTCGTACCTGTACAAAATGGAACAGCGCCCAAACTTGAACAGGCTGCATTATGTGTCTATGAGACGGCGTACCTTACGGCTACGCCGTCACACTGTTCGCGCAGTAGGAGGATTCAATGTCATTTTTAACGTGGATGGTTCTCGGGCTAATTTCAGGTTTCATCGCCAGTAAAATCGTCAACAAGTCTGGCGAAGGCCTTTTAATAGACATTGTGTTAGGAATCGTCGGGGCCGTTGTGGGCGGATGGCTCTTCAACACCTTTGGCCACATGGGCGTGACTGGCGTGAATCTTTACAGCATCCTGGTCGCCGTAGTCGGCGCAGTCATCGTTCTATTCATCTACCACGCGGTGTCCCGTAGGACCGCCCACGTGTAAGCAAACGAGCAATTTCACCACGGCGGGGTGCAGCAACTGTGCACCCAACTCTATTTGGCACCAGTGAAGGCAAACCGTAATTTGATCGTAGCGCTCAACGGATTCTTAGCCACAGTGATTACCGGAGATGTTGACCGCACTCGGTGTGAAGATCAGAGAAGTTGTACCGCTCCCGCCTCAGCCCGGGGTAGCCGCCCATCTCGGGCACTCTTACACGAAGATATTGCGACCCTCATCATACGCCAAAAAATCCCCGGAACTTTTTTCGGATCTTGAGGAAATGGATAGACAGTGGGGTTAGGCACTCTGTTATGAAACAGTTCGATTTCAACCATCCAAGCTTCTTCAGGCATCAGCCACGACGCCGAGAACTGCTCAAAAGGCTCTATAAGAGCGGCGCAACCGAAGATGAGTTCGTGGAAGCCAATCGGGAAATTGTAACGGTGAATGGCAAAGTGTATAGCCGCTCACGTCTTCGGCTGGAATACCGTCGACTCCAGAAGATCTATGATTTCTTTTCTTCAGTCTGACCAATCCGCAAAGCATAAGTAATGGCAAGTGGGAATTGCATGTACCCCCTTGTCGCAGAGCCCCGGACCGGCGGCTACCCCTGGTTCTCCTATACGAAAATATAGCGATTAGGTGATGCTGCTGGACTATGGCATGAGCTTGAAGGATATTGCCGAGTGCTTCAAGCTAGAGGTAAAGACCGTTGAGCGCCTGATTGTTGAGCACCAGAGATCGGAAGCATCCCAACAACGCACTTGAATGAACTTAGAGGTGGGAGCCGTATGCATTAATGCCCGTACAGTTCTGTGCGGGGGCGATCAGCGATGATCGTCCCTACCGCGACGCCTAGGCTCTTGAGAGCGCGTTTCCCGAAACATGGCGGCAAAATATAGAATTAACATTAGCGAAAGTTCTCCACGAGTCTCAGCTCTGAGCCCACTTGCTCGACTTGGCTATACAAGATCCATCCGCCATCCGGAGACAAGGTCAGGCCAGCATCGAAAGGTTTTCCAAAACTAGCGACGCGCTTGGTGTGGTTAGTTGCGAAGTCCAGAAATTGGATAGAAGAGTCCCTATCTTGCGAAGGAATGAAGTAAATCCCCTTGTTTGTTAGGACTAAATTTCGGTAATCACTCAGATTTTCAAGCACTTTGGTGGGCTGACCACCCTCTACGGGGAACCTCCAAACGCTTGTCCCGAATAAATCTTTGGTGTAGTAAATAAATTTGCCGTCGGGCGATTCAAGCGGCGCGAAGCCACCGTCCCGCGTCACCTGGATCGCATCACCGCCGGCCTCCGGCATCTTCCACAACTGCTGCTCACCCGTGCGAAAAGAGTCAAAGTAGATCCACCGCCCGTCTCTTGACCAGCTCGGGTTGCCATCATTCGCTGGATCGGTGGTCATTCGCTTGGGCTTTCCTCCACCGGCGTTGATCACCCAAATGTCGTATTGTTTTCCTTCTGCATCGGAGTCAAAAACAATTCGTCCGCCGTCGGGTGACCATCGCGGAGTGGAGGTATTCGGACCGCGGAAAGAGGTCAATTGGACAGGATTTGAACCATCGCTATCGCATATCCAGATCTCCAAGTCTCCCGAGCGGTTCGACATGAACGCAATTCTCTTGCCGTCTGGTGAGAACTCAGGAGAGGAGTTCAACATGAAGCCAGCCGACAAGACCAAGAACAAAAGCCTGTTCGAGCCTGGGAGTTGCAAGTGCGGCGTTCCGAATTGCCCGGGCCACGAGGTCGGGCCAGATGGCACGGTCCACATTCCCGGTCATCCGAAGCGACACCTGGTGATCTGCCTGCCGAAGCGGTTGATGAACTAAGTTTCCTTCTTTCTGATCTCCTCCGACTCGACTGATGATGTTCAGCCGTGTCGATTCTACGTTGATCGCCTTTATGTTCAGTTCAGGTGCGTTGACTCATCGGGGGAAGCTGCGGGTCCACCTTACCTTGAAGATGTTTCGATTCCAGAACCATCAACTTGTCTTGAACACATGGTATGGTTGAAGCCGTGCATCAAGGGAATCGAAGAAGATCGAAGAAATCGTTGTAGACTAGCCATCATGGCAGCAAAGAAATCGGTTAATGGCCCACTCGGGAAAAACGGCCAAGCATGGACTGAGCGACAGAAGAAGCTCGTTAAGAATATCCCTACGTCCAAAGCCACGCCGAGGCCGCGAAGAAGGCAGGCTACCCTGCAAAGAATGCAGCCCAGTCTGCGTACCAGGCACTTCGACAGATGCGCGGAAGAGTGCCAGATCTGATGGATGAACTCGGAATTTCCGAGCGAGAGTTAATTGATAAACATTTACGTCGGCAGTTGAACGCCAAGAAGACGATCTTCGCGCAGAAAGACGTGGAGTTCACGGACAAGCGCACGGTTGACGCCCTGGAAACGCAGACCAGGGCGCTCGATATGGCCTTCCTGCTGCACGGCAGTTACGCTCCGCGAGATCCGAAAGAAGCGGCGCAGTACGGCGTGGGAATCATTCGTGTGGACATCCCGCGTCCACCAAACGAATACAATCAATTCATCGACCAAATTCCCGAATCGGCATTGAGCAGGCACGGAGTGAAGCCACTGAACGGTACACCAACAAACGGCAAGCCACCGGCAAAGCCACCGACGAATGAAGATGAGAGCTGATGCAATGCCCTCAATGTGGATCGAACAAAGACGCGGACTTCGCAATTTGGACTTACGACTTTGGCATCGGTTCATTGACATGATTCAAGAGAGCGCACTGGCGGCAAGCCACGAACGGACCGCGAGGACTGGAGGTATCTACTTCTCGCGATAACAATCGTCGTCAGCAACACGCGTAGCAAACAATCCATGGCTCGTTCGGTTATCCCGTCAGAGGTAGAACAGTGCGCTCACTTCGAGTAGCAACCCTGTTCGTAACCGCTTATAAGAAGCAAAGTCCGTCAGCGACGTTAGACGAAAACATCAGGTAGTCAGCTAAAACATACGATTGTGCCGCCCGATAGCTTCACCAGCACATGGTCGCCGACTTTATACGTGCACGCCTGGAAGCAACTATCATGGCTTATTCGCGAGACGACAGAAGGGAACCGGTTACAAGTGTCGTTCAGTGTAGAGACCGCGTTGATTTACGCATGGCAGGTCGTTGAAGAAGGTCGTTGACCGCGTTTTTGGGATTCGTTACTTCGGAACTGTTGGGGCTCTGCCCGTAACAGAATCCGCGAGTGTTCGCCATGTTCGACAACCTAAGAAATATCGCATTCGCCATTTGGCTAATCGTTGCGTTCCCGGCAATTCTAAAAATTGCGTTCGCGCTGGCCGAGGAGGGCTGGCAGCTATGGAAGCAACTGTTGCGGCAACTTTTTCGCAGCAAAGGCCCCGATTCCACAAGTTAGAACGCACCTGCCCATGGGTGGCGGCATGCGAATCACGATGTCCGTGTACCCGGCGTGTACCTCACTTCGGCGTTTCTGGTGTTTTTGTATTTTTTGTCTGAACGAAGAATGGAGCTGGCCTACGTATTTTGCATGCGCAGCATGGCAGTGGAGGAGCGATTCCATTGCGCTTCCCGCAAATCGCTAAGCCAACAAGCGTTTTTGGAAGCGCATGAACAAGCGTTTCTCTATTTTGGTGGAGTATTTGCTGTCTTAAGGTACGACAACCTTAAGAGTGCGGTGAAGAAGATTTTGCGAGGGCACCAGCGAGAGGAGACCACGCGATTCATAGCCTTCCGATCGCATTGGGTTTTCCAGTCGGAGTTCTGTACCCCAGGGGAAGGTCACGAGAAGGGTGGAGTGGAAGGAGAAGGCGGATACTTTCGTCGGAACCACATGGTGCCGGTTCCACAGGTTGCCAGCGACGACGACCTGCCAGAAATTTTCTCGACGCCAGTGGCGGAGGAAGTGTGATGGGATTTCTCAGCGATCTCTTTGGCGCACCCAAGCCCGTGCCGTCTGTGGTAATCAAGAACGTGTTGGGAGAAGTGCTGTTGGAAATCCCCGGACGCCGTGATTTGGTTGGGGCAAATCTCCAAAATCTTAACCTCGCCCACGCCGAACTTTCCAACGTCTCCCTTTGGAGGGCCCAGTGCGATGGGATAAATCTTTTCGGCGCGCGGTTGTACAGGACCGACTTCCAAAAGGCCTCACTCCGCGGCGCAGAACTTGCGTTCAGCTACGCAGCCGGTGCGAGTTTTCGAGGTGCTGATCTCCGGGAATGTTCTCTCTACCGAGCTGAAATTGGTTTGAGCCGACGGCACTCGTCTGCGGATTTTACGGATGCCTTGGTCAACGAGGCTACCGACATACCAGAACGTAAAGTTTTCGGTGAGCGGAGGTTGTCGTGAAGGCCACACTATTGATCTTCTTCCTAGCGACCGGCCCAGCGAAATACCCCTTCCAAGGGATACCCTCGTCTGCCTTCCTTCGATAGCCTCTTTTTGAGGCTGTCGCGAACACATCAGGGCGCGTGTTCCCCACTCATCCCGCAGGGCAGTCCCACAGAATGAGCACTCGCCTCGCCACAGCCTCGCCAATTTACTGCGAGTATTAAGGTGCCCTTGGGAGAATGCCGATGGCTAATGACTACAAGCACTCGACAGGTAGATGGCGTCACCATCGTGGACATCAGGAGACATCAGCGGTCGGATTGTGCTCGGCGGAGGATGCGCTGCACTGGGCAACCTGGTTTGCGATCTGCTAAGCAAGCGACAGAAGAAGATTCCATTCATGGTTTGTAGTACCTGTGGTTCAGTTACTCAAAGAACGTTTCTATCGGAGGTGGACATCCACTTTCCAAGGCTGAGAGATGTAAAGAAGAGCCCCGTCTTGGTATATCCCGAACTATTGGTGTGCCTCAATTGCGGTAGAGCAGAATTTACTCTTTCCAAAGAGGAATTGCACCTAATTGCAAAGAGCGATGCCACCGAAAACGGTTAACGGGACACCAACTCCGCCTCCGAAAGTTCCAAACGATCAGAGAGCCTTCGCGTGTCACCCAGTTCTGCTCCTGTTCTCAATCCGGAGCACAATATCCTACCCACGTGGGGCATTTTTGTATTTAGTGATACGCAGAAGAGGTGGCGTGCGCGTATCTGAACGTGCCGACTCACAACGCGCTATTCGAAATCGAGTACTAGAAGCAAGATGTCCGGTAGCGCGTAAACCCGTGAAACGAGCTTATTAAAATACCCTCGAGGCGGGATGGACAGGTCTTCCGCCACAAACTAATCTCGCAGCGAAATCGAAGGAATTCCGGATGCCTGCAGCGTGATCGCGTCCGGACGAAGGCTTGGTTTTGCGGCAGTTTGCTCTGAGCTCTCTCTTGGGCAGATGAGAGCGCAGGTTTCGCATTCTGTCGTAGTAGAGGGGCTCTCTCTCTCGCAAGGGTGGGAGCCTCTTCAATCAGGAATTTGAACGGCTTGGAGCCGCGCTGCTCACTTATTTCGCGCATATCTTCGGAGTAATTCAGCTAAAGGGCGTACAGTGGCCTTCAGTCTTTTCTGAACTGAGAGTTTCCTCTCTGTAGGATCAGCGGTGTTACATGCAAACCCTATTACAGTTGCCATCCTACTCCCGGAGAAAGACTTCGCGCGTCACTTCGGAAGGGGTTCGGGTGTATTGGAGTTGCGCGGGGCGTAGTGATGTTTCCCGCATTCGGGATCTGAGTTTTGGGGGAATTTTTGTTGAGACACATCAGCCTCAGCCTGTTGGAGCCAAAGCACAGATTGATTTTCTCGTCGAAGAAGGCCAGATCAGAACCAAGGCTGTTGTGCGCCATGTGGAGGGCGCTAGCGGAATGGGGTTGGAATTCTCCGGCGTTGCTCAAGAAGACGGCCCACGTCTGGGAGCGTTGCTGACAAGGCTTCGTCTTCCGGTAATTAGGAGACCCAGATGATGCGAAAGATCCTTCTTGTTGTCTGGATGGCATCGCTGGCGGCTTTACTCTTCTTGTTAGGATATATGTGGCTACATGAAACTACTGTGCATAGAACCATTCTTAGTCTAGCAGAAGACGTTGGCATGATCTGGGGCGGCAGTTTTTTAGCCTGGGCGGTATTGACTTGGAAAGCAAAGCAATGAAATCGTCGTCCCTGCCACATTTATTTATCTCGCTTTCTTGCCAGCGTGGCCGCGGTGGCTTAGGGTTCGGACTCTTTCTGAATCAGTCGCTTCAACTCATCGACAAATTCCGCAAGTGAGTGAGGCCGAAGGGTGAGCCGAGATTTCCCCGCAGCTCGATCCAGTGGTTTTCTGGAATGGACAGAAACACTTCGACAATTTTGGGGTCGAATTGCGTGCCGGCGCAGAGGCGAATTTCCTCGCGCGCGTGTGACATCGGAAGAGCATAGCGATAGTGGCAATCGCTCAGCATGGCATCGAGAGCATTGGCGATGGAGATGATACGTGCACTGAGTGGAACGTTCACCGCGCAACCCCGTGGATATCCCGTACCATCGAAGAATTCATGGTGGGCGAGGACGATATTGGCGACTGCACACGGGAAAGGAATGCGCTGCTATGGCACGAACGTCAAGCGTGCGCGATTCGACGGCGCCATGATCGGCCCAACGACCACGATTCCAGGGGTGTACGCTGGTGCGAGGCGGGAGCGGTGAAGGTCTTGCTCCTGTTCTTCTTTTTGGCCACAGGCATACCCGCGGGTTTTCAGCTCAAGCAGCTGTTGGCGATTTATTACGCGCGACGATTACTCGAGAAGTTGCACGCTGGCTCGCATGGTCTTCCGCTTCCATGCGGCGAGGCCTGCCAGTCCACAGGCCAGTAGGCCAAGCGTGGAAGGCTCCGGGGTCGCAGTGGAGCTTGATTCGCCGAAGAGAAGGAACGTGGGACCGCCAAGGTCGCCGGTACCTACGGGAATGAAATCATCCATGAAAGCGCCGGTTGAGCCGTTGTACCGGAAGACGTCGCCGGAGCCAAAGCTGGCGACATAGAGGTTGCCATCAGGACCAAAGGCCAAGTCGCGAGGAAGGCTGAGGGCGCCAGGGTCGCCACTGGCTACGTTGACAAAGACAGCTATGAAAGCGCCGGTGGTCCCGTCGTATTCCATCACCTGGTCGCTGCTCTGGCTGGTGACGAAGAGATTGCCATTGGGGCCAAAGGCGACGCCGCGCGGACCATTTAGCCCACCGCTGCCGTCAGTCACAAATTTGCCGATGAACGCGCCGGTGGTTCCGTTGAACTTGAGGACGTTGTCGTTATCGGTATTGGCGACATAGATGTTCTTGTCGGGGCCGATGGTAACGCCTTCGGGATCGGAAAGGATACCGCCAGCATCAACGGTGGTTTTGAGGGCGCCGGTGGTAGCGTTGAGCACGGTGACAGAGCCAGGATCGCTGGAATTAACGACGAAGAGGTTGTTGTTCGGGCCAAAAACCAACCCAGCAGCATCCTCGACGGAGGTGGCAAAATTACTAATGAATGCGCCAGTGGTGCCGTTCTGTTTGAGCACGGTGTCGATATTGGAGTTGGTGGCATAGAAATTTCCATCGGGTCCGAATGCGGCTCCCAAGGGAAATGAGTTAGCTGGACCAAACTGGCCAATAAATGCGCCGGTAGTGGCGTTATATTCCAGGATCTTCGAGTGGTCCCCAAAGAAATTGCCAACAAAGAGGTCGTCGGCCAAGCAAGGGCTGGAAAGAGCCCAAAGGCCGACGAAGCAACACGCGAACAGGGTGACGCAGTGTTTCGGGAATTTGGTGCGACTTAAGGACATACGATCCACCTTTCTGTGCCGAACGCCCTCGTAAGAGAGTCTCGCGTTCGAATGTGAAGCCAGAAAATTACCTGCGCGATTAAGACGTGTAGAGGTTGGGACAGTACCCAGCCTTACAGGGCGGCAGACCGACACCGAGGAGAAACTTATCACTTGATTGTCCGGTAACGCGAACAAACCAGAGTTGGCACGCCACCACTAGAACCTTCTGCAGTTTTCTACGGATACAAGGTGATACGATTCCGCCGGTCAGGGCGAGGGAGAATGTCATGCGAACAATCTTGCGTATCGGTGCCTGCTATCTTGCGATGATCTTCACGTTGCCGATCGTCCTCTTGGCTGGTGATCTATTGGACGGCACCTGGGACCTCGATATTGCAGCTTCCAAGTACGATCCGGGTCCGGCACGGAAGAGTGACACACGCATTTACAAGGTCGACGGTAACACCATCCATTTCACGGGCACGGTTGTTTTCGCAGACGGAAAGTCGTTCCACGCTGAGTACACCGGGGCCTACGACGGCAAGGACTACCCAGTGGCGGGCAATCCGAGGGTCGGAACTATCGCGCAAGAGCGGGTCGACGCCTACACTGCCAAGACCACGACAAAGAGAGACGGCAAAATCACCGCCACCAGCGTGCGTGTGATCTCGAAGGACGGTAAAACGATGACGATTACCAGCACTGGCACCGACGAAAAAGGTGTGGCTTTCAATGACACTCTGGTCTTCCACAAGCGAGGGACAAAATCAGGCGAGTGACACTTTTAGCTATCTCCCGATTAAACGCGCTACTCGTAGATGTGGAATCAGCCTAAAACCACTTGTCCGATTCGCCACTACGCAGCCAAGTGGACTGCGAAGTCGCAATCTTCCCAAGGGGACTTCGGGCCCGTTTCCAAGGACGTGAATCGTTCTGATCACCGCCATATTTCTATTTCGGCCCGACACAATTTCTTAGTAGACATCGAGATCCCGCGCAACAACCACTTCGCCGCTGTAGCCGGAGAGCACCTCTTTCAAAAGCTCTTCTGGCGACGACGCTTGGGGGCGCAGCGCTGGCCGAAGCACAATCGAAGCATGGTAGATGATCAGTAAGCGAGGCTTGGCCTTGCTGGCGAGTTCGGCGAGTTGTGTAGTGTTGGTGTGATACTTCGCGGCATAGGGTTGAAAATCCGGCCGCTTCGCAAGCCATTCTAGTGTGCTCGCCTCGTGAATGAGAACGTCACAACCGTGGCATGCATCGATGGTGGTTTGGGAATAGGTCGTGTCGCCCGAGATCACTATGCTGCGGTCGGCGGTGTCGAATCGATAGCCGTAGGTTTCGGGGAAAGCGTGCTTCGTCGGAAAGGCGGTCACAGTGACATTCGCGTCTTTGTAGATCACTCCTGAACTGATCTCATGCACGTTAACTTTGTACGTATCGCGGTAATTCCGAGGTTGCCATGTTTCAGTAGAAACGCGTTCCTCGATGTCAGCTTGCCACGCCGCTAGGATGTGATCGGTCATCGCCTTAATCCCCTTCGGGCCATAGACCTCGAGAGGTACCTTTCGACCCATCACCCACGGGGTAAAAATGAGATCGGGATAGCCGAGGGTATGATCCGAGTGCAGGTGGGTCGCAAACGCTATGGTCAGGTTCGTGGGTTCCAGCGCCGCTATTCCCCTATCGAACATTGCTGCCTTGGCCCGCCGCACGACGCCCGGACCAAAATCAACCAGATAGGCGCTGCCGTTGACAACAATCGCGGTGGCCGGGCCCGACCTGTCCGGATCCGGAAAGGGATTCCCGGTCCCAAGTAGGACAACCTGTGTCTTGCTCGGCGGACCTGGGGACGACTGCTGCTGAGCGGCCAAGGATGCGGTGAGAATTGCAGACCAGACGATGGCCGTTCCGAACAAACTACCTAGAGTATCCCGATGGCGCATAGATTCCCCTCGCTCGCTCCTTCGCTTAGCGTTCTGAGAGTCGCAGCTAAATCAATCTGGGAAGACGCGTGATTCTACACTAGCAGAATGAGGCTTTTGAAAAATTCGCTACACGTTGCGAAAGCTCCTCGCTTGAGAGTTCACGGATGGCAAGGATGCACGTATACGCGGTTACCGGTAAAGTGGACTATCTCAGTTACTTCACTTCCGGGGTACGTCAGGTGCATCGCATCCCCTTTGAGATAGATTTCTTGCGGAGGATTGAATGAAAATTTACCACGGATAGATCAGCTGTCTCACTACCAAACGAGACCCGCAGACGAACGCCTTCTGTTGCTTCGATGATGACGCTAATGGTTGCCTGTGCCGTCCGCCCCCGAACGCTTAACCTGTACGTGACCGGCCTTCAGGTCGATGCTGAGTACCTTTGCGGCCCGAAACTGGCCAGAGCTTTGGCTTCATCGTCAAAGCTCTGGATAATGTCTAGCAGGTGAAGTACAGTCAGCACCTGCAGCACCCGGCCGCCCGGGTATAGCAGTTTTAGGTCGCCGCCGTGCTGTTTAAGGGAAACATACGTCTGTACAATGACGCTGACGCCGGAACTGTCAACCTGCGACAGGTCGGCTATATTCAACAACAGCTTGCTCGCACCCTTGGCAACCAATTCTTGTAGATGGCCGCCCAATAGCTCGCTTTCACCGCCGCTGACGGTCGACTTCCCCCGAAGGTCCAATATTGTGACATCACCGAATTCACGAATTGATATATCAAGGCCCATAAGGTCTTTTTGTTCGATGCGTCCTGGCGATGGTCGTTACTTCACAGGAAGGCGAGACCGCCTGTCAACGGAAATAGCTATGTCAGCGACAACTTGTTCGCTGGCTGTAATAATATCCGCCTGTTTTGTTACATTCATTTCAATTTTCTCCTTTTCGATTCGAACTAGAATCTGGTCGGGCCGGATTTAGCCAAGCAAAAACGACTTCATCCCATCGTTTAGGCTCAGAGGGAAGGCCAAACGATGGGAACAACATGCGCGTCTAGAGGGGCCATCCGGCCCGTTTCGTGCTTTGTTCAGCGGAAATTCAAATTAGGACAGCACCAGACTTCGGTACTATTTGCGCCGAACGACCTGCCACAAATGAATCAACGTTGTTTCGTCCTTCCCGAAATCCACCGGTAGCCTCTTACCATCCGTGCGACCAATGATGGCTTTGATCGTCGCGTCTACGATCCTACCTCGGTGCATGTTGACCTTGACGCGGTCGCCAACCGTGAAATCATTTATATTCGTTCGGTTTTGTCATTTTTGGCCGGCTTTTTCTTCGCTTCCATTCTATTCGTGCCTCACCCAGTTGAATCACGAACACTTCCGGAGGTGGTTGGCCTGGATTCGCTTTCGGAGAGATCATACGCTGAGCTGCCTGCCCGAACTTGCGTAGCTCCACGTCAGACATCTTTTGGAGGCGTTCCCGTAGTTCGTCAACATTGAACGGTGTCGTCTGAATGCCCTGTGTCATTTTCTATCTCGCTTCAGCGGATCGTGCCTGCCCTGCGACCTGAACTTCATCTAGATCGATGGGAATTGTCTCGCCGTCCTTCGGCCACGTATCGCGGTGCTTCTCGCACCATGTCTGAATGAGCAACTTGACGCCGTGGCGAGCATTTTGTGTAGGGGTTATGCCTACAAAGAAATTCCGCACATCGTCTCCGCTAACCTTTACTTGATAGATGCGGGGCTCTGCCACCCTGTTGACAATTTGGATTGAAAAGACAAGATTAGCTTTTTGAAAAGGCTGGAGCTTCATACCTCATCTTAACTGGGGATAGACCTTCCATGGCAAGGATCGTCGACAATGGTTTCTCTTTGAGTACGTCGCAGGCATTACGAAGAACCCTGACAAACATTGATGCTCCGCTGACATGCCTTGGTGCCTTTCGCTGCCTGCCGTGTTTTTGAGAAAATCTTAAGGCGGCCGGAGTGAATGGTTACGACTGAAGTCGCAAAGAGGTGGCTCCCCTCGAAAGGGAGGCGCCATTCGACAATATAGCTATTTTCGTATAGATGCAAACTGCAGTACGAAATGCCTATTCAGAAAAGAGTCCGAAACTTAAGCCTCCGCAGCCGCAGCAGAGATCCACAATGCACGCCTGACGATCAAGGAACGCGCGGCCGATTGTGGTGCCAATAGAAACGATTACCCGTGGGCTGGTTATCCTCCAGGAGGGTTTGGACTGCTATTGGGACACCACACTTAGTCGTCACCGTTGCCCTCTGAATTCCAGCTCGGTTTTTGTTGTGAAGCATTCTGTAAAGTTATAAAACAAGGACGCGAGGTTGCAACCTATGGACAATTTGATTAAACGGCCCCATCTGCCAAAGGAAAGGCGATCGACCAAAACTGCGGAGTCGGGCAATCGAATTCAAAGGCCACAGCGAAAGATCCATTTCGGGAGCTTCTTACTCGGAGGACTCTGCAGCCTTGTCGCACGCCCACAGCTGGATTTGTGAGTAGCATTTTTTGCCCCTCCTGCACTCTAAGTCCCATCTCGAGCAAACCCCCGTGAGCGCTTACAGAAATGGTAAATGCCTCAAGGCGAACCGGCTTGCCCTGTTCGATCTCGGTCTCCACGATCACGCGTATCTGCAGCCACACACGCTCGCCAAGCCTCCAGTTCACTGTCTAAGGCAGTGCAACTCCAGCCGTTGCTTCCGTCCGGGTCAATTCAATCTTAGTCGGAGAGAGACTCGCATGAAGTTCCTTGCGAACCGCGCAACGAGTTTCCAAGTCTCCATCGCATAGTCATTCCAGCGGCCCTCCGTTTGATTCTAGCTCAGCCGCTAGAGTGTCGTTGGAGACGATGGACATCGTTAGAGAATGTGTTCCTTGCTTTGCAATCCAAGCACTCCCAGGACGCGAAGGCAGGATCGAACCACCGCTTGTCCGAGGCATTCCTATCCAGAGAAGTTGGGGACAACCCGAGAATCAAGCTCGGTGAATTCCAATTTAGGGGTGGCCGGAAAACAAACTATTTCGATCTGGAGCTAACTGTCCGCAATTGAAAGACCTTAGGAAAGAATCCGGAGTCGTTCATCCTTCGTTTGCGGCGTCGGTGGCTGAGCAACTAGCTAAAGGGGACCGAGCCTGAGCTGAAAAGCCCTGCCGTCGGCAGCGGGCTCTTCCGGTACTTGAGATCGCAAGACCGAATCGCAGATCGTCTATCTGCGCGTCGCAGGTACACTTTGCTCGGAATCCCAAGCATACTCACCTTTTTCGCTGATCTAGGACTCTGAGTTCTTAAACTGCACGCACTGCCAACGAACTGCCCCGGAAAGGGTTCGTTGACTTCCACCTAATCTTGCTGAGGAGAGATCAATGATATTCTCAAACACATACCGCAATCTGAGCATTCTGGCTATCCTTCTCGCTGCCATTTTCTGTGCCTGTTCCTCGGTTGGCGGTAACAAACTCCCCGGGCTGACAACTGCCCCGGTCGACCAATCAGGGACTGGAATGATGCTTCAAGCTGACGGAGGCGCGCCTCCTCCGGCCCTTCCCCCCGCCCGGCCGCGAAATACGGTCTAAAGTTCCGCAAGTCTAGCCTAACCTCCGTGTCACCGAAGGCCGCTTGCGGTTAAGAGGGGGAGAATGTCCCTCTCTCCCCCTCGTCTCGTGTTAATATCTGGCGGCAGGTGGGAGTTTCAGGGCGAAGGTTTGCACTTATGCTCACTATGGTGATCTGGTGGCTGGCGATCCTGCTGGAAGCCCTGCTGCTTATTCGCGGGTTTCAGGAAAAGCTAGTTCGCCGATTTCCTATCTTCTACTCTTACATCCTGTTCGTTCTTGTTGAGGAGTTTCTGCGCTTCTCTGTTTATCGGTGGTTCTCAAGCCGTTATTCTCAAGTCTATTGGACCACTCAGTTTCTCAGTCTGGTGATCGGCTCCGCGGTGATCTTCGAAATCTACCGGGTCGGACTCCGCTCGTTCCCAGGAGCGGCAAGGATGGCCCGCTATTTGCTCCTAATCGTCTTCGGAGCCGTCTTCGCCAAGACGATGGCCAATCCCTCGGGAAGTCTTTTCTGGTGGATCGCGGAAAGGTCACTGATGCTGGAACGGAATCTGCGGATTGTGCAGGCATTGGCAATACTGACGTTGGTTTCGCTCTTCCTGTGGTATGCGATTCCTTTTGGCAAAAACCTGAAGGGCATCTTGTTCGGCTATGGGCTGTTTATCGCGATGAGCATCGTTCAACTCACATTGTCGTACACGTGGGGCGATATTAGGCTGTTCTGGCCCTATGTGCAGCCTGTTTCCTATCTACTGGTGTTGGGTTTGTGGGCGAGCGCTCTTTGGTCGGCACAACCTGTTCCCAGGGGAAAGCGGGCTACGCAACTCGAAGACGATTATGAGGTGCTAGCGGCCTCCACTCGAACTCAACTTCGGAGGGCGCTTGCCAGTCTTGGATGGACGGCTCGCCTATGATGTCGACTGCCATTTTTGTTGCCTTTGGCATCCTGCTCATTCTTGTCCTGCTCATGATAGCGAGACGCAAGGAAGTGGAAGAACGAGAAGGTGACCGAGCAGCTGCTCCAGCTCAGTGTGAGCGCCGCAACACCCTTCAAGGCCAGGAATTGGTTCTCCGAATATTTTCCCGTGAAGACAGGGAATTCGTCTTACAGATGCGCTCGCCGCGGTTGCAGCGAATGTACAAAGAGGAACGGCGAAAGGTTGCGTTGCATTGGGTTCGGAAGACGTCCCGCGAGGTACGCATGATTATTCGCACTCATCGGTTGATATCTCGACTGAGTCGCAATTTGGATGCGGCTGCTGAGGCGAAGTTGCTCTGGCAATACCTAGAGCTCCGATTAATCTGCGGGCTGCTTGTGTTGTTTATTGAAACATTCGGGCCGCATGCCCTTCATGATCTCGCGTCCTATGCCGGGGAGCTTTCTCAATTGATCGGTCGGACGCTGCCCGATTCCGCGGCGGCAAATCGCGTGGCATCGTCAGAAAACCCGGGAACCCCATGAGCACGCGATGAACGACCCTGGCAAACTCGTGACTCCGAACAATGCCTATGACGACCTTCAGCATCGTACGCTTTCCGGCATCCCGTGTGACCTCGCACGCCTGATCTACCTTGCGTCCACACGTGACTACAACAGCGGGTTGTATCACCACGAGGGACTCTTCGCGCGATACGGCCCAGAGTCGACCCGCGTGGCCCTGCGAGCCGCCCATAAAGATATCTTCTACAGATTGGTTGCCCTACCTTTAGAGGAACTGGTCAACGAACTTGGGATTTATGTTCGTATCTCACGCGAGGCACCGACCGGATTCATCCATACCTGGCAGGAATTAGAGCCCTACCGCGTTGCGGTCCCCATGGAAGTAGATTCAACGATGGTGCAACTGTTCCAGTCCAACATCAGACTTGCTTTGGAGGTTTTGAGATTCCGTCAGGAGCACAGTCGGGCGTATCCGTCAGCCTCATCGCTACAGCCGTTACTTGGCCGATAATCTCGGCGTCTTTCCCATAATCCAGGCGGCGAACGCTACACGGTGAGAGTGGATGTGGCAGGAGCAACAAGTGGCCCTCCTGCAATTCACACCAGGAGCAAGCATACCCATCGCGTAACTCGACAAAATAGACCGGGCGGTCGAATTCGGTCCGCCACCGAAATGGGTGAATCTTGCGCACCCGTTGATCGATTTGAACAAAGGAACCGGGTCGCAGAAGAGGGTAAAGAGTGAAATCCTTGAGGCCGACATAGCCGTACAGGCTATTGCGCATATCCAGGTGTTGAAGAAAGGCAATTGGAACTTCCCCCCAAATCTCAACCATGCGGGCCAAGAGGTTGGTATTGTCAAGATCGAAGGATCGGTCAAATCGCACGGGGAAGGAGACGGTCTTTTCCGCATCGTATACTTCTAGCGTGGTCAGATGCGTATTAGGCAACGGCGCTAGAAGCTGATGATGGGTTGCCTTCTGCAGGTCTACACCGAAGTAGAGCAGGAGCTCCGTGAACTTGATATGATAAATGGCCGCTAAGGAATAAAGCTTGAAAATGCTTGGGACGGAGTCCGAGTTCTCCAACTGAGTGAGCCAGGCGTTGGAAATCTGGAATTCTGGGTTCTTCTCTTCCTCCGCGATTTTTTGACTCAAGTTCTCAACATCGCGCGTTGTAATCCCCAAGCGAATCCGCAATCTTCTCAGCGGGTCTCCGGGCGGCTGTGAATTCATAGGGCCCTCATATTACTCCATTTGACCCTAAAGCGTGAGACGTCGGCAGAGAACTTCACGGGAATTTCGATCAGCCATAAGTGTGACTCCACAAAGCAGTAAGCTTGCAGGTCTTTGCTTAAATAGGCAGTAGGAATCATCAGATAGCGCGACTGGGGTTTAACGGAGTACATCTAAAACTAACATCATCGGTATGCGCGGGCGGAATTGTCGAAAAAGTGCAAGAAGAACAGGAGCAGAAGAGTCGCCTCGAACTTGCCGTCATCGAAATTTCATTCCATCACGTCGGCAAAGGAATGGTTATGCACACCAAAGTGCGGTAAGCGCGTTGTGCATCCGGGATCTCAGTCCCGGTGAAGATTTCTTATCAGGACGGGATACGGTCAGAAAAGATCAACTCCAGGTCAGATTTGGCCGCGTACAAGTTGGTGAGCCGATCGTGAAGATTTCGCGCTTCAGGAACGGCGGTCCAAATTGCAGTTTTCAGGCTACCGTATAGCGCCCGATAGATCGCCTTGAATTCCTCCGAAACGCCGGTAGTTCCTCCCCAGTTTAGGCGGTCACCAATAGCCAGCATGATTCGGTTCGTTTGGAGGGGTGTTATATCTCCCTGCAGACCGTTCTTAACCCATTCTTGAAGCGTGCCGAGTTGCTGAATGGCGGTGTCCTTTTCCAAGTCGTTCATTGTGACATTACTGATGATTTCAAGCATCGCTTGTTCGAGTGGTTTATCTATGGCCTCTCCTACGTTGATTGTCGCTTTTGATTCTGAGAGAACAGCTTCTAATTTGAGAGTGTAATCACCGATTTTACGATGGATAACGGCCAACTGCCCGCCAGCGGCTTGCGCGGCCTCTGTACCCGACATCCCTTGCTGTAGCGCGGTCCTGTAAGCCTGGTAGTCTCCGGTTGCCATATTCCAAATACCTTCGTCGACCATAGCCTTCGCCGAATTTCCAAGTGTAAAGTCACGGGCAGGGGATCTGACAGATCGATCGGCTATTGCTCGCCCAACCTTCATATCCGCGAGATTTCGCGCAGCTTCCGTCGAAGCGGAGCCCTTTGGCTTTGTGCCAGCGAGCTCTTGAATTTGGGTTCGATCCGCGCATTTTATCGGATCGTTGTTATGGCCTAATTGAGTCGTTATGATGCGGACGTCCGGGCAATGCTCGCGAGAGCGCCCCAGCTGTTTCGCGTGACTTTCACACACATAGATCGGTTCACTGCCGCCTTGCTCCCAGCAAATTATGACTGCGGTTCCGAAGTCGCAGTCGAGTCGGTAATGCGCAGAAAGGGCCTCCGCAGGCTTTCCAGTCTTGAGGCGCCACTTGGCGCGGCTTGTGCAATGGCGTTTCGACACACATCAATTATAGTGAACCCATAATATCAGAAGTCGTGAACCGTGAGTTTCCGTGACGGAACATGCAACCCCACAACACGGTGAACCGCGCCAATCTTCTGTACGTTGTCTGGCTATCGGCAAAGCCGATAAGGCCTTTAACTCGAACCGTTTCCTGAGGGTCCCCACCATCGACCAAACTTTCGTTTTCGATCTTCGCACTGACAGGTCCACCTCCCCTCAAGTCGTCTTAGCTTGTCTTTAACTTCCTGCCGACTTTCATTTTTCCGTGTGAGTCCCTTGCACGAAGATCATTGCTCAATCGTTTCAATGCGGGGGCTCAAATGTTAAGTAAAAAGGAAAAAATGCCTGTCGGTGCAGACGAGTACGCATGTAAGTTTAGGAACTTCGACTTTCATGAGCGAAGAGTGGCCCCAGAAGATGCACCGCAGCAGGAACGGGAACGCTGCGAGAAGGACAACGATTTCAGGAGAGTGTATGACCTTCCACCGCGTCATTGACGAATTGGCGGACAGGCTGATGCCTTGAGAGCACCTCGTTCTCCAAGGAACTCGTGAAGCTGAGCCCCAACGTTTGCAGGGAGAACGCCTGCTCGACACGTTCGCGAGCTCCCATGCTTAGAAGGCGTGCAGTCTCGTTATCGTCCCAGAGAAAACCAAGATTTTTGGAAAGTGAGGCGACATCGCCGACGGGCATGACCAGCCCTCCAGACTTTTCTCCCTCGTCAAAGATGTCGGCGACGCCCGGCGCCGAAGCTGCGAAGCTTACAGACGAAACTTCTACCAGCCCTACACCGACAATTGAAGTCCGCAAGGCGTCCAACGTCGATTTAGAAATCATCTAGTGTGGCTCTGCGATGTAACAGCAGTTCCGTTGGACGCTAGTCTCCGCAGTACGTGCGATGGCAACTGGGACCGCTTCTTGCGCATGCGCCGGGAGGACGCCGTCGAGTACATGACTGAGGAGCACCAAAACTCTTCTCGCAAGATTCGACGGACTATGTCTCCGAATATCTAGCGGCCGTTGACTGATTGGGACTTAAGCGAACTTACCGGTGTAGAGTAAGGAGCACAGGAGGTGTGAGATGAAAAGGGAATGGATTTGGACGGGCACAATGGCTGTGGCGGGAATGGTAGCTGCGGGCTTGGCGGCGCTGGTGTCAGGGCAGGGACTGCCGCCGGGACCCATGCCGACGCAACGGCAACGGTGAATGTGGGTCCGGTGGCGGCGGTTAAGGCGGCGAATCCCGCGCCGAGTCCAGCGGCAAAAAATCAAAGTCAAAAAACGACTATAGGTGTGGGGTCGGCGTCGGTGAAAGCTTCCGGGCCCTCGGCGTACTGGACGGACCTGGTGGACATCGACGGCGATGGAGTGGAAGAGGACACGCAGTTTCTCTTCGATAAGAAGCGCGGAATCCTTTACACGTACAAACAAGACGCTTACCAGTGTGCCGACGGGAGCTCGCAAAATGGGGACGTGCTGATGGGAATTTACACTCAGGGAAATATCGCGGGAAAGCCGTCGGGGTCGGGATGGTACGTGGTGGCGGTGAAGGCGGGGCAATGCGGCGAAAAAAAAGCGGGGTTGTTCGGTTGCCGTTTCGATGCGAGTGGCAAGCCGACAAGTTGCGGCACGGCGAAAGTGAAAGAAGAGTCGGGTGAAGTAGACGTAGTGGTCAAAAAGTAGAGGAAAGCGTGTACGCCGCGACGCAGCTATGTTGGTAGTTGATGATCCAAGCGCCGATACGACGACCGTAGCCCCAGGAACACGATTCTGTTCGAGCAGTCCGCTTCAGAAAATGATTATAGACCTGGGAGAATTCGCACAAGGGTAGTTAACACAAGGGAACAGGGGACCTACTCTTTGCAAAATCGGCAAAGGGTAGGCCAGCCCCGGTGCACCTCATCGGGAGTGAAAGAGAACTAATGGGTATCTTTCTCTTCGTTGAGCATTGCGCCGGTGGCCTTTTCAAGCTTGTCTTCGAGAGTAGCTGCTCTCTCCACAGCTTCACGCATTGCTCGGCGCCACTCGTCGGGTGAATAAGCAGGGTCGGTGCGCCCACGGCGTCCCACCTCCATGCCGAAGGCGACCCCCGCAGAAAAAAGTTCGACGATTTCCGGGTCTGCTACAACCCACGCTTCGCTTAAGCGGCCTTCCGCTTTCCAGCTCTCGGTCATTTTTGCCTGCTCAGCTTGCATCTCTACGAAGGTCCGTCTCCGTACCATTTCCAAACCTCCTGAATATCACTCGTAGAAAAAGCGCGCCCGCCGCGAAGAGCTTCATCCCACCAGTCGGTCAGCTATCCAGATATATTAAATAGGTCGAGCGATGTAAATGAGTGTTCGAAGCGGCGATGTGCTTAGTCTTCTACCTCACATCGGACTGTCTGCCAAGGCCAATCCTCAGTCACCTTCGCAGGAGTGTCCTCGCGAGAGCACGCACAATTGTGGAGGGATGAGTCGCCAAAATGGAGATTCGTCCCAACACGCTTTGCGGCTCGTGGAAAACGCCTAGCTGTCGCAACACCGTGCCCCGGTCGTAGTAGATTTTTTCCCCGGCGAGACGGTCATCGACGTCGAAGGTGTACACACCGCATAGCTTGAACTCGACTCGTCGCCCGGTCGCAGGAAGGCCACGCCACCCGCCTAGGTGTGTACCGCGAATGACGACTTCAACCAGAATGGCGTCGTCAGTGACATGTTGTCGCTGTGTTTCGATCTGCAAGTCGGGCAGCGCCTTCATCAACTGCTCGTAAAACAGGCAGACTCCGTTCCTGCCCGTATAGTGTTCGCCCCACGGCTCGTCATCGTACCGTGCGGCGTCACCGAAGGTGCCGAGAACACCTTGAAGGTCATGTTCGTTCTCAAGTCGAATGTGCTGCTCAACAATTGCGATGCGAGCCGACCGTCTGTCGTTCGAAAGAAATGCGCTTGCCACAGTCACCTCCGTCGCGTTTACGACGCCTGGGTAATGGCCTAGATTGCAAATATTACCATCGGCGGCTGTCCCTTTTTGTTCCTCACGACGGTTTTTGCAGAGTGAAGACAACAAAGGGGTAATCTTTAACGTCGCCCCAACATATGACGTTTTCGTTACAGGAGAGGTGATCGGTCCAGTCATGGCGAAACCGTTTCGTTTTGCGAGATGAAGCGCGTTCAGAACCTCTTCCTCGGTAAACACATGGATGGGAACGCCGTAAAAATGTAGGCCGCCGGTCTCCGTCGGAGTCTGCCAGTAGTCGGTCCAGGTAACCAGTAACCCGCCGGGTTTGAGAATTCGCCACATCTCTTTGAAATAGGACTCAACGTTCACCCCGTCCTCCACTACGCTGAGACAGGTGATTGCGTCGAAGCTTTCGTCGGCATAATCGGTGTGCGTAATGTCACCATGCCGGTGGGTTGTAGGACCACGCCTTACCTTCTTGTTGAATGTCAGGTTGATGGCCTGCAATCTTCGGTATCCATCCATGCACAACCACGGCAAGACCCGCGAGTAAGTTTCGGCCCAGCATCGAGAATGTGGGCCTTCGGGGTGGTAGCTTTGAGAATGCAATCCACCGCGGCAAGGCCTATCCCAGTTCTTGGGTGGATCGCCCATGGCGGGCAGATTGAGTCTTGCGACCTGTTCAAGCGTCCGGCTACTTCGTCGTGGTTCTTAAGCACGACGTTGTGCCAGGGTGCCTCCGGAACTCCAGGAGGCCCGCTAACGCGTCTGTCGTGACGCAACAATGCCAGGTACCCAACGGTCGTCCATTCTAGCAGCCAACTTGAGTTCCGAACCATGCGAACACACCTAAGCGGCGCGCAGAGTTCCGCAAAGCCATTCCGCTTGCTTCACAGAAGCAGCGGAAGCGACTGGGGACCGGAGGCTTGGGCGAAAAGAGTCGAACGTGCTGACCATGGGAGTCGAGGATGAGGATACGAATCTCCCAGAAGTAGAGGGACGAAGAGGCGCCTCGGGTCCACCGACGATAAGAATCCGAGCAAGACTGCTCGGGGCCATACGGCGCGTTGTCATCCGAGATGGGGGCAGATCGGGTTCGAATACCACGTGATGTGTTTTCAGTCTTTAGCAATCAGTCGAAGCGAGGAGAAGCAGATCCGTCGCTTCGCGCGGGATGACAGCTGATAGCCTGAAGAGAAGGAAATGGTCAGAACAAATCTTCGGGGATGTTGGTGGCGGATTTGTCGGGGAGGAATTGGCTGCCGAACAGGCGGAAGTTCGCTACTTGCTTGAGGGCAAAGGTTGGAGTGGAAGGCGAGTGAGGCGCGCGCACGCGGAAGAGGTCCGCGCCGTCGACGTCGATCAGGGCGAAAGCAGGGCGCAGGTCGGGCTGTTGCGTGGCGATCTCGATGTTGCTGAGCTCGAGGTTTTTAACGTGGCGGACGAAGAAACCCGTAGCAGGAAGTTGGCCGAACATGGTTGGCTCAGGGTATTCCTTCTCGCGCTCCGGAGGCTGCAAGCGCGCCATTTCCGCAGTGCCCCCGCCAACCTGATGCAAATAGACGTCGCTGATTTTCACATCTTCGATGAAGTATCCGGGTACGCCACTGAGGATAGAAGGCAGTTGGGCCGCTGCAAAGCTGGTGATATTGCTGATGAGGATGCGCTTCAGAGTGCCCACAGCGGCATCTGTTGGTCCGCGCATGCGCTGGCCAAGGCGTAGGAAGAGGGGCGCGGTAACCGTGCCGCGCATGGTGATGCCGGTAATGCTGATGTCCTCGCACTGCGCACCGTCAACGGTTTCAATGGCAATTCCTCGTGAGTACTCGAAGACACAATTAGAAATGGTGATATTGCGGAAGCCGCCGTTGGATTCGGTGCCGCACTTGATGCGGCCGGTGGCGCGAACGTTGAAGCTCTCGGGCATGCGCTTCCAGGTGGCGTCGAGCATGGTGCCGATTTCATAGCTGCCGGTGAGGAAACAATTGCTGATGGTGAGATTTTCAGTGGGACGCGGATAACCGAGGGCAAAAGAACTCTTGGGACAGATGCCATCGTCGTACGGAGAATTCACGGCGCAATTGGAGACACGAACATTGCGGCAGCAGTCGAGGTCGATGCCGTCGCGGTTGGTATCGATTTTGAGATTGTCGATGGTGAGATTGTCGACGCCAGTGGCGAGAATAGCGAACCATCCACCCATAAGAATGGAGAAATCCCTGAAGATAACGTTGTGACAATTTTTGAGGGAGATCGCTTTATTGGCCACGCCGGGCTTGGTGGTGTCGGGCAAGTCGGTATCGTTGGAGTGACCGCGGCTGAGGCCCTTACCCCAGATGCGCCCCGGGCCGAGGATGGCAATATCGTGAATGCCTTCGCCCCAGAGCAGACTATTGTGCCAGTGATTGTGGCCGTAGTCCTGATAGGGCTCCCAAGGGCCCTGTGGTTCGGCAGCGTCATAACCTCCGGTGGTTGTGCCCTGCAGCTGAGTGGACGCCGCAAGGATCGTGGCGCCTTGATCGAGATAGAGGCACACCTGGCTCTTCAGATGAATCGAGTAACTTGCGTAGGTTCCGGCGGGAAAATAAACGGTGCCCCCACCCACGGCAACCGCGGCTTCAATAGCACGGTCAATTGCGGGAGTGTCGATGGTCTGGCCGTCCCCGGTAGCACCGAAGGCCTTGACGCTGAGGATGCCGGCATTGGCGAGCACTTCAGCGGAAGGCGAAGGAGTTGTTGGCATGGCGCCGTTTAGCGACGGAGCTGCAGCAAGGACGGCGCCGCGTCCGGCCATTGAGAATAAATGTCTGCGATCGAACAGAGAGATTCCTCCGGTCGGGATGAAAGGATGTGGCGAACGCAGACCTTTATATTGCGCTCTGCCAGGGCTGTCAATCCCGTGGGGCACGGGTTCAGTCAGATCAGGAGCGAAGCCTGCAGAGTGGTCCATCGCCCGCCAAGCGACTGGCGTGCGGATCGTGGAAGATCTTCACAGCGCGCTGCCACGCACTGGCTTTGGCGAGTTTGTTTGCTAACGAGGCGCTAAAACAGGCATGCGGACCAGAGGCGCGAGGATCAACATGTCCTGCTACGGGCGCTTTGATTTTGCCTGAACATCCAGTGCGGTAAGAATCCAGGCTTGCAGGACTTTTCGAAAAGGCGGCTCCATGTTGCCGAACACTAGGCCGACGCCGGTAGGCCTCACGTAAATCACTTCGGCTGGAGCTTCGAAGAACTCATCGGAGTGGAAGATCTTCACGCGGACGCGCTGTTTTTCCTGTAGCGCGGCGGAAATCTCCAGAAAACATCCGCGAAAACTCAATTCCGCGACGCGGGCAGGAATCTTGTCAGAGTGGTTTGGCAGAACGACTTCGGCATCCGCCTTGAAGGGAAACCGTAGGCCACGTTTGTCCTCGAGTTGACGTTGCTCCTGGGCCATAGTGACAGCATATCACTATCGCGCGTGCCCCAGAATTGGATCGAGCAATCCGTGTTCGCTCTGGTAAACGCAGCGATCAGAACGGTCAATACTGTCAATTTTGACAATTCTAGAGGGCGAGAGGGCGGCGCACAGTGGGGTAACCTGGAATTCGAGTGTCTTGTCAAACGCTTCTTCTAACTCACCGTCAGGCGCAGCGCTGATGAAAACGGGAGGGTGGCATGAGTGCGGAAAATTCCCAGCAAACCAGCTTGAAGCAGAAAGCGGTCCACGAGGCTAAGGAAATCACCTACGTCTTTTTGTACCTGGCTGCTTTCTTTTGCGCGCTGGCGACCTACAGCATGCTGTTGCTCGAGAAATTCGAAATCTCATATTTCACCTACGGGGCTGCGCTGCTCAACGCATTGATCATCACAAAGATCATTCTCATCGGGGAAGCCGTGCACTTTGGCAAAAAACATGAAGCCAAGCCATTGTTCTATTCATGCGCCTATAAGGCGTTCGTCTATGGTGTGCTAGTGTTCGCCTTTCATATCGTTGAAGAAGTCATCAAGCGGCTGATCCATGGAAAAGCTATTGTTGGGGCGTTCCGCGAAGTGCGCATCGACGACCTACTCGCCCGCAGCGTGATCATTTTCTTAACTTTCATTCCCTTCTTTGCGTTCAGGGAGTTGGGGCGGGTTATGGGACCGGATAAACTTCGAGACATGTTTTTCCGAACCGGGGCGCCGTCGAAATCTGAGTAAATCAAGCGGCGTCCGGACGTACTCATAGCCGGTCTGCCTAATCAAGAATCGGGTTAGGGAGGAAACCCCACTGGAGGTTTCATTTGACAAATCCATCGGCTGGGCTAACTCTAGAGGTCCGCGCGGCTCCTATAGCAGGATGCCAACGTATCTGGATTAAATCCCATGCACCTACCTGTTCCCACGTTTCATCGGGCTACGCTTCTCCTGAGCGCTGCTGCTCTGGCGCTCGGAGCGATCGGGTGTACGGGCTCGGGATCGGGAAGCAATCCGATGATGACCGCCCCGACTATCACCACTCAACCACTGAATGTCAGCGTGACCGTGGGACAAACCGCGACTTTCAGCGTGATGGCCACTGGCAGCGCACCTCTGAGCTACCAGTGGATGCAGGGAAGCACGGCGATCAGTGGCGCAACTTCAGCGAGCTATATGACGCCTCCAACGACCGCGGCAAACTCCGGCGAGCAGTTCCAGGTGAAGGTGAGCAACACGGCGGGCAGCATTACCAGCAGCATGGCGACGTTGACGGTGACCGGAAATCCCACAGGATCGACCGACGTGGTGACGCATCACTATGACATTTCGCGAAGCGGAGTAAATGCCGCAGAAACGGTGTTGACAACCAGCAACGTGAATTCGATGACGTTCGGAAAAGTGGGAGAGTTCAGCGTCGATGGGCAAATCGACGGCCAGACACTTTATCTAAGCCAGCTGGCGATTCCCGGGCAAGGTACGAAGAACGTCCTGTACGTGGCGACGGAAAACGACAGCGTGTACGCGGTGGATGCGGACAGCATCAGCGGCTCTAACGCTATGATCCTCTGGAAATCGTCTGTGTTGGCGAGTGGAGAAGCGCCAGCAGACGCCGGTAGCCTGCCGTGCGGAAACATCAATCCCAATGGCATTACGGCGACACCGGTGATCGACCGTGGACGCAATGCCATCTATGTGGAGGCCATGTCCAAGTCGTCCGCCGGTAGTATCATCCATCGGCTGCATGCGTTGGACTTAACCACCGGCAAAGAACTTTTTGGCGGCCCCGTGACAATTACCGCGACGTATCCGGGAACTGGCGGAAACAGCCAAGGCGGCACGGTTACCTTCGATCCACACGTGCACCACGACAGGGCGGCGCTGCTGGAAAGCGGCGGCAACATTTTTACGGCGTGGTCGGGCCTGAACGGCGATTGCGGGGCATATTCCGCCTGGGTGATCGCCTACAGCGCCGATACGCTGACGCGGACCGGGGCGATCGATCTGGTTCCCAACAACCATGGTGGCGGGATGTGGATGGGCGGAGGGGGGCCCGCGGCGGACGCTGCTGGAAGCGTGTACGTGATCAGCGGCAATGGATTTGGAGACACGCCGGGAACGAACAGCTACGGAAATTCGTTTGTGCGGCTGACGAATTCCGGTGGACTGAAGGTGGCGGATTATTTCACGCCGTACAACACCATCGCCGAGGACAACGGAGATGTGGATTTCGGATCGGCGGCGCCGCTGCTGCTGCCGGACATGATGGACCCGAATGGAATCACACGGCATCTGGCGTTGGGAGCAGGCAAAGATGGAAATCTCTACGTGGTGGACCGAGACAATATGGGGCAATTCAACGCCACGAAGAACGATGTGTATCAGCAAATCCAGATCAGCTCGCACCAAAATCACTCGTCACCGATCTTTTTTAACGGGACCGTTTATATTTGTCCGACAGGCGACATGTTGAAGGCTTTCACAGTGACGAAGGCGCAGCTGGGCACTTCGCCATCGTCACAGAGCAGCCATGTGTTTAGCAGCAATGGAGCGGTGGCGAGTATTTCGGCGAATGGCACGTCGAACGGAATTGTGTGGGCGTTGGACTGGGGAGCCGGAACGCTGTTCGCCTACGATGCTACAAACCTGGGGAAGGAACTGTACGATTCGAATCAGGCCGCTAATAGCCGCGATCACTTTTCCGCCGTCGGGGGACACTTCATTACGCCGATGGTAGTGAATGGGCGGGTTTATATCGGGACGGGGAGCAGCGTTGCGGTGTTTGGGTTGCTGCCGTAGGGTTTTGGCGAGTCTGGGATCGCAAGCTCGGTTTTACTTCACGTGTGCGCATGTCCAAGTTTAGATATAGTCATGTAGCGTCCCTCGATGACATACCCTGCCGGATGGAAGGCATCAAATGCCGCTGTTTCTCCGGCAAACTCGACCACAGTCACTCTATCTAACTTCTTTACCGAATCCCTTCTCTTGCAGTGCAGATATTGAGACCAGTTCCGCATTCTCCTTCATCTGTGCGACCACAACGAAAAGTCTTTGCAAATCCGGACAAGACCATCCATCAAATGGGCAGTTCCGGTCGGAATAATAGTCCCGACCATTGCAACGCCAAAAAAACCTTGTGCATGAGAGCATTCCTTTGTTGCGCATGCGCCGTCAAATCATACGCCGAGTTTCTCTCAATCCCGACTAATACCGCTGCGAGAAAAGCGCGGATTTGCAACGAGGATTAGTTGGTGGTTGCCGCTGCTTTTGGTGGTGGCTGATTGGCGTAGTAGCCTTTGCGGGCGTAGACCCTGTAGCCTTTCTCGGCGGCGGAAATCTCGATCTTGCGGAACTTGCCGTCCCAATTTTTGTTTTCGGGATAGTAGCCGAGGCTGTATTGGTGGTGCAGCTCGTCGGAGATTTCGTCGAGCGCGGCTTCGAGTTTATCGATACCGCGCACTTCGAGCATGCGGCCGCCGGTGGCCTCGGCCAGTTTCTTGAGCAGGGACTCGCCGTGGCTGTCCTTCTCGTAGATGTGGAGCACATCGCAATTGTCATGCTTTGACCCATCGTAAATCTGCAGGACATAAGCGATCACGTCGTTTTCGAGCAGCACCTGCAGAGCGTCCGCCATCGTCGATTCGCTGTGGGAATCACCGGAGAGAGCGACGACGACCACGGCCTTGCGCCCCACCTCGCCCTCGAGGTAACGATGCGTGGAAACACGGATGGCGTCGTAAAGGTGGGCTTGGCGGTCCTGATTCAAGGGACGTTTGCCGTTGGTGCCCACCGTGCCTCCGCCGGGGAGCGAGACGCTCGGCTCCGAGCCTTCGTCCGGATAGGCACTCGGGGTTTGCGCGCTGCCAATGGTGGCGGTCGCCGCCTTCAGAAGCCCGATGTCGGAGGTCGGCAACTGCACAATATCGACGCGCGAGCTGTAGCTCACCAGGAAGCCGAGGTCCGTGTGGCGCACGACGTGTTTCAGGAAGAGGGCAGAGGCCTGCGCTTCTTCGCCGAGAATCCAGGGCATCTTCGTGCCCGTGTCGAGGAGCACGCCCACGTTCAGGACTACGTCGCTGTGGTGAGCAAAGAACTTGACGGCTTGCGGCTGGCCGTCTTCCGCGACGCTGAAGCTATCTTGCGGCAGATCGCTGACAAGGTGTTTGTTGTCGTCGCGCACGGTGAAGTAGACGGAGACCAGATCCACCTGGCTTTGGTAAGCGCGTGGCGGGGTAGCATTATCCTGCCCGAAAGCCGATCGGGGCCAAGCCAGAGGGAGCAATGCCAGGACCAGAACCGCTGCGGAGAGGCCGACTCGAGTAGGCATAGGTAGGCTCCTTGCGCTCTGCAGTGAGGGTGCACAGTTTGATGCAAACGGGGTGCGGAAGAGTTGGTCGCGTGAGCGTCCCAAGGTGAGAGACGTGAGGGGAATGTGGATAGTTTCAGTGCTGCAAACCGCTCGTACGCACTCCTGGTGGATTAGGTCGCGTCCTCAAAGTTATGGTGATGACGAAACGGCAGGATTAAAGTGAGGTCTCCGATAGAGCAGGTAGTTCACACCCTAGCGTGGGAGCTAGCCGCCGATGGCTTTCAGGTCGTCCTTGGCTTGCTGCTCGGCGTCCTTGATAGCTTGCTTGGCGTCGGCATCGGGCTTCAGTTGGTGGATCGCCTTGTTCAGGCCTTGCGGTTTGTCTCCGTCGGCAACTTTGCAGCCAGAGGTGTCCGCACTAGTGTGCACACCTGTCACGTCGGCGCGGAGGCAATTGAAGTTCACGCCGAGATTGTGGCTGGCGTGAAGCGCAGCGAGGCAGCTATCCAATGCGGAGAACGGAGCGCAGGCATCAGTAGCGGTAGCGTTGGTGGCTAACACTCCCTGCGATTGCAAGGCAGGAGTGAGCTTTCTCTCCGCGTCGGTTCTGCTGGCGGGCGCAGCAGCGGAATCCTTGGAATCTTTTTTGATCCACTTGATGGGATTGAGGGAGTGCGGGGAATGCGCGCTATCCTGAGCGGCGGCGGTGGCGCCCACGCCTGCGGGCCCTTGTGCGTTCGCCGGTTCCGAGGTGAAGGTCAAAGAAATCGAAACACCGAAAAGCAAGATTGCGCCAACAGAAAGCGTTTTGTTCATAGGTGCTCCTGGTTGCAGATTCCGGTCAAAGAAGAGGCTGCTGGATGTGGCCCCATACCCAGTTGGCCACAGCGGCGATGCCGCGAAGAGGCGAAGAGAGAGAGTACTACTCCAATCGGTCACGTTGGCCTTTCGAACAGGTGGGGATGCCGCTAGGCGCGCGGGTACGAGGTTTAGCCGATAAACTTCCTTGCGCCCGACTTTTTCATGCGCTTAGAGTAGCGCGGCAATTGCCCTCGGAGACCAGGCCGCTAAGGCGGGGAAATTGGCCCGGGATGCGCATCGGGCATATAGAATTTGTGTTGGGCACTGTTTGAAGCACAATTCATCGGTGATGGCGTTGGAGCGCGTTTTGTGACACAGCTACCGCGAGTTCTGGAGCTTGAAGCTCAGCGTGAGGCGATGAAAAAGCTCGGCTTTCTGGTGGGAATATGGGCCGGGGAGGCGCGCTTGTTGCGTGGGCCGGGTGAGTGGGCTGGATTGATTCAGACGCGAGGAAGTAGAGTACAAACTCGACGGCTTGATCATGGTGATTGAGGGAGTGGGCCGGACAAAATCTGGTGGCCAGCGGTTCTACAGGCATTTGGAGTAATCGTCCTACGACGACGAGAGCAGAACATACCACCTGCGTGCATTTAACCATGGCCGTTTTCTTGAAACCACAACGAGACTGTTGGAAGAGGTAGCGGGATGAGTTGGGGCTCTGCCCTGGGAGAGATCAGAACCGACACTGTGTTGCGGATCAATGAGCGTGGTGAGTGGACGGAACTCGGGGAAATATCAATCGGTACGCAACCGCGAAGGAATTCTGGGAACTCATCGTAAAACCGCAAAGGTAGTTGGAGCTAGAAAGAAGTGGCGCGCCCAGGGAGATTCGAACTCCCGACCTCTTGCTCCGGAGGCAAATCTAGAAACGCTAGGTAGTTGGTTCGTCTATCAGTGATGATTAGGAGCGGAAGAGGCTGGTGCGGCGGCGGGAGAAGATGCAGCAGCCTGGGATACGACGATAAATTCGAACGATTTTCCGTCGACCTTGAACTTCATTTTATTCTTGTCGAGCTTGAACTCGATTGCTGTGTTTATCGAAAAGAGGGTCTGATCGGAGGGCTTGGGCTGACGAATGGTGTAGTCGGTGGTGCCGGAGCGGACGACATACTGCTGGCACAGCAGGTCGATGTCCTGCTTCTTGGATTTCTTTGCGCCACAGGTGACAGAGGTGTGCGAAAGAATTTTGCCTGACTGCGGTTTGGGGCCAGCGGCGGCGACCGTTGCACTTAGAAATAGAGTGCCGAGGAGAGTTAGAGACTTTTTCATATAGACTCCTTGGAGAAAAATGGTCGCTGGCGGCTCCACCCAGCCCTGTTTCTCTGCAGGGCGCATATGTAACGAACCGAGTCGTCGAAAAAGAAATTCCACAACAACCCTACGCTTAACTCCATCTTTGCACAACTAGGGGAATCCCTAAGTTCACTCCGGAGGGTCTGGCTTCCCAAATTTCCACGGAATTTTACAGTTCCCCCTGGTGACGCGATAATTCGACATCGGCAGTGGTCCATGTCCGGTAAGTCTACCCGCGTAAGTGGACTTTGGTGCTAATCTCCACTTTTCTGGCAACGGTTTACCAGGTAGTGTCAAAAAGCGAGGCGTTTGCCTATTGTATTTTCTCGATATCCGGTAGCTCCAGGTCTTATCGAACAGGGGTTTCTCCGGCCCATAGAATCGGAAGAGCATCTCAAACTGTCCATCCGCTTTGGTCGGAATCCAATTGCAATCCTTGCCGGATAGCGCGTCTGGAGCGAAGTACACATCCACCGAACCATCTGTGTTCTTTTGTAGCCCCGGAGTCTGCGACGACCGGCTCGACCGTTGCAGATTCCCCGCATCGTTTCCGAGCGGGGGATAGCGGGCGCTGTAAGTGATGATAGAAGCCAAATGTTGCGAGTTTGTTTTCTGGGGAGTTTGCCGTCAATGGGCAACAATCGTATAGGGCCAGGGGTGACCGCATTGGTCGGCGGACTAGGACGAAACGGCTGGTCTGGTGAGGTAGATGATGCGAGAGGGGTGAGGCCAGAAATTCGAAGTGTGCTATCGCGGATTACAGAAAAAGGCGTCTCTGCAAGCTACTGGGCAATGCTCACCCTTGCTTGCCTTTTCTTCTCCCACCCTTGTTCGTTTTTGTCTTTCGTACTGAAGAGTTCATGATCAATTTTCTAAGCTCCTCGGTGAGACGCGCCAATTCGGATTCGAGGTTCCTAAAGGCTTTGCCAGCGTTATCAAGGTTTCCGTCTCTTCCCATGATCTCCAGCCGCTGGGCTGCCGCAAACGCACTCTTTCTCGCGAAGTTGCCAACTGAGCCCTTCAGTGTATGCGCGGCTCTTCCCAACGCTCCGGCATCGCCGCAGCGAATTGCCTCCTTGATTTTCGCCAGACCTTGTGGACAATCGGCAAGAAAAAGGTGAATAAGTTCGCGCACAAGTCGACGATCGCCATCAACTCCCGCCAGGAGTGCCGCATGATCAATCACGCCGTCTGCTTGCTCCGCCTCCGGTACAGACACGCTCGCCGAATTTATTGGGCTGATCAGTTGAGCGATCGCTTGCTCAAGATCTCTGATGCGGATTGGTTTGGAGGCATAGCCATCCATTCCAGCCGCTAGGCAACGCTCGCGATCTCCCTTCATGGCATGAGCTGTCATGGCGATGATAGGGATGTGTGTGCCCGCCGCCTTCTCCACAGCCCGGATGGCCCTGGTAGCGTCAAGCCCATCCATCTCCGGCATCTGCACGTCCATGGCGATAAGGTCGAACTTACCGGCATGGACAGCAGCAAGCGCCTCGCGGCCATTGTTGACAACGGTAACTTGGTGTCCCAATTTCTCAAAAATCCGAGTGGCTACCAACTGGTTGACTTGATTGTCCTCGGCCACCAACACTTGCAGCATACGAAGCGCAGGCCGCGATCTCTTGCGTCGTTTCGGAGCACTAACCCTTTCTTCCACTGGCTGACCGATGGCGCTGACAATCACATCAAAGAGTTCGGATTGTTTGATCGGCTTAGTAAGATATGCCGAGATGCCCAACTTGCGACAACGCACAACGTCCTCAGGCTGACCGGCCGATGTCAGCATAACGAGCTTGGTACCGGCGTAACGGCGGTCCTCCGAGATGCGTTCCGCCACCGCGAATCCGTCCATGTCAGGCATGTGTCCGTCGAGCAGCACCACAGCGAACGGTTGGTCCGTGCGCATAGATTTTTCCAAGGTCGCAAGGGCAGCCACGCCGCCGTCGACAGCAATCGGACGCATGCACCAGTTGGTAAACACCTCTTCGAGGATGCGGCGGTTGGTCGCGTTGTCGTCCACGATTAGCACAGGCAGGTCGGTGAGAGTGCGCCAACGAGAAGGCAGATTCTCCATCCCAGGCTGTTGCACATCAAACCGTGCCGTAAAGTGGAACGTGCTGCCCCGGCCGGGTTGGCTTTCCACCCAGATGCTGCCGCCCATGAGTTCCACCAACTGCGCCGATATCGCCAGCCCCAGCCCGGTTCCGCCGTAACGCCGCGTGGTGGAGCTGTCGGCCTGTGAGAATGCCTCAAAAATGACCGCCTGTTTGTCCGGTGGAATGCCAATTCCCGTATCGGCGACAGAGAAATGTAATTGGATGTCACCATTGTGGTTCGTCTCGGCTTGCACGCGTAGCACGACTTCGCCTTGTTCCGTGAATTTGATGGCATTGCCTACAAGGTTCACTACGATCTGACGGAGGCGCAAAGGATCTCCCACCAGCGTGGGCGGCAAATCCGGATGGACATGGCACGCCAGCTCCAGGCCTTTCTGGTGAGCGCGTGGAGCCAGCACGCGCATGGTGTCTTCAAGCGCATCGCGGAGGTTGAATGCTACGTGGTCGAGTTGCAACTTGCGCGCTTCGATTTTGGAAAAGTCCAGAAGATCGTTGACCAGGGTGAGCAGGGCGTCGGCTGAGCCTTGAATCGCATTAAGGTACTCCCGCTGTTCGCGAGTGATCCGGGTCGCCAGCGCCAACTCAGTCATACCGATCATTGCATTCATCGGCGTACGGATCTCGTGACTGATGTTGGCCAGAAACTCGCTCTTGGCGCGGGTCGCTTCTTCAGCTCGCTTTCTGGCTATTTCCAGGTCGCGCGCGTACACCCGCAGGGCATCCTCCGCCTCCTTCCGTTCCATGAACTGGCCAATCTGACTGCCGATAGCGCTCATCATGTCCAGCAGCCGACCGTCAGGCTTGTGGATCTGGTCACTGAAGAATTCGAGTACGCCCACGACCTCGGTCCCAAGGAGGACAGGAAATCCGAAAGCTGCATGCAGTCCTTCCTTAGCCGCGATCGATGCACGAGGAAAGTTTGCATCATGGGTGACATCTTCTATCCATGCGGGCTGGGTTTGTGACCAGACTCGGCCCGGCAGGCCTATGCCCCGCGGAAAAGTCTGGGAGTGCGTGCTCTGGTCGAACTCTTTAAGCTGCGCCGATGGAATGTGCCAGGTTTCCACGCAGCGCAGCAGATTCTCGTTTTGGTCTACGCGCCAAATGGCGCCCACGGACCAATCAAGACTCTGACAAACAGCTTGCAGGATCCGCGGCGTGGCACTAGCCAGGGTTGGTGCTTCCGCAAGCACACGTGTGACCGCGTACTGCGCACTCAAACGCACCTCTTCACGTTTTCGTTCCGTGACATCCGCGGCGACAGCGTAAATCAGTCCTCTTTCCGCGTGAACAACGGCAGACCATAGTAGCCATTTGTAGGATCCGTCATTACAACGGTAGCGATTCTCAAAAGAAAGAGTACTGCGGCCAGATGCAATGCTCGCGGCTTCAGCGGTCGTGGCCCTGCGGTCCTCGGGATGCACGAACTCAAGATAGGGGCGCGAGAGTAGCTCTTCCCGGGTGTAGCCGAATGTCGTTTCCCAGGCAGGATTAACATATTTGAAGTAGCCATCCGTGCCGGCGATACACAAGAAGTTTAAGGACAGGTCGATGAACTCGCGCAGGTCGTCTTCAGTTGGCGGATTAAAACGTACAGATGCGCTCATTGCTCTTCCGATCGGGAACATTCAAAAATCCGGACGAGGCGCTCATTTTGGTACAAAGCTGGGAATCCTGCAACTTGGTGCGTTCTAGACGGTCACAGGGATCGCCCGCAGTTGCTCAGCGTTTCTCGAGGATGTAGCATCTGTGGCGAAATACCGGGTTCGTCGAATCTTGGGCATGAGGTGGCATCTATGAGCCGAACTTCGGTCTTGGCAGAGAAGATCCTTGTTGCCGATGACGACCGCGCCACGCGCTTTGCCGTTTGCAGCATGCTAAAGAAGGCCGGCTATGCGGTTACTGCCGTCAAGGATGGCTCGCAAGCGTTACGCAACATCCAGCGAACAAGTTTTGCTCTGGCATTTCTGGACATCTGGATGCCAAAGCTGACCGGCCTTGAAGTGCTTGCCCGGGTTCGCGCAGGTAAATCCCAACCGAAAATCATCATCATGACGTCCGACGCCACGCCGGACACTCTGTTGCGCGCGATACGAGAGCAGGCCTATGAATACCTAAGTAAGCCTTTTCCGCCGAAAATGGCGGTGGAATTGGCCGAGCGAGCACTCAAACAAAACGCTTCTCCTCCGATCGAAGTCATTTCCGCTAGGCCGCATTGGGTGGAATTGCTCATCCCATGCACGCAGGAGGCCGCCGAGCGCATTCAATCCTTTCTCATGAAGCTGGAAACCGACCTTCCGGATGACCTGCGCAACACGATCGGCATGGCATTCAGGGAGTTGGTGCTCAACGCAGTGGAATGGGGAGGAAAATTGGATCCAAATCGCAAAGTGCGAATTGCTCACCTGCGCTCATCGCGCATATTGTTGTATCGCGTTGCAGATCCTGGTCCAGGCTTCAGCTTCAAGAGCTTGACCCACGCTGCCGTTGGTCAACCTGCGGAGGAACCCATCGCACATGTGGCCATCCGCGATCAACTCGGAATCCGCCCGGGTGGATTCGGCATTGCCATGACCCGCGCGATGGCCGATGAGCTGCTCTACAACGAGGCACAGAACGAGGTTATCTTTATCAAATATCTGACTGCACCTGCCAACGTTTCTGGGACTGCGCAATTTCCCTCGTGATTGCGATACTGAGGCAGCAGCAGGATTCGCCGCGGTATCAGACCGTTTCCGCAATTGCAGGCGCATTCGGAAGTTGGCCAGAAACGTCAGTGCTTTACCGGAGGCGCGTTTTCAGGAACGGCCAAAGTGCGGCGAGGAGCTCTGCGCGCGTTCGGTAAAGCCGTTTGAAGGTGACCGCGCGGTTTGCGGCGGACGCGGGTGTTATGCAAATTCAATTGAGCGAAGGATGGGTTTGGCGCCGCAGCTAGGATATGCGGGCGAGCATGGCTGCCAACGGTGAGAGTGCCAGAGATGATGGCAGATCAAAAGTGCTGTGAGACGATGACCTCTGGAAGAGGGAAAAAGAGATTTTATGGACAAGCGGGCACAACGGGACGCGTCTGCCGCGAGAGCCAACCGATTCTGGATGTTTGTTGGGATGTCATGCGGCGACGGTGTGCCTGGCGGGCGGAGAACGAAGTTGGGTTTCCTCAGCGGTGAGCCTTTCGATGACCCGCATCGCTGATCTCACTGGCAGCCGCCTCGCATTGCTCAGCCGCAAACATTCGGAAAATATGTGGCTACTCACTCGTGATGGGTTGAACTTCCGCCTCTGCTGGCGGGCGAATCTCCGGGCTGCGCATAATCACTCGCGCGCAGGCGTTCCACCTCAGAATCGCGTCGTCATTGGCAGGAGGGCGGAGAGCTTCTGCTCGCTCGTAGTGTTCCATCGCCTCGCGCAGTGCGTGATAGGTGTTTGCGCTGCTGCCAGGGCCGCCTTGCCGCAGGTGGGCGTGTCCTTGGCGTTCCCAGATAATGCCGGCGTAGTAGGCGCGCTCGTACCCACCCTCGATGCGCACCAGCACCTCTTGAGCCGATTTCAAAGTAACGCCGCTGTCGAACTGATCGGTTCGCGCAAGAAGGAGCGAAACCAGTGCCTCTTGGTGTTTAGGCAAAATAGCCAGGATGTCCAGGCAAATGCTTTCAGCGAGGCTCGGTTCGTTCAGGAGCCGGTAACGCTCGGCTTTCTCCAGCGCTTTGGGAACGCCCTCGGTCGAGATGGACTTCAGATTGAAATGCATGAAGACCTCCTAGCCGCCATCGGCTTTAAACATTCGGAACAGCTTCGTCAAAGGGTCGAAGAAACGATCCACAACACGCTCCTTCAAGGGAATGATGGCGTTGTCGGTGATGGTGATGTTCTCCGGACACACCTTGGTGCAGCATTTTGTAATGTTGCACAGCCCGATGCCGTCCTGCGTTCTCAGCTCGGCGGTGCGATCTGCCTCGTCAAGTGGATGCATTTCGAGCGCCGCCGCATAAACTAAAAAACGCGGCCCGATGAATTCATCGTGCATGTGGTGTTCACGAAGCACGTGGCACACGTCCTGGCAAAGGTAACACTCAATGCATTTGCGAAACTCCTGGACGCGATCGACATCTCCTTGCGCCATGCGCCACGTCCCGTCCGGGGCGTCTGGACGGCGCGGCTTGAATTTCGCTATGCGCTTTTTCACATCATAGTTCCACGACAGTTCGGTGACCAGGTCTTTAACATGCGGAAAGGCCTTCATGGGCTCGATGGTCACGGGTTGTTCAAGTGGAAGCGAATTCAGACGCGTCATGCACATTAGCTTTGGCATGCCGTTGATTTCAGCGGAGCACGAGCCGCATTTGCCGGCCTTACAGTTCCACCGTACAGCAAGATCATTGGCCTGCTCAGCCTGGATATGATGAACGCTATCAAGCACCACCATTCCGGGAGCGACTTCGGTCGTATAATCCTGAAACTTTCCGGAGCCTTTTTCCCCGCGCCAGATTCGGAACGTTGCCGTCGCCATTACTTCATCTCCTCGATGATTTGCTTCAACTCCACCGGCATCTCCGGAATCGGCTCACGCATTATCTGAGGTTCACCGTCAGCGCCCTTTCGGATGACAATGTTGAATGAGCCGAACTTGTTGTCCTTGGCGGGATAGTCGTCGCGGAAATGCGCGCCACGACTTTCTTTTCGCTCTAGCGCTGCCCTGGTCACCGTTTCGGACACCGTCAGCAAGTTGTTAAGGTCGATGGCCGTGTGCCAGCCGGGGTTGTATTCGCGATTCCCGCTCACGCCAACCCGTTGCGCGCGTGCCTTCAACTGTTCAATGCGCTCGAGCGCCTGCAACATTTCTTTTTCCTGGCGTACGATGCCCACCAGGTCTTGCATCATGTCTTGCAACGCGTACTGAACCGCATAAGGTCCTTCTGCGCCATCGCGTGAGAATGGGGCCAGCGCTTGTTTTTCCGCCAGTGCAACTTCACCCGGATTGATCGCGCCCAGCGAGATCTCTTTCGCATACCGCGCGGCATATTCACCGGCGCGTTTACCAAAGACCAGCAGATCAGACAGCGAATTCCCCCCGAGCCGGTTCGCTCCATGCAGTCCGGCGCCGCACTCCCCCGCAGCAAACAAGCCTGGGACGTCGGACATCTGCGAGTCTGCATCGACGCGGACGCCGCCCATCATGTAGTGTGTGGTCGGTCCAACTTCCATCGGTTCCTGCGTAATATCAATGTCCGCCAGTTGCTTGAACTGGTGGTACATGCTGGGAAGTTTCCTCTTGATGTGCTCAGAGGCATTGGGAATCCGTTCCTTAATCCAGGCGATGTCCAGGAACACGCCTCCGTGGGGGCTGCCCCGCCCTTCTTTCACTTCTCGCCGGATGCAGCGGGCAACATGGTCGCGCGTAAGCAGCTCCGGTGGGCGGCGCGCGTTCTTGTCTCCCTGTGTATAACGCCAGCCTTCTTCTTCCGAGTCGGCAGTCTGATTCGCGTACGCCGCCGGAATGTCCTCAAACATAAATCGGCGGCCCTCCCTATTGCGCAGTACGCCTCCCTCGCCTCGCACTCCTTCGGTGACTAGAATTCCCCGGACGCTTGGCGGCCAGATCATTCCTGTTGGATGAAACTGCACGAACTCCATATCCATAAGCGCAGCTCCCGCGTGATACGCGAGAGAGTGCCCGTCGCCGGTGTATTCCCAACTGTTGCTGGTGATTTTGTAGGCGCGGCCAATTCCGCCAGTCGCCAGCACGACGGCCTTGGCGCGGAACACATGGAATCTCCCGCGTTCGCGATCATACCCAAATGCGCCTGCTACCCGGTCGCCATCCTTTAGCAGCGTGACGACCGTATATTCCATATAGACGTCCATGCCGAGATGAATATCGTGATCCTGTAAGGTGCGGATCATCTCGAGACCTGTCCGATCGCCCACGTGCGCTAATCGCGGATAGCGATGCCCGCCGAAGTTCCGCTGCAGGATGCGGCCGTCCGCTGTCCGGTCGAAAACGGCGCCCCATGCTTCCAGCTCTTGCACGCAGGCTGGTGCCTCTTTGGCGTGCAGTTCGGCCATCCTCCAGCTGTTCAAGTATTGGCCGCCGCGCATGGTATCTGCAAAATGAACTCGCCAACTATCGCGTTCGTCGACATTCGCGAGAGCGGCTGCAATACCTCCCTCCGCCATTACGGTGTGAGCCTTGCCCAGCAGCGACTTCGAGATCACGGCGACTTTGGTGCCACCAGCGGAGGCTTCCGCGGCAGCCCTCAAGCCGGCACCGCCCGCTCCAATCACCAGCACGTCGTACTCATGCGTGAGATATTCGCTCACTAAAAAATTCTCCAATCTCTCCAGATGCCCATCGAGCACAAGCGCACGTACAGGTCAGCGAATCCCACAGAAAACAGGCTGAACCAGGCAAAGGTCATATGGCGGTGGTTAAGGCAACTGACGCAATCGTACGCGCGCTTTTGCAACGGCGCGCTGGAAAGCCAGTCTCGAAATCCGCCGATCAGGTGGCGCAGTGAGTGGCATCCAAACGCGTAGCAGCTCAGCAAAACCACGTTGGCAAGCAGCACCAACGTGCCAACGCCGATGCCGAAGTGGCCGTCAAACCAGAACGCCTCCCACACGTCGTGGGCCAGCAGAACCAAAAATACCAGTGCAAGATACAGGAAATAACGATGGACGTTTTGCAGGATCAACGGAAAAGATCGCTCACCAAGATATTTTTTCCGCGGTTCTCCCACCGCGCAGGATGGAGGATCCGCCCAGAAGGCCTTGTAGTATGCGCCGCGGTAGTAGTAGCACGTCAGTCGGAATCCGCCAGGCGCCCACAGAATAAGCATCGCGGCAGTAACCCACGCCGGGATCCAAGCCGGTTTCACGCCGAACCAGGATCGTAGTGGATCACCAAACAGCTCCGGTGAGTAAAAGGGAGAAAGATAGGGGCCGAACCGGTAATGCTGGCCTTGCATCGCTGCCCAGGTCGAGTAAACGATAAACGTAGAAAGCCCGAGGAAAACAGCGACGGGTTGGACCCACCAAGTGTCGCGCCGCGACGTTTGCGCGAACTGCGAACGCACCAACGGAACATCAAACTGAGCCATCGAGTTCTCCTTGCTGTTCGGGCTATGCTCGGACTCAATAAAAATCACGCGGCCAGGTGATTTGAAGATCCTTTCTTAACCGGGCAAGACGGTTCTGGCAGCGCAGGACCCGATACCGTTGTTTGCGGCTGCCTAGGCCACCTCCGAGCGATCGTTGACAGAAAATTTAATCATCCGCGGTAAGTATCACGATGGAATTTCGCTGTCAATTAGGATCGAGAAATGGCCGGTGTTCAACACCCTCCGGTCGCACTCGGCGCTGGGCGAGTTAAGTAAGAGCGGGGGACTCGCAGTTGAGTGTCAGAAGGCGAGGCTTGGGCAGGTTTCACTGATTCCGGCCTCTGCCGATTCGGCTCGGCGGTCTGCAAACTGGAGAACTGGCCGGAAACGCTAGTGATTAATCGGACGCGCGTTTCACTGAAGCGTAAAACTGGGCAGGATGTTCCGCGCGCGTTTGATTAATATGGTTCTGATTCTTTTCTGCTGACACGGCACGCCAGAATGGAATAAGCTGTGCGCGTAATTCTGCTTGCCGCCCGCAGCCTGACTGACTGGCCGTCAGGCACCTAACCTTTGTCGACCGGCCAGAAAGCACTCGATGGCAAAAATGACGGATTCACAACGTGTGGAACTTAACTAGCGAGTGGCAAGCCGTAGCGGGCGTGCCGATGACTCTTCTCCTCCTTCGCACCGTTTTTGGGATTGCAGTGGTCCGCTGGTCGGCCGTCCCCGTAGCTGTCTGCACCCGCGCGCAAGCGCCAACCAGCCTGCCGAACCCGGCCATAGTTCCCGCTGACCGGCGGCAACACTCCAGGTGGGCAGATCGGCACAAAGCCGTTGTCGAAGCTATGCACAGCCACCCGGACGCACAACTTCTGCTGATCGGTGATTCGATCATCGACAACTACGATGTCCTGCTTAAGCTGCGACTTTATCGTTAGCTCACCCCCGTGTCACCCCGTGTCGTTCCCGGTTGCTCGAAATAAGCGACCGGACTAAGATATGGCCTCCTTTGGGCCGGCCGTAACAAGAAATCCACCAAGGAGGCTTGCTTGAGACTCAATTACGGACCCGCGCGCCCATTTCTTCTGGCCGGAGTCTTACTGTGCGGAGAAGCTACCTCCCTCGCGCAAACACCGGCGACACCAGCCAGCACTCCGGGTCAAGCCATTCCCGGAACCCTTGGAGTGAGCCCGTTCGCGGGAAGTACGCCGGCAAAGCTGGTTCCCGGAGTTCTGCCACTCTCATTGCAAGAAGCGATCGACCGCGGATTGAAGCAAAACCTCGGATTGCTTCTCTCCGATGCGAATATTCGTTCAGCCCGCGGACAGCGCTGGGAGCAGTTGAGTGCCCTTCTGCCACACGTGGCGGTGAATCCTTATATAGCAGATTCGCAGATTAATCTTGCTGAACTCGGCTTTACGATTATTGGAGGAGCGACCCTTCCTCCGTCTGTCGGTCCTTTTTCCTATTTTGACGCCCGTCTAACTGTGAACCAATCTCTTTTTGATTCAAAGTTGATCAACAATACCCGCGCGGCCACGCAGAACCTCAAATCGGCCCAATATACTTACAAAGATGCTCGGGATCTTGTCGTGCTCGCTGTAGGCTATGTTTATCTCCAAGCCATAGCCGACGAGGCCCGCATCCAGACGGCAGAAGCCCAGGTGGAGACGGCGAAGGCCCTTTATGATCAAGCAACGGACCAAGTGAATGCGGGTACTTCACCAGCGATCGACGGCCTGCGCGCCAAAGTGGAACTTCAGACCCGGCAACAGCAGTTGATTCAAGCAAAGAATAATTTCGCAATCCAAAAGCTGACCGTTGCACGCGTTATCGGCTTGGCTCTCGGGCAGGAATTCGAATTCACCGACAAGTCGCCCTACCGTCCGTTCGAGGGCATCACGATTGACGAAGCCCTAAAGCGCGCTTACGCTTCACGCTCCGATTACCTCGCGGCCATGACTGATGTGCGCGCAGCGGAATTCTCTCGCAAGGCCGCAGTGGCTGGTTATTATCCGTCGCTCGCCTTTAGCGCCGACTATGGCGCAGCAGGGGCGCATCCCTCTACAGCTACGCAAGTATTCGACGTGCGTGGAACCCTGTCGATTCCCATCTTTCAGGGAAACAGCGTCCACGCCGACATTCTGCAAGCCGATGCCAGACTTCAGCAGACCCGTGAACGCCTGGACAATTTGCGGGCGCAAATCGACGCGGACATTCGCGCCGCGCTGCTGAATCTGCAGTCGTCTGCGGATCAGGTTAATGTGGCCCGCAGCAATATTGATTTGGCGGAAGAGACGCTTCTCCAGTCGCGCGATCGGTTCAGCGCGGGCGTGACCGATACGGTGGAAGTAGTGCAATCCCAAGAAGCGGTGGCCAGCGCTCACGAGCAGTACATCTCAAGTCTCTACAGCCACAATTTTGCAAAAATTTCCCTGGCTCGCGCTCTGGGTATCGCGGAAGCGGGCGTCAAGCAATACTTCAAAGGAAACTGAACATGGCGGAAGAGAATCCACCTCGTCCTAGGGCAGACGACGGATCCCCAGTGAATCCACAGCCCTCGGCGGACAGGAAGTCCACGTCTCGGATTTACCTGAGTCCGAGGATCCGCAACAGAGCTTTAGTTCTGGCGGCCGCCGTGGTGGTGCTGGTTGGCGGCTTCTTCCTATGGCGCTATCTGAGCAGCTATGAATCGACCGACGACGCACAGGCGGATGTTCATCTCTATCCCGTCAGCGCGCGTATTTCCGGCTACGTGGTGCGGGTCAACGTAGACGACAACCAGTGGGTCCAGAAAGGCACCGTGCTGGTGGAGATTGACCCCAAAGACTATGAAGTTGCTGTTGCCCAGGCTCAAGCCAATCTCGCTAGTGCCGAAGCGACGGCTCAATCGCTGAATATAACCGTGCCGATTACCGCGGTGAGTACTTTGAGCCAACTAAAGTTCACTGCCTCGGATATCGAAAATGCCAAGGCCGGTGTCATAGCCGCTGAGAAGCAACTGACCGCAGCGCACGCCCAACTGGAACAGGCTGAGGCCAACGATGTGAAGGCGCAAGATGATCTCCACCGCTACAAGATGCTCGTCGACAAGAGGGAAGTGGCCGAGCAGATCTACGATCAGGCGTTGGCCGCTGCCAAATCGAGTACTGCCGCTGTAGCGGCGGCTCACGCCAATGAGTCTGCGGCACAACAATTCGTGCAGCAAGCCCAGAGCCGTTTAGTGGAAGCGGAGGCCAACCACCAATCCGCGGAAACCGGGCCGCAGCAGGTATCGTCAACCAAGGCTCGCGTGCGCGCGGCCATCGCCGACGTGGAGCAAAAGCGCGCTGCGCTCGAGCAAGCTCAGCTGAACCTCCAATACACGAAAATCGTTGCTCCGGTCAGCGGTGAAGTGAATAAGACCGTGGTCCTCGGGCTGAACGTTCAGCCCGGGCAGCAACTTTTGACTGTTGTGCCTCTTGATGAAGTATGGATCACTGCCAATTTCAAAGAAACCCAGCTTAGGCATATGCGAGTGGGACAGGCAGCGAAAATCGATGTGGACTCGAGTGGCCGGACTTTAAAAGGTCACGTGGACAGTATCGCCGGCGCAACTGGCCCACTCTTCAGTTTGCTTCCACCCGAGAATGCCACGGGCAACTACGTGAAAATTGTCCAAAGAGTTCCAGTAAAGATCGTTCTTGATCCGGGAGAAAACCGGGATCGTCAGCTTCGGCCGGGCATGAACGTGGTGCCACACGTATACCTCCAATGAGTTCCGCTGCACTCACAATCGACCAGGACGTTTGGCGACCGAAATACAATCCTTGGTTGATTGCTGTTGTTGTGGCCCTGGCCGCCTTTATGGAGGTTCTCGACACCAGTATCGCCAACGTCGCCCTGCCCTATATGGCGGGGAATCTCGGGGCGAGCAATGACCAAAGTACCTGGGTGTTGACTTCTTATCTGGTCTCGAATGCCATCATTCTACCGATCAGCGGCTGGCTCGCCGGCGCACTGGGGCGGAAGCGTTTCTTCATGGCATGTCTATGCGTCTTTACTGTGAGTTCTTTGCTTTGCGGGGTAGCGCCGAGCCTCGGTCTGCTTCTTCTCTTCCGCGTGCTGCAAGGCGCGGGCGGAGGTGGATTGCAGCCGATGGCTCAAGCCATTTTGGCAGACACTTTCCCTCCACAGCAAAGAGGATTGGCGTTTGCGCTGTATGGCATCACGGCCATCATGGCACCTACGATCGGGCCAACGCTGGGCGGATGGATCACCTTCAACTATTCCTGGCGGTGGATCTTTTTTATCAATCTTCCGGTTGGCATCGCCACATGGTTCCTGGTGCGCCGTTTTGTTGAAGATCCGCCCTATTTAGGCCGGCTCAAGGCGGCTGGGGTCAAGTTGGACTACGTTGGCATCGCTCTTCTTACTTTGGGTATCGGGGCGTTACAGGTGTTGCTCGACAAGGGCCAGGAAGATGACTGGTTTGGGTCACATTTCATCACGACTCTCGTCGTCGTCGCGACCATCTGCCTGATCTCGCTGGTTATCTGGGAGTGGTTTCAAAAGGCGCCGATCATCGACGTCCGCATGTTTAAAAGCTTTAACTTCGCCAGTGCGAACTTGATGATGTTTACTCTGGGAATCTTGTTGTTCAGCAGCTTGGTGTTGATGCCTCAATTTCTCCAGACCCTCGTGGGCTACACTTCCCAGTTGGCTGGGCTTGCGCTTTCAGCGGGAGGGCTTGTTTTGCTCTTTGAGATGCCCGTTATGGGTAAACTGACAACCAAGGTTCAGGCACGATACCTAATCGCTCTTGGTTGGTTGCTATTGTCCATCGCCATGTTCTATTCCACGAAGCGGATTGACCTGCAGATCAGTTTCAGTGCGGCTACCTGGTTGCGCATCACTCAGGTTCTTGGTTTGGGATTCCTGTTCGTGCCAATCACTCTTGTGGCCTACATCGGAATTCCGCCGGAGAAAAACAACTCGGTCGCCGGAATCGTTAACTTCATGCGCAATATCGGAAGCAGCGTGGGAACCTCCCTGGTTACGACCCTGATTGCGCGGCGCTCGCAATTCCATCAGGCTAGGCTGGTCGAATACGCCAGACCTGACAATCCTAACTTCCAGAATTTGGCTAACGGCCTGGCCCAGCGCATGGCTCAATCAGGGTTGGGTTCGCATGAGGGGCAGCTCCAGGCTTATGCCCGGATCTACCAGAGCTTGCAGGCGCAGGCGGCAAGCCTGGCATACATCGATACCTTCATGGTTCTTGCCGTTGGGGCTGCGATCATGTTCTGCTTGGCTTTCTTCTTGAAGGCGAATGACCCTGGCGCTGGCGGGCTAACCGTCGCGGAGTAATAATCTATCTGATCTCAAAGTCAGAAACAAAATGATCAAAATCGTAACTATTGAACGGGAGTACGGAAGCGGGGGTGGCGAAATCGCTCAGCGGCTTGCCGCGCAGTTGGGCTGGAAACTTTGGGATCAGTTATTGACCGAAGAGATCGCTAAACTGGCTGAATGCCCTAAGGCTGTTGTCGAGGTTCGAGAGGAGCGAACCGATCCGCTCTACTATCGGCTGTTCAAATCCTTTTTGCGCGGAAGTTATGAAGGAAGCCTTAACGCTCACAAACTCAATCTGGTGGACAGCGAGAGCATATTGAAGCTCACCCAACGCGTCGTGCACAGCGCGGCGAGATCGGGAAACTCCGTTATCGTTGGCAGGGGAGCGCAGCATTTCCTCAGGAACCGCCCAGACACGTTACGTCTGTTTCTTTACGCTCCCAGAGAAGACAAAGTGCGGCGCCTAATGGCTCGGGGCAAAAGTGAAAACGAAGCCGAACAGCTCGTGGATTCCGTCGATCGGGAGCGCACGGATTTCATCCAGAAGTACTTCGCCGTTGAATGGCCCGCCCGTGCCGTTTACCACACCATGATCAATACCACGATCGGCGATCAGGCTGTTGTTCAAGCGATTTTGGATTTCATGAAGACTCTCGATGCGAGAGTCACGACCTGAGCGCGCAGGAGCTGGCAGAATAATATTCCGCTGAGGCGGCTAGCGCTTTTCGTCGATCTCGACAGCTAAGGCTACGGCGTTCCCCCCACCCAGGCACAGGGCAGCGATTCCCCTTTTCAGCTTGCGGCGCTGCAACTCGTAGAGCAGCGTGACCAGGATCCGCGCACCCGATGCGCCAATTGGATGCCCCAGTGCCACCGCGCCCCCGTTCACATTCACCTTTTCGGGATTTAGCCGCAACTGGCGCGTCACGGCAATCGCGGCCACCGCGAACGCTTCATTCAATTCCACCAGGTCCACATCTTTGTCGCGGTCCCAGCCGGTCTTCGCCAGCAGCTTTTCCACGGCGTCCACCGGCGCCATCATCACCCATTTGGGCTCGACGCCGCTGACCGCCTGCGCCACGATGCGAGCCATCGGCTGCTTGCCCAGATTTGCCGCCACGCGCTCGCTCGTCACCACCAGCGCTGCCGCTCCGTCATTCGTTCCCGGCGCATTTCCCGCGGTCACAGTGCCGTCTTTTTTGAAGACCGGCTTCAGCTTCGCCAGCGCCTCCAGCGTGGTGTCTTCGCGGGGAGATTCGTCGTACTTGATCACCAGGGGTTCGCCCTTTTTTTGCGGCACTTCGATCGGCAGGATCTGCGACTCAAAGAAGCATGACTTGCGCGCGCGAATCGCTTTCTGGTGACTCTCCAGCGCGAACTTGTCCTGCTCCTCGCGCGTAATTGCGTATTTTTCCGCCACCAATTCGCCGGTGTTTCCCATGTGGAAGTTTTCGTAGGCGTCCCACAAGCCGTCCCAGATCATGGAGTCGACGACTTTCTGGTCGCCGATGCGATAGCCGGTGCGCGCTTGCGGCAATAAATAGGGGCAGTTGGACATGGACTCCATTCCTCCCGCCACCACAATCTCGCTTTCACTCAGTTGCACCGCCTGGGCCGCCAACGCCACCGCTTTCAGACCCGAGCCGCACACTTTATTGATGGTCATCGCGGCTACGCGCGGGTCGCAGCCGCCTTTCAATGCGGCCTGTCGCGCGGGATTTTGCCCCAGGCCTGCCTGCACTACGTTGCCGAGGATCGCTTCGTCGATCTGCTTGCCGGTCAGCCCGGCGCGCCGTATTGCTTCTGCGGCGATTTTGCCGCCCAGCTCCGGCGCGGTGAAGCCGGATAAGCCACCTTGAAATTTTCCGATGGGGGTGCGAACCGCGGAAAGAATGACGGGAGTTTCCATGAGCGACCTCCGGAAAGCAAAGCTTAATTATAGCGAGAACTGCGCGAGGGAGGAATCCGCGGGTCGAGTTTCCGACTATGCGACTACCCGGAAGTTGAAATTTAGCTCAACAAGCGAGTCACACAATCGCAATCAAAACATCACGCCATCGCAACGCGCGGCGACTAAGCTGCCGCCCGCGATTGCCACCAAGGTAATCCACGGAGCGGAATTCAGCATGAGCACACACCGTCGTGACTTCCTGAACTCTCGACCACCGCTGCGGCATCCATGGATTTGCCTGCAAGCATTGCCCGCGCTCTGGCGATTCCGGCCAATGACGAGACCGGCTCCATCCATGACGTCAAGCACGTCGTCGTCATGATGCAGGACCGCTCGTTCGACATCTTCCGAGAAGACGTTCTGGCCGATCGCTTGCCGCAAGTGTCGTGGATTGTTGCTCCCGAAGCGTACACGGAGCACGGCAACTGGCCATCGAACTTTGGCGCGTGGTACGTTTCGCAGATGCTCGACGCGTTGACTGCCAACCCCGAAGTCTGGAGCAAGACAGTCTTCTTCTATATGTTCGACGAGAACGATGGCTTCTTCGACCACATGGTCCCGCCCACTCCGCCACAGTTGCGAGCACAAGGAATCTCCACCGCCGGCACGACTAATGAATTATTTACCGGCAGCGCTACGTACCCCGCCTCTGTCTTCACTCCCGGGCCGTACGGCCACGGCGTGCGCGTGCCGATGATCATCATCTCGCCTTGGAGCAAGGGTGGAAGGGTAAACTCCCAGGTGTTTGATCACACCTCGCTGATCCGTTTTCTGGAGCACCGCTTCGGCGTTTTGGAACCGAACATCACGCCCGCCGCACGGTTACCGGCGACCTGACTTCGGCATTTAACTTCAGGTCACCGAACGACGACATTGTTGTCCTGCCCAGCACCGCCTCCTATATTCCACCGAACCAGAACCGCTATCCCGATTATGTGCCCACTCCGTCGAGCAACCAGACACTGCCTGTGCAGGAGCCCGGCACACGTCCGGCGCGCGCGCTGCCGTATGAATTGCATGTCCATGGAGAAGTGGACGCGTCGCAGCGAGGCGTGCGACTTTTCTGCACGAATAGCGGCAAAGCCGGCGCGTTCTTTGAAGTGCGTTCGGGCGACGGCCAGACCGGACCATGGACGTACACCGGGGGAGCCGGCGTCGATTGCGCGGTTTACGGACAGATCGATGCCTTAAGCGGTTAGCGGGCGGTCCAGCCGCCATCGATTAGGATTGTTTCACCGGTGATCAGGGACGCGGCGGGGGACGCCAGGAACACAACCGCGCCTGCCACTTCCATGGGCTCGCCGATACGGTGCAGCGCGGCAATGCGTTCCAATGTGTCGGCGCGGAATGCGGCATCAGCGAGTGCGCTCTCCGTGCCCGGCGTGTTAATGAATGTTGGCGCCACGGCGTTCACGGTGATTCCGTGCTTGCCCCATTCCACGGCGAGACATTTGGTCAAATGAGCGATGCCCGCCTTGGTCATGCAATAAATCGATTCTGTCGGCAACGCCGCAAAGCCTGCCTGCGAGCTCATCATGATGATCTTCCCACTCTTTTGCCGAATCATCAGGCGTCCAACGGACTGGCTGGCAAAAAATGTTCCTTTCAAGTTGATGGCCAGTGTTTCGTCGAAGTCTTCCTCGCGCACATTCTCGGCCAGATTTTCAGGCGCGATCCCAGCATTGTTCACCAAGATGTCGATGCGGCCGAACTCTTTCGCAGCGTCGTCGACGGCGCTAGAAATCTGCTCCATGCGGCGCATGTCCATCTGAAGGGGCAGGACTCTTCTGCCCATCTTTCGTATCTCTGTGGCTAATCGAGAATCGGCCTTTACATCGCGCAAACCTAGAGCCACATCCGCGCCGGCATGCGCTAAGGCCAGCGAAATGGCGCGCCCCAAACCGCGCGCCGCTCCGGTTACCAACGCAACTTGCCCACTCAACCCAAACTGCGGATACTCCATTACGTTTCCTCCAACGCTTACTTAGGATTTCCACGCACGCGACTCGTTCGACGATGTTTTTTCGCATCCCAATAAACATTAGGCTACGTTAGCCTCATTTCGATCTGCCGCATTCGTTTCGACCATCTCTCCCTGTACTTCGCCCATTTAAGCTTCGCTTTGAGTTCTTCAAAAGCGTTGAATGCAATAGGGCAGATAGCAATGTTGTCAAGAACCCCGTAGAGGCGAGAGACGAAGTCCGGCTTTTCAAGGTGAGGATATGATCGGCAATCACCTGGCCGAGCTTCATAAATCGAGCACAAATTTCCCTTAAGCGCGGGGCAGGGCTTCATTATGCCTTCTACCACAAAGCGCTTCTTGAATTCGTCTATCGATTGCTGCATTGACTTTGCTATGGTGTGAAGTTCGGGTTCCGTGAAATCCAGTTCCAAGGTTCGACAACAATTGCCGCACTCTTTGCAGTCAATGAGCGTGAAGTACTTCTGGCTGAGGGCTTTCACCAGATCATCGATGTCATCAGGGGCGGAGTACTTGAGCCACGAGCGGAAGTCATAGTTCTCGCTTTCATTCGCTTCACTGAGAAGTTTAATGCGTTGAAGATACTCTGCGTTGATGGCGATCTGTGACAGTGTTTTTGGCGCTGCCTCCGTCCGGCTTGTTGTCGCTCGATTGGGTCCCACTGAATTCTTCATAACATCCCTCGCCCTCTCCCACCGCGTGTGTGGCAGGCAATCGCGATGATAATGCGAAGAGGCTTATCGCTTCAACGTCAGAACGCAGTGGATGAACAGGGAAACGGGTCCCAGTATGAACTTGTTCGGTAACCGACGAATCCCGAGTTGGGCTGACTCATGACGGACTTTGTGAGACCATTCGATCAAGACAGAGGGAGATGCAGCATGAAATGCCGAATTGCAATATGGGCGACTAGTTCGTGACGGTTGGCTGCCCAAACGCTCCTAGAACGAGGCTTGACTTGCCGCATGCGTCTCAGCCTCGGGATCGCCGACCAAATGCCGGGGAAATCAGGACAATCCGACGATCATCGCCGCGTTCCGCCGAGCGTGGCAATTAGCGCGGCACGTGATACCATCCCCGGATGGCCGGCTCCGCCTACATCCCAAATGCTGCCTCGGCCGTCCCTGCCACAACGGTTAAGGTTAATTCACGGCACTCGGCACTCGTGCGCGTCACTCACTGGGTCACTACGCTTTGCTTTATTGCCCTGCTCGTCAGCGGAATTGAAATTCTGATCTCACACCCGCGTTTCTATTGGGGCGAAACCGGCAATGTATTGACTACGCCGTTGTTCAAAATACCGATCCCTTCCTCGAGGGCTTTGGTGCCGACTGGCTACGGGTACGTGCTGCCAGACCAGAACGGCTGGAGCCGGTATCTTCACTTTCAAGCAGCCTGGGCGCTGGTATTGACTGGCTTACTGTATGCAATCTTCAGCTTGGTTTCAGGGCATTTGCGGAAAAACTTGCTTCCGGGCAAGGCCGAACTCTCGTGGCGGGTGCTTTCGACCGAAATCGCAAACCATTTGCGATTTAAGCGGCCGAGTGAATCAGAAGCCTGGTCGTATAACGTGCTGCAGCGTCTTACTTACTTATTCGTGATTTTCGTTTTGTTTCCGTTGGTAATCTGGACGGGCTTGGCGATGTCCCTGGGCTTTGTTTCCGCATTTCCCGCGTCAGTCACGTTGCTGGGCGGGCAGCAGTCCGCGCGCACCATTCATTTCTTCGTCTCGGTGGCTCTGGTGCTGTTCCTGCTGGTCCACGTCGTGATGGTGTGTCTTGCGGGATTCAGGACACGCACGCGAGCGATGATCACGGGCAAAGCGGGCACAGATAAGGAGGGCCCATGAGCGATCTTTCGCGCCGCAAACTGATCACTGCCGGAGTCGCGGCCACGGCGGGCGTGTTGGGGCTGGGCGCGGCCGCGCACATCGCGGAGAGGTATGGACTGGTCCCGCCCGACCACGGCGGAATCTGGGGCATCGGCGAAACGCTGACCTACGCTTCCCAGCGGCTGCTGACGAGGCACTCGTTAGCGCGCGAATTCTCTCGGAGCCAGATTTCGAAGAGACCCGTGTCGAACGAAATGCCGCCACTGAACGACGCGTATAAACGCCTGCAGGCTGAGGGATTCGCGGACTGGCGGCTCTCCGTCGACGGCTTGGTCGCGCGGCCCGGCACGTTTTCGCTTGCGCAGCTGAAGAGTTACCCATCTCGCAGCCAGATCACGCAACTGGCGTGTGAAGAGGGCTGGTCGTATATCGCCGAGTGGTATGGTGTGCCGCTCTCCCACGTGCTGGACGTCGTGGGAGCCCAACCTCATGCCAGATATGTCGTGTATTACTCGATCGATCCCGAGTGGTGGGAAAGCATCGATATGGCCGATGCATTGCATCCGCAGACTTTTCTCGCCTATGGGATGAATGGCGATGAACTTCCAACAGGTAATGGCGGGCCGCTTCGCTTGCGGCTGCCGCGCCAACTCGGCTACAAGAGCGTGAAATTCATCACCCGCCTGACAGTCACCGACAACCTGAAGGCGTTCGGCAAGGGTCTGGGCTCCGCATCTCCTGAGGGAGGCTATGCCTGGTACGCCGGCATCTGAAATACTTGCTTACTGTGCGCCTGGATATGTCTTTGGCGGAGGAATCTCGTCCTTCAGGCGCTGGATCTCAGACTGCAGGGACTCGATCTGCTGCTGAGCGGCATCGAGCATGGCTTTGCCGGCGGTGTCTTGGGCATAGTTGGGTTTGGAATAGAACGCGGCTTGGTTCAGATCGAACTCACGCTGCAATAGCTTCAGCTCTTTTTCCGCGGAATCGAGTTGCTTCTGCATCCCCGCTTCCTTGGGAGGCTCGCAAGCAATGCGCGAGGCTTCTTTCAGGGACGCAACCCTCTCCTCGAGAATGACTTCGTTGATTCGTGCCGGGGCCTGTGGTTGCGATTGCTGCAGCGGTGGAGATCCAAAGGCAAGCCCCGAGGTGCCGGACTTAAAATTTTCCAAATCAACATCGCCACCGGAGATGGCTTGTGGATTGTAGGAAAGCTCTCGGCGAAGCTGGTCCAGCTCATCCTGGGCAGACTGCAGCTCCGTTTTGAGTCTTTCTTCGTTGGGATTATTGCAGTCTGTCATCGCGGGTGTCGGCGGTGCTGGAGCTTCGGGCTGCCGTGGTGTTGCTACGCTGGCCTGCTTTGGCGAGGACTCTGAAGGAGCTGCTGGGGCGCTGGACGCCGGAGACTGCACGGCGATGTCGTCGTTGGTGAAGACTACCGGAGGTGTTGCGGAATTCGATTTATGCTGGCGAGCGTTGAGCGCGGCATCCACGATTGATTCCGCCGGTTTCGCTGTTTCCTGGGATCGCGCGGGCACGCCAAGAGCAAGGACCAACAAAGTGAGACCTAGTGACAAAGCCCAAGCCGCCGCCGGCATTTGCCGTTCCGAGAGTTCCGAGGAGATGATGCGAGCCTTCACAGTGGCGCCCTTTGCTCAGCTGATATTACACCTGTCAAAGCTGCGGGCACAATCCTTACATCATGGTGAGCGATCCGGGCAGAACTGCGCGGAGCGCGTGGGCCTGTCAGCGCAACTGGCGGTTCAATTGTAGCGGGTGAGTTGTCTCTAGCCTGGCAGGTTGCGGGCAGTTACGAGGCCGGTGCTTCCGCGTCGCCCACTTGGGCGCGGCTCCGGCGCGGCGTCAGCTGGTGTTCAGCAGAAGAGTCGCCCAAGGAATGGGTTCGGGTAGGGTAGCTACATCGCGAAGCATGACTTCGACAATGTGCCGGATGGTTTCGGTGGGATCCTTCGGCCTGCGGCAACGACCCAGCCGTCGATAGACGTATAGCTGAAGCAAATTGAAGGCGAGAGTCCATAGAAGGAAAACGGCCGTCAGAGCGTTCGGGGTGTGGCGAAAAACATGCCCGAAATTCCAGTATTTGATCCACTGATTAAAACCGGTGTCCTCGATATGCCAACGGGAACGGATGATTTGCAGCGCCGTTCGGCGGGCGAGCTGACGCGGGCGCTTGCCGACGATGGCGAAGCACCATGTCCTGGATGGTTCTTCGTCCGGTTTGGTGACCACAGCGCGAATCACCCGGACTTTTCCTTTGTAGCTATCGAGGGTCTCGATGTCGTCGCTGTCCCAAAACTGCAGGTGCTCTTTTTTGTCCGCGTCTTGGTATTGCTCACAGGGCCCTTGCTCCTGCCATAGGGCCAGCGCTTCCTTCAGCGGCTCGTTGTTGTCCTTTTTGAGCACCAGAAAGCCTCCATAGCCGCACTGATCGAGCTGTGTCATCACCGGCCCATTGGCGTAGAGAGCGTCCATGACCAAAGCATCGATGAGCGTGCCGTAGGTAGCGTGTAAGGAATCGATCAGACGCCGTGCGGCGGTCAGTTCGCCCTCGTGTCCGGCATGCTCGCTGTCGATATCGCGGCGTGCCTCCTCGTTGAGCACAGCTTCGATGCCCAGAACGACATCGAGGACCGGGCCGAGAAGCATGGCCACGACGTAACTGTGGTAATACTGATCCACTTCTTTGATCTCGCGGCCGCACTTCACTTTGACTTTGCGCACCAGGCAGTGCGGGCAGTGCCGATCATAGGAGGCGAATGGTTCCCAGCCGTCGATGGCCACGCAGCGCAGGGCGCTGTAGCAACCGTCGCGAAATGCTTTGTTCCGTTCGGCCTTGTGGATGACCTCCTCGATCGCTGCACGGACTCTGTTCAGATGCAGTTTATCCAGAACGTTGGCGACGACGTCGGCGCTGAACGCCTTCACATCCTGCGTCGGGTGGCGGCCAATCAGCTTCTGGAAGTCGCTTTCTTTGAGATCCCCTTCGAGCGCGTTGATGCTGGGGATGCGCAGCACCGCCGTGTGAAACAGGCTGTTGACTACGTCGAAGGTGGGAATTTTGGGATCTCGCCGCTTGTCGGTCAGGTTGGCCAACAGATCCGGCAGAGCAAAAACATTGCAGGCATACTTTTCGAACTGGCGGAGTTTGCTGCGGGAATCGTCGATCCAGGTTGGCAACGCGGCCCCGCGCAACTGCCGGCGAAGGGCTTCGTCCCGTTCCAGACAGCACCGTTTGTATTTGACGCCGCTACCACAGTGGCACGCCTCGTTGCGGCCTACGAGCGGGGGAAGGACGACCTCACTCACCCTGTTCGAAGTTTCCTGGTTCAGGGTGAGACCCATGGTCAGCCAAAAAGTCCCACGCGCCAGCAGAGTCGCGGGCCGCTCATTTCTTCTTGGCTTCTTCTTCTTGGACTGTCGACGCCAGAGCGCCAGCAGTTGAGCGTTGGCGGCGAAGATCTCGGCAACGGCGTCCTTGAACTCGCGTCCTTGCTCGACCAGTGGGCGAATCTGCTCCACCCATTCCTCTGGGATATGTTCGACGCGCTTCTTGCCGTCAACCATGAACGTCAGCGACCAGGCCGCATGCCCCTCTCCATCGGCGCACCAGCAGGTGGGTTTTCCGCAGCGTTTGTGAGTTAGGGAGAGCGAGCCGGGCAGAGCGTCGGGAGGAATTTCGAGACTACGGAGCAAGGCGTACTTGCGCTGACGCAAGCGGGCAGCGGAATCGCTTTTGGCGTCGTACCAATTCATCTTACCGTATTATTACGGACAGAAGACTACATGTCAAGGTCATTCTCTGGCTGGGGGAATTTGCGTACGGCGCCGGCACGGAAATCCTATGGTAGTAGTGGCTCAGGCGCGGAGCTAGACTCTGTAACGGTAGGTGACGATGCGCTCTTCTCCGGCCTTCAGGGCGATTTCCCAGGTGTGCCGAGACAAGGGACTGTCTGTCGCGACCGCTTCGCCCAGCTTCACGGTTTCGTCGTCGTCCGATTGTGATTCCACGGCGCCGCGCAGCGTCTTGCGGATGTTCAGGCGCACATCCTTGGGTTTGTAATTTTTGACTTTCAGGGTACCTTCGACGGTGACGAGATCGTATTCGTAGCCGCGGCGGCGCTGCACATTTTGCTGTCGTGCGATTTCCCGCTCCGTATGACAGGAGCGCATGTCCGTGGCGATGGTGATTTTCAAATTGGACAAGGCGGCTTACGGCGTGTACGTCAGCGTGTCCTATGAGAAAGGCCTGGTTCCGGAAATGAGCATGGTGGGCGCGCTGGTCCATGGATATTTAGTCGAGTTCTTCAGACGGATGGAGTGCCAGAAGCCGTTGAGGGCCGAAGCTTCGGGTGTGCAGGGATTCGTGTTCGGCTGGACGACCTTGCCAAAACCGTCCACTCGCGGCTGATCCTGCACTTCCCATTCGTAGATGTGCTCGTGGGGCGGCTGGGGAACCGCTCCTGCGCGGTGGGATTAATTGCTGGCAGTAGCTTTCGCGGGCGGCGGCGTCATCTCGTCGGCGCTCGGCCCATACAAACCCGGCACCGCTACGTCGAGCAATCGGTAGTACACCGTCAGTTGCGCGCGATGATGAATCAGGTGATTGAACACCATGCCGCGAAGGCAAGCGATGCGAGGCATGGTGAAGATTTCTTTGCCGCCGGCCAATAGTTTCCAGCCCTTCATCATGTCTTGGTCGGTGGCTTTGCTGATCGCCTGGCGCGCTTCCGTCACATTCTTATCGAATTCCGCCAGCAGTTCTTTGCGATTCGTAATCTTGGGCGGGGTGTAGGAAGGTCCATCCACCGGAGCGTAGTCCAGTTCTTCGGTCTGCAACGTCATCGTTGCCCATCCGGGGAGATTGCCGACATGCGAGGCGAGCCAGCCCACGGTGCCCGACTTGTCGTGCGGCTTCCAATTCCATTTCTCGTCGGGGACGCGTTCCAGCACCTTGCGAGTGTTTTGCATCTCGTTGTCAAATTCGCCAAGCATCATTTGTCCGAGGCTCATAACGTTCTCCTTACAAGAAATTGCCATTCAGGGCGGAGGTAATCGTAGACGAAAGAAAAGCGAATGTCAATATGACGTCCAGCCGCGCCAGCCGCGTCTCCAGCCGCCCCCGTCCAACAACACAGCGGAATATCTGCTAGCTTAGTTGCACGGTGAGAACCTGGCGTTACCCGAGATTTGCTGTGGGTCGCAGCGCCGTTGGTCTCGCGGGATTGACAGCACGCCGAGGGAGGACGATATAAGAACATGCCACACCAACTCACCAACTCCTACGTGAAGGACTCCATCGAGCTGTTCCGCTACTACAAAAAGCTTGCCGAACGCGCCATCGAGCAATGTCCGGACGAAGGATTGTTCGCCGCGCTAGACAATGAATCCAATTGCATCGCCATTGTGGTGAAGCACATGTCGGGCAACATGCGGTCCCGCTGGAGCGATTTCCTGACCACGGATGGAGAGAAGCCCGATCGCCATCGTGACAGCGAGTTTGAACAGCCGCCGAACACGCGTGAGGAATTATTGGCGCTGTGGGGGCATGGCTGGAAATACCTTTTCGATGCGCTCGAGCCGCTCAGCGACGCCGACCTCACGCGCACCGTTACCATCCGCACCGAACCTCATTCCGTGATGCAGGCGATCAACCGTCAAGTGGCTCACTACAGCTATCACGTCGGCCAGATCACGTATCTGGCAAAGCATTTCGCCGCTGAGTCAGGCAAGTGGTCCGCGCTCACCATCCCGCGCAGAAAATCCGCCGATTTCAATGCCAGAGTTGCCTCCGGCCAAGCTTCCCAGCGTTAGGTCGTTTGCAGGCTGCCCCATGCGATGCTAAGGTTTTAATTGAGGACTCGAAAGCATTCTGCGCGCGGCCTCTACGCAGAAAATTGTATTGCGTGAATTGATCCTGGAGTCCATTCTTTAACTCAAAGTTGTTTCGCTTTATCTTCGCCATTAAGTGCGCTACGCTTTTTGAATCATGTCCACGCTATTCGACTTGGGAAAGCCGCTGCAGGAAAGCGGCCTGAAGCTTAATCCGGCTCAGCACCGCGCCATCACGCACGGCAATGGGCCGTTGCTGGTGATTGCGGGTGCCGGCACGGGGAAAACGCGCGTCATTACGGAGCGCATCCGGCACCTGCTGGAAACCGACCAGACCTTGCATGGCGAAAATATTCTGGGTCTCACGTTCACCAAGAAAGCCGCGGGCGAAATGAAAGCGCGCGTGGTGAAAGCAGTGGGTGAACGCGGCAAAGACGTGGTGCTGTCCACGTTCCACTCGTTTTGCGAAACGTTGCTCAAGGAGTCCGATCCCAACCGCGTCGCGCTCGAGCAGGTGGACCACTGGATTCTGCTGCGCCGCAATCTGGCTCGCCTGAAGCTCGACAAGTTCCGCCGGCTCGCCGAACCTGGCCAATTCCTAAGCGATTTCATCCAGTTCTTTTCGCGCTGCCAGGATGAACTGGTCTCCAGCGACGACTACCAGGCCTTCGCGGATCAACTCTCTTCCGAGCTCGCCGCCGAAAAAGACTCACTGGACGAGGATACCTGCAAGGAACGCGCTGAGCATGTTGCGCTGCAGCAGGAAATCGCCCGCGCCTATCACGCCAGCGAAGAAATCCTGCGCGAGAAACGCGCTGTCGCGCTCAACGGTTTGATCGCTGAAGCCGTCACCCTTCTGAAAAGCGACACCAAGAAATGCCGCCAGCTCCAGGAGCGTTTCAAACACATCCTGGTGGACGAATTTCAGGACACCAACATCGCGCAACTGGAACTCCTTCATCTGCTCAGCGTTGATCGGCGGAACATCGTGGTTGTCGGCGATAACGACCAGGCCATCTACCGTTTTCGCGGCGCATCGTTCGGCAGCTTCAAGCTATTCCTGCAGCGTTTTGCCAATTGGCAGGAAGGACAGGATTCCTCGCCCTTCCGTGTCGCGCTGATGGACAACTACCGCTCCACGCCCAACATTCTGCGCGTCGCCACACAGGCCATTTCCATGAACGAGGTTAGCCCGGAATTTCCGAAAAAAGTGCTGCAATCCAACAAGCCTGAAGGCGAAAAGATTCGCATCGTCGAACTGGACGCCCCCGAGGACGAAGCCGCCTGGGTCGCCGACGAGTTGCAGCGCCTCCACGCCGCGGGACGTCGCCGGAAGGATTTCGCGGTGCTCTACCGCCAGCACGCCCATCGCAACCATCTTGTCGAAGAACTTTGCCTGCGCAAGATTCCGTTTGTCATCTCCAAGCTTTCAATACTGGAGCATCCGTTGGTGCGTGATGTCCTCGCGTATCTTCACCTGATTGCGCGGCCGTTCGACGATATTGCTTGCGCCCGCGTCCTTTCGGCTCCGGCGTGGCATCTTTCCGCCCCCGACCTGGTGCGCCTCGCCGAACGCGCGGGACGAAAGCGCACTATCGCGCTCTACGATGTTCTGCAATCGCCGCAAACAAATTTGCCTTTCGATCCCTCGCACACCGCCATTGCCAAGCTCCTCGAATTTCTTGCCGAACAGCGCAAGACCAGCCGGCGTCGCACCGCACGCGATATTCTTGGCGATCTGGTGGAATGGCTGGAGATCCACCCGCGCGCCAGCAGGCAAGACCGGAAATACGTCAACCAACTCGCGCAGTTTATGAAGGACTGGGAGCCCAAGAGCGAGACGGGCGGCCTGGCCGAATTCCTCGAATACCTGGACTACTTCCAGCAAGCTGGTGGAACGCTCAGCCTGGAAGATGATGCACCCGGCGACGCCGTCCAGTTGATGACCGTTCACGGCGCCAAGGGCCTGGAGTTTCCGCACGTCTTTCTGCTGCGTGTGAATGTCAACGCCTTCCCCGCGCGCAACCGTGCTCCCTTGTTCGAATTTCCCGACCGCCTGATGAAAGAAGAACTGCCTGAGGGCGACTTTCACATCCAGGAGGAGCGGCGGCTCTTCTATGTGGCGCTGACGCGCGCGCAAGATCGCCTGACCATCACCACTCTGACGGAAAAAAAGGGCAGGGTGCCGGTGTTCATTGAGGACCTGCTCATGGATCCTGCCGTGAATCGCCGCGACCTCCAACAGTCCGCCCCGAAACTTAAGAAACAAGCGCCCAGGCCGACAGCGGTGCCACTGTCCACTCCCGCTTCTGAACTCTTTCCCGTCTCCGAAGAACCGCCCAGGATTTTTTCGCGTATTGCGAGTTGGGCAGAGGAATTCCACCCGCCCGCGCCGGACCCGCTAAAACTCAGTTCCTCAGCCGTGGATAACTATCGGAAATGTCCGCAGCAATACGCGTTCAGCTATCTGTGGTCGTTGAAAGAAGGCCCGCGCGCCGCGCTGACCTTTGGCAGCGTGATGCACACCACCATCAAGCGGTTCGTCGACCAACTCAAGAAAGGCGTGAAATTGCCGTTCGCGGAAGTCCAGCGCATCTACGAAACGGAATGGACCAGCGCCGGCTTTGAAGACGGCTACCAGGAAGCCGAGTACAAAAAGGATGGCTTAGAGCAATTGCGGGCTTTCCACGGAACTATGCTGCAGGCGTCGCCGCAGATCCTGGAACAGGAAAAAGCGTTCGAACTTCCCCTCGCGAACGACGTCATCCTGACCGGGCGTATGGATCAGGTGAACAGCCTGGGCCGCAACCATGTAGAGATTGTCGATTACAAAACCGGCAAACCCCGGAAAGACTCCGACGCGCGAAAAAACCTTCAGTTGAGTATCTACGCGCTAGCGGCAAAAGAAATCTTCGAGTGGAATCCGGTTCGCCTCGTGTTCCACTATTTACAGACCAACCAGACCCAGGTCACCTCGCGCGATTCCAAGCAACTCGACGAGGCCGAAAAAATCGTTCAGGAAGCTGCCGCGGACATTCGTGCCGCGCAATTCCCACCCAATCCAGGCTTCATTTGTCGGAGTTGCGCCTACAAGCCCATTTGCCCGGCTCACGAAGAATCCTTGGGCACTTGATCCGCCAAACGCTTTCCCGGGTCACCATCCTTGCCGCGCGATCCGCCGTTGCTCAGAAGGGCATGCCGCGCATCCCTCGACTTCGGGTGGCTTATGAGATCAGTCAGCATGTCGTCGATTCGGTCCGTTGCTTCGTCGATACCCTGCAACCGCGCCATTCGTTCTTCAGACAACGCCGAAGTCGCGACCACTCCGAGGGCCTCGCGACCTGGTCGAGTTCCCGGATCAGGATGATTCGCACCTTCGCGCTCTCGAAATCTTGCCTCTCACGGCTCGACGAAAGCAAAAAGTACACGGCAAGCGCACCCAGGATTCCTATCGCTACATCGCTCACGATCGTTTTCGATGCGGTTGTTCCTAGCCGGTCCATCAGGAAATCTCTGCCGTAGTTCGCAAGGCATAAACCGATGGCGGTAATCACCGCTGGCCGCACGCGATCCAATATCCGCTGGCCTTTCGTCGTTCTTGTCGCGGTCATGGCCCCCTCGCGTTCTCGAGGGTACTGCCCAGGAAGGGCATGCCCATCCGGGACGAACGCGTTTGCAGCCAATCTACCACCTGGCCTAGCCTTGTATGTGACGCAGAGCAGCGCGCCAAAAAAAGCGCCCCGACGGATCGAGGCGCTTTTCGCAAATTGTGTTGGAAGCTTCTTGGACTACTTCCCCTTTTTGGCAGCAGCCTTCTTGTCAGCCTTCTTCATCTTCTTCGCCATTGTGATCTCCTTCTCTCATTTGTTGCCCAAAACAGTCTTGGTGGGACTGCGGCAAAACCTGCAATCCCATCCCTTGCTCTTCTTCTACGGATGCGCAGCGCCACTGTCAAGAAAAATCCTGAATATTTAGAGTTAGGCTTGGCGGCGGCAGCGATTTACTGCGGAACGCCGCCGTAATAACCCTTGCGCGCGGTGACGTTCAAGCCTTCGCGCTCAACGCGCACTTCGATGGTGTGATAGCTCAACCCTGGACTGCCCTTCGGGGAGTAATACAGCGTGTACTGGTTGCGAGCCTGGTCCGCAATCTGCGCATAGAAATTCTCGAAGGACTCGGCCTTGGCGCCGTATGAGACGTCGCCGCCGGTTTCCCCGGAATATTCCACCAGCCGCGTGAACTTGCGGTCAAAATAGCTGCTGCCGGTGGCCACGCTGTACACAATGATGTTGTAGCGCAGCAGTTCATTGCGGACTTCGTCGTACTTGTGGTTATTGAACTTCGCGCCATTCTTGCCATCGGAGATCAGCAGGATGATCTTGCGCCTCGCCGTGGGCTTATCTTTCAGGAGCTCTGCCGCCTCGTACACGGCGTCGTCCAGGGCCTTGGTGCTCTGACCCTTGATGGCGATCAGCGAAGGATCCTGGTTTCCAGCTCCTGGCGCGGGTGCATTGTTGATGCTGGGGCCGTTGAACGGTCCGCCCGGTGGGGCAACGGAAGGCTGCGAATCAAGTTTCGTTCGCTTCAACTGCTTCAAGAGATTGTCCTGGTCCCTGGTAAAGCCCTTCCCGGGATAGAAAAACTGGTCAAACCGGCAAACATCGGCTTCGTCGCTGAGGCTCATGCCGGCAAGAATAGCGGGAAGGCTGGCATCGACCTGGTCGGCATCTTTCTGCTTCATGTCATTGTCGACCAGGACGACGACGGAGAGGGGGCGAGGATCGGCGCTTAACTCCGTGATTTTCTGCTCGATCTTGTCTTCGAACACGCGAAAGTCGTCCCTGCGCAGGCCGGCGACCATGTTGCCATTCTTGTCCTTCACGGTCACGGGGACAACTACCACAGCCGTCGTCGTGGATATCTTGTTTTGTGGTGATGACGGCGTTGCGGGCTTTTGTTCGCCTGCCGGAGGCGTGGTGGGGGAAGCCGGCGGATTCCTTTCAGGAGGGGGTCCTGCGGGCGGCGGATTCTGCGCAACGCCAACCCGTGCTGCCAGCAGTACTGCCAAGGTCGCCCAGAGCAGGCTTTTTCGTGGACTTTTCATCATCATTTCGCCAAACTCTCCGAGCCTAGTATATCGTAGGCAGCTGCGGCGGTTCTGTACCACGCATCCCATGGGCGGCTTGGTTGCATCGAAGTGCTTAGAAGCTGCCACGTCACAGCACCTGCGCTGTTAAGGATACCGGGAAACCGTGAAAATCGGAAAAATGAAGATGATGGTCTGCAAAGTCCCTAGGAGACGGCTTTTGGCTAGTTGCGCCGCCTTGGCGCTCGCGTTCCCTGCTTTTCCCCAGACTGCCAGCCAAGATCAAGGACAGGGCCCGGTCATCAAGACGGAAGTTAACCTCGTCAACGTGTTTGCCACGGTGCGCGACAAAAACCACCGTGTGGTCACCGACCTGAAACAAGATGATTTTCGGATCGCCGAGGATGGCCACGACGAAAAGATCGCCTTCTTCTCCAAAGAAATGAATCTCCCCATCACCCTCGGGCTGCTGCTGGACACTTCGGGCAGCGAACAGAACATGCTGCCCGCGATTCAGGATGGCGGCAGCCGTTTCCTGCACCGCGTTCTGAAAAAGGGTGACGAAGCGATGATCATCTCTTTCGATTCCGATGTCGATCTGCTCTCTGACTTCACCGATGACCGGAGCATTCTGGACCGCGCCATCAACAAGGCCCGTATCAACATCCCCGGCGGCGGCATGGTGGCCGGAAATCCTGGACCGGTGGGGGGCAATATTACCGGCACCGCGCTCTACGACGCGATTTATCTGGCTTGTGGCGACAAGTTGAACGGCGAGGCCGGGCGCAAAGCCATCGTCATTGTTACTGACGCTCAGGATGAAGGCAGCAAGACCCGACTGGAAGAAGCGGTCGAGGCCGCGCAGCGCACCGATACGGTGATCCACGTTCTGCTGGTTTATGATCCACGCTATGGCGGTAACACCGGAGTGGCACGCAAGCTGACGGAGGATACCGGCGGGCGACTGATCATCGTTAACTCCGAGAAACGGTTGGAAGAAGCGTTCGACCAGATCTCCGAAGAACTGCGCAGCCAGTACATGCTGGGCTACTATCCCACGAACAACGCAAAAGACGGTAAATTCCGCAAGATTAAAGTTGATATGAGCAACCACGATCTGAAAGTGCTGGCCCGCAAAGGCTACTACGCGCCCAAGCATTAACCGGCCGCTCATCGAACACCATCGTCACGATCATCGTAGCCGATGGACGAGGCCCAAGAACCGACCTGCAGGTCGGCCACTCCAAAATCAAATTAATAAATTGTTACTTTTGGCGAAGGCAAGCGCGTAGAATGGCCGCAAAGCTCGCCTACAGCCTGGAGATTGCCATGTGGAAACGGATGACGCTCGGTTCGGCCTTGGTGTTGTTGGGGTCCGGCTTGTGGGTGCCGGGCGGCGGGAGTGCGGCGCAAGAACCAGCCGCGGCTGACTGGAAAGTTCCGTCGGAACTGGCGAAGCAAGTGAATCCGGTGAAGCCAACCGCGGCTTCGCAGGCACGAGCGAAGAAACTGTATGGATTTGATTGCGCGATGTGCCACGGAACCAGCGGCGACGGAAAAGGCGACTTGGCCGCAGATATGAAACTCAGTTTGAAGGATTGGAGAGATCCCGCGTCGCTGAAAGATATGACCGACGGCGAGCTGAACTACATTATCAGCAAAGGGAAAGGCAAGATGCCCGCCGGAGCCGACCAAATGAAGCCCGACGAGCTCTGGAATATGGTGAGCTACGTACGCTCATTCGCGGGAAAGAGCACATCGGCAAAAGCAACAGAATAGGCCAGCTTTGACGCATTCAGAGGCCTGAGACGCGATCAGGAACCGGGTTCCTTCACGGCCGGCGCAGTTGGCGGCACCACGACGCGGCGTGGCGGCTGACTCACGCTGACAGTGGGTTTCTTCTGTTTTGGTTTTTTGGCTTCGCGACTTCTTCTGTCCTTGTTTCCCATAGCCAAATCATGCCACAGGAATGCCCACGCAACCTAATCGGATTTTTTCCTGACTACAGGGTGAGAATGGCCGCTCCTGAGGCAAGCGGGTTTCACGGAAATAGCAGAACCCCGTGGACGGATTCGCCACGCGGGGCTCTGGGCGATCTTGGCGGAAATGTTTCGGCATTATAAAGGTTCGCGCGCGGCCTCACCCAAGCCAGGGGACGGGCTAGGATCTGACGATGGGTTGGGCGCATGCGTCAAGTCGGTGCCGCACTGGGAACAGAACTTGTCGGTGTCAGAGATTTCGCGGCGGCACTGGGGGCAAGAGGGATGCAGGTTGTACTTGCAGTTGGGACAGAAATTGTAGCGCGCAGAAACTGTCGTTGAGCACTGCGGGCAGGGGAAGGGCAGCGGCTCGCGAACGAGCAGATAGATGATGAGGCCGATGATGCCGTAGGCCGGCGAGAGGATGAGGACAAGCAGGGTCCAAAGCACGGGGTGCATGCCGCGGCGCTGGGCGTCTTTGTAAACGTAGCCGAGCATCAAGAGAAAGGCAGCAACGAAAATGGCAGCGCCAGTGATGACGCCGGCCAAGGCGATGCAGGCGGCCACCTGATGGCTGAGCCATTCCGGGACGGGAGGAAAATAGTTCTCATTGTGTTGCATGTTGTAGACGTTGACGGAAACGCCGATGGCCAGCGCGACCAGCCAGAGGGCTACGCACGTCCGGATCAACCAGCGTGGAATGATGCGGAGTTCGTCGCGGAATCTGGTGCGTTCGCGTTTCCTGCGGAAGCGGATCAGACGCATGCGTTCGTTAAATGAGTCGCTCATAGTCTCTCTTTCTTCTTCGTTATTATGCGGTCCACTGGATTTCCAAATTTTCAATTTGGGCCTCGCCATGGGCTGATGTTGAATCCCTTTTGGTGCAAAACAGCAGCCACGGCGAATAATGCCGGCACCGCCCACCAGAGAACAAATCCCATTTCGACAGCCAGCTTGGGAACGTGGAGATAATTGCCCAGCCACGCAAAGCCGCGCCAGACCAAAGGCGCGCTAAGGACGCCGGCGAACCAACTGAAGCCGGTAATCACCCAAAGTAGAAAGTTACCGTGGGAAGTTTGCGCGGACTCCTGAGCGCGGAGACGAACGCGGAGCTGCGTACGGGCAGCAAGATCGCGCGGTATCGAGACAGGAACTGTGCGGAGTGCATGCAGGAGTTCCTGGGTGGAAGCAATTTCGCGAGCGCAACCGGCACACTCGTGGAGGTGCTGATCAAGCCAGGACTGGTCGGCGTGAGAGAGTCCTTCGACAAGCGATTGCGCAAAGAATTTCTGCGCGCGGATGTGAAGGTTTTCAGTCATACGGAACCTTCCGGCAATGCCGATTTCAACGCAGCCAGCCCGCGATAGAGGCGCGACTTCACTGTGGAAACAGGGGTGGACATCATGGCGGCGATTTCTTCCAGACCCATTTCTTCGTGAAAACGAAGGAGCAGGACCTCGCGGTAGTAGGCCGGAATTTTCAGCAAGGAGAGTTGCACAGCTTGTTGATTTTCGCGCGAGACGAGCAGTTGCAGCGCCGAAATGGAATGTTCATCGGGGGGATCAAAAGGCTGATTGCTGTCCTTGTCGCCGAGATCCTCGAGGCTGGGCATTTTCTTGCGGCGGGAGACGTCGATGACCAGATTGCGCGCGATGGCAAAAAGCCAGGACTCGAACTTGGACTTGGCGTTGTACTGGTGGCCGCGTTCGAGGACGCGGATCCAGGTCTCCTGAAAAAGATCTTCGGCGAGAGCGGGATTGCCGGTGAGAAAGAGGAGGTAGCGGTAAAGACGATGCTGGTAAAGCTCGATAAGGTGATCGAGCAGGCCCGGATCGCGGCGGCTGAGGCCTTGTGCCAGGGTTTGGGTTTCGTCGGTCATCACAGCCGCGAAGAGCAGCGGCGACCTCGAAGAAGCTGAAGCTAACGTGAATGCGTGTGCGCTCATACTATATGGGATACGGATTAGGTGGGAAGAAAGACGCAGGAGGGGAAGTAACGAAGCGAAAAAGCAATGCGGTAACGAACCCCTTAGCTTTGCTAGAAGTCATTTATTTGCAATATGTTACGATGGTCTCAAGGCGAACGGGATTGCATGGCCCCAGAGTCAGGCTATTGGGTCGCTGCGGGCAGTCCTAAGGAGACGTTTAGCTTTTGGACTTCCTCCCAGTTCTTCTCGACTAGGTCGATGTTGGTGGGATTGACGACGCCGGCCAGGTTGTCGACGCTGGGGGCTTGCCCGGCTTTCTTGAGGGCGACAACCATGGCGGCCTGGACGAACGCGTAGAGAGAAATCAGGTACTCCCTGGTGGGAAAACCGTTCTTTTTGAGGATCGCGGTGCCCTGAGGGAATTTACTATCGAAGATTTTAGCTTGTTCGGTGATGCTGCCGGCATTTTTCAGCTCGTCACCGTCCATGCCCTTTGAGGCATCGGGATTCTTCTGTTCCCATTCCTTGAGTTCGCTGGTGGCCGCAGCGAGATGGCGAATCCCATCCATGGAGAGAGAATAAGCTGCAATTTCTTTTGCGTCGGGATCGTCGCCGGCAGCTTTTTGCGCTGGCGCGGCAAATGTGGACGAAGCCAGAAGAGTCAGGGCAACGAAGCAAGAGAGGATGGCGTTGCGTGCCGAGCGGGGAATGGGAATCAAAGCGAGCCTCCAATGCTTACAATCAAGTGAAACTGGCAGGGTAGCATCCGTGGTATTCCGCGGCAATGGTACTGCGGTGTAGACTGCGAAATGCCATGATTTGTCCTGAATGCAAAGCGGAGTATCGTCCGGGATTTACGCGTTGCGCGGACTGCGACGTGGAGTTGGTGTGGGAACAGGCGGAGGACGCGGCGGCATCATCGCCGTACGGCGCGGCCGAGCCGGGAGATCCCAACGAAGATCCGTACTGCTCATTTTGGAAAGGCGACGATCCCAGAATCCACGCGGATTTGTGCGAGGTGCTGAACGAGGCGGGTATCCCGCACAACACCGTGTTTCGGCGCGATCATTTGTTTAACCTGAATAACTTCCCCGCGTACCAAATTGGCGTGCCGTTTTCCCTCTTTGAGAAAGCCGAGATTGTGGTGAAAGAAGCCTTCGGGTCCGCTGATGACCAGGCGGTAAAGCTGTTGGAGGCGCCGCGACATATCGCGGAAGGGCCGGAGGGAGCCTGGAAGATGCCGGCGACGCTGACGCCGGAGGAGGAAGAGAATATTCCCGGGCCACCGAATGCAGGCGAGCAAGGCGGTTGGTACCCGGAAGACGCGGACGCGCAAGTTTGGACGGGAGAGAACATCGTTAGCGATTTCCTGATCGCCGCGCTGCATGAAAATGGGATCCGGTGCCGGGTGGAACGGAACGGTTCGCGCGCGAGATTGTTTGTGCTTCCGGAAGACGAGGCAAAGGCGGGGGAGATCGTACAGGAAGTGGTGGAAGGGAAGCCGCCGGAATGAGTGGGCTGACAACGAGGAATAACGTCATTGCCAGCGAAGCGAAGAATCTTTCTTCGGCGGAACCTCAGGAGAGATTCCTCACTCCGCAGACCGTTGGGAATGACAAAACGAATGCTTTTGTGCGACCTGTGACGCCGTTTCCTCCCAAAGAAATCCAAGAACAGCTTCGTGTTCACTGAATTTGATGTCGGCGATGTAGTAGACTCGCGGCGATATGTTCTGCCCGGTATGTAAGATGGAATATTTCGAAGGAACGAAGAGCTGCAGCCAGTGTGGTGTTGAACTGGTGGCGCAGTTGCCGGAGGTTTCCGAGGCGACGCTTAGCGCACGTGCAATCCCGCTCAGTGAAGAGGAAGGGGCTGCCGTCGCTGAACTGCCGGCGAATTGGGATTCGGCGAACGTCTCCGTGGAAGTGTGGGCCGGAGCGGATCAGGGCCGGCTGCAGTTTATTGAGCACTCGCTGCATGGAGTGGGAGTGCCGACGATTCGGATTGTGCGAGACGAAGGCCTTGTCCGGCTCCTTGTACGGCCTGAGGATGAGAATCGCGGCCGCGAAGTGGTGCGGCAGATCCTGAACCATGCTGTACCGCAGCAAGCCTTGCCGGGGACGAAGGAGTACGTCTGGTTGGACGAGCCCGTGAAAAGTTATTCGCTGATTTGGGCGCTTGGCGGAGCCTACTTGCTTCTATGCTTTCTGGGGTTGTCTCTACCGGGGCTCTCGTTTGGGGCAACCGCCGTGCTGACGGGTGTCGTAGGGCTCGCAACTTTGGTGGCGAATATTGGGGCGCTGTGGATGCTGTACCAGTCGATACGCTACGAGCTTCGGCCGTTGCTTTTTTGCGTTTTATCCATCATTCCGTTTTCGTTCGTGTGGTACTACTACGAACGCCACAGAAAGCGGCAGGGAGTACGGCGCCTGCCGATGGCCATACGCACGCGTGTTTCGCCGCCACCTTCGGCTTGAGCGTTCTTTTCTTGACGCCGCTCTTTCTGGCGTGCATCCTTAGGTTCCTCCGTTTCCCCTCTACCGCGGAGGTCTTCATGAAGAAAGCTGCGGTTGGTTTTCGTGTGCACTCCGGCTGGAGTGCCATCGTTGCTGTCTCCCTCGAAAAAGCTGAGCCAATTGTTTTGAGACGCCAGCGCGCCCACCTGGTGAAGACGTTCAGTTACACGTTCCGGCAGCCGTATCACACCGGGGAGAAGATGGGATTCGCGGAGGCCGGCGAATTCATCGGAGGTGTGCGAACGGAGGCGGAGGAACTCGCGTGTAAGGCACTTCGCGCGATGGAAGCTGACCTGAAAGAGCAGGGGTACCAATTGGATCGCGCTGGGTTGCTGCTTGCATCGGGGAGACCGCTGCCGGAGTTGGAGAAAATTCTTCAGTCGCACGCACTGATCCATACGGCGGATGGGGAGCTGTTCCGCGAAGCACTGCGCAGCGCGAGCACACGGTGCGGGTTGCGGGTAGCGTGCACTAAAGAGCGAGAATTGCTGGAGCGCTGCGCGGAGGTGTTTTCGCTGCAGCCCCCCGTGGTGCTACGCCGGGCCACGAAATTAGGCAAGGGGCTGGGCGCGCCGTGGTCGCAGGATGAAAAGTTCGCGACACTAGCGGCGTGGCTAGCACTGGCTAAGCCCGTGAAAGGAGCTCCCGGTTAAAGGGGTTAAAGGGACGCTCTCACTGCTCCGCGCTAATTGCTGTGGTAAGCTTCGGCGCAATCATGTTCTGTCCTTTGTGTAAGGCAGAGTATCGCGACGGTTCACAGAATGCCGCGATTGCCGGATTCCGCTTTTGACAACACCCGAGGAAGCAGAGGCCGTGGCTCTGTATTATCTTTTGGCAATTCATGAGACCGCGGTCAACTGCCGAGTATTAGGTTGATGTTCTGGAGAAGGACGCGGAGGAGTCGGTTCACGCAAATGGTGGAGACTTTTGCCAGGAAGACTCGCGATATGGAGGACTCGTGACTGTCGACGCAATTAAAATCGTAGCGGTGCTGGGCGCGGGAACGATGGGGAATGGCATCGCGCACGTGTTTGCGCGCGCGGGCTACAATGTGATCCTGCGCGACGTGCAGCAGCGCTTTCTGGATCGCGGGATGGAGACCATCGCGAAGAATCTGGAGCGCGAAGTGAAGAAAGGGAAGTTGACGGAAGCGGAAAAACCGGAGGTGCTGGGGCGATTGAATCCGGTGACGGATTTTGCGGCCATTGCGGCGGCAGATTTTGTAGTGGAGGCTACACCGGAAAAATTGGAGATCAAGCGAGCGGTGCTGACGGAAGCTGACAGGCTGGTGCGGCCGGAAGTGATTCTGGCGAGCAACACGTCTTCGATTTCGATGACTACACTGGCGGCGATGACAAGGCGTCCGGAGCGGTTTGTTGGCATGCACTTCATGAACCCGGTGCCGGTGATGGTGTTGGTGGAAGTAATTCGCGCGCTACAGACCGGCGATGAAGCGTTTGCGACGACCATGAAATTGGCGAAAAAATTGGGTAAAACACCCGTGGCGGTGAACGATGCGCCGGGATTTGTTTCCAACCGCGTGCTGATGCCCCTGATCAATGAAGCCGCGTATACGGTGATGGAGGGAGTGGCCACGCCGGAAGCGGTGGATGCGGTGATGAAGCTGGGGATGAATCATCCGATGGGGCCGCTGGAGCTGGCGGACTTTATTGGGCTGGATGTGTGCGTGGATATTCTCAATGTGTTGCTGGAGGGCCTGGGCGATCCGAAATATCGCGCCTGCCCACTGCTGAAGAAGTATGTCGCGGCGGGCTGGCTCGGGCGCAAGAGCGGGCGCGGGTTCTACAGTTACACTGTATGACGAAACCTCATGGATTCTACACAGCTGAAGGAATTGGGCTTTCCCTATCCGCGCAATGTCCTCCTCCTAATCGAAGGCGGCTCCAGACTGCACGGAGCCACACTCGCAGGGACAGACGACACAGATTGGTACGGTCTCTACGTCGAGCCTGCTGAGATTGCGCTTGGTCTAGAGGAGTTTGAGCATTTTGTTTATTCGACCGGAGGTAGACCCGGGGGAACGGTCCTGAGGACGTGGACTTGACGTTGTACAGACGGCGCAAGTGGGCGCGGCTGGCCTGCAAAGGAAACCCGTCCATTCTTCATTTCTTTTTCGTAAAGCCGAGGTTTGCTCATCCACTTTGGTCCCGGCTTTGGGAACAACAATCCCTGTTCTTTGCACGAAACCACGTGGAGCAGTTCCTGGGCTATGCTGAATCACAGTTAAAGCGCCTTTATAACGAGCACTCGAAGGATGTGAATCGCCCCGCTGGAGATGATACAAAGTTTGCCATGCATGCATTTGATCAGGCTATTGGGGGAGGCGAAGGAGTTCGTCGAGCGCGGTGAAATCACGCTGACGCAGCTAAACGCGGCAGAACTCATCCAGATTCGCTTAGGGGAGTATGAACTGAGTGAACTTGTGGCATGGGCGAACCAGCTTCAACCGGAAGCTGGCGAAGCCAAAGGCCATTCGCCTTTGCCAGAAAAAGTGGACAAAACGTCTCCCGCCTGATTGCCGGGGTCTATCAGGATTTTTGGCTGGGCCATGGTAGATCTTTTTTTGATAAACAGATTCCGAAGATGGCCAGCGAGATGCGCCCGATGAAGGGCGAACATGTGGCGAAAATAAGATTTGCTTTTTGTTCGCCTTTTGAGTACGGTAGTGCCTGAAGGTTTTCAACAGGTGCCCTATGCCCCAGAAGCAGCCAGCTGTTTTATCCTGCATCGAACATGAGAGACTCGAGTTTGAGTTGATCGAGGTTCGCACCCGCGGGCAATACCTGACCCGCCTTCGCAGGCGGTCGCGCGAAGAGCAGGCGGACTGGGACCGGCGGGAGCAGTAGGCGCTTTCGAGTCTCGTGGATCACGAACTGGAGCATGGGTGCAGCGGTTGAAGGCCTGATGTGGCGAAGGAGAAGAAAGGTACAAATTCCCAATTTCCTCGACCGAGGTGAGAGATGACGGACGAAAGAGCAAAACTACTGGAAGCGGCGATATCGCAGATTGAGAAGTCATATGGCAAGGGCTCCATCATGCGGCTGGGCAATAAGGATGTGCTGGTGCCGGTGAACGTGATTCCATCGGGATGCTTGTCGCTGGACGCGGCGCTAGGCGTGGGCGGATTTCCCCGCGGGCGCGTGATTGAGGTGTACGGGCCGGAATCGGGAGGTAAGACTACGTTGACGCTGCACGTGATTGCCGAAGCACAGAAATTGGGAGGGCAGGCGGCGTTCATCGATGCGGAACATGCGCTCGATCCGGCGTACGCACGGAAACTGGGCGTGGACGTGGACAATTTGTTGGTGTCGCAGCCGGATCATGGCGAGCAGGCGCTGGAAATCGCGGAGACGCTGATCCGTTCGGGCGGCGTGGACGTGGTGGTGGTCGACTCGGTGGCGGCGTTGGTGCCCAAGGCGGAGTTGGAAGGGGAAATGGGCGATCCGCAAATGGGCTTGCAGGCGCGGCTGATGTCGCAAGCGCTGCGGAAGCTGACGGCGATTGTATCGAAGTCGAAGACCTGCCTGATTTTCATCAACCAGATTCGCGAAAAAATTGGCGTGATGTTCGGCAATCCGGAAACGACCACGGGCGGGCGCGCGCTGAAGTTTTATGCTTCGATGCGCGTAGACATTCGGCGAATCCAGGCGATCAAAGAAGGCGATCGCGTGGTGGGTTCGCGCACGCGCGCGAAAGTGGTGAAGAACAAAGTGGCTGCACCGTTCCGCGAAGCCGAATTCGATATCGTGTACGGCGAAGGCATTTCGCGCGAAGGGGATTTGCTGGACCTTGGCGTGGACAAGGGCGTGATCGACAAGTCCGGCACATGGCTGAGCTATGGCGGAGAACGCATGGGCCAGGGCCGCGAAAACGCTCGCGTATTCCTGCGAGAGAACAAAGACATCCGCGAGAAAATTGAAAACACGCTGCGGAAAAAACTGGAAATACCGGGACTGACGCAGAATCACGCTCCCGCGGGACCGAATGGAAGCGCGGCCACGACGCCAGAAAAGCCTCCAGTACGAGCGGCAGCAGCAGCAGCGGCGGCCGCCGACGCGAAGGCGAGGCCTGCGCGGTAGGCATCGACGGCGAAGCAGGAACGAAAACGCCAGGACAAATCCAGTTCGAAGGGCGGAACAAATCAAGGGTTCCGCCCGTTCCATTTTGCGACGTGATTCAAATTGCGACGCGCGGGGGACCGGACCAGATCTTACCCTGAGTGATTTTCACGAGATTTCGCGGGCCCTAAGGGACAGACGGACGGGGATGTGGAGCGAACTGGTCCGGAGGCCAGACGTTCAAAAGAAAGCACATAGAATCGTACTGGGCCAAGATGGCTATTGTCAGGGCATCCTTAGAACGGGTAAACTTCGTCTCAGTCTGCGAGACTCGCGTGCTCGAAGATGGGTTGCAAAGGTGGGACATCCGAAGTGGTTTGAGCGCTGAGAGGAAATTAACGTAGTTTTTCACTGTACCCTTCTGGGACTACTGTGAGCAAGTTGAGGTTAAAGGGCTGAATGATTCAAGACTTGTGTAAGTTCCTCACGGCGGCAGCGCTGATTTCTGGCCTGTCTGTTCCCGTGTCAGCCGCGGACGCCGCAGCGGCGCCCCACCCAAAGTCCAGCGCCAGCTCACATTCTAAGAGCGCTTCCAAAACGAAATCCAAGAGACGCCTTGCTCCTTCGCGCTACAACGGATACGCGCCTACATACGCGGATTCGGTGAGCGCCGATGATCCGAAATTCGATGACCCGGTTGTGCGGGAAGCGGCGGTTTCGGCGCTGGGGCGGTACAACGGGTCGGTGGTCGCGGTAGATCCGAACACCGGGCGAATCCTGACCGTAGTGAATCAGAAGATTGCATTCAGCGACGGCTACATTCCTTGCTCAACGATCAAGCCGACGATTGCGATCGCCGCGCTGCAGGAAAATGTCATCACGCGAGACACGATGCTGAAGGTAGGCCGACGCAAGTACATGAATTTGACGGAAGCCCTTGCGCACTCCAACAATACGTTCTTCGAAGAACTGGGGCGGCGCATGGGATTCGACACCGTGTCCAAGTACGGACGCCTGTTAGGACTCGGCGAACTGGCAGGTTACGAACTGGCGGATGAACATCCTGGCGCGTTCCCGATGCAGCCACCGGCATTTGGCGGAGTTGCGCGCATGTCCAGCTTCGGCGAGGGAATCCAGATTACGCCTTTGCAGTTGGCGGCGTTGGCTGCGGCGTTTGCCAACGGGGGCACTCTGTACTATTTGCAGTATCCGCATTCGGCGGAAGAAGCGGACGCCTTTCAGCCGCGCGTGAAACGGGATTTGAACATCGCCGGTGTGCTGCCGGAAGTTCGTGAAGGCATGCTGGCGGCGGTGCTGTATGGCACCGGACGGCTGAGCTACGATTCCGGCGGAGACGAAACACCGCTAGGGAAGACCGGAACCTGCGACGACCACACCAATCCGTCGCGGATCGGTTGGTTTGTTACGTATGCGGATGAAGCTCATCCCAAAATCGCGCTGGCCGTTCTTCTGCGTGGCAACACTCGCCGCGTGAAGGGTCCGACGGCCGCGCAAGTGGCTGGGTTGATCTACCGCAGATTGCGGGAACAGAACTATTTCGCGGATGGTCCGAAGATCAAGTCCGTGCAGCCGATCACGTCTGGGAATTAGGCGAATCCAAAAATAGAAATGTGGTAGGGCCGTTCGGAATTCGTGTTCCCGAATGGCCCTGCGTTGTGCGGCCAGTCGGCGCGTAGGTGCGAAAGCGGCGACTAGTCCGCGCACCGCACGGCGGTTACCTCGGAAGGCGACCGCTACACAAAACGATGTCCTCACAGCTAAGCAACGGCCTCACCCTTGAGCAACAGGTGCAACAAGGTGGTCGTCGCAGGTTAGAGAGTGGGGCGGCACCGCGGGTGCGGGCGGACGTGGACGCTGATGACGAGTTCACGATGGCTCTGCATGGCGTCGAAGCAGCGCTGGCAAAGAGACGCAGACAGCTGGTCTTCGCTCTTGGCGTGAAAACGGCGGTGACACTCCGAACAAGTAGAAAAGCAAGGGCGGTCGCGCAATTCGCGAACGTCAATTTCTGGATGAACTTCAAACGTAATCATGAAGACTCCCCAGGAATGCAGGGGCACGCGCGATGCCAGAATTGACGCCTCGTAAACATTGCAGACAAAAGAGTTAGCAGAGGCGTTGCGTCGCAAACGCGTGATTTGCCCCATGACCATTGATAAGGAGGTGTGGAATCACCCCCTTGGCCAATTGAGCGCACGCATTGCGGCGAGCATTGACGCTGACGAAAATTTGAGACACAACCAGAGCCGTGCGCTATTCTGGTCAAACCAAAAGCGTTGCAACAATCGCGCTGAGCAGCGCAAGGAACGACAATCAAGGGATTCTGGGGGAAGAGTGAATCGTCTTTTGGCGTTTGGGGTGGGAGTGACGCTCGCGGCAGGCGCCGTTGTGGTTGGCTACAGCATTCAGCGGCGTTCGAATACGGCGCAGGAATTTCAACGACAAGTAGAACTGGCCAAGATGGAAGCGGAGCGCATTCGCCAGAGCGTGATCTTGCCGACAGTGAAGAGAATGCCGGCGGGAGAGAACTTTGCCAGCGCACTGCAAAAGTTCGGGCTCTCAACAGAACAGGTGACCGATGCGACGATGGCGGCGCAACACGCGTTCAATCTGCGGCAACTGCGCGCGGGAAACACGATCACGGTAAACCGCTCGGTGGAGGGCAGGCTGCGCGAGATCAATTACAAGATCGACGCTGAACGCATGTTGCACGTGGTGCCGCAACAACAGGGCTTCTCAGCCGAAGTGCAGGAAATCCCGATTCGTTCAGTGGTGACGGTGGTAAACGGACGGCTGGAGGATTCTCTATTTAACGCGGTGGAAGAGGCGGGCGAGAGCGCGGAAGTGGCCATGCGGCTAGCGCAGATTTTCGGTTATGACCTGGATTTCTACACCGACCCGCGCAGAGGCGATACCTTCCGTCTGGTGCTCGAGAAGAGGACCTATTTGACGGGAGAAACTGCCGGATACGGCCGGATTCTGGCCGCGGAATACGCGAATGGCGGGCAAAAATATGAGGCGCTGCTGTTTCACGACGAGAGAGGGCAAAGCGCGTATTACCGCGCGGACGGCAAGTCTTTGCAGAAGGCGTTCCTGAGGTCGCCACTGAAATTCGGCGCGCCGGTCACGTCACACTTCAGCAAGTCGCGATTCCATCCCATCCTGAAGACATACCGGGCGCACCTTGGAACGGATTATGGCGCTCCGGTAGGCACGCCAGTGCAGACGATTGGCAGCGGAGGAGTGTTGTTTGCGGGGCGCAAAGGGGGAGATGGCAACATGGTGCACATTGCGCACTCGAACGGGTATGAGACCTACTATCTGCACCTGTCCCGAATATTGGTGCATGCGGGGGAGCACGTGGAGATCGGCAAAACCATCGGCATGGTTGGAAGCACGGGCCTGGCTACCGGCCCGCACCTGGATTTCCGAATCGCGCAAAAAGGGCAATTCCGGAATTTCGAGACGCTCGGGCTGCCACCGTCTGAGCCAGTGGCAAAAAAGAATTGGACGGAATTTGCGGCTGTGCGCGAGAAGTGGCTTCCCCTGTTGCACGGAGACGTGCAGCCAGGATTGGAAACAGCCCAAGCACAAACCGGCGAGACGGGAAAGAAGTAACCACCGGCACGCGCCGGAGGTTGGCATGCCTCCCTATTCTCAGTAAATGATCGGCAATTTGGAGAAGTCGGACGTGGAGTCGTCGACGACGCGGAGGATGAGGAGCGTGCGGTCGTCGTGAGGAGGACGTCCAACGCCGGCGTACTCGTCGGTAGCTTTCACGATGCGTTGTGCGATGGTGTAGCCCGGGTCGAACGGTGCGACTTCCGATAAGAGCTCCTTCAGACGGCCGCTGCCAAACTCTTCCTGCTCTGCGTTGGTAGATTCGTGAATGCCGTCGGAGGCGAAGACGACGACGTCGCCCGGAAACAAAGCTAGAGTGACTTCGTCGTATTCAATTTCGGGGAGCAAGCCGAGAGGCACGCCGCTAACCTGCACCTCGGTCACTTCGCCGTTGCGAACCAGCAGAGGGAGCGGGCCGCCAGCGTTAGAAATACTCAATTCCCTGAGGGCGGCGTCGTAAACGGCGAAGTGCATGGCAATGAAGCGGGCATCAAGACGCGCGGCCAGCAGACGCGAGTTCATGAACCCCAACACTTCAGAAGGGGTGGCCTGCTTGTCGTTCACCAATTCCCGAAGAATGCCAATCGCGAGTGAGCCATAGAGCGCCGCCGCTGTACCCTTGCCGGAGACATCGCCGATAGCGATGGCCAGACGGCCCACGCCATAGGGCAGAAAATCATAGAAGTCGCCGCCCAGTTCCCGCGCAGGGACATACGCAGTCGCCAGGTCCAAGCCGGGAACTTCGCGCGCGCCGGTGGGCAAGAGTTGGCGCTGGATCTCGCGAGCGGTCTCCAGGTCGTCGAGCAGGCGCGACTGATTGTCGCGTGCTTCTTCGAAGAGGCGAGAGTTTTCCAGGGCTACCGCGACATAGGAGCCAAGAATGTTGAGGAGGCGCTCATGCTCGGCGGTGAAGGCGCTTAGCTCGGTGCTTTCCAGATCGAGGACGCCGACGAGGCGGTCTTGACGGAGCAAGGGTACGACCAGTTCGGAGCGCACTCCAACGTCGGGGCCGCATTGCAGGTAGCGGGGATCTTCTCGCACGTCATTCACGCGAATGGTGCGGCGCTCCGCGGCAGCAGCACCGGTGATCCCCTGGCAAAGGGGCATGTTCAACCGCGTGGGGATCGCGTCCTCGTAGCGCATGGAAAAGACGCTTTCCAATCGCTGGATGGACTCGTTCCAGAGCATGACGGTGAAGACGTGGTAATTGACCAGCTTTTTCACGCGTTCGGCGATTCGGCGGAGCAGTTCGGCGCGATCGAGGATGGAAGTGATTTCGTGGCTGACCTCGTAGAGCAGGGAAAGAGTTTGAGCCTGCTCCGGCTGCTGCACGAAAAAGGTCGGAGGAACGGGATCTGCGTCGCCGAGGAGCGAAAACGGAGTAAGTTGTTTGGCCTGGTCCATGGGAAAAGATTCTAACCGCTTCCCGTTAGATGTGGGTAAAGGAAGATGGTTTCACGGAAAGGGAAGAACATCGCGGAAGGCGGCGGGGGCCGGAGGGCACCGCAGGGCTAGAATCGCGCCTATTTCAACGTTTACGGCAGGACCAAAACAGGCTGTGGAAGAACTCTCTTTTTGTCATTCCGAACGGTGTCTGCGGAGTGAGGAATCTGCTTTTTCCTTGGCATTTTGCAAAAGAGATCCCTCGCTTCGCTCGGGATGACAACGAATTGTGGTTCTTCCGCAGCCTGTAAAAGTCGTGCCCAGCCGAAGATTGCGAGCGGTGCGAGGGCCAGGCGACCTAGAGAATGCGGCGCAAGTGAATCAGAAGGTTGCGGCAGCGGATAGGATGGCGCGGAAGGTGTGGGGGCGACGGTTGGCCGCGACAGAGAATCGGAAGCAGGGGAGGAAAGCCTGGCCCCGTCCCTGGGTTGGACGGCGGCAGCAGGTCGTTCATGGCCAAATGCACTGGCGCGGCCGCGGGTTCAGGCCATATAGGTCCAGCCGTCAGGAACACGGGGTCAATGTTCACACGCGTCGGCACGAATGGAGTAGACAAGAGTTTCTCATCCGGCTCCCGCGGTGACCGGCGACATGGCCACGTCGGAGATGCGGTTTCCGCAAACGCGTCCGCGCGAGATTCTGGCCGGCACTCAGAAGAGCTTCGCCTTGATGCAAGGTGACCTTCTTTTTCGTCCAATAGAGGTGATCGGCCAGGTGGTAAGAGGCGTAGCCAAGCTCGTCGTGCCGCAAGCGAATCACACGAGCACGGGCAAGAGAAAATTCCGCATAGTGAGCGGCGACGACAGGTTCGCGCCGCTTCCAAAAGCTCGCGAATGTTGCGGGCGCCGACGGGTATAACTGCATAAGGAAACACGAGTTGAGCCGGCAATGACTGTTCCGGCTGTAGCAGAGGATATGAAACAGCGGACGCGAGAGAGGATTCACTTGCAGTCGCGGAATCGGAAACAGAGGAAAAGTCACGTTGGAGCAAGTATCGCTAGGCCGATTGTTACTCCTGTGACTTTGGTTTCAGTTCTAAGTCTTCGATGGTACTTGTGGACTTGACCGTCGATCATGAAAGGGCGGCGTTCCCTTTTGTCTGCGGAATATTACTAGAACGTAAGACGAGCAACTGAAGCGCCACTGCCAACGTAGCGAAACGCCCGTCTTTGCTGTGCTTTGAAAGAATTGAGGTGTGACGCAACGGAAGTCTCCGCAGCGGCTGGCCGGATAGTTACCGCAAAAGGGAATTTCTAGCTAAGCTAGAGATGGGAAAAGTGGAGGAGGCGAGTCCGATTCGGGACCGCCTCCTCGTTTCGTGAACTAAGGACGAATTGTGTGCGGCTTGTGCCTGTTACTTAACTTCCCAGGTGTCGCCAGCGCGGAGTAATTGGCTGAGGTCTCCCGCACCCTTCTTGGCAATAATGTCGCGCACTTGTTCATTGATCACATCCTCGTAACGCGGCAGGGAATCCCATGCGCGGAAGACGCCAAGTGGAGTGGGGAAGCCGGGGCGGTGCTCCATATGCGAAAGCAGGAAAGCATAGGAGGCACGTGGATGATGAGCATCATGAACCACGAGATCACTCTCGGTGACGCCGTTGCCGAGCTGCACAACTTCGATGTCGCCATCGTTTTTGTGGCGGATGCCCTTGTCGCGATTCTTGCCGAAAACGAGGGGCTTGCCTTGTTCGAGTTGCAGGACGTGCTCGCTGCGCGCGTCCTTTTCTGTCAGATCGATCCACGCGTTATCATTGAAGATGTTGCAGTTCTGGAGAATTTCCACAAAGGCCGAGCCCTGGTGTGCCGCCGCAGCTTTCAGCGTGTCCTTCAAGTGTGCCTGGAAAATATCCACGGAGCGTGCCACAAAGGTAGCTTCCGCGCCGATGGCCAGTGAGACAGGATTGAAGGGGCGATCCGGGGAGCCGTAGGGAGTCGATTTGGTGACTTTGTGAAATTCCGAAGTCGGGGAATATTGTCCTTTGGTCAAGCCGTAGATGCGGTTGTTGAACAGCAGAACTTTTACGCCGACGTTGCGGCGTAGCAGGTGAATGGTGTGATTGCCGCCGATGGCGAGTGCATCACCGTCACCGGTCGCGACCCAGACTTCGAGTTCCGGGTGAGTGATCTTGATACCGGACGCAACGGCGGGGGCACGTCCATGAATAGTGTGAAAGCCAAAGGTGTTCATGTAATAGGGGAAGCGGCTGGAACAACCAATCCCCGAAACGACCACAAAGTTTTCGCGTGGGATGCCGAGATCCGGGAACACGGCCTGGACGGCGGCGAGGATGGCATAGTCGCCGCATCCCGGACACCAACGCACTTCCTGGTCGGTCTGAAAGTCCTTCTTTGTAAGCGGTGGGAGAGCTGTCGTAGTCATGTTCGGTTCTCCTAGAGTCCCAGCATTTCCTCGATCTTTTGATCGAGTTCGGCTTGTTTGAAAGGACGCCCCTGAATTTTGTTGAGGCCGGCGGCATCCACAAGATATTTGGCGCGGAGCATCCAGCGAAGTTGGCCCATGTTCAGTTCAGCGACCAAGACCTTCCTGTAGCGTTTCAGGACGTCACCCACGTTGGCGGGAAGGGGGTTGAGGTTGCGAAGGTGCAGATGACCGATCTTGCGGCCCTTGGCGCGCTGCGATTTCACGGATTGCGTGATGGCGCCGTAGGTGGAACCCCAGGAAACGATGAGGAGGTCGCCTTCGGGATCGCCGGCCGGCAGCACGTTGGGAATGTCCTGAACGATGGCATCGATTTTCGCGGCACGAATGCGAACCATGTTCTCGTGGTTCAGCGGCTCGTAGTTGATGTTGCCGCTTACGTCCTGTTTTTCCAGGCCGCCAATGCGGTGCTCGAGGCCTTTGGTGCCGGGAACGGCCCAGGGACGGGCGAGTGTCTCGGGATTGCGCTTGTAGGGCATGAAGCCCTCTGGATCCGTAGCGAACTTTACGGGGATTTCAGGAATTTCTTCTTCTTTCGGTATTCGCCAAGGCTCAGCTCCGTTGGCCAGATAACCGTCAGACAGAATGATTACCGGCACCATGTACTTCAAGGCGATGCGGCAGGCCTCAACGGCAATCCAGAAGCAATCGCCAGGAGTCGAGGGCGCGAGCACGGGGATAGGGGCTTCGGAGTTGCGGCCGAACATGGCCTGCAGCAAGTCTGCTTGCTCGGTTTTTGTGGGCAAGCCGGTGGAAGGTCCGCCGCGCTGGATGTCGCAGATCACCAGAGGGAGCTCGGTCATGACGGCGAGCCCCAGCGCCTCCGTCTTGAGGGCCATACCGGGACCGGATGTAGTGGTAAGCGCGAGAGCTCCGGCGTAGGATGCGCCGATCGAAGAAGTAATGGCGGCGATCTCGTCTTCCGCCTGAAAGGTCAAAACGTCGAAGTTCTTGTACTGCGAGAGTTCGTGGAGAATGTCCGAAGCCGGCGTGATCGGATAGCTGCCCAGAAACAGACGCAGTCCGGACTTTCTGGCGGCAGTGACGAAGCCCAGTGCCAGGGCCTGATTTCCACTCAGGTTACGGTAGGAACCCGGGCTCAACTGCGCAGGTGGAATCTCATAGCTGATCTGGAAGGCTTCCGTAGCTTCGCAGTAGGAGTAGCCCGCTTTCATGGCCAGCTTGTTGGCTTCGGCCAGCAGTGGCTTCTTCTTGAATTTGTCATCAATCCAGCGGACGGTGGGCTCCGTGGAGCGGTTATAGAGCCAGTAGCACATGCCCAGTGCGAAGAAATTCTTGCAGCGATCCATGGCCTTGGCGTCGAGACCGAGATGCTGCAAGGCAGAACGAGTCAAGCGCTGCAGTTCGACAGGAAATACACGGAATTTATCCAGAGAATGATCTTCCAGCGGATTGGTGGTGAGACGCGCTTTGCGGAGATCGCCCTCTTTGAAGCTATCGGAATTGACGATCAGGATGCCGTTGGCCTTCAAGTCGGCGATGTTCACCTTAAGCGCTGCTGGATTCATGGCGATCAGCACATCAATCGCATCCCCGGGAGTGTGTACTTCGGCGGAAGAGAAATTCAATTGAAAACCGCTGACGCCGGGTTCGGTGCCGGCAGGAGCGCGGATCTCAGCGGGATAGTCCGGAAAGGTGGCGATATCGTTGCCGTACAGCGCGACGGTATTGGTGAACTGGCTGCCGGTAATCTGCATGCCGTCGCCGGAATCACCGGCGAAGCGAATAACAGCTTGTTCAATGACCTCGCGCTTGGTCTTACCTGCGGGCACATCCATAAGCGTAGACATAGCGAAGCTTAACCCCCGTCATCCACAAACTCCTCAACGCCTGTGAGAGGAGAGCGGCCCCTCTAGAAGAGCGCGGTTCGGTTAACCATGTGGGGAGCGAATGCCGGACCGCAAAGAGCCAGCTTCTACAGGGTAACACACAGATGCGGCCGGAATGGAAGGCCCGGTGTCACAGACGACAAACTGTGAACGGGTGCCCCTTAGAAGAGATGCTCGGTGGGAATCGACGCTAGCTCGGCGGCAGAGCTTCGCGTGCGGAAGCTCTCTCCATGAAGTGGCGGCGATAGAAGACAGGAATGCCGATGATCAGGCAGCTGAAGACACGGGCCCAATTTTTCAGCCGAATCAGCCCGACGCCGGTGAAGATGCGCATTTTGCTCGCCAGTTGCGCTTAGCTTGCTTCCAGAGAAGAGTCCGTGGGGTTCGCGGGCTGGAACTGCAACTTCACACTGGGTCGAGTGAAGTAGAAAATCCACCAGACGCTAACGGGAAAAGTGAAGATGAGCAGGGCGACGGCGAGGAGTTGCTTCAAAGATTCAAGGTCACTTACAAATCGTTCCGGAATCACGAAAGTCTGGTAAGGGCGGAACGCAATGACGGAGAGAGAAAACGTGAGGGCCATGGCGGCCCACAGGAGAGCGGCCTTGCGTGCCCAGGGCTTCAGTTGAAACAGGCCAACGCCCATGCGAAGTCCTATCGCGATCAAGAGCGGTGGCACCAGAGCCAGGCTGAGAAATGCCATGGGGTGGGACTGGTAAGCATGCCGCCCGTGGTCGTCGGGGGGCAATGTCGTCAGGCCCCGAAAAATCCAGCCCCAGACCACCAAGGCAGAAGCGCTGCCCAAGATGGCGAGAGTAGCGGAGGCGGTGACACCGGCGGAGCGCGCGTTGGATGGTGAGTGCATGAATCGTCTTGCACGATGAGAACACAGAAAAGAATAAGGGGATAGAGTACGAGCACTTTGAAAGTTTCTAAATCGCTACTTGACGTTCGCTTTCTTTTCGCCTAGAGTGACACTGGTCTAGCGTGCCAAGAGAACGCGGAAGGCAGAATCAGACCCTAACCCCGCCGGACCTCTTTGGCTACGGCTTGAACTGGAGGCTCCGATGGCCCTGACAAAACGTCAAAAAGAAGTGCTCGATTATCTGGTCTCGTTCGAGACGAGACACGGTTATTCGCCCAGCTTTGAAGAAATTGGCAAAGGCATGAAACTCACCTCGCTGGCCACGGTCCACAAACATATTTCCACGCTGGAGAAGAAGGGCTTCATTCGGCGCGGCTACAATCAGAGCCGCTCGATCGAGATCGTGCAGCTTCCCAAGCCAGTGAAAGAGCAAGTGATCGAGCGGCGCATCCAGGAATTGCCGCTGGTGGGAAGGATTGCGGCTGGCCGGCCGTTGGAAGCGGTGGAAGAGCGCGAGACACTTTCGCTGGGAGATTTCGCGCGAGGCGGCAACTCCTTCGTTCTGCAGGTGAAAGGGAGCTCCATGATTGAGGATCACATCATGGATGGAGACTTTGTCGTGTGCGAACAGACGCAGGTGGCGAATGCGGGCGATATTGTTGTTGCCTTGATTGGCGGCGACGAAGCGACTCTGAAGCGGTTCTACCGGGAAGGCTCGGGGAAGGTGCGTTTGCAGCCCGCCAATTCAGAAATGGCGCCGATCATGGTGCCGGCCAGTGACGTGAAGATACAAGGCCGGGTGATCGGCGTGCTTCGCAAGTATTAGTTCAACTGTGGGTTCTGGTAGGCCCAATTCCCATCCGTCAAGCATCCGCGGGCGATTTGCGGTAAACTTTTTGCTCCCCGCGGATGCCGCCAAAACATTCAACCGCCGCGGGCAAGGAAATTCCACTGGCTCCTTCCGCAGAGAACGTGCTCTTATTCGCAGCTGATCCGGCAGCGAGAGACTCCCTGTTCGTCGCACTCACGAACGCTGGGTATCACGTGACGCCCGCGCCGTCGGCGACCGAAGCGCTGTGGATCCTGCGCAGCGGGCACGTGGACGTTCTGGTGATCTTGGACGGGGCCTCCGAACAGGCCGGCGATCCGCTGCTGACGGAAGCGAAGGCCTCCAACGCGGGCTCGCAAACGCGCGTGGTGGTTCTCACCTCGGGAGATGCGGCGCAGCGAATGCGCTGGCTTGATCTTGGCGCGGATGTTGCGCTCAGCTATACGGGCGACGAGAAAGAATTCCTGGCTTATGTGCGAGCCCAATTGCGGCAAAAGCGAGCCATGGACGAACTGGTTCGCAAGACGCATATCGCGGAAGAGAGCACCGTAGTCGCGCAAACCGCCTTCCAGGCCCTCGCAGTCACCGAAAAAATGACCCGCGACGCGTTTTCGCTTAGCCGGTTGCTGAAGATTGGCGTGGCTTCTCTCTTTGGCATAGCGCTGGTGATCGCGGCAATTTTCGTGTTGTTTTCGCGCCGTGCCGACAAGGAAACGCGCCGAGCGTACTCGGTGATCGCACAGTTGGAGCGCAGCGTCCAGAATGAAGCGCAGCTTTTGGCTTCCGCCAGAAAGCTTCGAGAAGACCCCGGCAATTCCGATGTTTTGACGCAAAAAGAAGCATTGATGCAGAAGACGCAGTCCTTGAAACAAAAGCTGTCGGCCCCTGACGGAAGCGACGTCACGCAATTGCGGAAAGAGCTTGCAGACACAACCAACCGGCTGAATAAGATCGAAGGGTTCTCGCAGCGCGCCGAGGGAGTCATCCGCAGTTATGCCAAGAGTGTGTGCCTGCTCCATGTGACCGTGGTGTTCAACGTGAAGGAGTCTGGCCGCAGGCTGCGTTATGGCGGCATCGGCAGTGACGGGACGCCGTTGAAAGACAGCGATGGCAATGTGGTGTACACCACCGAAGGGCGCGCGCCGGAAGTCCACGCCGACTTTTTTGGCACCGGTTTCATCGCCGGCGATGGAAAAATCCTGACCAATCATCACGTCGCGCAGCCCTGGTGGCAAAACGAGGAGTTGGGCGGAGCGACCAAGCAAGGGCTGGAACCCGCCATCGGAGAGATGACGGCGTATTTCCCAGGCGCGCCGGGCGGCATCAGCGTCAACATTTCGCAAATTTCATCGGACGCGGATCTCGCGCTGCTGCACGGAGATCTTTCCGAGCTGCAGAGGCCGTCGCTGAAGCTTGATGCCCGCCCGGAGGCCGCGGTTAGCGGCGAGGCTTTGATTAGCGTGGGGTACGCCACGGGGCTGGATGCTATTCTCGCGCGGGCAGGAGACCAGACGGTAGAGGAAGTCATCAAAGCGAGCGGAGGGGAGCCCAAGCTGATCTTGCAGGAACTCGCCAAACGGCAACTGATTCGTCCCTTGGTGACACAGGGACATGTGGGAGACATTCTGCCCGATAAGATCGTGTACGACGCGCAGACGACGTCGGGCGGGTCCGGGGGGCCACTTCTGGACGACAATGGTGGCGTGATCGGTGTGACATTCGCGATCGTGCGAGGCTTCGGTGGCTCCAATTTTGGCGTGCCCATTCGATTCGCTACGCCGCTGCTGAAGCATTAGGACGTCATCTGATTTTTCACTCACCAGCATTGAAAAAATCGTTCTGGCTGGTGTCCTCGCGCGTGAAACAATGTAAAATTTCGCATCCGCTATGAGAGTGAACAGACGCTCCTTATGAAGAGGAATACACCCATCCGCAAGTTGCTGGCGGCTAACCGCAGCGAAATTGCCATCCGTATCTTTCGCGCAGCCAACGAACTGGGCCTGCGCACCGTAGCGATCTATTCGCAGGAAGACCGGCTGGCGCTTCACCGCTTCAAAGCCGACGAAGCCTACCAGGTGGGCATCGGAAAAGGGCCGGTCGAGGCCTATCTGGATATCGCGGGAATTATTGCGGTCGCCAAAGAACATGAAGTGGATGCCATCCACCCGGGTTACGGATTTCTGTCGGAGAACCCGGCATTCGCGCGAGCGTGTGCCAAGGCGGGATTGACATTTGTAGGGCCCACGCCGGAACTATTGGAATTGTTGGGTGACAAAACCGCTGCGCGCCGCTTGGCCAGTTCCGCTGGCGTTCCGGTGCTCCCGGGGACCGAGAAATCGGTTGCGTCGGCGGAAGAAGCTCATCGGATTGCCGAGGAGATCGGGTATCCCGTCATGGTGAAGGCCGCGATGGGCGGCGGCGGCCGAGGCATGCGAGTGGGACAAGATGCGGCGCAGCTTACGGCGAGCTTGGAAGACGCGCAAGGAGAAGCGAAATCGGCGTTCGGCGATGCGTCCGTATTTCTGGAAAAATATCTGCCCCGTGCGCGTCATATAGAAGTGCAAATCCTCGGCGATGAGCACGGCAACCTCCTGCATCTGTATGAACGCGATTGCTCGGTGCAGCGGCGGCACCAAAAGGTTGTGGAAGTAGCGCCCGCGAGCAATCTGTCGCAGAAAGTACGCGAGGAATTGTGCGCCGCGGCGGTTCAGATTGCGCGCAAAGCCAACTACCAAAACGCGGGGACTGTGGAATTCCTTTATGACGTAGATTCGCAGAAATGGTATTTCATCGAGGTAAATCCGCGGATTCAGGTGGAGCACACCGTCACGGAAATGGTGACCGGGATCGATATCGTGCGCTCGCAAATTCTGATTGCGCAAGGGCACAAGCTTCATGAGCAGCCGCTGGCGCTTCCGCAGCAAGAGAAGATTCCGCTATACGGCGCCGCGCTGCAGTGCCGCGTCACAACGGAAGATCCGGAGAAGCACTTTGCGCCTGACTACGGCCGCATTTCCACTTACCGCTCGCCAGCGGGCTTTGGGATTCGGCTGGATGGTGGTACCGCGTATTCCGGCGCGATTCTGGCGGCGTATTACGATTCGCTGCTGGTTAAGGTAACGGCGTGGGGAACGAATCTTACCGAAGCCTGCCAGCGGATGGACCGGTCATTGCGGGAATTCCGCATACGGGGAGTCAAGACGAACATTCCGTTCCTGGAGAATGTTGTCAATCATCCGAAATTCCGCGCCGGCGAAGTCACCACCGCGTTCCTGGACGATTCTCCCGAGCTGTTCCGGTTTACAGGCCGTGCCGATCGCGCCACCAAGCTGCTTTCCTATGTTGGCGACGTGATTCTGAACGGGAACCCTGAGGCAAAAGGAAAGAAGATCCCTGAAGTGGTGGAAAAGGCGGTGCTGCCTGGCGTGCCGGGAATTGCGCCGCCGCCGGGCACGCGCGACCTGCTGAGAAAACTTGGGGCAAAGAAATTTGCCGAGTGGGCGCGCAAAGAAAAACGCCTGCTGCTGACAGACACCACGTTCCGCGACGCGCACCAATCGTTGATGGCGACGCGCGTGCGCACGTACGACATGCTGGCGACAGCGGACGCTGTGGCGCAGCGATTGCCGAATCTGTTCAGCCTGGAAATGTGGGGAGGAGCGACATTTGACACGTCGTTGCGCTTTCTTCACGAAGATCCCTGGCAACGGCTGCGCGATCTTCGCAAGCACATTCCCAATATTTGCTTCCAGATGCTTCTGCGCGGCGCAAACGCGGTCGGCTACACTTCATATCCCGACAATGTGATTGAGGACTTCGTTCGAGAAGCCTACGAACAGGGCATTGACATTTTCCGAATTTTCGATTCGCTGAATTCCATCGACAATATGCGCGTCTCCATCGACGCGGTGCTGGAAACCGGCGCGGTATGCGAACCCGCGATTTGCTACACCGGCGACATCCTGGACGATCATCGTCCAAAGTATTCGCTGAAATATTACGTGAAGATGGCCAAGCAACTGGAAAAACTTGGCGCACATTTTCTTGCCATCAAGGACATGGCAGGGCTGTGTAAGCCCTATGCCGCGTTCGCCCTGGTGAAGGCGCTGCGCGAGGAGATCGGAATCCCCATTCACTTCCACACGCACGACACCAGCGGAATCAACGCCTCGTCTCTGCTAAAAGCGGCGGAGGCCGGTGTGGACATTGCCGATGGCGCGATGGCGGCAATGAGCGGCGGGACAAGCCAGCCGAATCTGAATTGCGCGGTGGAGGCTTTGCGGCACACGCACCGCGACACACAACTGGACATCGAGGCGCTCAACGAGTGTTCCGATTACTGGGAGACGGTGCGCAGCTACTATCTGCCGTTTGATTCGGGGCCGAAGGCTGGGTCCGCTCGCCTGTATCAACACGAAATCCCGGGAGGGCAATTCACGAACCTGTGCGAACAGGCGGCCTCCATGGGGCTGGGGCACCGTTGGCGCGAGGTGGAAAAAACCTACGCCGAAGTGAACCAATTGTTTGGCGACATCGTGAAGGTAACGCCATCGAGCAAAGTTGTCGGCGACATGGCGCTGTTTCTGATGGCCAACGAGATGAAGCCCAGCGACCTGTTGAAGCTGGACGAAAACCACGACATTCCTTTGCCGAACTCCGTGGTGGAAATGTTTTCTGGAGCGCTCGGAATGCCGCCCGGAGGCTGGCCGAAGAAACTGCAGCGCATCATTCTGCGCGGGCAGTCGCCGCTGAAGGGCAGGCCGGGAGCAAGTCTTCCTCCGGCGCGGTTTGCGGAAGAGCAAGTGGAGTTGGAGAAAAAAGTGGGACACGCGGTGAGGCGCGATGCCTTGCTGAGCTACCTGCTGTACCCGGAAGTCTTTCTGAAGTACGACAAGTTTCGGCAAACGTACGCGGATGTTGCGGTTCTGCCCACGCCGACATTTTTCTACGGGCTGCGGCCAACGGAAGAAATCACCGTGGAGATCGAGCCGGGCAAGAGCATGATCGTAAAATTCCTGACCATCAGCGAGCCGCACCCGGACGGCACGCGCACGTTGTTCTTCGAATTGAACGGGCAGCCGCGCGAAGTAACCATTCGCGATCGTGCGCTGCGTGTGGTCGAACGCAGTCACCCCAAGGCCAATCCGGAAGATCCGGGCCAGGTGGGAGCACCAACCGCGGGGCTGATCAGCGGCATCGCCGTACAGGTTAACCATTCGGTGGAGCGAGGTGCTAAACTTTTGACCTTGGAAGCAATGAAGATGCAATCGAATATTTACGCGCCGATCGCAGGCAAGATCACAAAACTGCTTGTCACTCCTGGCCAACATGTGGAGGCCAAGGATCTTCTGGTCAGCATCGCTCCGTGAGCGAACCGCAACTGATCAAGCACGAGCAATTCCCGTCGCGTTTTTTGCGCAACTGGCGGGACCTGATCGTCTATCTACCTCCCGAATACCACGAACAGGCGCAGCGGCGGTTCCCGGTGCTGTTTCTCCACGACGGACAGAATCTTTTCGACGGCGCGACCTCATTCATTCCAGGAATGGATTGGCACGTTGGGCAGACGGCGGATTACTGCATTCAGGCAGGCCTGGTGGAACCGCTCCTCATCGTCGGGATTTACAATGCCGGGAAGCAGCGCCTTGGCGAATACACACCCACGCGGATGCCCAAGCTTGGGGGAGGTCGCGCGAACCGTTACGCGAAATTTCTGCTGGAAGAAGTGCGGCCGTTTCTGCTGGGCAACTATCGGGTTTTGAGTGGAGCGGAGAACACGGGGATTGGAGGATCGTCGCTCGGCGGGCTGGTATCGCTGTACCTTGGGCTTCGCCTTCCGCACGTGTTCGGGAAAATCGCCGCGCTTTCGCCGTCGGTGTGGTGGAACCAGCGAGTGATCCTGCGTTTTGCCGACGCCGCACCCGTTGATCCGTTGCCGCGCATCTGGCTGGACATTGGAACGCGTGAGGGCGGGCGCATCGTCGAAGACGTGGAGCGATTCCGCGACATTCTTCTTGGCAAGGGTTGGCGGTTGGGTCGGGACTTGCACTACCAGCGTGTGGAAGGCGCGGAGCACAACGAAGCCGCGTGGGCCCAGCGCGTGGCCCCATTTCTGCAATTCCTCTTTCCGGGTGGCGAAAGACGGGTATAATCCGCGCATCCGTGCGGGGAAAATCGCGTGCCGGCGAACCGTCCCATCACCATTCTGTGCGTCTCCTCCTTCGAAAAAGGACAGGAATTCATGCGCACCTGCAAACGACTGGGTTGCACGGTGTTGCTTTTGACGGTGGAAAAACTTCGCGGTGCTGACTGGCCAAGGGAAGCAATCGACGAAATGTTTTTCACTCCGGGCGAGATCCCCGTGGGGGAACTGATCAATGCGGTGAGCTATACCGCGCGCCACCGACACATCGACCGCATTGTGGCGCTGGACGAATTCGACATGGAAAACGTCGCGGCGCTGCGGGAGCACTTGCGATTGCCCGGCATGGGCTTGACGACCATCCGCTATTTTCGCGACAAGCTGGCCATGCGTGCCCAGGCTCGCGAAGCGGGCGTGCTGGTGCCTGAATTCGTGCCGGTGCTGAATTACGACGATCTGCGCGAATTCATGGCCCACGTGCCCGGGCCATGGCTACTGAAGCCGCGTTCGCAAGCTGCCGGCATCGGGATGAAGAAGATCCAGACGCCGGAGGAGTTATGGCCATGGCTGGATCAGCTGGGCGACCAGCAATCGCATTTTCTTCTGGAGCAATTTGTGCCGGGCAATGTGTATCACGTGGACGGCGTGGTGAGTGAACGGCCCGTGGTTTTCGCCGAGGCGCATAGCTATGGCTCGCCGCCGCTCGACGTCTCGCACGAAGGGGGCGTGTTTACGACGCGTACTTTGCCGCGCGATGCCGCAGACACGCAAGCGCTGAAAGAGATGCACGCGAAACTCGTCGAGGGACTTGGGCTCGTGCGCGGCGTGACTCACGCAGAATTCTTGAAAGCGCATGCCGACAACCGGTTTTACTTCATTGAGATTGCCGCGCGCGTGGGCGGCGCTTATATTTCCGACGTAGTTGAAGCGGCCACGGGGATCAATCTCTGGCGGGAGTGGGCGCACCTGGAGGTTGGGGTAGGGAAGCAACCTTATCAGCTACCGCACACGCGCGAAGAGTATGCCGGCGTTATTCTATCGCTGGCGAAGCAGGAACAACCCGATACTTCCGGCTATAGCGATCCTGAAATCATCTATCGCGTGTCGAAGTATCATCATGCGGGATTCGTCCTGAAATCGACTTCGGCGCAACGAATCGAGGAACTACTGGCCTCGTATTCGGCGCGTTTTGCTGTCGATTTCCTTGCGAAAGAGCCGGTTCCGGACAAGCCCACCTCTTGAGGCATGCCATGACACGCCCGGCTGGACCAGGTACAGTGCTGCACCTGTTCCTGAGTCTAGTTACTCTCAGGCACGCATTTTGGATACTATATTTGCGACACGCATCGCCGCGGACTATTGTGTGCATACCCCTGGCGGAATTCTGCGTGGGGTAAGCTGTCCTGTTGGAGGTCCGATGTGGGGTAATACCAAGAAGCCGGATACGCCGCCGCAAGCCGCGCAGCCGGAACTACCGAAAAATATTCCGATGAATCAGCCGCCGAATACTTCTGCGGCAACCTGGGAGGGAACAACCGCGATGAGTACTGATGCGATGAGACCGATGGGTGCGACCGGAGATCGCGCAACCGCGCGACTCGGACCAAGCCTGCATGTGAAGGGAGAAATATCCGGAAACGAGGACCTGCTGATCGAGGGATCAGTCGAAGGACTCGTGCAACTCGATGAGCGCAAGCTCACGGTTGGCGCAACCGCCAAACTGACCGCGGACATTATTGCCCGCGAAGTGGTGGTGTATGGGACAGTGAAGGGCAATCTGCGCGCCAAGGACCGCATTGAAATCAAGAAGGATGGATCGGTAAACGGCGACCTGACCACCGCCCGAATCATGATCGAGGACGGCGCCTACTTTAAGGGCTCCATCGAAATCGACAAGTCCGCCGAGAAGGAATCTGGGGCCGCTTCGTTCGCGCGTACAGCGTCCACGCCAGCGGGCGCAGGTGTCGGTCCAAAAACGATTTAACTGTTGTTGCGAAAAAACTGTTTCTTCCCAAGCGGCGTCCTGTCCAGAGCGGGGCGCCGTTTTTGTTTTGAGTGCTACCCTTTCGGCGACGAGGGCTATGTTAGGTGGCAAGCAAGCTTCCGTGACCTTCAAGGATATGAACACCCTCAGTATTGTTACACCCACGCTCTCGCCAGGTCCGCAACAGCTTATTCTGATCAATCCCGATGGCGAATCGCTGGCTTTCGAAGCCGCCTTTTTCGCGCAATAATTTCACCTAACCATTCCGCAGCCTGGTTCATCCTAGTCTGTGAGAATTCCATGAGAGAAGGACAATGCAAACACGTAAACTTGGCAATTCCGATCTGAACATCACACCAGCGGGTTTTGGCGCTTGGGCAGCGGGCGGCGGCGGCTGGGAATATGCGTGGGGACCGCAAGATGACAAGGACTCCATCGAAGCCATTCACCGCGCGCTGGAACTGGGCGCCAACTGGATCGACACCGCAGCGGTCTATGGGCTGGGGCATTCCGAAGAGGTGGTCGCTCGCGCGGTGAAGGAATGGCGCGGGGCGCGTCCGTACGTTTTCACGAAGTGCGTGCTGGCCTGGGACAGCGGCGGCAAAATCACACCGAATTTTTCCGCCAAATCCATTCGCAAGGAATGCGAAGACAGCCTGCGCCGTCTGCAAGTCGCTGTGATCGACCTGTATCAAATGCACTGGCCGCCGGTCGACAATGGCCCGGGGCTCGAAGAAGCCTGGCAGACCACAGCCTCTTTGCAGAAAGAGGGGAAAGTCCGCTGGATCGGTGTATCGAATTTTGACGCAGCGCAAATCAAGCGCGCGCAGAAGATCGCTCCGGTCACTTCGCTGCAGCCGCCCTATTCCATCCTGCGCCGACAGGTGGAAGCAGAAACGCTGCCCTACTGTTTGCAGCAGGGAATCGGTGTCATCAGTTACGCTCCCATGTTTTCCGGAATGCTGACGGGCGCGATGACTCGCGAACGGGCCGCGGCTCTGCCCCGGGACGACTTCCGTAGCCGCAACCCTGAATTCCAGGAGCCTAAACTTTCCAAGAACCTGGAATTAGTGGAAGTGCTGAAGAAGATCGGCGCGCGCCATGGCCGGAATGCCGGCGAGGTGGCGATCGCATGGGTTCTACGGAATCCAGCGATTACGGGCGCCATTGTTGGTGCGCGCAACGCCAAACAAGCGGAGGGCGTGTTCCGCGCCGGAGAATTCCCGCTCACCGCAGAGGAGATCGCGGAGATCGAAAACGCCGCTTCTTCGCTCGCAAAATTCAAAACCGCGCCATAAACTGTCTTCTCAAAGAAATCCACGCAAGGGGACAACGCATGAACCTCGGTTTACGTGGGAAGCTAGCCGTAGTGTCGGGCTCCACCGCCGGCATCGGATTCGCGATCGCCGCCGTGCTGGCGCAAGAGGGCGCGCGCGTGGTGATTAACGGCCGCACGGAGGCGCGCGTCACCACAGCCGTCGAGAAAATCCGCCAGCGCATGAAGGGCGCGGAGTTAATTGGCGTCGCAGCCGATCTGGGCACCGCTGCCGGCGTCAATGCCTTTGTCAAACAGATTCCGGAAGCCGATATCCTGGTAAACAATCTCGGCATTTTCGAGGCCAAACCGTTTCTGGAGATCCCCGATGCCGATTGGCTGCGCTTTTTCGAAATTAATGTGCTCAGCGGCGTCCGCTTGACGCGCCACTATTTGGCGGGAATGCTGGAGAAGAACTGGGGACGCGTGATTTTTATTTCCAGCGAGTCCGGGCAGCAGATTCCCACGGAAATGATTCATTACGGCATGACCAAGACCGCGCAAGTGGCCATCGCCCGCGGCGTGGCGCAGACCGTGGTCGCCACCGGCGTGACCGTGAACTCGGTGTTGGTGGGTCCCACGGCATCAGAAGGTGCCAGCGAATTTGTGCAAAACATGGCCCGGCAGCAGGCTATTTCAGCGGCGGAAGTGGAGAAGCAGTTTTTCGCCACTATTCGTCCGACATCGCTGCTGAAGCGCTTTGAAACACCGGAAGAGATTGCCGCGGTGGTGGCATTTGTTGCCAGCACGCAATCGGTGGCGATTAACGGAGCCGCCGTGCGCGCCGAGGCCGGCGTGGTCCAGAGTATTTTCTAGGGAATGCGCGTTGCTCAGGCTCGCAGGTAATCGCCGCGCCAGGTCTTCACCATTTGCTTGATGGTCTTCCTGTTGCTGATCTTGTCCGCCAGAACCTTATTGACGAGCCCAGGCAGTTCGCTGTCGCTTGCGAAGCGGAAGGCCACAAACTGATCTGGGGTAATCTCTTCAATGCGAGATTTCAATTCCGTGGGCAAGAGCCGCTCGCAGCGCTGGCGCTCTTCCATGCGGATGACGCGATCCTGCACTTTCAGCGCAAACGTCCGCGCGAAAACTGCGAGTATGAACAGGGCCAAGGCCGTCAGCATGCCGATCATCCAGCCCCAGGAAAAGCCCAAAACCCTCCAGCGAAAGACGGATGTGAAAAAATTAGCGAGCAATACCGGCAACACGAAAAAATGGAACAGTGGTACCCATCTCACGTGATTCGAATAATTCTGCTGCTCAGCCATTTGAGGTTCTCCTCCGTCGTCGATGCATTCTAACAGACCTGCCCGATTGGACAGTTACTGATTCACGCCGTCGCACCTTGCCGGAGTCTCTTTTCTTCGAATCCAGCGCACAATGAACCAATACCCGCGCTATGCGGACGGAGATATTCATGTCCAATGTAAGCTTTGCCCGGATCATGTACGGAAGCAGTGAGGGACCGCGAAGCAATTCCGGCCTGAACCCGTCGGGGAGTTCGTGGCCGGCTGCGCCTTCCTTTGTTGCCAGTCCTCCTCAAGGTAGCGAGACGCACGATGCGTTGACGCTGGAAAGCCTGCTGCATAAAGCGTGGCAAGCGCTTTCCGCGAAGCGCTAGGCGAGTTTCCGGCTACTTCGCGCTGATTTCGTCCTTGTAGGTCACGCCGCCTTTCATCACAAACTTCACGTTCTTCAATTCTTCGATACCCTTCAACGGGTCGCCGCTTACCGCCACGATGTCTGCGTATGCTCCCGGCGCCAACGCGCCCAACTCACCCTTACGATCCAGCATTTCCGCCGCGCGGGAGGTTGCCGACTGAATCGCATCCATCGGCGCCATGCCCTGCTCGACCATGCGAGAAAATTCCTGCGCGATCGGCTGCTGCCAGGGAATTCCCCCCATGTCCGTTCCAAACACAATCTTCAGATGGGCTTTCTGTGCTTTGCGAAAGCTCGTTTCGTGCAGCCTGGCTCGCGCGCGATCTCTCTTTCCTCCCGGCGTATCGGCCGGCTCCCAGTCGAGGAAATACACGGAAATGGTCGGGCAATACCAGGTTCCTTGCTTGGCCATTTGCGCAATCTGCGCGTCGCTCATGTCCAATCCGTGCTCGATCGAGTCGCAACCTCCGTCCAGCGCGCGCTGCAATCCTTCTCCGTTGTACGCATGGCAAGCCACCTTCTTTCCCCAGCCGTGTGTTTCGTCGACGATTGCTTTCAGTTCTTCCACGGTGAGAGTCGGCTGGGATACCAGGTTGCCTTGTTTGTCTACCCATGAGCGGTGCGTCATGTACACCTTGATCCAGTCGGCGCCATGGTCTAGTTGCTCGCGCGCCGCTTTTCGTGCTTCCACCGGCCCATCGATGATTTGCACGCCTTTGGGCATCTGAAGTTCGGGCGCGTAGCCTTCCAGGGGATAGCCGCCGGTGCTGGAAATGGCGCGCGTCGCGCCAAACACGCGTGGCCCGGGAATGGTGCCTTCTTCAATGGCTTGCTTGATTTCGACGTCGCCGTATCCGGCGCCCTCGGTCTCCAGGTCGCGAAGGGTAGTGAAACCCTGATCCAGTGCTCGCTTCGCCGCGTAGGTGGCGCGGGCAGCACGTAACGCTATTCCCGCTTTCAGAATGTTGGCGTCGTATCCGCCTTGGGCCGGATCTTCTCCCCAGAGGAATAGGTGGGTGTGCGAATCGATGAGGCCGGGAAGAACCGTAGAGTTGGAGAGATCGAGAACCTTCGCACCGGCAGGTATGGCCGCCGAGCCATCGGTGATTTTCTCAATGCGCTCGCCGCGAACAAAAATTAACTGATGCTGCTTCGGCGCATCGCTCTGACCGTCGATCAAAACCCCAGCGCGAATCACGATCAGCGGCGCAGACGGCGCGGTGGATTGCGCACGAACCGTCACAACGCACAGGGTAAGCAACAAAAACACGAATCCGAGAATTTTCATTCGGTTTTCTCCTCTTCCATTTTGTTCAGCAATCCGGAAACTCTGAATCCCACTTCGCCGGCCTGGCGTTGTGCACGTCGCGCGCTATGTCCCCAACAGATTCCCCTGGATTCGTTGATAGCCCTGTTCCTCGGCCCAGAAACTGAGCGGCAACGCGGCTAAATCATCGACGAGGGGAACGGCATTTCCATCCTTGGTCAAATCGAAGGTCCGAAGAAAGTGTTTGCAGGTCTCACAACTTTCCACGCGAACATGTGGAAACAGTTCGGCAATATATACCGGCAATTTGTCTTCGCGCTCTTCGCCGCACTTGGCGCAAAAGATTCTGCGAAACTCCCATTCCTGGGAACAAAAAGAGCACTGCAGATACCGTTTCCCTCCGTCCCCCTCCTGCCGCAAGATTCCGAGCAAGGGAAGGGAATTGCAGCGCGGGCAGCGGCAAGTGGTCATCAGCAGAGTTGGGGGAAGCATGGCGGCGACGACGAATTCGGCATAGGGCTGCAAAAACGCGCGTGCAAGAAACTCCTTGAGAGGATCCGGGGCATGCTCCGCGTCGAGGTTCTCGCCGTCGGGCCACTCCTCCAGGCCAGCCTTCCAGAATGTTTCGAGTGTAGTGGCCCACGCGTTGGTTCCTTGCTCTTTCAGATAATCGGCTTGGGCCGCGAGCGGGCGTGGGGCGTGCGCTTCAATGACCGAGAGAAACGCGGCGAACGGTTGAACCAGGATGGGCAGATTGATTTCCGCGCGAAGCGATCCATTCGGCGGAGCTACGCGCTGCTTGCCCCATAGTTTCGGGAGGGAATCGTAAAGTTCTTTTTGGAAGGAGGCGATTTTGCCGTAAAAGGTGAGGACTTCGGAGGCAAAAGGATGCCGCGAGGACAACAGTTCGGCGCGCGCGATGCGGGCGCGATAGTTTACTTTCCCGGCCGCGAGAAAAGTCATTTCTGGGTGTCAGCGTCGACGATCTCTTCGTACCAGCCGGGATGATACCTCTTTGCGAAGGCCATGGAAACGTTGCCCCGAATAACCGAGCCAAAAGCCCCGCGCTCGGCGAACACGCCCATGTACACGTGAATCATGAAATTGCCGATGGTCACTAGGGCGGCGGCGGGGTGGAGAATCACGGCGATATAGCGGAGCCAGCGCAGGCTCCATGGCAAGTAATCCGTGAACCACAGCACCAATCCCGACAGGAACAAAACCAGCGCGCCAAAGAAGAAGCTCCAGAACAATAATTTCTGCCCGGCGTTGTAGCGGCCCGCCGGCGGCATTTTATCGTCCTCATTGGTGATGTAGTAGTGCAGCGATTTCCACCATTGCCGGTCGACTTCCGTGAATCGCATCTGCTTTTTCCACATCCCAAACATGTAGGTCACCGCTCCGGTGAAAATCAAGCCAACCCACGGATGAAGCATGCGAGAGACCGGCCCGCCCCCAAAGATGGCAGCGATCCAGAACAACCAGGGAGACCAGAAGGCCAGTCCGGTCAACATCAGATAGAGATAGGAACCCGCGGCGACCCAATGGTTCAGCCGCTCCCGGAAGTTGTAGCGCAGCACGTGACCGTGGGGGACGATCTGTTCCGGGTGGGTCATGGCTGTACTCCTGTAATGTCTTCGTCCTCGCGCGCTTTAGGGCCGAATCTGAGGTAGTGGACGAAGAGACCGACCAGTCCTCCGACAATCGCGAGATTGCCCAGCCACTTCAGCGGCTTCTTCCAAAGTCTTACGGCGAGCGGAATGGTGGGGTTGCTGGGCAGTCCACCGTACAACTCAGGCTTGGTGGCGTCGTGCAAAACATAAATCACGCCGGTGCCGCCAACGCCGGGCGGGTCGTAAACGCCAGCTTTGTCGTAACCGAAATGATCGCGCAACTGTGTTGCCCGCTCGCCCGCGAGTTGCAGCATATCTTCCTTGGTTCCGAAATGCAGGCAACCCGTTGGGCAGGATTTAATGCAAGCTGGCTCCAGTCCTTCGCTGATGCGGTCGGTGCAAAGCGTGCACTTGTAGACGCGCTTGGTAACGCTGTTCAGCTTGGGAACATTGAACGGGCATCCCGTGATGCAATACCCGCAGCCGATGCAATGATCCTGTTGAAAGTCAACGACGCCATTCGTGTACTGGACAATCGCGCCGTCTGCGGGACAAGCCTCCAGGCATCCTGGCTCGGCGCAGTGCATGCACTGGTGCTTGCGCATCAGCAGCATCATGTCACCGTTCTCTCGCTCGTGTTCGTTGAATAGAATCAGATTCCAATAATTCCAGCGGGTGTCCGGCATCGTCTGGTAGGAGTTGTCAAACACGGTCTTCCCAAACGGCAGGTCATTCCACTCCATGCAAGCCACTTCGCACGCTTTGCAACCGATGCACGTCGTTGTGTCAATGAGTTTGGCGACTGTGGGCAGTCGTTGAGTGTCCTCACCCGGAATGCTGCCGGCGTGCGCTGACATTTTCTGAATGCGGAGTGTCGCCTGGCTCATCTTTGTACCCTATGCTTTTTCCACTTTGACTAGGAAGCCTTTGAACTCGGGCGTGAACGCATTGGGGTCGACGACCGCCGGAGTCAACAGATTCGCCAGCGTTCGCGAGTCTCGATCTTCGTCCTCAACGATTCCCCGGAAGCCCTGGTGAATGGGCAGCCCGATCTGGTAGGTCTTTTTGCCGTCGATCATCATCGGCTTGATGCGCCGCGTCACAAACGCCTTGGCGATATAAGTTCCCCGCGCACTGCTAACCTTGATCTTTTCTGCCCCGCGGATTCCCAGTTCGTCCGCCAGTTCTACCGGAATCTCGATGAACGGCTCCGGTATCAGTTGCACGTTCATCGGATTGTTCTTGGTCCAGTAGTGATACTGCTCGGTCAGCCGGTAGGTCGTGCAAACAATGTTGAATCCTTGGCTCACCGTCCCAAACTTGTCGTCGGGTGTCTTGAATTTTTTCACCACGGGATTGATCGATTGCTGTGGATGCAGCAAGTTGGCCAGCGGACTTTCGGCTGGTTCGTAGAACTCCGGGAACGGACCGTCCGCAAACGCCGCCAGCGGCCCGAACAGCCGGCCGACTCCTTCCGGGTTCATGATGAACGGGCCCATGTGATCCTTTGGGTTGGAATCTGCCTTAAAGTCCGGCACATCGTTCCCCACCCACTTCTGCTGGTCCTCGTTCCACCAGACTTGCGGTCGCGAAATGTCCCATGGCTTGCCGTGCAGATCGCAGGACGCGCGGTTGTACAGGATGCGCCGATTTGCTGGCCACGACCATCCCCAGCCTGGATGCACTCCCATGTTGGAAGGATCGGATGGATCGCGCCGCGCCGTCTGGTTTCCTGTTTCGGTGTACGAACCGCTGTAAATCCAGTTGCCGCACGTAGTTGTTCCGTCATCCTTCAACCATGCGAAACCGGGCAATTGCTGCCCCTTCTTGATCTGCTGCTTCGTCGCCGGGTCTTCCAGGTCGGCCAGCGCCTTGCCATTGATCTCTTTCAACACCTCGGCCAGCGATGGGCTGAAGGGAGTCGTGTAATTCCATGTGAGGTTCAAAATGGCGTCGGGGAATTTTCCGCCATCCTTCTTGTACAGGTCGCGAACCTTGAGGAAAATTTGCGCCAGGATCGCTTGGTCCAGCCGGCATTCCCCGGGCAGTGGAACGGCCGCATTTTTCCACACCAGCCACCGTCCGGAGTTGGTGAACGATCCATCCTTCTCCGCGAATCCAGCACACGGCAAGCGGTACACCGCGGTCTGAATCTGCTTCATCTCGTCCTTGGTAATGCCCGGAGCTCTCCAGAATTCGCTGGTCTCATCCGGATAGATCTCTCCCACCACCAGCCACTCCGCCTTCTTCAGCGCGTTAATGTTCTTCTTCGAATCAGGTCCAATCGCCACGCCATTCATTCCGAACGCGAACAGTCCCTTGACGTTGCCGTTGTACATGTCGTCCCAGATGTACGTCCAGGAGTAGTTCCGGTCCACCTTCGGCAGATAGTCAAAAGCCCAGTTGTTTTGTTTCGTGGCCGCATCACCATAGAGCGTTTTCAGAAAGCTCACGGCAAACTTTGGCGTATTTCCCCAATAGTTAAAAGACTCCCACGGAGCGGGTTTGGAAGTCGTCGGCGTGATTCGCGTTGCATACGCTTCAAACGAGGTGTCCGACGGAATGGGCACCTTCAGGTAGCCAGGAAGATTGTCGAAGATGCCAGCCATGTCCGTGGCGCCCTGGATATTGGAATGCCCGCGTAGGGCGTTCACCCCGCCACCGGCTCGGCCAACGTTTCCTAGCACGAGCTGCAGAATCGCGGCGGTGCGCACCATCTGCGTGCCGGAGGTGTGCTGTGTCCATCCGACGGCATACAGAATCGTCCCGGCCTTTTTCGTCTCGCCGTCTTTGCGTACGGAGGTGAACAGATCGGCAGCCTTAACGAATTGCGCCTTGGGAACTCCTGTGATGCGCTCCACCATTTCCGGCGTGTAGCGCGAATAGTGTTTTCTCAGCAACTGAAATACACAGTTCGGGTTTTGCAACGTGAGGTCGTATTCGACGGTTTGCGGCAAGCTCGGAGGTGGCGGCGCTCCCCCGCTCGGAGGGTGTGCGGCGGCGCCCAGCGTGTAGCCTTGGGCCGCGTCCTTGCCTCCCGCTTGGCCAGTCCCGGCGTAATTCCAGGTTGCCTTGTCGTAGGTCTGGGTCTTTTCATCAAACCCAGAAAACAGGCCATCCTCCGGGAGCTTGAAACCTTCCTTCACAATGAACGCCGCATTCGTGTAATTCAGGAGATAGTCTTTGGCGATGCGATTGTTTTCAATCGCATAGCTGATCATCCCGCCCATGAAAGCAATGTCTGATCCTGCGCGAAGCTGGCAGAACAGATCCGATACAGCAGACGTTCGTGTAAACCTAGGATCCACCGAAATGAGCTTGGCATTCCGGTTGCGCTTGGCCTCCATCGCCCACTTGAATCCGCAGGGATGGTTCTCGGCCGGATTCCCTCCCATGACCAGAATGATGTCGGCATTCTTGATGTCGACCCAGCCATTGGTCATTGCCCCGCGTCCGAAGGATGGTCCCAGACCTGAGACCGTTGGGCCGTGTCAAACCCTGGCCTGATTTTCTATATGCACGACCCCGAGTGCGCGCATCGCCTTCACGACCAGGAAATTGAACTCATTTGTATCCGTGCAGCCGCCTGTCCAGGCGATCGATTCGAGCCGGTTGACGGTATGGCCCTGTGCATCCTTCTCAATAAATGTGTCGTCCCGGGCCTTCTTTACCTTTTGCGCGATTTCCTCCAGCGCCTGCTCCCAGGAAATATCCTCCCAATCCGTCCCGCCGGGTCGCCGCACTTGCGGCTTCAGCAGCCGTCGTTCATTCAGAATGTCCTGTTGTAGAGAAGAGCCCTTGGGGCAAAGGGTGCCGCGGTTGGTGGGGTGATCCGGGTCGCCCTCCACATGTATCACTTGGGCGGTGACGTTCTTCGCCTTGTCCCCAATGGTGTAGATGATGGTGCCGCATCCCACAGCGCAATACGGACAGATGGATCGGGTTTCGCTGGCCCGTGCAATTTTCAGGACGCGCAGCTCTGCCCTGGCCGGCTGGACGTCAAATCCAAGTACAGCAGCGGCAGTCCCACCAATGGTGGCTAGTTTCAGGAAATCCCGACGAGACGCTTCCATGGTCCCCCCTTCGGTAAGACGGGATCACTTGCGCAGAGTCTCTTTCTATTCTTTCCAACAACATCTGTCAAGTAGTGCAAGAGCGAGCTCTACACACACAAGGATGCTGTGGGCCGATGGGTGGGTGCAAAAGTTTGTAACAATTTCCGAAATATACGGGGAATCCCTTAGAGATCAGGTTGATTGATTTCGCGTGTCTAGTCAGTTCTGCACGGAAATTCGGGTGCGCAATCGCGATCAGTGCTAAGGCGCGTTCCCGCGTCGATCGGCCTCGCAGGTTCACCATGCCAAATTCCGTTACGATGTGTTCCACGTCCATGCGCGTGTCCGTGGCCATATGCACGTTTGGTACGATGCTCGAAATCGTGCCATTCTTCGCGGACGATTTCCGTCCGATGAAAGACTTTCCGCCCTTGGAGAACGAGGCTCCCTGGACGAAATCAAACTGCCCTCCCGAGCCGCTGTACTGGTGGCCGTTAATGAACTCCCCATTGACCTGGCCGTAGAGATCGATTTCGACGGGTTCGTGGTTTGCGGGATGCTCTAGGATGGTTGCGTTTGCGAGTACGCTATGCCATGGGGTCTCTTATGGTCTGTGATGTAGGGCTTCGAGGCGAGCGAACCACGAGCTTAAGTCAATACGTTCCCTTACCACCAGGAAATTTTACAAGTGCACCTGACACGGCGGTGTTAACCCTTTCCGGTCACGCTTTCGAGTGGCCAAGAGAGCAGGGTGGCAGCCCCTGCCGGTGTACCCTTTCGGTGTACTTACCCAAGATTCGCTCAGTTGCCAACGCAAAAGTCCCCAGAATAGGAGGAACGTGTCCTCGCTCTGCCAGGCCTGGAGGTTGTACGTCCAGATTCTGTCGGTGAGTTCGGGCACCGCAAAGGCGTAGGCGCACCGACTGCACGGAACGATCTGACGGTGATGATGAAACCTGGGCAAACGTTTGTTGTCGCCTCGACGGATCCCCGCGGCCCTGACCGCAGCACATACACAGTGTGTTCAATATTTGGCGGCGTGGTCGCGGCGCTATCCCTACTGGCTGCTTATCTTCTTCCTAAGAGTTACCTTCTAATTGTTCTGGGCGACGGCATTCAAATCATTCTCATCGCCGCTGCGACGATTCTGGCATTCCAGAATTTTCAGCGCAGCCATGCGCATGTACGCGGTTTTTGGTTGTTCGTGACGCTCGGCTGTTTCATGTGGTTGGCCGGCTTGTGCCTCTGGTCCACGTACGAAATTGTGCTTCGCCGGGCGGTTCCCGACATTCCCGCCGCGGATATTCTTCTTTTCTTGAAATTGCTGCCACTGACTACGGCGCTGGCGTTGGAACCGCACAAAGGACACGATTCGCGATTCCGCGCCTTCGGACTGCTCGACGTATCGATTCTGATTCTTTATTCCCTGTATCTGTACGCGTTCAGCGTTTTTGCCTACCGCCTGGTGCCCGGCGGGATCGACCTCTACAATTTTCATTTCAATGTTGCCGATGCCGTTGGCAATCAAATCTTCGTTCTGGTGGCTGCTGTAGCCCTGTTTCGGGCCCAGGGGCCGTGGCGCGGTCTTTATCGCGTCTATTTTCTGGCAGCCGCGCTTTACTGTATTGCTTCGGATGTGGCCAACGCAGCGATCGACCGTGGGGTCTACTACACCGGTAGCTTCTATGACGTGCCGTTGACCGCTTCGCTCGCTGCCGTAGTGTGCATGATCTGGATAGGCCGTTCGGTTCCGCAGGACGCTCAGGCTGTCTTTTCGGAGAGTGGCGAACATGAGCCGCCTCGACGGCTGGCGTTTTTTTCATCCCACCTGGCAATGTTGGTCACCTTATCCACGCCCGTGATCGGCATATGGCTCCTGAGGCGAGGCTTTTCCACTTCGCCGATCTTCGTTTTCCGGTTGGAGATCACTCTACTCACCATTTTCCTGCTGACCCTTCTGCTTTCCATCAAGCAACTCCTGCTGACTACCACGTTGATTGGAACACTTCAGCGGCTTTCCGACACTTATTCCAGCATCAGCCGGTTCATGGACCAGTTGACGCAGAACCAAAAGCTAGCTTCGTTGGGTGAATTGGTTGCGCAGGTTGCCAAGCAGATCAAAAACGCCATGGCGGTCATCCGCGAGCTGATTATCCGAGTTACTTCTCCGCCGAACACGGAGCCGCCGATTCGCTCGATGGCCGGAAAAATCGGGCAGTATGCGCAGCGCACCGATGATCTGGTGGAAAACATGCTGCGCTTCGCTCAGGAAACGCCGTTGCAACTGGCGCCGGTTGAAGTGCGGTCCCTGATCGAGAGCGCGCTGCACCTGAGCCGCATCGCCAAATTTCCCCACATTTTCGTTGCAGTGGAGCAGGAAGGGACCACGCCCCTGGTTCAAGGAGATTCCAGCCAATTGCTGCACGTCTTTGTTCAGATTATTTCCAATGCGATCGATGCCCTCGAAGACACTGGAGGAGGGGGCCTAAAGATTTCCTTGCGCCCCTCGGAGCGGGGGTTGTGCATCGAGTTTGCTGACTCGGGGAACGGTATTGCCGAACCTGAGCGCGTCTTTGAGCCGTTCTACACAACCAAGCCCGTCGGCAAGGGAACTGGACTTGGGCTGAGCACGTGCTACGGAATCTTGCAGCAGCACGGCGGCGAGATTTTCTGCGCCAACCGCGCGAGTGGGGGCGCTCTTATTACGGTGGTTATCCCGGTTGTGCCTGCGGCGGTTGACGCGCCGGCCCCGTCCGGTATTGTCGCGGAGGGCGCGTCATGAAATTCCTTCCACGTCACAAGCTCTATTTCGCCATGAGTGTCGGAGTACTCTTGCTGCAACTCGGCGTGGCGGCGGTGGCCAAGCCATCGCTTGCGTTGACCTTAGCGGGCGCCGCGTTTCCGTGCGCCTTGTTGATGATTGCCATTTTGGCTGTGGGAGAGAACCTTCGACGTGGAACTGGCTTACTTCCTCTTTTCTGGAAGCTGATTGCCGCAGGTCTGGCGACGATGTTGCTTTCACAAATCTATTGGTTCCACTACGATTCCGTTCGCCAATTTGCCACGGCCAGCCCAGTGCCTGGCGACACGCTCTTTCTACTGGCACATGTTTTTTTTCTCTCGGCGATTGCTTTGCGGCCCCATTCTTCAAGCGCTGGCCGCGATCTGCAAATACGATGGCTGGACTTCGCGCTGCTGACTCTGTGGTGGTTTGCGCTCTACGGCTATTTCAGCTGGCCGTGGCAAGCAGTGGTAACGGACTTCTCCAAGTACAACCCGCGCTACTACGTCTTAGCGTTAACTATGCACTTCATCCTGATTGGTGGACTCGCTGTGCTCGCCTACCGCAACGATCGACTGTGGCGGCGATTGTATCTCCATCTTCTGATTGCCTTTTGCCTGATTGCCGTCGGCAATCTGCTGCTCAGCGTGCTCATCGATCATGGCGTTTATTACGCCGGCAGTTTTTTTGATGCTCGCTTCTTTCTTTCCGCGGTTTGGTTCACGTATCTCGCCGGTTTCGGCCCCGCGCTGCAGCCGCACGACGACCCGCGTCCCAACCGTGAGGTGAAGCAAAGCCTATGGACCGCGCGCATCGCCATGCTGGCGGTGCTGACGCTTCCATTGATCGCCTTTGTAGGCTATTACGAAAAGGGAATCCCTCCGGCGATTACGGCGTTTCGGTTGCGGCTGGTGTTTGCGGCGATGTTCTTGATCGGGACGTTGGCTTTCTGGAAACTGAGTTTGCTGTCGCGGGAACTCGTTCGTCTTGTGAACCTCACGCATACGTCAGTCGAAAATCTTCAAGGGGTGCAGAATCGAATCGCGCAGTCGCAGAAGCTGGCCGCCCTGGGCCGGCTGGCGGCTGGGGCTACTCATGAAGTCAGCAACCCGCTTACGGCCATTCTGGGCTATTCGGAATTGCTGGCGGATTTCCCAGCTCTTTCAGCTGAGGATCAGCGGTGCGCCGAAGAGATCCAGGTTCAGGTGCGTCACGCGCACGCCGCCGTGATTAGCCTGCGAAACACGCTGCGAACAGCGCCGAGCGAGCTACGAATCCCGCTTGACGAGCATCCAACAGTCAGCGATAAAGACTCCACTAACTGATCGCTCCCGGGGGCTGCTAGTGCCGTTTCTGCTGCTGATGCTGGAGTTTTTTGGCTTCTTTGTAGTTCCTCCCCTGCTCATCTCCCTCCGGATCATTCCCAATCTTCCCATCCCTTACCTGCTTGTGGCGGCGGTGGCGGGCTTCCTGATCCTTCGACGGAATGCTGTCGTGCGCTCGGCGACGTTGTTTCAATGGCGAGGAATTTGGCCGCAGCTCGTGCCGGTGCTTTTAAGAGACGTCATCCTGCTGATTCTTTTGGGCTTGGCAGTACGCATCTTCGCTCCGGAATTCCTTTTTTCGCTGGTCAGACGCCAACCCCTTTTCTGGGCGCTGATTATGCTGCTGTATCCGCTGCTTTCGGTATATCCCCAGGAATTCCTGTATCGCGCCTTCTTCTTCCAGCGGTACCAGCCTCTTTTTGGAAGTGGCCGGGGCATGATTGCGGCCAGCAGCTTGGCCTTTAGCTTTGTGCACATCATATTCGGCAACTGGCTTGCCGTAGGTCTGTGCTGTCTGGGAGGGCTGCTTTTCTCGCTTACCTACCAACGCTCCGGCTCTCTCCTGCTCGCCTCCATTGACCACGCCGTTTTTGGCAACTTCATCTTTACTATTGGGCTTGGCCAGTTTTTTCACCACGGCCCGAAGCTCTGACTGCTTCCCGGCTTCCCGCCTGCCCCCTCGCCTAAAACCCGCATTCCCGTTAGAATAACGGTGTACCTCCTCTATCTTTCTGGTCATCGAAATTTATAGTCGCTCAGGTACGTATCTACTGACGGAGACCTTCCACATTTAAGGAGCAGGCGCCCCAATGGCGACGCAACAGGAAACAGCCAGGCCAGACTTGTCCTCCCTGCGTATTCAGGATGGAAAACGCAAGAATTCCGGGACTGGCAAGCGCGTTTTTTGGGCCTCCGTCCCAATTGTTCTGCTGGCATTCCTTGCGGCAGCCTCATTCGCTTTCCGCAACCGCAAGCCGGAGGTGGAAGTGGCTGCCGCGGTTAAGCCAGCGACGGGACCTTCCGGAGTACTCAACGCCAGCGGATACCTGACGCCGCGTCAACGAGCCACGATCGCCGCCAAAATCACCGGACGCGTGACTGGTGTGTTCTTCGATGAGGGTACCAGGGTTGCCGACGGCCAACTCCTCGCCACGCTGGACGATTCCGACGTTGTCCGCGCCCTCGACGCGGCCAAAGCCGATCGCGATTCTTCACAGGCGGCTATCGCGGACTTCGAAGTGCAGCTCCACAACGCGCAAATCGAACTTCGTCGCGCGCAGGAACTCTTGAAGGCGGGCGTTCAGACCCAACAGGCCGTGGACACTGCGGAGATGACGGCCGACAGTCTGCGGGCGAAAATTTCGCTGGCCAAACGACAAGTGGACGGTTCGGAAGCAAGGATCCGCGAGCAGCAGCAGGCGGTGGACAATTGCACCATCAAAGCCCCGTTTGCCGGCATCGTGGTTTCCAAAGACGCGCAAGTCGGAGAAATGGTCTCGCCGGTTTCTGCGGGTGGCGGGTTCACGCGAACGGGCATCGCCACAATCGTCAACCTGCACTCGAACGAAATTGAAGTGGATGTGAGCGAGTCGTACATCGCCAAGGTCAAGGCCAACCAGGCCGTCAACGCGGTCCTGGACGCGTATCCCGACGCAACTTTTCCCGGCAAGGTTCGAACGGTGATTCCCACTGCGGACCGGCAGAAGGCTACCGTCAAGGTGCGTATCTCGTTTACCGATGATTCTCACGTCAAACTGATGGATCCAGCCAGCGATCCGCGAATTCTCCCTGACATGGGTGTGAAGGTGACGTTCCTCGATGAGGAGGATAAGCCCAAGGCGAATGCGAAAGGGAAGCCAGAGGAACCTGCGTTCGTCGCGATGGTACCGCAAGCGGCGATTCGCAATGACGGGGCGACGAAATACGTTTTCGTGGTGAATAACGGCAGCTTGCAGCGCCACGCCGTAACGGTTGGTCCTGCGCGTGGCTCGGACGTGGAAATCCTGGCGGGCATTCAGCCGGGCGCGCAAGTGGTTGTAAAGGGTCCCGAGGGTCTCAGCGACGGTCAAGCAGTACAGCTAAAACAATAGGAGTCTTGAAAAATGGTTAAAGTCGACGGTAGCAGCAACGGCAAAAGCCTGATCAAGGTTCGCGATCTCGACAAAACCTATAAACGCGCCGGGGAGGAGATCCATGTCCTGCAGGGCCTGAACTTGGACGTGGATCAGGGCGAGTTTGTGGCCTTCATGGGACCCAGCGGTTCCGGGAAGACGACGCTGCTCAACCTGCTAGGCGGGCTGGATGTTCCCACGCGCGGGAGCATTACCGTGGCGGGCGACGAGGTTACGCACATGTCCGCGAGCAACTTGACGCAATGGCGCGCCCGGCACGTTGGCTTCATCTTCCAGATGTACAACCTGATTCCAGTGCTGAATGCGTTTCAAAACGTCGAACTGCCGCTGTTGCTGACCAAGCTTTCCAAGAGCCGAGCGTCGCACGCACGTCGAGACGGCGCTCTCGATTGTTGGACTGGCCGACCGCATGCATCACTTCCCGCGGCAACTTTCCGGCGGACAGGAGCAGCGCGTCACGATTGCACGAGCCATTGTGTCTGACCCCACGTTTCTGCTGTGCGACGAACCGACGGGTGACTTGGATCGCAAGAGCGCCGGGGAAATCATGGCGATTATCGAGGAACTGGTGGCGCATCACAATAAGACGGTGCTGATGGTGACGCACGATCCGCTGGTCGCCGCACGCGCCCATACCACGCTGCATCTCGACAAGGGAGTTTTGGTGGAAGGCAAAATGTCACAGGCTTCGCCAGCCGGGAGTTACGCATGAAATTCGCACGCATTATCTTCGCCAATTTGTTGCGCAAGAAGGTTCGGCTATTGCTCACAATCGGCTCGTTTGCGGTCGCGTTGTTCCTGTTCGCATTTCTCGCGGTTGTCAAAGACGCATTTGGCCGCGGCGCTGACGTCGCCGGCGCCGATCGCCTGGTGATCATCAACCGCACGTCCATCATCAATCTGATGCCGTTGGCTCACCGCGACAAGATCCTGCGCATCCCGGGAGTGAAATACATCACGCACAACAACTGGTTTGGCGGCATCTACAAGGACGAAAAGAATTTCTTTCCGCAGTTCGTCATCGATCCGGAGAACCAGCGCCAGGTGGTGTCTGAACTGATTGTTCCCGATGATCAGTGGAATGCCTTCGTGAAGGATCGCGAGGGCGCGATCGTCGGCGCCAAGACCATGGAACGGTTTCATTGGAAGATCGGGGATCGCATCCCCATCAAGACCACTCTGTACGGTGGCGGGTCCTGGGAATTCAATATAGACGGTATTTACCACGGCAAGCGCCCCCAGGACGACGAAACCCAGTTCTGGTTCCAGTGGGACTATTTTGAGGAAAGAATTCCGCAGGCCGTGAAAGGCCAGATCGGCTGGTTCGTCCTGAAGCTGGACAGTCCCGACGACGCGGTGCGCGTTTCCAAAGCGATCGACGCGGAATTCGCCAACTCCCCCTATGAAACCAAGACCGAAACCGAATCAGCGTTCGCGGCCAACTGGGTGAAGCAGTTTGGCAATATCCAATTCCTGATCGTGAGCATCGGCACTGTGGTGTTCTTTACGCTGTTGCTCGTCACCGGCAACACCATGGCCATTTCTGTTCGCGAGCGCACCTCTGAACTCGCGGTCTTCAAAGCCATCGGTTATTCAGATCGCGCAGTATTATTCTTCGTTCTTGCTGAATCCTTGGCGATCGCGCTGATCGGCGGGGTTCTCGGTCTGCTGCTGGCCTGGGTGGCGGTCCCTGGCCTCGCGAAGGCTCTCAACGGTTTGCTGCCCAGCCTGGTGCTATCCAAGGTGATGCTTGGGTTTGGGCTGATTCTTGCCGTGCTGGTCGGGCTGATCAGTGGCATCGTTCCCGGCATTCTGGCGATGCGCATGCGCGTTGCTAGCGCACTGCGGAGGGTTTGAAGATGGCAATTCCTCTCATCTACAACGTGCGCAGTGTTCGTGCGCGTTGGACGTCGACGATCGTTGCCGTGCTGGGCATCGCGGGTACCGTGGGCGTCTTCGTGGCCATGCTCTCGCTAGCCCGCGGCTTCAAGGCTACACTCGTCGCTTCCGGCTCCGCCGATAATGCGCTGGTAATGCGCGCCGGCTCTTCTTCGGAAATGATGGGCGGCATCACGCTGGATTCCATCAAGGTGATTCAGGACGCTCCGGGGATTGCGCGGGGTTCGAATGGTCCGCTGATCACCCAGGACGTGGTGGGTGTGATGCCCATCCCTCTGATCAGCACCGGCACCGATGCGAATGTGCAGATTCGTGGGGTGTCGCCGAACGTGCTTGAAATTCGCAAGTTCGTGAAAATGTCGCAAGGCCGCATGTTCAATCCTGGCATGTCGGAAATTGTGGTGGGCAAAAACGCTTCCAAGACTTACTCCGGTCTTACGGTCGGGAATAAAATCGACATGGCCGGCGGCCACTGGGAGGTCGTGGGAGTATTCGACGCTAACGGTTCCGCGTTTGACTCTGAAATATGGACCGACAGCCGGGTGCTCAACGACATTCTGAAGCGCCCGAGTAATATTTTTCAGTCTGCCACCGTTCATCTCGAGTCGCCAAGTTCGTTCCAGGCGCTCAAGGATTCTCTTACGTCGGATCCGCGCCTGAATGTGGACGTGACACGCGAAATCGACTACTACGCCAAGCAATCCACCACCATGACAACCTTGATCACGGTCCTTGGTGGGCTCGTCGCCGCGATCATGGCCATCGGGGCGGTCTTCGGCGCTCTCAACACCATGTACTCTGCCGTCGCGGAACGCGGCCGGGAAATTGCCACGATGCGCGCTCTTGGATTCAACGCGTATTCCGTGGTCTTTTCATTTTTGGTGGAAGCGCTGCTAATCTCATTCATCGGCGGCGTCATCGGATGCCTGGTGGTTCTTCCGCTGAACGGCTTGACCACCAGCACCATGAATTTCCAGACGTTCTCCAACCTGGCCTTCGCGTTTAAAATTACGCCGGAACTTCTCGTCAAGGGCGTCATCTTCGCGCTTGTGATGGGAGTTGTGGGTGGTTTGCTTCCGGCCGTCCGCGCCGCCAGTCTGCCGGTCGCCACCGCGCTGCGCGAACTCTAGCCTTACACTGTTTGCGAAGGTTGCGTGCTCGAGAACTTTTGCACTTCAATGCGTCTGCTGTCTGGATTGTAATCGCTGTACCTGACCCACGTCGGGTGCGCGACAAAATAGGTAATGCCGGCCGACTCTCTCGAACAGGTCCATCCGGAAATGTCGCGAAATATATCTTCTTGTACTTAGACAGTTCTTCTCCGGCTAACTCCTCAGCGAGCCCTTCCTATTGCACGGAAACTTCCGTTGTGCAGCCAACCACCCAGGCGACGCGCGGATTTTTCTTCAAGTTGGGATATTTTCGCGAACTCTTCACCGTGTCGAAAATGATTTCCAATGGTGGTGTCACGGCCATTCCCATCAATGCGGCCTGCGGTTGCCCGCTGTCAGTGACAGTAGAGAGCACGGCCAGCTGTTCCTTGATCATGAACTCGTGTACTTCCTTGACATTCATCTTTAACCCCTTTTGCTTCTAGCCGCTACGCTGCTTGGCCCCAGTGCGACGCCCCATGTTACACTCCACTGTTTCCGGGAGACCCAATGCCGCAAGTGCTCCGCCCTCGGCACCACCATACTGCAATTCGTTTTCCCGCGTGTTTCGTATTTTTGTCAATTCTTCTTGCTGTGCCGATTTGCGCCCAGCAACTCTCTGACGATCTTCTGCACGGACTCTCCTGGCGGCTGATCGGGACCTACCGTGGCGGCCGGGTAACCGCCGTGTCGGGTATTGCCGGCGACCCCAAAACTTACTACATGGGAACGCCTGGCGGGGGCGTGTGGAAGACCACGAACGGAGGCGTGACGTGGCGTGCCATTTTCGACGAAGCGCATGTCGCGTCGATAGGCGATCTGGTCGTGGCGCCGTCGGACCCGAACGCGATCTATGTGGCGACGGGAGAACAAACGCCCGGCAACGGCGTGTGGAAGTCCAGCGATGCCGGAGCCACTTGGTCTAACATCGGAATCCGGGATTCGCGCACAATTCCATCGCTGCTTGTTGATCCACACAATGCCGATACCGTGTACGTTGCGGCGATGGGCGGATACGCGCCGAGTGAATCACGCGGAATATACAAGAGCACCGATGGAGGCAAGTCGTGGCGCAAGGTGTTTTTCAAAGATGATCGCACAAACGCCACTGAACTGTGCTTCGATCCTTCGAACTCGAGAATCCTGTATGCGGTCATTCGTCCCATAACTCCAGATCGAGGAGAAAAACCCCCGGAAGGTATAGACACCACGATTCTGAAATCTACCGACGCTGGGGAAACCTGGTCACCGCTCGCGGAGAAAGGGCTGCCCACGGAACGCCGCGGCCGCATCGGTCTGGCTGTCGCTCCTGCTCCCTTGACGAACCGCGTATTTGCGCTGATGCGCCAGGGACTTTTTCGTTCCGACGATGCCGGCGCCAATTGGCAGAAGATCACGGACGATCCGCGAATCCTCGGCAGTGAATATTTTGGCCGTGTATATAGCGACCCCAGGAATGCCGATGTGGTGTACGTGATGCAAACATCCACGTACCGTTCTGCCGATGGAGGGCACACCTTCGTGGCATGGAAGGGTACGCCCAGCGGCGAAGATGATCACGTGCTGTGGATCGCCCCCGAAGACACCAATCGAATCATCATGGGCACGGATCAAGGCGCCGTCGTTACGCTCGACGGAGGCAAGATCTGGAACAGCTGGTTCAATCAGCCCACGGGGCAATTCTATCGCGTCTCCACTGACAATTTTTTCCCGTACCGTTTGTATGCGCCGCAGCAGGACTCCGGTTCCGTGGTAGTGCCATTTCGTTCGGACTTCGGGCAGATCAGTTATCGCGATTGGTTCCCCAGCGGCGCATTTGAGAGCGGCTTCATTGCTCCTGATCCCGCCAATCCGAACTTCGTTTATTCGGTTGGCTGGTATGGCACGGTCCTTCGTCGCGATCGTTCCACGGGCCAACTGCTCACGTTGTTCGTGCCGCCGGCGAACTATCGCGTTGCCTGGGAAACGCCGCTGGTTTTTTCTCCACGCGATTCTCACGCTCTCTATTACGGTTCTCAGTTCGTGCTGAAGACGAATGACGGCGGCTTTACTTGGAAAGAAATCAGTGGTGATTTGACTACGAAAGCAGGTGAGACTCCGCCGCAAACTCCAAAGGGCGCGGCTGGTGGTCACGTCCCGTCGAAAGATGATTTGGATTCCGATGACGCCGGTGACGACGATGATCTGGACGCCCAGGCTCCCGCACGTGACGCCCTGCAAACCATCGCGCCTTCTCCGCTTGACGCGAATCTGATTTGGGTGGGCAGCGCCACCGGGCTGATTCACATCTCGCATGATGGCGCTAGCTGGACCGACGTCACTCCTCCCGGCCTGCCAGAGCGTTCCACCATCAACGCCATCGAGGCGTCCCCGCATGACGCAAATACCGCCTACGCTGCGATCTTTGCCCGCCGTGATGATCATCCCTATTTCTTCCGCACGCGCGATGGCGGCAAGGCCTGGGAGAAAATCGTCACCGGCATTCCTGACTTTGGCATTGCCCGGGCGATTCGTGAAGATCCGGTGCGCAAGGGACTGCTTTTCGCGGGCACCGAATTTGGCGTCTATGCTTCCTTCGACTCCGGAGATCACTGGCAGCCGCTGCAACTGAATCTTCCCACCGCCTCGGTTCGCGATCTGACGATTCACGGCGCCGATCTTGTTGCCGCAACGTTTGGGCGCGGCCTCTGGATTCTCGACGACATCTCGCCGCTGCGGCAGATCAGCTCCGACGTTGTCGGCACACCAGTTCGCTTCTTTGCGCCTACTGCGGCTATTCGCGCGCGTTGGGACAATGATCCCGACACGCCGCTACAGCCCGGCACCCCCTTGGCGCAGAATCCTCCCGATGGTGCGCTTCTGTACTATCTTTTCAACCCGCCTCCCAAAGGCGAAATCACGCTGGATGTTTTGGATTCGCGAGGAACGAGAGTTGCGCATTTTTCCAACGTGCCTGCGAAAGAGTCCACGTTACCCGCCAACGTTCCGGAGTTCTGGTTCTATCCTCCGGCGGCGCTGCCCATTGCGGCGGGCATCAATCGTTTCCTTTGGGATCTCCGGTATCCACACCCTGTTGCACTTCCGTACGGGTACTTTGGGGAACGACTTGCTTATACGGAATACTCGCTTCCGGATCATGCTGTACCCGGCGCGACTCCTCGATTCCAGCCGCCGGGGCCTCTGGTGGCTCCCGGTAAATACGATTTGGTTCTTACCGTGGAGGGGAATACGTACCGGCAGAAACTCGATGTACTGCCCGACCCGCGCGTGAGCATGACGGCGGTGGACTATTCTGACCAGCTCAATCTCTCGCGCCAGCTGTGCGATTGGATGGACTCGGCCGCAAAGTCGTTTGACGCTGTTACGCTGGTTCAACGCCAGCTTGACGAGCGCAAAAAATCCATCCCGGCGTCTGCTCCCAAGGAGGTGACGGACGCGGTGTCTGACCTGGAGAAACAGCTTAAGTTACTCTCTGACGGCACACGGGATACTCCAGGCTTTGGGCCTTTGAATCGCGACCTGGGCCGAAACCTTGTCATGGTACAAAGCGGCGACGTGCGACCCACGGATTCCGCGCATGCTGCCGCGCTCGCGTCGTGCAAAGGCTTCGCGAGCAAAAGCGCCGAGCTAAACAAGGTCATGAGCGAAACCATTCCCGCGCTAAACAAACTTTTCACCGCGCAGAGTCTCGCGCCACTGACCGCCAACATTCCGTCCGCCGGCCCTTCTTGCGCCCCATAAAGAAGGAAGGGCGCCAAGACGTTCGTCTGGGCGCCCAAAACAATCCATCTATTGTCGCTTTCTTTAGTCCTTCACTTTGTGCCAACCGCTGTCGGGATTGTATTCCGTCATGGCCTTGGCGATCTCAGCGGTCTTCTCGCCCAGATCTTTTTCGTACACCACACTATCCTGATTGATGATGATCGTCATTACCCCGCTCACTTTGTATTCCGCCGGATAGGCTACCAAACCGACCCCACCGGACAAGTTCCCATCGCTCAAATAATTCTTCGCGCCTCCCTTGGCCGCAGCTCCTTGTGCTATCAGGATGCGATAGAGGTAACCGTGATAGGGCTGGCTTTTTCCACCCAATCCTTCGCCTTCGTAGCCCTGTCCTCCGGCTTGGGCCAGGAACGGGCCGGCGGGACTAGTGGGTTCACCCTCGGCAGTTTCCCAGTACAAGCCATCCTGTTTTCCCGAACTGCTCATCAACCTCCGCGCGTAAATGCCAGCCGGTAAGCCGTCGTGACCTTCCGCGGCGTAATCTTTTTGTGCGTCGATGTAGCCACGGCACGCGGCAATGGCGCCCAATTCGTTGCGGCCGATGCGGCGATACAGCAGTTCTTCTTTTCCCGCGGCGGTGTCGAATCTCCACTTCCCTCCGTCGTTGACGATCGGGATTGGCATAGGCCAGTCGTTTGGTCCTACCTGCAGAATTCGCGTTTTGTCGTCCTCGGTCACAATGGTGTGCTTGGTCTTATACGATTTCACGAATTTCTCCATGCCCGTCTTGTCCTGCACCGAATCGCCGGAGTACACCAAGTCCTTTCCGTCATCACCCAGAACCGCAAGCATTTCGTCCTGGTTTCCATCCTCGGCGGCTTTTACCAGCGCGTGAACGGCCTCGGCCGGCGATGCAAAGGTCTTTTGGTCGACGGCCCACATTGCGCGCGTGCCCAAGAGCATCGACAGCAGCGCCAAAACCGCAAACTTATTCGCTATCCGCATCTTCATGCCTCCCGCAGATTCCCTTTTGGCATTCATGGGTTACTGCTTCCTCTGGTGAGTAGCGGCGGGCTTTCCGCCTCCGGAGCGCTGCTGTGGTGCGCCCATGCTTTGCCGTCCGCGATTGCTAGCCGTGCGGTCGGCCTTTGCGTTGCTCCCTCCCGCCAAAGCTCCGCCGTTGCTCGTTTGTGGATGGTTTGCCGGCTGCGTCGCGGGACGTGCGGCCGGTTGCGTATTTCCTGCAGGACGCGAGTTCGGCATGTTCCCGGTAGTTGGACGCGCAGCCGGTGTATTCCCGGTTGCTGGCCTCGATGTTTGCATATTTTCAGTGTTCGGGCGTGTTCCACCGGGCTGGCCGAATCCGCGATCGCCAGACGGATTCCTTGTGGGCGTGTTCCCAGTGTTCATGCGATTGTTAGCTCCTGCGTTGGCGCCTCCTGCTTTGTTCGCACCCTGATACGTGGTTTGTCCCTTCCAGTTGTCGTTCGCCGCACCCGTGGCAGGCCGCTGAACGTTTGGATTGTTCGCAGCATTTCCGCCGGCGGGCCGCTGTACAGCAGCGTTCCCCGCATTTGCGCCGCCAGGCCGATTCTGTACATTCGCCGTATTCGGTTGACGATTGTTCGTCCCTTGATATGTAGTTGCTCCCTTGTAGTTGCTGCTCCCGTTGTATTTCACACCGCGATTTGCTCCGGCATAGTTGCCCGCACTCTTGGCGTAGGCACTATTGGCGTTCGTGTTGTAGGGCACGGGCCTCGGCTTGTAATTCGGATTTAGATTGTTGTTGTTGTTGAAGCGGTTGTAGTAGTTGTTGTTTACGTTGATGTTCACATTCGTGTTCCCGTAGTGCACGGGCCGGTTGTACGCGTATCCTCCATGCCAGCCGCCGTAATACGCGGGGTGGTAAGGCGGGGGATAGTAAGGTCGCGGTCCGTACCACACACCGCCGTGGCCCCACGCGGGATAATAATAAGTGTTGTTGTTAATCGCCGCGCCAACCGCCATTCCCGCTCCGAACGACAACAGCCCGATCAGTACCGCCGTGCCAGTGCTCACGCCTTCCTTTTCTTTCACCACCGTAGTCGAATTCGTGCTCGTGCTCGTCGCGGGCGCAGCCGCGCCTGTCGTTGTCGTGGTCGTCGTTGTTACGCCGTTTGCGGTGGTTGTTGTGGTCGTCGTGCCGAACACCTGGTCGGGATTGTATTGCGGCACATAGATAACCTTTGGATCTGTCGGCTCCAACTGCACCACCTGTTTGCCCTGATCCTGTTTCACGTCCACTGTCATCTGCGACGAACTCTTCAACGCCCCGGTGTCCACGGCCTGCGCGCGCAATCGCTGCACGGAGTCCAGCACCGCTTTCGGATCGGCCGCGTAGGCTGCGCCCAACTGCTTGGTCCAGTCGAATTGCGAGCACATCATGTCCACCACGGGCCCGAAATGCAGCAGCGCCATCATCACCGGCGTGAAGCCCGCTTTTTTCGAAGCTTCATCCAGCGCTGCTTCCTTCAATTTGCTATTGTCGCCCACGGTCAGCCAATTACCGCCGTCCATCACTTCCTGCGGATTCACGGAGGCTTGCAGCATGATGGCCAGCACAGGATCGGGATACAACGCGATCGGCGCCAATAGCTCATCCAATCCGTCTGCCGTCAGGCTCACTTGCGGCAATTGCGTTTGTGGGGGATTCTGCGCCGCCGCCACTTCGTTCTGCTGCTGAATTTGATCGGGCGTTGGCGCTTGCGAGTCCTGCGGCGCTTGCTGATCGGTTGTCGCCGCGGGCGCGCCGGCCGATTGCTGTGCGGCGGCTGCCGGCGGCATGCCGTCCTTTGAGCTGCAGCCCGCCAAGTCCGTTGTCCCTAACAGCAACACCAGGGTCGATATCCATGCCGTGTAAAATTGCATTCGTTTCATGAGATCTCTCACTTCCGGAGTCGGGGTTCCAGTAACGTCTCTGTTTCTCCCGATGTAGCGGAACTACCTGGTAGGGCGGAAGCCAGCGACTTTCTCGATTTGGCGAGCATAGCACAACTCTGTGGAGTGTTCTACGAATCGCGGGTTTCGTTGGGTTTCGTTAGCAGGCCGACTACGATTGCGCTGGCGGGCACCGCGGCTGGGTTGAGGCGCTCGCCAGACTATGCGGTCCCGCGATCTCGGGAGAGCAAGATCTCGAAGCCCATCAGGTTTTCTTGAATTTTAGTGTCCGAGAATTTTGTCCCGGAAATCATACCTTCAAATTCGCTCTTTGTGTACGCGCGTTTGAGCAGCATGAAACGAAACGCAAGCTTCGTTAAAATCTCATTCACAGTGCCGAGGTGCATGTCATTTACAGCCTTGTTGATCGATGTTTGAGACGCGTCTGCTCGCAGATCGATGATCAGCGCCTGTCCACCAGGCCGCAGAACGCGATGCATCTCTTCGAGCGCACGCTGAGGCTCGCTGAAATTCTTGAAAGCCGCTCGACAGAGAAGGAAATTGAAGGACTCATTGGCGAACGGCATGTTGGAAGCGTTTCCGTGGCGAAAGTCCACTCTCACACCCGCTTTGGCAGCATTGGCGCGCGCGATTCCCACAAACGTCTCGCTGATGTCTAAACCCGTGATTTGATAATTGCCGAGCTTCGCCAATTCAATCGCAAAATATCCCGGCCCGGGAGCGACCTCGAGGACGCTGCTGGGCGGTGGAATCCGTTCGGCTGCCCGCCGGGCCAGCGCTCTAAAGTCCTCAAGCGATTTTTTGGTGAGGGAGGCGTACCACCTTGCAATGGCGCCCTCCATTCCCAAGCCTTTATAGGGTTTTGCAGCTGATGGGTGGGCCGACATGAGATCCTCCTAGTCTGGAGCGATGCTAGCCCGCCTTGCGAGCGCATCGAAGCCGCTTTCGGTGAACGCAAACTTGTGATCGGCGAATGCCCGCTTCTGACCGGTGAATCTAACCCAAGCCGAGCTAAACGCACTCTCCGGAGACGTGAGGTAATGGAGGAACACGTAGGGCAGAGCGACCAATCTGAAGAATCGAGCAGAATTACAACCACCGACTGAACTGGATAGGTACTATCCGCTAGCCGCGGCGCTTCCCTTGTTCGCGGATACATCGGTATCGGTGACGGTCATGCCCACGGCGCGATATCTCACCAGCAGCAGCGTCAAGTCGTCCGCCTGGCGCGCTCCGCGCGCGAAATTTTCAACGGATTCCAGGATCGCTTTTTGTATCTCATCCAACTGCATGTCCGGCTTGCCCTGCAACACTCCGCGCAGGCGCGGCACGCCGTACAATTCTTCTTCCGGGTCCATCGCTTCGGTTACGCCGTCGCTGAACAGAACCATGGTGTCATTGGGCTGCAATTGCAGCGTAGTGGTGGTGAATTCCGCTTCCGGAACAAGACCAACCGGGAAAGAGCCTTCTGTGAACGCTTCTTCGACCGTATCCTTACGGATGAGGATGGGTGAAGGATGCCCCGCATTGATGAATTCGAGCCTGCCCGCATCGTCCAGAATTCCGAAGAACATCGTGGCGTAACGGCCGACCTCCGCGTGGTCGCACAAGAAACGGTTGACGTGATTGAATACCCGCGCCGGATCCGTTCCCAACGTCATGCCCGAGAGCGCTCCTTGTAACATGGTGGTCAGCAGCGCCGCTCCCAATCCCTTGCCGCTCACGTCCGCCAGCAAGAATGCGGTGCGTTTGTCGTCGAGAGGGAAGACATCAAAGTAATCTCCTCCCACTGACAAGCAGGGAAAATTCACGCCTGAAACCGATAGGAAAGGATACTCTCGGAAGTTCTTCGGCAGCAGCGCCTGCTGGATATCCCGCGCGATTGCGATCTGCTGCTCCAGCATCTGTCGTTCGCGTTCTTTCTCCACCAACCGGGCATTGTCGAGAATGCTCGCCGCATCGGCCGCCAGCGCGTCCAGAATCTGTCGGTCCAATTTGCTGAATGCTGTCGGGCGCTTGGAGTCCAGATACAACACGCCAAGAAATTCGCCGCGGCGCATATTCGCGGCAGAGCCTTCGCTGCTGGCGCGGGAAGTGGCGTACAAGGGGATGACCACCACGGCGCGCAGACCCTGCGCCACGATACTCGCGGCGGCTTGCAAGTTCATTTCCGCCTGCGCCAGGTCTTCGGTAATCACGGGTGACTGTTGTTTCACCGCGAGTTGAATTGCCGTACCGCTTGGCGCCATGCTTTCAGGAGGCAATCGCTGGGCGCCCGTGCGGCGTGCTAGTCGCACTTTCAGGCTTTCAATCCGGCCTTCTTCCGCCTCCAGGAGCAGCCCGCGATCCGCGTCGGTCACTGCTACGGCGTGGTCGATCATCTTGGCCAGCACGGAATCCAGCGGCAATTGTGAGTGCAGCAGCGCGGTGGCTTCCAGCAGCACATTCAGTTTCTTCAGGCCGCCGCCGGTGGACTCGGCGCTCGTCATATGATCGATACGCGTCAGCAGTTGCGGGATCGATTCTTCCGATGTGCCGCTGGCCGCGCGGAACATCATCTGGTAGGAATCCTCCAGTCCAAAGGTGATGACGTCGCCGTCATTCAGGGCGCGACTTTCCACCTTCTCGCCGTTCACAAATAGCCCGCGTCGTTGCCCGCGGTCTTCCAGGTAATATTTGTTAGCTTCTACCACAATCGCGGCGCAATTCCGCGAGATGCGCCGGTCGGTCAGTTGCAAGTGATTTCCGGTTTCCGCGCCGCGCCCGATGAGAAAAGGAGTTTGCGTCACGCGAACATACTTGCGCGCGCCGTCCGGCGAAATAACCTCCAGAACCGCTTCCAGTTGCGACAACGTCTCCGTCATTCTGTATCCACCCTGCAGTAACCTGCCAAACCGCGAATTGTAGCACGCAGCCGCCCGGTTCGCCTTTCTTCTTGCTTCAGAGAGGCATCCCCGCCAGAATACAGCGGCGCCCCGATTCGACGGGCTTTCCGCCACTTCACTACTGAGGATTCTGTGCATGTTGAGCCTGCTCTCAACGCTCCACGCCAAGTCTTTCCCTCTGCTTTTTGCATTTTTTGCCAGTGGCGAGCTTTCTCATGCCGACCCGGTCGTTCCCATTCTCATTGCTTCCATCTTCATTACGTTGGGAGCCGCGCTTGGTGGACTGCTGATGAAGTGGCTGAAGCAGCCGGCAGTGCTTGGCGAACTGCTGGTCGGGCTGCTTGCGGGCAATCTTGGGTATTACTTCGGGAATCCGGCGATCACGGTGCTGCGCGAAGGCGACAATCTTTCGCGCATTGCCGCGCTGGCGCTGACTCAGCCGGTGACTTTGTCTGAGGCGACGCACCGGGTGCTTGCTTCGGGACCGCACACCGATCTGATCGCCTCGCTACTCTCCGGGCCGCAAGGACAGAGCTACATCTACGTGTACACATTTATCGACGTAGTCTCGCGGCTGGCGATTCTAGTGCTGCTGTTTCTCGTGGGCTTGGAAATCAGCCTGGTGGAGATGAAGCGCATCGGCAAATATGCTTCTTACGTTGCGATTCTCGGCATCATTCTGCCGATGCTTTTGGGCATGGGCACAATGAAATTCCTGCATCCCAATAGCACGCTAGCGGTGGACCTGTTTATCGGCGGGATTCTAACGGCAACCAGCGTGGGAATTACGGCTCGCGTACTTCGCGATCTGGGGCGCGATCGAACCGAGGAAGCACGCATCATCCTTGGGGCAGCGGTGATTGACGATGTGCTATGCCTGATCGTTCTGGCGGTCGTCAGCGGCCTCGCGGTTACCGGCACAATCAGCATTGCGTCGATCGCCATTACCACAGGGAAAGCCGCGCTGTTCCTGGTGGCTTCTCTGGGGATCGGAATTTGGCTAACTCCCAAGCTGGTGCGGCGGCTTGCAACTACGGGTGTGCAGAACCTCAAGCTGTTGTTCGGCGTGAGCTTCGCGCTTCTTTTTGCGTGGCTCGCAAACATGGCGGAATTGGCCACGATTGTGGGTGCGTTCGCGGCAGGAATGGTGTTGAACAGTTTTTTCGACCGGGAAATCGAAGGTGCGTCGCTGCACGAACTATTGTCGCCGCTGGAATCGCTGGTGGTGCCGCTGTTTTTCGTGTGGATGGGAATTCAGGTGAAACTGGAGACGATGGCGAACAAGGATGTGCTGATTGCCGGGCTGGCGCTTACCGTCGTGGCTATCGCGGGGAAAGTCGCCGCTGGCTGGGGCTGCCCGCCCACGCTGAATCGTCTGGCGGTTGGATTTGGCATGATGCCCCGGGGAGAAGTGGGACTCATTTTCGCGGGCATCGGGAAGGGAATCGGCGTGGTGGACGAAGGACTTTTTTCCGCGGTGGTCTTACTGGTAATGGTGACCACGGTTCTGGCCCCTATCATGTTGCGCGCGACGATGGGCAGCAGCCCCGCTGTGACGGCGACGACTTCCGGCGGGCAGCACTAAAAAAGTACCTTACTTATCGGCTGGTGGCCAGGCGGCGCTCTACGTATTCCTTCACGTAGGCCTCAAACGCGTCGTCCAGTTTTTTTGTGAGTGCACCAGGTTGCCCCGATCCGATGGTCTTGCCGGCGATTTCCGTCACGCCGATCACGTTGCGGTTGGTCGATGTGACGAAGACTTCATCGGCCTCGTAGAGATCCTCCAGGCGCAAGGTTTGCTCCGCCATGCTGGTGCCGGCATCGGCCGCAATCTCCAGCAACACTCCACGGGTCACGCCTTCCAGACAACCCGAATTCAGCGGAGGTGTCAGCACTTTGCCGTTTTTCGCGGCAAAAATGTTCGCCGCGGTACACTCGCTCACTTCGCCGCGTTCGTTGAGCAGCACCACTTCGTCAAATCCTTCTCGCTGCGCTTCTGCGGCAGCCCATACGCTGTTCAGCCAGGAAATGGTTTTCACGCCAGCGAGCGGCGAGGCCGCGTGACGCCCGTGCTGACGGATGGCTAAGCGCACCGTATCGGGATAGTGCGGAAGATCGGCGGTGGTAATCACCAGGTCCATTTCCTGGAATTTTTCGTCGCTCTTCCAGTAGCCCGGGGAATTCCACACCAGGTAGATGCGCGCGCAACCGGTTTCCACCTTGTTGGCGCGAATCACTTCCTGCAAATGTACGCGAACTTTAGCGCTGGTATAGCTGAGTGGGACGCGCGTGAGTGCGGCATCTTTTTCCAGCCGCCGCCAGTGGCGCTCGTAGGCGAACGCTTCGCCTTGCACAATCCGTGCGGTGGTGAAGAGCCCCCAGCCACAGATCAAGCCCGCCTGGCCAGGCGACCACCGCGCCTTTTCCACCGGCACTAGCCCGTCGTTGTGAAACACAAATCGATGGATCACGTCGCCACCTGGCCTCGCTGCATGAAATAGTTGCTGCTCACATTGTACCGAACCTCGGCGACCACTGCCCAGAGAAGGAGGGCGACGCTCGGGTGCTCAGGGGTGCCGGGGATGACATAGCCGGAAAGGGAATGCACGGGTGTGTTATATGCCCTTGCTGAAAGTGAAGGAGCGTGCGAAAAGGAAATCGTTGTGACTACCCTACCGGCAATTCTCGAACGGCGCGAATGTGGATGCGCACGCCGAGACCACCGGTCCAGAAATCTCGGCACAACTGATGAAGGTTGGCAAGCGGCCAGAGGCCGTGTGCGGCGTTGGAACAGGCGGGACGGTGATGGGCGTGGGCAAGTATCTCCGCGAGCATGACGCCGCGGTTCGTGTGCACCCAGTAGTGCCGGCGGAATCGCCAACGTTGAGTACGGGCTGCAAGGCGGGTAGCCACCGGATTCAAGGGATTTCGGACGAGTTCACACCCGCGATTGTTCAACTCAAAGAATTGAGTGAGGTGATCTCCATTCACGATGGCGATTCGATTCTGATGGCGCAAAAGCTGGCCAACACACTGGGGCTGGCCGTGGGGATTTCCTCGGGATGCAATTTCCTCGCCGCCGTTCGCGCGCAGGAAATGGTGGGTCCCGACGCGGTGGTAGTGACGGTCTTCTGCGACGACAACAAGAAGTACCTGAGGACCGCGCTGACGAATGAGGAACCGGTGAAACCGGAATATAAGACGCCGGAGATCGAACTGCTTAGCGTTGGCACGGTCGGGCGCGCCTGCGAGTCGTGCCACTGAAGAGTAGTCGCCCGTAGCGAACGCGGCCCGGTGACCTCCACCGATATTGTGCGCGCACCGCAGCCTTGTCATTCCGAACGGAGTCTCCGGAGTAAGGAAAATCCCTCTTCGATCGAACCGCCGGGAGGAATTCCTCGGGCAAGTTCAGCGCTATGAATGAACACGAAGTTGGCCTACTTCGCCACGGGACTCATCGGGACGATGAATTGGCAGCCGAGCAGGTACTGGTAGAGATGATTCAGCGGCTCCGGCGGATGTAATTCATGAGCATGCACTAAGGCGTCTGTGGCATTCCATTTCCAATCCGGCATCTTGCCGGACGCTTGCCATTGCTGCAGATTTGCTTCCGGCATTGGGAAAACACTGAGACGCACATTTTCGCGGAATAGCTTCGCCAGGCCCTCCAGCAAGCTTCCACCGAGATCCTTGTAGCGGTCCTGCAGCGCCCAGATCATAATCGATAGTCCCACCGCAAAATGGATGCGCGCCTTGGTGAATCGGTTCACAAACCCGCACATCTTGTATAGCTCCTGCTCCCGAAAAACCAGCACCCCGCTTCCCAATTTATGCAGTTCCTCGACGTGTTCAACAATCTCTGGGGCGGATAAGGGAGACTGCGTGACGGGATTGCCTGCTCCACTAAGACAAAAGAAGCCGATCGCGCTCTTGCTTTGCGCAACCTCCTCTTGCGGAATTTGCGCCAGGGTGGTCTGGATCAGTTCCGCGTGAAAATACTGGACGATATCGAAGGCTCCGGGCGCGAGCACGACGGTTTTTTTGTAAAGCACCTCATCGGGCGGCAGGATTTTGCCATCGACGGGGAACACGATTGCCTCCGCCAGGCCTAACGTGATGAGCGAAGCGTGGAGAAGACGGCGATCCCACTTCTCAAAGGCCGGTCCCGATAGCTCCACGCAATCGATTTCGATGCGCGACAACGGAACATCTTCGGCCACACTTTTCAGGAACTCCTCCGGGGCGCCCAGATGATGAAACAGGGCGTAGATCAGATTGACGCCCAGAACTCCAATGGCCTCTTGCTGGTGAAGGTTTGAAGGGTCCTGCAGATTGACGTGCAGAACAACGTCGCTCGCTTCACCTCTCGGGCGAGTCTGGAAGCGTACGCCGAGCCAGCCGTGGCACTCGTTGGTGCCGGCAAAATTGCGCGCCGATATCGTGTCGACGAACGAGAAGAACCGTGTTGTGGCGCCCCGGGTCGCGTTCAACTGCGACAGAAGTTGCGCCCACTCATTGTCCAGCATGGCCAGCAGGCGAGGTTGCGACACATAACGCGTGCCGGAGCCGTACAGATCGTCGCTGACTTCCTTGTCGTACGCAGAGATGGTCTTCGCCACCGTGCCGGAAGCTCCACCAACTCGCAGGAACCAGCGCGCGACTTCCTGTCCGGCTCCGATTTCGGCGAACGAACCAAAAGCGCTGGCGTCCAGGTTCAGTGAGAGCGCTTTCTGGTGCGCGTCGATTTTATCGGGAGTGGACATGGCATGGCTCCGGGCGAGGTAAGCGACGAATCTATCATTGCGAACGGAGTGGGACAAGCGCCGGATGCTTTTGCCGTTTCGGGCAATTGACGACGCGCTTGCCACGATAGCGAAGGTACGAGCGCACCGCCCATGGTCAGGCCGAAGGCCACCGCGCCGATCATCAGCACAGCAATCGCTGCGAATCAGAGTGGGAATATTCATGGGATCTCCTAAACCGGTTGGAGGAAAACCGGGACTCCCGTAACGAGAAAATGCAGGACCGGGGCCAAAGCGGGAGAATGAGAAGAGAGATTGCCAATGATTGAAAAAGAAGAGGTTAGAAGCGTTGTCCGGGCCAGCCAAGGATTTGGGCAGGCCTGAAAGCGGCATTCGCCGCAGCCGCAGTGCGTGTTCTGACAGAAGACTGAGCGGGACAGCGCGGGGGAATGCGTGCTTCCGCAGCACCTCGGACGGACTAGGACTCAGATGGGGAAGCGGCGGATGGTAAGTGCAATCGGCAATCCGACGCAGAACATGTGAATGACGATGCCGATGAGCATTAGCGACATGGAGAACGGGCCTTTGTGAAACGCGGACGAAGGCAACACGACATATTGCATGAAAAAGTAAACCGCGATACCGAACAGGAATCCGGAGGTCACCGCGTGCCGGGTAAGGAATCTCAGCTTGCGGCTCGTCGCGTAAAACACCGAGGCCGCGCCAAGAGCGATCACGAAATGCAAAGCCAGCCCCAGCACGGCGGTTTTCGAGCCGCCGCTGTATGCATTGGGGCCGAGGACTCCGCTGGCGATGCCTTGCAGGATTCGTATTGGCTGGGCGCCGTACTGGCCATACACAAAGAAAGCTGCGGTGATATCCAGGATTCCGGCGATCAGGCCAGCCGTCAGGGTTGCGGATACCGCGCGACGCTGCATCCGCGCGGTCACGGAAGAAGGTTCGGACATGGGCGGAGCGACCCTCCAACAGGAGATGGAATGCGGCGCTATCTTACGACCAGAAGAGGACAGGGTCGAGAAGATTCGGGGGAGCTGCCCAGCCTCGTTAGAAATGTCCCCCTCTTTGCCTCATCTCAAAACGTCGTTGGCAAACCATTGAATGCCAACTCGGCGGAGAATGGACCAACGGGTGGAAGGTGCGATTGGCGGATACCTTCCAGCCGCCTTACCATTCCCAGCGTCGCGCGAATGAATTTGCCTCCCCCGATCATCGTCAGGCGAAATTGTTTCATCGGAGCAGAGGCCCAGTACATCACGAAGATGCTAACCAATCGGGTAAGTAACGCTTTTTCGCGGATGGCTAACGCCACATCTAGAAATCCGCATCCAGAAAGTTCCGGCAGGATGGCGGGATCAATGCAGTTATCGAAATCCGCTGTTCGCGCGGCAAGAAATTCTCGCTTGACAGGAGCGTGAGTCGTGCATACTATTTTGCTCTAGGCCTAGACCAATATGCCCTCGGTCGCGGTCTGGAGAGCAACCCCCATGAGGACTCGCGAGCATCGAGATCTTTTTCCTGGCGCTCTGGAAATGATGATCCTGCGAACCCTGAAGCGCCAGCCTCTACACGGTTACGCCCTGGCGCAGTACATCAAGCAGACCTCCAACGATTTATTGCAGATTGAAGAAGGGTCGCTGTATCCAGCGCTGCAACGTCTTCTGAAGGAAGAATTGGTTAAGGCGGAGTGGGGCGTTTCCTCCACAAATCGCCGCGTCCGGATTTACAAGCTCACTGCCGCGGGAACTAAGCATCTGGAGCGAGAGGTTTCGCGTTTCGAGAGGATGCTCGACGGCATCACCCGCGTGCTGGCGCCGGGTGAACTATGAGCTGGATCAAGCAGCTATTCTCGCGCCACCGCGTGTACGACGAGCTCAATCGGTGAAAGCTCGGAGAGCGAAGCAATTCAGGCGCGATTGGTTTCTGGCACGTATTTTTCGACCCTCGGAGTGCACCCGATCCTGGGCCGCACCTTCACTGAGGACGACGATCGGATCCCGGGCAGCAGTCCTGTTGCCGTGGCCAGTTACGCCTGGTGGAAACGCCGATTCGGCGGGATCGTCGCTCAGGTTGCGCTCTCGCTGGTTTTGCTGATTGGCGCCGGCCTTTTTCTTCGCACTCTGGTCAATTTGACAAATGTCGATATGGGTTTCAACAAGAACAGCGTGCTTCTTTTCCGGATCGAACCAGCTTCGGTCGGCTACAAGCAGGATTCCCGACTCGCGCGATTGTATGAACAGATCGAACAGCGCGTGACTGCAGTCCGCGGCGTACAGGCTGCCAGCTTCTCCATGTTTACCTTCAATCAGGGCTCCTGGTCGGAGGACGCCTGGGCGCAGCAAGAATCGCCAGAGGTGAAGAGTAACCGCGAAATTCTCTACAACAAAGTCGGCACCGGGTTTTTCTCCACCTTGGGGCTGCCGCTCGTCGCGGGCCGCACATTTGACCTTCGGGACACTGCGAATTCGCTGAAGGTGGCGGTGATCAACGAAACCATGGCTCGCCGCTTCTTCCCGAACATGTCTCCGCTCGGCCGCACTTTCCGTTTCGGAGGACCAGACGCAAAACTGGAAAACGACAGAACGGTGATCGGAGTTGTAAAGGATGCGAAGTACATGGCCTTGAAGGAACGGCGATGGCCTGCGGCGTACTTGCCGTACTCGCAGGAGGTTGGGTATCTGTGGGATTTCGAAGTGCGCTACTCGGGCGACGCCGGATCGATAGTGGCGGCGATTCGTGAGGCAATCCGTCAAGTCGATCCGCGGATTCCCGTGACCGGAGTCGGCACCCTTGCGGAAGAGGTTGACCGCTCGGTTGTGGATCAAAGACTGACGGCGCAACTGTCAAGTGTCTTCAGCATAGTCGCGGTGTTCCTCGCGTGCATGGGAATCTACGGACTCATGTCCTACTCGGTGGTGCACCAAAGGAATGAGATCGGCATTCGTATGGCTTTGGGCGCGCAGCAGGGGCAAGTTCTCCGGCTCATCTTGCGCCAGGGATTTTTATTGGCTGCGGCCGGCGTGGCGGTTGGAGTTGCGTTGGCGTTCATGCTCACGCGCTTTCTAGGAAGCTTGTTGTTTGACGTTCGGCCTGTCGACCCTGTGACGTTCGTTTGTGTCGCGTGTCTATTGATGCTGGTCTCTCTCTCTGCGTGCTACCTGCCCGCGCGCCGCGCGATGCGGGTCGACCCTGTTGTGGCGCTGCGGTATGAGTGACGGGCCTGGAGGCCAGCATGGAAATTGCGGGAATCGTCACCGCGAAAGGTGAATGATGAGCTGGCTCCAACAGTTACTTTTGCGACGCCGCCTTTACGGCGAGCTCTCCGAAGAAATTCGCGGGCACCTGGAAGAAAAAATCGAGGAGTTGCTTGCGGGCGGCATGTCCAGGAAGGAAGCCACTGCGGCGGCTCGCCGGCAATTCGGCAACGTCAGTCTGGCGGAAGAAGAAGGCCGCGAAGTGTGGCAATGGCCTTCGCTGGAGAGCTTCCTTGCTGACGTACGTTTCGGCGCGCGCACATTGCGCAAATCTCCGGTCTTCACCGCGATTGCTGTATTGACACTTGCTTTGGGCATTGGTGCCAACACCGCGATTTTCAGCCTTGTGAATGGAATCCTGTTGGTTCCGCTGCGCTATCCCCATGCCGATCAACTGGTCAGCATCACTGGCGCGTATCCCCGAGGCGGGCTGGTGGCCATGAGCCAGCAGGTGCGCACCATGTACGTGGCTGGCTATGCCGAAGGTCACGACTTCAACTTGACCGGCCAAGGCGAACCTGTGCGTCTCACGGGCACCTTGGTCTCTGCGGAACTACTTTCGATCCTGGGTACGCAACCAGAACTGGGGCGAGTCTTTGAGCAGGGGGAGGACAAGCCTGGCCAGGACAGTTACGTGATTCTGAGCCATGCACTCTGGCAGCAGCGCTTCGCATCTGACCCATCCGTTATTGGCCGCTCCATCGAGCTAGACGGTGTGGGCCGCCAGGTAGTTGGTGTGATGCCGCCTGACTTTCGCTTCCCGTCCACAAAAGCACAAATATGGATCCCGCTGCACAACGATCCGCGAAGTACTGTCGACTATTGGGCAAGCGACTACATGCCCGTGATCGGGCGCCTTCGTCCAGGTGCTACGCCTCAGCAGGCGCAGGCCGAAGTTCGGATCTTCCAGTCCCACGTGGGGGCCTTATTTCCCTGGCAAATGCCCGCAAGCTGGAATGCCGACGTCGGCGTCGTACCGCTGCAGGATGGTATGGTCGCTGATATTCGAGTGCGCTTGCTTCTGCTGTTAGCGGCGGTCGCGCTGGTGCTGTTGATCGCGTGCACCAACGTTGCCAATCTCACGCTTTCTCGCGCCGCCACCCGGGAAAAGGAAGTCGGCATTCGCGCGGCGATGGGCGCGGGTCGCCGAAGAATCATTCGGCAACTTCTTACGGAGAGTGTGCTGCTGGCGTCCTTGGGTGGAGTGCTTGGGTTGGCTTTTGCGGCGGAGGGACTCTCTTTGCTCAAGTCGTTGCTTCCCGCGGACACGCCGCGCTTGATGGACGTGCACATGGATTGGCGGGTGCTTGCCTTCACCGGGGGCTTGGCGATCTTGACGGGGATCCTTGTGGGCTTGGCTCCTGCTCTGCATATTTCGCGTGGTGCTCTTGTGGAATCGCTCAAATCCGGCGGGCGCGGTACCGCAGTTTCCGTGTCACATCGCCTGCGCAGTGGACTCGTCGTTGGGGAGATCGGGCTTGCTGTGCTCCTGGTCATTGCCGCTGGCCTCATGATCCGAAGCTTCTGGGCGCTGTCGCATGTCGACCCGGGCTTTCGTTCCGAGCACATCTTGACCGCTCGTATCACACCCAATCAATCGTTCTGCGGCGATGCGGCGCGCTGTGTCGCGTTCTATCGGAATGTTCTCGATCAAGTGCAAGCCTATCCCGGCGTCAGTGGCGCAGCCTTGGTGAATACTCTTCCCCTCGGCGGCAGAGTGACGAAGCGCTCGCTGGAAATCGAGAACTTCGTCGATCCCGCCGGCAACATTGCTCCGCTCTTCTGGCTCAATATGGTCACTTCCGAGTACTTCCGTGTTATGGGCATCTCCATCCTCTCCGGCAGGGGCTTTACGGATGCCGACGCCTCGGGTGCTCCGGTCGCTCTCGTGACCGCGGAGACTGCGCGGCGCTATTGGCCCAATCAAAGCGCGGTAGGCAAACATATCAGACTCGTGGACCAAAAGGACTGGCGCACCATCGTTGGCGTCATCTCTGATGTTCGCGCTTACGATCTCCAGCGAAACATTCCCAAGTGGATCGAAGGAACTGCGTACGTACCTTACAATCCCGCGGCCACTCTCGAAGATAGACGCATGCCGTCCGAGATGACCATAGCCATCCGCACCGCCTCGGATGACTCGCAGATCGCAACTTTGTTGCGTGAAAGCGTCGCCACGCTCAACCACGAGGTTCCCGTCAGCGAAGTGCGAACCATGGGCGCCGTTGTTTCCGAAGCCGTCTCCGCACCGGCATCCACAACCTCTCTGTTTATTGCCTTCGCTGCCGTGGCGCTGCTGCTGGGCATCATCGGCGTTTACGGAGTTCTCTCCTTTTTGGTCGCACAGCGCACGCGCGAGATTGGCCTGCGCATCGCGCTGGGAGCGCAGCGCGGCGACGTGCTGTATCTGATCATGAAAGAAGGGGCCAAATTCTCACTAGCAGGAGTAGCCGTTGGGCTGATCGGCGCATTATTAGTTACGCGTTTGATGTCCAGCGAACTCTACGGCATCAGCCCGCTTGATCCCATCACGTATGTAGGCGTGGCCGTGGTGATGGCTGCGGTCACGTTGATGGCGTGCTACATCCCCACGCGGCGCGCGATGCGCGTGGACCCCATCGTGGCATTGCGGTACGAGTGAGGTCTGTGCACGAGAATGCGGATTCATGAAGGGTAGTTAGCGCTGGGTGAACTATGGGCTGGTTCCGACAACTATTGTCGCGGCGCCGGATCTACGACGACCTCTCTGCGGAAATTCGTGAACACCTTAAAGAAAAGATCGATGAACTCGTGGCCGGCGGTATGTCCCGGAAAGATGCCTCCGCCGCCCGCCGCGAGTTTGGCAACCTGACATTAATAGAAGAAGACAGCCGCGCTGTGTGGGGCTGGACGGCCATCGTGAGAGCGGTGAACCCGGGATTGCGCCGCATGGTTCGTCCCTGCACCCTTATCCGGCCCCGGATGAGGCTCACGACAATACTTTTTCTTTGCAGACCTACCACTTGATGCGCGGCCACAGTGATGTGTTTTCCGGGCTGATTGCGTCTTCGTACAAACCACTGCAAATGCGAGGCGATGGGCGGGAATCGCAAATCGTGAATTGCGGTTTTGCGGAGGGCAGTTTTTTTTCGCCTCTCGGTGTGAATCCCGCGCTCGGCCGGTTGAGCGGGCCGGAAGACGATCAATCGAGTCAGCCGTCTCCAGTGGTAGTTCTGAGTTGGTCGCTCTGGAAAATGTAGCGCTGGCTTTCATGCCAGTAGTCGGCTCCTGTAGCTCAGGCCTTCAGGCCTGAGGGTTTTGCGCCCGATAGCGCTCGCAGTTCGGGAATGACGAGCGAAGCTCACGCGAATGAGGTGGGAAAACCTTCGGCTACTGTGGCGGCAGTTGCAGTTGCGATCCGACCTGCAAATGCAGGTAATCGGAGATTTGCGGATTGGCATGAGCAAGTCGCTGCCAATCAGAACCGCGGCCAAGATGAATCCGCGCGAGAGACCATAGCCTGTCGCCAGGTTGAACTGTAATCATTGGCGCCGAGCCGCGCACGGTTCTTGATGCGACCGCCGCAGGGACGACTACTGTGCTGCCGGCCGCCAGAGAGTCCGGATGCGCGGCGAGGCCCGGGTTCAAAATGAGAAGTTCCGGCCAGCGCGCACCATCACCCAGATAGCGGCGAGCCATTCTCCACAGGGAATCGCCGGGGCGCACTTGAAGTAGCTGGAAATCTCGACTGGGCAGCAGCATCGATGGGTTTACGCTCGGCGGAAACGATACAGCAGAGGGCATCGTCGGACGTGGTGAAAACGGTGAAACGCGGGACGACGCTGCGGACCGGTGCGGTGGCGCAGGTGAAGGTGCGACGACAACCGGCGCTGCCACCTTAGGAGGCGGGAGCAACGGAGCAACCGAGGGCTTTGGCTCAGCAAAGGTGCTGGACGGAAGTTCAATTCGAAATGGAGCGGGGGCTTTCTTTGCCGCGGCCGCTTCCGCTTCACGCGCGGCTTTTTCTTTGCGATACCGGCGCGCAACCTCGCCCAACGATTCCGGCGGCGGGTTCGTCGCATCGACAGCTGGCGGCTTCTTCGCTGCCGGAGTCGGCACGGGCAATTCTTTGCGGCGTGCTTCGGCCAACTTTTTGTCTTCGGGCGTGAGGATGCGCGCGCGCTTCAAATCTACATCGGTATAGACATGGTGAGGAGTGGTAGGCTGCTGCGAGTTCTGGGCTTGCTGTTGACGCGCGGCTTCGGCCACATCGTGATCTTGCGCCGATAAATTGGAGCGGAGAGACAGAGGGGCCAGCAGGCAGAAAAGGGCGACTCCTGGCCGCAACAAACTCGCACCGCGAATTGGAAGATGCAGCGTCATCGACCGAGCGCGCTACAAGTTCACCGGGGGGGACAGGGCCGGTTACTGCGGAGCAGTCTGACGCGGAATTCTGCCGCGTGCAATAGCTAAATGTCCAGAAAGTAATCACCCTCCGGGAGTGCCATCCGGTATCGAATTAGGCTTGAAAATCATCCCTTGGCTGGATCGCCCATTCGTCAGCACGTATGGATCGCTGAAGCGCAGATGCCGCACGCAGCAGCGCTCTTCCACGCAAGATTGCGCCGACAACCACTTCCAATCCACGGAACCCTTGCCGAGATCTGGATTGACCGTGAAATATCCAACCGGGAATGCAGTGAGGTTTTGAAAGAAAATGGCTGCCCTGTGAAGGCGTCACGCGAAAGTCGCGGAAGCCCCCCTCAACGATCACGCGCGCGCCGGGGATTTCGTCCCACGCCACGGGAATGCCGAACCACGGTTCATTCGAGCCCAGCGGCCCACACCAATCAGAAGGCAGGAGCATTCTCGCCGGCGAACTTCGCGTTGAAGTAAGCAACCAATCGCGCCACTTCCTGGCTGTGCCCGCGTTCAAAGCGGTGCGAATCGTGTTCGGTTTCGCGCGAAGGAACCAGCGGCCGAATCTGCAGAAAGCCGAATTCAGAGATCTCTGCCGGTTCGCGCGCACACGCTTCCGTGCGGAATGCACTGGCTCCCGGCGCGCTCAAGCCCCACTGTCGCAGCAGTAGAGGTGTGCCTTATGGCGAACAGTAAAGTGGCCGACCTGGCTGGTCCGGGCTTCGGCAATTACACTCAGCTTGAAAAGGTCCTGCCGAATGATTACAGCAGCGCACTGACCGGCGGGAGACGCCCATTCAGTTCCACATCATCAACGATCACAACAAACACACCGTAGATGGTCAGATCGTCCAGGCGGCCACCAAGTGCAAGAGGGCCGCGCTGAAGAGGCAACTGGAAATGTCCGGCCAGACGGACTTCCTGAAATTCCCGTATCACCAGGGAATCATCAAGAACGAAATCCCGCTGAGCATCGGCGGAGGAATCGGACAGGAGCGCACCATGATGCTGCTGCTCAGGAAAACGCATCTTGGCGAAGTGACGGTTAGCGTATGGCTCAAAGTGTAAAGGAGATCTGCGCCCAAAAATATCCACGTGCTGGACTAATACGAAGAAATAAGCGGATGCGGGCAATCGGTCAAAGCGCTAACGGAGCCGGTTGCCCGCTTTTTGGGGATCTGTCACTAGTGGGAATTTTCGGGCGACGCAGTTTGCTCTGTTCCTCGCCACAGCAGCGCGCCGTCATCCTGAGAACCGCGGCGTTTGCGACCCGAAGGATCTCAACCCAAGCATTGGGCTCTTTGGCCGTGAATATGAATAGAAGACACTCTCGTGAATGCTCGGCCTCAGTGCCCCAGGAACTTCTCGATCTTGTCGAGTTCCTTGTCCGCCAAATCAAAATACTTTTGCGCGTTGGCGGCGTCATTAGCCTTCAGGGCGGCATCGCCTTTCGACAGATACAGCTGCATACGCTCTTGCGCTGACGCGATATCGGCCCGCAGGTTATATCCCGCAGCCACCTGTTGCTTGCGCAGGGTGTCAACGCTTTGTGAAGCCGCCGCGGCGCGAACATTCAGCTTGTCGGCCTCGTCTTCGAGCTTGGCCAGCTCTTCCGGCGAAGGCCCTGGTGGAGGGGCGGGCGCGACATCCTGCTGAGCGGCGCCGTCGTGGAACGGTTTTGGATTGCCATTCGCCACGGCCGCACTAGCCGCCCGCGGCGGAAGCCCGCCAAGCGATCCGACTTTGCCCGACATTTTCACTGAACCCGTATTCGCGTCCACGTGGATGCTGCCCTTGGGCGAAGTCATAGACACATTTCCGTCCGAACCTACCTGGAGACTTCCCTGATCGCTCTGAAGTGAAACGACCGGCGCGTCGGGAGTGGTTTTGGTATCTGCCGGGGACGGCGTGCCGGGCGTCGGCGTAGCGGCGTTGCTCGCAGTCGAGCCGGAGTTCGCGGTAAAGACTGCCTTGCTCGGGTCAGCATGCGTACCCATGCGCCGTGGGATGTAAACGCCGGCGGCGATCAGAACGCCTACACCCAACACAGCACCAAGAGCCAGCCACACAGCTCGACCGGCACCGGAAGGCCGCGCAGCAACGGGAGGCGGAACCTGCGACGCTGTCGATACCGGCGCGGCTGGCGTCGTGGGCACAGACGCGGGCGTGCGCGATGGCGCGGCGACCGTGGATATACGGGGTGGTAGCGGCGTTTCCACCAGGGTCGTGGCCGAGGAAGGTTTCGGCGTTGCTGCCGGTTTCGGAGTCGGTGTCAACGTGGTGTCGGCCACGGGGAGCGGAGACACTGGAACGGTTTTCAGTGCGGCACGAAATGCATCCGCGGACTGGAATCGCTCCGCCGGATCCTTGGCCATCGCCATCATAATAATTTCGTTCAGCGAAGCGGGCAGATCGTCCCGCAAGGTAATCGGAGGCGTGGGCACGACGTTCAGATGTGCGGTCATCAACGAGTACTGCGAATCGCTGTGGAACGGCAATTTGCCGGTGAGCAATTCGTACAGCGAAATGCCGAACGAATAAATGTCGGAACGCGCGTCGGCGGATTCACCGCGCACTTGTTCCGGTGGCATGTAATTCAGTGAGCCCAGCGTGGTGCCAGTGGAAGTGAGTGTGCCGTCTGTGGACGAGCGCGCGATACCGAAGTCCATCAGCTTCACAATTCCTTGTGGCGTCAGCATCATGTTGGCCGGCTTGATGTCGCGATGGATGATGTTCTGTTTGTGCGCGTAACTGAGCGCCGAGAGAACCTGGTCGGCGTAGTTGACCGCTTCAAATGTAGAGATAGGAGCGCGCGCGATGCGGTTGGACAGCGTTTCGCCTTCCACGAACTCCATGATCATCACCAATTGATTTTCGTGCGTCAGCGCCGTGCGCAAGGCCGCAATATTGGGATGGTTCAACGTGGCCAACAGGCGGATTTCGCGCAGGAAGCGATCGGCGAGACTCTGATTCGAATGCAAGTCGGGCAATAAAATCTTCATTGCCTCGATGCGATCAGAGATGACATTGCGGACTTTGTAGACCTTGCCCATGCCGCCGGCGCCGAGGATTGAAAGGATTTCATAATCGCCAATGTGTTGCCCGAGTGTGAATTCAGCCGTCATGGAAACCTCCGGTGAATAGGTCGGTGAAGGAAAGAATACACCAAATAGAGACCGCTAAAATAGAAACGAGCCCGCATACACTTTTGCGGGCTCGCGAAGTTATGGCAATTTGTTAAGACTCAGGGAGTTTTCACCACGTCGCCGACCTTGGCTGGGCCGGAACCGCTGAATGTGACCGTGGCCGAATCATTGTCCGCTTCAGTGACCGTTGCTTCGCCAACTTTATCTTCCACGGATTTAATGACTTTGCCCGTCGCGGGATCCTTCACGGTGCGCACCTGGCGCGAAACGATCAGCTTATCGCCCACGTGCACGCCGGATTTCTTGCCTACATTGATGATCAGAGTGCTGCCGGAAACATCGGCGACCAGGCCGTTGACTTCCATTTTGACGGTGGGGATTTTGTCAACGGAGGCATCGAGCTGTGCGCCGGTGTCGTCGACGGCCTTGTGAACGGCTTCGCCGAGGATGGTGTTCGAGAAGTTGCTGCTGCCCATGTCGAGGCTGCCGCCACCTCCTCCGCTCCACCCGCCGCCGCCGCCGAGAAGGGCAGTGCTGGAGCGCGTCGATTCGCCGGTGCCTGTAACCGCTACCAGGATTTCTCCGGTTGAGGTATTAATCATGCGCGCGCTGACTCCCACCACTGCTTTCGCTTTGCTGGTGCCCACGCCGCCAAGTCCGAATCTGCCCAAACCGTAGCCGCCGCCGCCCACGTTGGTGTGCTGATCGTCGCGGCCAAACTGCGTGATCGATCCAATGATGATGCAGTCTATGCCAAGGATCCTTCCGATCTTCGCGGCGGTTGCGGAGTCGGCGCGGTCGCTATTGGAGAAATTCTGCTCAGCGAGGATTTTGTCGAGCGCGTTCCGCTCGATGACCGAGTATTTGCCGTCCTGCACTAGTTTTTGGACCAGCAAATCGGAGATGCCTTTGCCCACATCCTGATCGGAACCGAAGATTTGCGCAACGGTCGTCTTCACCGTGCCGTAGTCAAAATTCATCACCGCTACGCGCTTTTTTGGCCCTGTGGCCGCGGCAGGCGCCGGTGCAGTGGCGGCATCCTGAGACCACGCAGAAGCACAAATCATTGCGCTAGCAAATAAAGTCAGAGCAATACGGGAGAACCTGCTGAGCATCATGGAAACTCCTTGCAGCGGACGGGTGTCGCGGATGTCGAGGGACGCTAGCGAAAACACTCCGCCTTAAACTGCCGCTATCTTAATGAAGGATTCCGCTCCCGGCAACGGGGAAAAAGGAAACCTCCCGCAAATGGTAATGCTCCTGCTAACAACGATGCCGCTTCCTCGTCCATATAGCGAGAGTGACACTCGCGTCTGCCGGATGACGGGACGCGCGCTGGGGAGGCACCCGTGCTCTCATTCGTCCAGGACCTGCGCTACGCGCTCCGAATGTTGCTCAAGAGCCCCGGCTTTACCATTGTTGCCGTGCTGACTCTCGCGCTCGGAATCGGCGCCAATGTCGCCACTTTCAGCGTCGTCTACGCCGTTCTGCTGCGGCCGTTATCCTTCTTGCATCCTGAACAACTCGTGCGCGTCTTCGACGACCTTCGCGGCCCCAACGACCAGGATGTAGGCATGTCTGTACCGGAGCTTTGGGATTTGCAAGATCGCTCGGGCGTGTTTCAGGATATCTCGGCGGTGGCCCCCAGTAGTTCAGCAGTCGGCGGTGGAGAGCGGACGGTCCGTGCCGAAAGTCTTGTCACTAGTCCCGATTATTTCGCCCTGCTGGGAGCGAAGCCGCAACTTGGCCGCGTCTACACGCCGCAGGATGCCGTAGCGGGATTCCTCGAGCCTGTCGTCATCAGCGACGGCTTTTGGCGCCGCAATTTCGCTTCGGACCCGAACATAGTCGGGCGGAAAATGCGCCTCGATAGTGACATGTACACAATTGTGGGGGTAATGTCCCCGGGCTTTCGTCATCCGGGCCCGACGCTAAATACCGACATCGAAGTCTGGCTCGCTACCGGCTTCAACGCACTTCCGTTTCCTGTTCCGGCTGTAAGGTCGCAGAGAATGATTCCGGCAGCAATTGGGCGCTTGAAGCCTGGTCTGACTGTTGCCCAAGCCCAAGCGCGCCTCGATGCCTATATATCGCAACTCAGCCGCGAGTATCCGGCCGAGTACCCCGCTGCCGCTACATGGGCTGTACGCCTTGTTCCCTTGAAAGAAGACCTGGTGGGCCCGCAGCGGACGGAATTGTTCATCCTCTTCGGCGCCGTGGGATTTGTGCTGCTTATCGCGTGCGTGAACATTGCCAACCTTCTTCTCGCGCGCTCTTCCGGACGGTTGCGCGAGATTGCCATTCGGTTGACTATGGGTGCCAGTCGCGCCCGTCTGGCACGCCAACTCTTGACCGAAAGCACGCTCTTGTCGGTAATTTCCGGCATAGTTGCCATGTTTACAGTTCTTCTCTTGAAAAATACTATCCTAACCCTCGCACCCGCCGATATCCCACGGCTCAACGAGGTTGATGTCAGTGCCGGCGTCCTCTTTTTCGCTTTCCTCATCTCCATACTCACCGGTGTCCTCTTCGGCCTCGCGCCGGCGCTTCAAGCTGCCAATCCCGACCAGCTTGAGAATCTGCGCGAGGGCGGCCGCGGGTCCGGTGTCAGCAGACGCCATACTCGAGTTTCGCGGATGCTTGTGATGTCAGAGGTGGCCCTCTCGATTATTTTGCTCGCGGGCGCGGGGCTGCTGCTTCGCAGTTTTTGGAACGTGCTCGAAGTGCGTCCCGGATTCAATCCCAGCCATCTGGCCACGGTACAAATCTGGATTCCGATTTCCAACAATCCGGCCAATGATCCTTATAGCGTCGAGGAGAAGCGCGCCGATTTTCTTCTCGAGCTTTCTCGCCGCGTCTCTGCGCTGCCCGGCGTGGACCAGGCGTCGATTTCCGGGAACGACACTTTGCCTATGAACTCCGGCAGGAACTACTCTCCCTTTTCCATCCAGGGGCGCCCAACGGAATCAGAGCGCGGTCCCGTTGCGGACATCGCCGTGGTCGATAAGGAATATTTTCGCACCATGGAAATTCCTTTGATCACCGGGCGAAATTTCACCGACTCCGATACCTATAAGACAAAACCGGTTGCGGTGATCGACCAGACCCTCGCGCGGCGCTATTGGCCCGGCCAGAATCCGCTCGGACAAGAACTCAAGTTTGGCTTTGGACGGGGCTTGCAGGGGCTCACGATCGTCGGCGTGGCTGGCGATATCAAGTCGGACGGTTTTGAGGCTCCCAGTGTGCCTCATATTTATGTTGCCTTGGGGCAGTTCGCGCCAATCAACGCCGTTGTTTTCCTTCGCAGCAGGCGTGACGCGGAAGAACTCGGTCAGGCCGTGCGGCGCGAGGTTGAGAGCATTAATCTCAATGTTCCGGTGCACAGTATCAGTTCGATGGATCAAATCATCGCCCGATCCGTGGCTGACCGGCGCTTTGCTCTCGAGCTTCTCGGTGTTTTTGCGGCGGTAGCGCTGCTGCTTGCCGCCATCGGCATTTATGGCGTGATGTCCTACTCCTTCAGTCAGCGCACCCACGAAGTCGGAATCCGCGTCGCTCTAGGCGCCCAGCGCTTGCATATTCTGCGCATGGCGTTAGCAGAAGGCATGCGCATCGTTGTAATCGGATTGGCCGCGGGTCTCGTCGGGGCTGCGATAATGACGCGATTTTTCCGCTCCATGCTGTTTGACGTTGGCACGACCGATCCAATTACCTTCCTTTCTGTTTCAGCTATTCTTGCTGGCGTCGCGCTATTCGCTTGCTACATCCCGGCACGCCGCGCAACCCGCGTGGATCCTCTCGTCGCCTTGCGCCAGGAATAAGCACTCTGCCTGCATCTTCTAGACTGAACTCTTAACTTCCAACCACGAATCTGAGTGCCCTGCCTCTCGCGGTTTTTGAAAGAGGGTTTGCCTACCTCCCCGTTCGAACGAACCTTCTCATCCACTTTCTTTCCGACTTCATGTTTATCTAATGGTGTAATACTGTATTGATTATTGGACGGCTCTGTCCGTCCACCGGCAGTAGCCTGCATGCGGTGCACCCCGGGAGAAAATTCCGTGTTCTCGATGTCCAGTTCGACATCTACCGGAAACTGGCCGGCGTGGCATCGGGAGCACAAGTAGTAGGGACGGGAGACAAGATGGGTTTGCAGCAGATTTCCTGGTATCGCGCGTGATGGCCACAACCAATCGCTAACTGACGCTGCTCAGTTGCGGGGGCCTCGAACTGCAGCAGTGCGGTTAAGGCGGCAGCGCCCGCTTGGTGCAGAGCAGCCCGCAAGGCCGACTCTACAGTTTCCAGATCAGTCCGGACGTCCTTCAGGCGTTGCGCAAAAGACCCGGCAGTGGAGCTGGTTTACTTCCCGCGCCACCTCCTGATGGATCGCAGCAACCGTTTTTTTCATGCTCCGTCCAGCGAATCGGTTGCTGCTCGAGCGGGCGGAGTCGACAGATCTCTTCGTTGAGGGTGACCAAGTCCTGGCTGAGCTTCTGGAAGCGGTGAAACTCGGCCACCTCTTGCTGCGCCTTGCGCAGGGCGGTGGGATTGGGAAAGGATTCCGTCACGGTCTTGCCGGCCACGCGGCGAGTGAGGCGAAATTGCGGATCATGTGCAGGGTCGCTGTGTTTGGGCAGTGGCAGGTTGGCTTACCGCAGCGCCGGGTCACAGCGCTAATGGAACCCTGTCGAAGAGCACCCAAGTCGAGGAACTCCTCCAGGAGCTTGGATCTTTGCGTCTCCAAAGTTGCGAGATCGTTAGGCATAGGGTCTCCTCTCGGTATCGCAGCTAATCTGTACGGGCGAACTTCGTTGACAAATCTTCGGGCAGCCCCTAGACTTAGATTTTGTCTTTAGAGGGAAAGGTGTGACTGTTGCAATGAGGACGTACGTAGCCAAGGGAGCAGAAGCAGAAGCGCTGAAAGTGGGCGCGCAGTGGTTTGTTGTGGACGCAACCAATGTGGTGTTGGGACGCTTGGCCACCAAAGTGGCGCGTATGCTGATCGGCAAGGATAAGGCCAGCTTTACGCCGTATCTCGATTCGGGCGACCACGTGGTGGTCATCAATGCCGACAAGATTCGCATGACCGGGAACAAGGTGGAGCAAAAGGTCTACTATTCGCACAGCGGTTATCCGGGCGGCTTGAAGGAAGTTCCGGCGAAGCGTGTTCGCGAATCGAAGCCTGAATGGATTGTTCGCGAGGCGGTTTTGGGCATGCTGCCAAAGAACAAGCTGCGCGCGCGTCGCGCGAAGAAGTTGCGCGTGTATCGCGACGCCGCTGGTTTGGCGCGCCATGCAGGGCAAAAGCCCCAGTCCGTATCGGTCTAAGCATTTTCGGCTGGGTTTCGGAGCATTTGAGTTTTTCCGCACGTAGGCTGTTCCCCCCTAAGTAGTGTCTTAGCAGGGAGACACCCCGACGTGAAGTTCGCATGCGGGGCGAAGCCTCGCCAAACGGGTTTTGAGGAGGATCATTGAGCACTGTCGAGACGCCCGCAACGGGCAATAAGACGTGGTTTCACGGCACGGGCCGCCGCAAGGAATCCATTGCGCGCGTGTTCTTGCGTGCCGGCAGCGGCAAGTTCACGGTGAACGGCCGGACCCCGAAAGAGTATTTTCCCAATCATGCCTGGGAGCATGATGCCACCGAGCCCCTAAAGTTCACCAGTTTGCTCGATCAGGTGGACGTCGTTTGCACGGCCAAGGGTGGCGGCGTGGGTGGTCAGTCCGGAGCGGTGCGCATGGGGCTTTCCCGCGCTATCAGCCGCTTCAACCCGGAGCTGCGTCCCTCGCTCCGCAAAAACGGATTCTTGACGCGCGATTCCCGTATGAAGGAACGCAAGAAGTACGGCCAGAAGGGCGCGCGCAAGCGCTTCCAGTTCACCAAGCGGTAAAGAACTGGCAGCGGCAGGATCGGACGGAATTCGCTCCGTCCTTTGGGCTCTGGCGGTGCAGCGCAAGTTGCGCCGCTAAGATCACGGCCGGCAAGATGCCGGCAAGAGGCTGTTGCGTCGCCGTCACACTGTGATTTGGTTTTCTTGCATGCCAAAACATGGGACGGCGCGAAAAACAGCTATCTACTTAGGAGGGAAAGTGGCAGTAGAAATCACCATGAAGGAGCTGCTGGAGGCCGGGGTTCACTTCGGTCACCAGACGCGTCGTTGGAACCCCAAAATGAAGGAATACATTTTCGGGGAACGCAACGGCATCCACATCATTGACCTGCAGAAGACCCTGAAGATGTTCCGCGAAGCGAGCCGCTTCGTGGGCGAAATCTCGTCACACGGAAGAACCGTTTTGTTTGTCGGTACAAAGCGCCAGGCCCAGGAAGCCATCGCCGAGGAGGCGAAGCGCTGCGGTGCTTATTTCGTGAATCACCGCTGGCTGGGCGGCACTTTGACCAATTGGACCACACTGCAAAAATCGATCAAGCGCTTGAAGTTGTTGAAGGCCATGGCGGAAGATGGCCGCATGCTGCAGCTCTCCAAGAAAGAGCGCGCGCGCCTGGATCGCGAGATGAAGGGATTGTTCCAAAATCTGGAAGGCATTGAGAACATGGCGCAGCTGCCCGATGCCATGTTCGTGGTGGATTCCAACGCCGAGGAAATTGCGGTGAAGGAAGCGCGTCGCATGGGCATACCGGTGGTCAGCGTTGTCGATACCAACTGCGATCCGGACATGGTTGACTGGATTATTCCGGGCAATGATGACGCGTTGCGCGCCATTCGCCTGTTCACCACCAAGATCGCCGATGCCGTCGCCGAAGGCCGCGCCGCTTACGAGCAATCTCAGGTAGCCGACCAGAAGTCTGCTGCGGACCAGGCGCACATCGATGGCGTCGAATACGTGGATACCAGCGCCTACGAGCAGTACGAGAAGCAAGAAGGCGACTTCGTTGAAGGTACCGAAGCAGCGGCAGCGGAAGCCGTGGAGCCTGCGGAAACCACCGTGCCTCCCGATGAGGAAAGCCGCTAACTAATCCGCGCAAGGGTACTAAATTCAAATGGCCCGGCGCTGTGCGCAAATTCAACGCCGGGCCATTTTTCTAGGGTGCGCAGAATCGAGAAAAGGAACTCAGAGAGAAAAGGATGAGTACATCTAAACCAGTCATGGAAATTCCAGCGAAGCTCGTCAAGGAACTCAGAGAGAGAACCAACGCGGGGTTTAGCGATTGCCGTGCCGCGCTTGTCGAGACGAATGGCGATATCGAAAAAGCCATTGACGTTCTGCGGAAGAAGGGCCAGGCCGCGGCCGCCAAGAAAGCCACTCGCGAAGCCACCGAGGGTCTCATTGGCCATTATATTCATGCTGGAGGCAAGATCGGCGTGATCGTGGAAATTAATTGCGAGAGCGATTTCGTTGCGCGCACAGATGCTTTCAAACAGCTTTGCCACGACGTGGCGATGCACATCGCCGCTGTCGATCCGCGCTACGTGCGCCGCGAAGACGTGACCCCCGAAATGCTGGAAAAGGAGCGCGAGATTTACACCGCGCAGGCACGCGCCACCGGCAAACCGGAACAGGTCATCCAGAAGATCGTCACTGGCAAGATGGAAAAATTCTACGAGGAGTCCTGCCTCTACGAACAGCACTACATTAAGGACGAGACGCAGACCATCGGCGAGATGATTACCCAGGCGATCTCCAAACTTGGCGAAAACATCGCTATCCGTCGCTTTGCGCGGTTTAAGGTTGGCGAGGGCGGCGGTCCTTCTGCTGCTGGAACGCCGGAGCCTGTGCCCGCGCCCGTGAATGGCTGAAAGCGTTACAGGCGGGAGTAACCAGCCAGCACATAACAGATAACCAAGCGCCTCGGGCATCCGGGGCGTTTCCCATTTTGGGTCACAGAAAATGCCTGGAAAGTGCGTTGCTGATAGGCCAGGGCAGTGTATGTTTGTTACAATCGGCAGGGTTTTGCTCCGGTTGAATGGAGACAAATGGCAAAGCGATCAAGCTTGGCGAAGAAGAGCGAAAAAAAGCGTCCGGCGTATCACCGCATTTTGCTGAAACTCTCAGGTGAATCGCTGCAAGGTCCTCAGGGATTTGGCATCGACGGGGAAACCATCCATGCCATCGCGAAAGAATTGCGCGACGTACATAAGTTGGGCGTGCAGATCGCCATCATGGTCGGCGGGGGAAATATTTTTCGAGGCGCGCGGCAAAAAGGCTTCGAAATCGATCGCGCCACCGGCGATTACATGGGCATGCTGGCCACGGTGTTGAACGCGCTCGCTCTGCAAGACGCGCTGGAAAAAGTGGACGTGCACACGCGGGTACAAAGCGCCATCGAAATGCATCAGGTATGCGAGCCGTTTATCCGCCGGCGTTCCACACGCCATCTGGAAAAGGGACGCGTGGTAATTTTCGCGGCGGGCACCGGCAATCCCTATTTTTCAACGGACACGGCGGCAGCTTTGCGCGCCATGGAAATCAAGGCCGACGTTATCCTGAAGGCCACGCGCGTCGATGGAATTTACGACGCGGACCCGGAAAAGGTAACCGATGCGAAGTTCTTCGCGGCGATCACGTACCGCGAAGTGCTTCACCAGAACTTGAAAGTAATGGATGCCACTGCGATTTCCTTGTGCATGGACAATGGCATGCCCATTGTCATTTTCAACA
>CAVTMR010000004.1:0-213475 GCA_963735825.1 Candidatus Acidiferrales bacterium
TGATCCCTGAGAGGGGCTTGTTCACCGGCGTTGCTATCCTCGGCGCGATCGGGTCAGGAAAAACGAGCTGCTGCATGTATCCGTTCGCGGAGCAGATTCTGGCTTACCGCTCGGACGACACGGAAAAGAGGATTGGTGGCCTCGTCCTTGAAGTAAAAGGGGACTTCTGCCACAGGGTGAAGGAAATCCTCGCACGCCACGGCAGGGCCGAAGACTACGTCGAAATCGGCCTCGATTCCCAGTATCGCTACAACCCGCTGCACAACGACCTCGACGCCTATGCTCTGGCCTACAATATCGCCTCGCTATTGAATAACCTCTTCGGGCGAGGCAAGGAACCTTTCTGGCAGCAGGCCTACACGAATCTCGTAAAGTTCATCATCCTTCTTCATAAGGTTGCGTTTGGTTATGTGACCCTGTTCGATGTCTACGAGTGTGCGATCGACAACGCCACACTCGAAAGAAAAATCAATGAAGCGGAACGCAGGCTCACCGAGACCGATTCCGTCCTGCTTTGGGAGGAGGAGTATCTCAAACATCCTCGCGACCTGGAACCGTTCAAGTTTCGGCTCGACGAAGAATCGAAACGCTACACAGCCCCTCTCACCCCAGGCCTTGCTGCGGTATTGAAGGACAAGGCCATTCAGTGGGAAGCGGAAAATGTGAAGGGCAAGAAGCCCGTTCCACAAGATAAAAAGGAGCAGCTCGAAGCAGTCAAGCGCTGGTTCAATCACGACTGGCGACGCATTGAACCAAAACTGCGGACCTCTATCGTTGAGGGAATTTCCGTCTTTCTATCTCTTTTCGATGACAACCCATCGGTAAAGCGGACCTTCTGCCCTCCACCGGAGTGCTATGACCCGCAGGCCAACGCCGACTTCAAATACGGCAAGCCGCTGCCTTCGTTCTCCTGGCTCATAGAGCAGGGAAGGGTCTGCTCACTCAATTTCCCGATAGCCATGAACGCGGGGCTGGCAAAGGCCCTCGGTGTAATGATGAAGCTGGACTTCGAGCGGGCGGTCCTAAACCGCGTGCCCCAGATGGAGGCTCATCCAGAACAGTATTTCCGGCAGGTCATGTTCATCTGTGACGAATATCAGCATTTCGCCACCGTGGGCGAAAGTGAGCCCACAGGCGACGAAAAGTTTTTCAGCCTTTCCCGCCAGCCAAAATGCATTCCGATCATCGCCACCCAAAGCATCAGTTCTCTGAAGTCCGCACTCCCCGGTGACACCTGGCGAACGCTGCTCCAGACCTTCCGCACGAAGATTTTCCTGGCGCTGTCAGATGACTTTTCCGCCAGGACCGCCAGCGAACTCTGCGGGCGCGAGGACAAGCTCAAGGTCAGCTACAACCTTTCCGAGAGTGGCCACGATGCGCGAGTTAGCCTGCTCACAGGAAAGGCGCTGTCCCACAAGGCCAACATCACAGCCTCCAAGAGCTACAACACCCACACTGATTTTCGCTTCGACATGAAGACCTTCACGGAACTGCGCAACGCCCAGTCCGTAACCATTGCCTACGACGGCACCAACCCGATGCCGCCGATGTTTTGCTACCTGAAGCCTTACTACAACGACCCTAACAAATCCTACTTCCGGCAACTCGCCGATGGAGAACTCTGATGAACGGATTCGAAATGATCCTGCCATTTCTCAAGCCTATCGAGCACCTCATCCTCGACGACTCGATCAGCGAGGTCATGGTGAATGGATCTCATCGTGTGTTTGTCGAGAAGGCCGGCTTTGTCGAAGAGGTCCGCGGCCTCTCGATAGGCGAGAAATCCCTGATGGTCGCGGTGAAAAACATCGCTCGCCGCCTGGGCGACGATATTTCCGAGTCCAAACCGATCCTCGACTCGCGCTTGCCTGATGGAAGCCGGGTTGCCGCCGTCATTCCACCCTGCAGCTTGAATGGCGTCACGCTGACCATCCGCAAGTTCAACGCCCGGCACTTCGGTATCGAGGATCTCATCAAGGCCGGAACCCTGGAGAGATGGCTGGCGAACCAGCTTGAGACCTATGTTCTCGGACGGAAGAACATCCTGATCGCCGGCGGCACAGGAACTGGGAAAACAACGCTCCTGAATATCCTTGGGAAATTCATTCCCCCGGACGAACGAATTCTCCTCATCGAAGACACGTCCGAAATTCAGATGGACCAGGACAACCTTGTCCGCTTTGAAGCCCGGCAGCCACAAAACGGCTTGCCAGCTGTGAGCATCCGGGACCTCTTGAAGGCAGCCCTCCGCCATCGCCCAGACCGGATCATCCTCGGTGAGATACGCGGCGGTGAGGCATTCGATCTCTTGCAGCTCCTGAACACCGGGCATTCAGGAAGTCTCTCAACTGTTCACGCGACATCCGCCAAGCAGGGTCTAGCACGATTCACCAGTTGCGTCCTCCAAAGCGGAGTTGACCTGCCCTATCGCGCGATCAAGACCAACATCGGGGATTCGCTGAACGTGGTTGTGCAACTTGAACGGCGACCAGGCAGGCGCTTTGTTTCTGAGGTGGTCGAAATCATTCGGTATGACCCCGACCTGGACGAGTACGACTTCGGCGCTATCTATCAGAGCCGTCAGGTGCAGCCATGAACGATCTTGAGAAACCCACGCCCCACGTGCCATCGGCGTCGGAATACATCCTCGATAACTTCAAACCGACAGACCGCATTGCCGTGCTGGTTCTCAATCGGCAACTAGGTGAAACCACACAGAGGATTACGACCGCGCAGAAAGCCTCAAGTCCTGAATTCCAGGCCTGGCTCCGGTACAAGAATGCAAATGGAGCCGACATTTATGTGGGAATGAACGCCCTGCAACAACACGCCTCGACCCGTACCAAAGATGACATCGAAAAGATCACCCATGTTTACCTTGACCTGGACCACGGTGGGACCGCCTCTCTTGAGGCGCTAGAGAACAGCGACCTCGTTCCGCGTCCGAACTACGTCCTGAACACATCGCCGGAAAAATTCCAAGTAGTTTGGAAAGTGGATGGAATGACCATCGAGGAAGCTGAGGCCCTGAATCAGGCGATGGTCAGAGAATTCGATGGCGACCCGGCAGCAACGGATTCGACACGCGTATTGCGCCTTCCCGGATTTGCCAACAAGAAGTACGAACCAGATTTCTATGTGCAGGCCCGCACCGAATCAACGCAGACTTATCACCTCCGCGATTTCAAGCTGCAGATCGACTCGCAGGATGCTCCCCGGGACCAGCAGGAGGAAGTTGCGCGCAAACAATTAGCCCAGACCGAGCTACCTTGAGCCAGTCCGAGCACGACTGGGCCTATGCAAAGCGTGCCTTGGCGCGTGGTGACGACCCCGAAGAAGTCATTCGCCGCATTGCCGACTATCGCGGTGACGAAAAACACGCCAACTACGCTCGCCATACCGTTGAAAAAGCACAGCGGCAAGTAAAGGGTGTATCGGGTCTCCAACATTCGAGTGGGAATCTTTCGGCTCTTGCGGACGAAGCAGATCGCCAGCAATGAAAACCAAGGCAGGAATCGCATTAAATTCTAATACGTTTTCTTTGCAGTTCTGACGGCCACCACATGAGTCTGGATTTTGATAAACTGTCGCTGCTAAGGGCAATCGAGTCATCGGGCGAAAGGAACTCGATGGCACGAAAGCGGTATCAGAAAGGACAGTTGTGGTTGGAGCAGGACGGTTGGCATGGCAGATGGCGTGAAGACGTAATCGTAAACGGTGTTCGACACCGCCCGCGGCGTCACGGGATAATCGGGACTCTCAAAGATTATCCAACAAAGCGTCTGGCGCAACGGGCTCTCGACGACACACATAGCGCACGTCAATAAGATCACCTATAGGCCAATGCCAACGGCCAAGTTCGCAGACTTCGCCCAGAGCTGGGAATCGAAAGTGTTGAGTCAATATGGGGATTCCACGGCGATTAACTATCGAACTCACATTTGGAAGCATCTTGTTCCGTTTTTTGGTGAGTACTCGATGAAGGACCTCAATCCCGAGATGGTTCAGCAATTCGTTTCCGCTTCTGCGGTGGGCGCGAAGACCACTAAGAATATTTGCATCACACTCCAGAGCATGTGGACCACGGCAAGAGCGTGGGGCTACGTCGCTCACGACCTCATGGAAGGCGTCGTGCTCCCAGAAGTAAAGCGAGTGCAGCGATTCTTTCTCTCTCAACGGGAAATCCAACTCATTCTTGCCAAGGCTCAGGAGCCGCACCGCACCTGGTACGGACTAGCGGCGGAAACCGGGCTTCGAGCTGGCGAGCTGTGTGGACTGACGGTGGATGACATAGACCTGGAACGTGAAATGCTTCAAGTGCGACAGAGCGCATGGCGGGGAAAGCTAGGCGATCCGAAGACAGACGACTCTATCCGGGTTGTTGAGCTCTCGCCTCAAGCATGTGCGCACTTGAGAACGTTCTTGAAGTCTTGGCATCCGAACGAGCGTCGGTTCCTCTTCGCCACTGCAATGGAACGCCGTGGGATCAGAACCTGTTGCTTAAACGAAAGTTCAGACCATTGCTTCGGTCACTTGGTATTCAGGTGCCCCGCGGCAATGGTTTCCACGCCTTCCGTCATGCGAACGCAACTCTGATGAACAGTTTCGGAGCATCGCAGAAATTGCGTCAACAGAGGCTCGGTCACGCCGATGGCTCGCCAGTTACGGACACGATTTACACGCACGTGATTAGCGAGGACGGAAAGCGGATTGCGGCGCAACTTGGCAAGGCAGTTTGGGGAGTTTTGGACCCCAGTTGGACCCTGAAAAGAAAACGGCTCAGGAGTGGAGTCTCCTAAGCCGTTGTATCTAAACTAAAAAATGGTTGCGGGGGTCAGATTTGAACTGACGACCTTCGGGTTATGAGCCCGACGAGCTACCAGGCTGCTCCACCCCGCACAACCACTATAGCGAAGCGTGCAGATTCCGTCAAACCAGCAGAGAACGCCGCGCTACAGACTGCTTCGGTTGGATTTTCACTACAGATTGACTCGCTCGCTATGCGAGCACTTCGTTAGCTAGCTACGCAGGCTGGTCCTACCAAGTGTTGTAGGCTTCCCCATTCGATCCGATGACCTCGGATCCGGAATGCACATCGTCCACGCCTGTGCCATTCTGCTCTGGGGTCAGAACAGTGTCCCCGAAATGCAGCACCCAATCTTTTTGCTTCGATACGGGATCAATCGGTATCTCGCGCAGGTAGTGCGCATCGACAAGGTCTTCCAACGATTGCGGCGCCTGCTGCTTGTCCATCGTGTAGTTGTCGATCGCCTGCCGCATCGTCTGCAAATCTTGTTTCAAGACCGACTCACGGGCTTTCACCACGGTTTTATCGTAGGCAATAGCAGCAATGCCGATCAGGATCGACATGATTAACATCACGATCATCAATTCAATCAAGGTAAAGCCAATGTCTCCGCGAGAAACTCCCGGAATCCTCGCTCCACGTTTGTTCTTCATAAGTTTTCTGTTCATGGAGACTCCCGTTTTCTTACCAATCCGAATACTTCGTCCCGTCTAGCGCCGTCCCCGTCGATTTCGAGTAGACATCGAAAATATTCTTCCCACCCCAACTGGTGGAGTCCGGATCGTCTTGCACCGCTCGCAGTCCCCATTCCACATTGCCGGTCATCGGATCAACAGGAATCCGACGCAAGAAGCGAATATTCTTTCCCGCGGCTCCCGCGCCTCCGATGGCCACGCCCTTCACCAGCGTCTGCAGGTCTGGCGGATATCCCTCACTGCCGAGTTCGGTGCGGATCATGTTTCGGTCGGCCAGGTCCTTGTAACGGTCAATGGCATTGCGCATTTCGCGCAAGTCTAGGCGAAGTTCCTTTTCCCTTTGGCGAACAACAGTGAAACGCGCCACCGGCAGCGCTGCGGACGAAAGGATCAGCAGAATGGCGCACGCAATGATCAGTTCGAGCAGAGTCATGCCCGACTGTGCTGAATGTCGACGTCTTACGGAAAGTGACTTCATCCCGTCCTCAAATAAGGAATTGCTTACTGAACTTTTATTGTCGCTTCGCTGGTCACCAGCGGTATCGGTTTCTGCTGAGAATCCTTCGCGTTAACTTGCACGATGGACAGGTTCGTCGTGCCGGTTGTGATGCCTTTGACCACCACTCCCAGCAGCGTTCCGCTGCCATTCACGCCCGGCGTATTCGGTTGCCGCGTGGCAGAGATGATTGCTTGGCCGTGGTCATTATCAGCGCGCTGTACGATCGCAATCTCTTGGGTCCCACCCGAGAGAAATCCCCCATGGCGAACTTCTTCTACATGGATGATCGACGGGTTGTACTGCAGCAGCATCGGAACTGAGTACAGGTCCGTAACATTGTCGACAACGACGCCGATGGTCGCTGTTTGGCCAGGCGAAAGATTCATCGTCGCGGGCTCAAATCGAATTCGCGGCCCCGAAACCTGTGCCTGGGGCGTAGCTCCGGGATTTTCAGGAGCGACCGGTGAAGGATTCGCCTGCGCGGGCCCTGGCGGTGCCCCCGGCGCAACGCCAGCGGGACCTTGCGGTGCTGGGTTGGGATTTGAGGTCGGCGCCTTCACATCCATTTCCCGCCTCGCGCCCGGCAAAGATTCCGTGCCCGCCGAGATCGCGCGCAGGTTCATTTTCGCCCAATCTGGCATGCGCACGATTCGCGGCGTGAGAACAATCAAAACGTCGTCTTCCTGCCGTTCCGTGTTGTCCGTCGAGAAAAGGTAGCGCATCACCGGAATTCTCGCCAAACCCGGCCAGCCATTCAGAGTCTTTGTGTCTACCCGGGATATCAATCCGCCCAGGATGCTCACCTCGCCTTCTTTCAGCCGGATTTCGTGCTCCACTTTCCTCTGGCTGATGATTGGTTGCGTGATGCCACCGATCGAGGCTTGCCCGGTTACTGCCGACACCTCCACCGAGACCTTCATGCTGACATCGTGATTCGTGTGTACATGCGGAGTAATATCCAGGTTCACGCCAACATCGATGTACTGAAATTGTGTGTTCACCAACGGGTTCACGAACCCGGCCCCCGCCGTCGATCCCACTCCTACGCCCGCTTGAAAGCTGCCTGTCGCTACTGGCACGCGATCACCGATCTTCAGTTTCGCGGATTGTCCATCCACTCCGCGCAATTCCGGGTTCTGGAGAATCTTCGTAGACGTGTCGGTCAACAGAAAATTCGCGGTTGCTCCCGGGAGTGTGAAAACCACGTCATTTTGGTTCAAGTGTGTCAGCTGCTGCAACGTGACCCCATTGTTTGTCGGCGTTGTGGTAGTGCTGCCAGAAGTGGTGGTGGATGTGGTGTTGTTTGGATTGATCGCCACCGAAGCCGACTGTCCCGGCTGTATGCCCAGATTCCTCAGATTATCCGTGCGCGCTTCCAGGATTTGCACCTGCACGATTACTTCCGGCTTGGCCTTGTCGATATCTCGCACGATCTTGTCGACCAACGCTATCTTATCCGGCGTGTCCCGAATAATGATCGCGTTCTGCGCGTTTACCTGCGAGATTCGCTTCAGATCGAGCAGCGATCGAAGGCCCGTCGTGATTTCCGTTAGATCCTGCGGAATCGAAACGTTGCTCAGGTAAAAGGTTCGCACGATCTGTTCTTCATAATCGCGCCGCTTTTGCGCTTGGTCCGGAATCACCATGATGACGTTTTCCGTCACGGGCTTCCAAAACGACTTGCTCTCAAGAGAAGTGATTTCCAGCGCCTGCTCCAGCGTCAGGTTGTTCAACTCCACATGAATGCGCTTTGCCTGCAAGTCAGGGTCGTAAATCACCGTCAGGCCCGCCAACTTCCCGATCGTGTCGTATACCACCTTCACGTCGTTGGTCATGGTCAGGTTAACAGGCGCGCGCGAAAGCGGCTTCAACTCCGGGGGCTGGCTCGCCATCGTTGGTTGCCCATTTTCCATCAACGGGATCTCTTCGCCGGCCTCAGAGGAGCGCAGTTTCTCGGAAATCATATCCAGCGTCCTCTTCAACTCCTGGTCCGCAATCACGCTCGACGGATCCATCACCTGGGCTCGTTGAAATTGCGACACTGCCCCCTGCAAATCGCCCTTGTCCCGCAGCTTCAAACCCTGTTTGACGTGCTGTTCCCCCGCCATGAATCTCGATTGATTCAGCCCGATCTTATACGCCGCATTGTGAGGGTCGGATTTCTCTGCCTTCAGGTAATAATCAACCGCCGCGTCGTAATCCTGCAGGTCCGCGGCCTTCTTGGCCGCCGAATAGTCGTCCTTGCCCTTCGGGCAGCCCGCGATGAATGTTCCTATTGAAATTAGGGCTACTAACTGACACCAACGACGCATGAACTCTCCGCAATCCCGTCTGGGTGCAACCCTGTACCTTACTTTCTTCTGGAGTCTAGCATCGGGCTTGGGACCCCGGCAAGCAACCTGCTTGCAGACGTTTACATATTTCCAATGTACCATTCGCCAGTCCTTCCCATTTTCCTCTTCAGTTTCCCTGATTGGACTGGACCCTGTCGTCTGCGGAGGCTGGCAGTGTTTCCCGCTCTCTCAATTAGACGCAGCATCAGGTAAAATGAAAGATTGTGGTTAAGCCGAACAACAAAACCGAGAGGGCCAAGGATGGGAAAAGGCCCAAGGAGCAGATTGTCGCCCAGAATCGCTCTGCTTCCTACAATTACCATATCCTTGAGAAGCTGGAAGCAGGCCTGGTGTTGCATGGCACCGAAGTAAAAGCTCTGCGCGAAGGGAAAGCCAATATCCGCGATGCCTATGTAGATTTTAAGCCCAGCGGCGCTTACCTCGTCAACGCCCACATCGCACAGTACATGCCAGGCGGTCCCTGGAACCACGAACCCCTGGGCGACCGCAAACTCCTCCTTCACAAACGCGAGATTTATAAACTTTCTGGACGTACCGATTCGAAAGGTTTGACCGTCATCCCTCTGCGGATCTATTTCCGCGATGGCATTGCCAAGGTCGAAATCGCTCTGGCGCAAGGTAAAAAGAGTTGGGACCGCCGCCAGGATGAACGCACCAAGGAAGCCCGCAGGGAAGCGGAACAAGCAATGTATCGCAACCGGAGGCGATAAATTCATCATGCAAATCAATCTCGACACCAAGCCGTTCGCATCTTTGGAGACCGATGCCCTCGTCACCTATCTCTTTGAGGACAGCGCTCCCGTGCAGGGCCGCATCGCTGAGCTCGACAAGCTTGTCGGAGGCCTGCTCACTCGTTTGGCCAAATCTGGCGAACTCACCGGTAAGAACCTTGAGTTCACGCTTGTCCATGGGCCCGCCGGATTGAAGGCCGCTCGGCTATTGCTCGTTGGGGCAGGGAAGCGTGAACAAGCTAACCCCGCTACGCTCCGGAAAGTTGCGGGAGCCGCGCTGCGTTACCTTAAGGCTCGGGGCGTGCATAAGCTGGCTTTCCTGGCCCGGGAAAATGATTTGACCGCCGACGCGGCTCAGGCCATCACGGAAGGCGCTCTCACCGCCGATTTCGAGACCGACAAGTACAAGACCGACAAGAAGAACGACAGGTCTATCGAATCGCTGACCGTCTCGGGTTATGGCGACGCTGAGAAAGACCCTGCGGAAAAGGGAATTGCTCGTGGCCGCACCATCGCGGACGCCCAGAATTTCGCGCGCGATCTGGTGAATGAACCTTCCAACAAGCTGACCCCGAGGATCCTTGCGGACAAGGCCGAAGCTATGGCCAAGGAAGCGGGCCTTGCGGTTGAAGTCCTCGATGAAAAGAAGATTGCCGATCTGAAAATGGGCGCGCTGCTTAGCGTCGCGCAAGGCAGCGTCGAACCGCCTCGCATGATCGTTATCACCTACACTCCAGCAAATCCTAAGCCCGGCGCGCCGGTTATCGGTTTGGTGGGCAAGGCCGTCACCTTTGATACCGGCGGTATTTCCATCAAGCCTTCCGACGGCATGGAAAAAATGAAGTACGACATGGCTGGTGGCGCAACCATGATTGGTGTCATGCGAGCTGTAGCCACGCTAAAGCCCAACGTCAAGGTAATCTGCGTCGTTCCCGCTACGGAAAATATGCCCGGCGGGAAGGCTCAGAAGCCCGGCGACATTCAGACCGCCATGTCCGGCAAGACCATCGAAGTGTTGAATACTGACGCCGAGGGGCGGCTGATTCTCGCGGACGGAATTCACTATGCCAAGCAACTCGGCGCCACCTATCTTGTGGACGCCGCCACGCTCACCGGCGCTGTCGTCGTCGCTTTGGCCAACGTCAACGTTGGCGTGTTTGGTTCCGATCAAGCCTGGACCGACAAGCTTCTGGCGAGCGCAAAAGCCGCGGGAGAAAAGATGTGGCAACTCCCCACCGACGACGAATATCGTGAATTCATCAAGGGTTCATTTGCCGACATTCAGAACATCAGCAGCGGCAAAGGCGGCGGCGCTATCACTGGCGCGATGTTCCTGAAGGAATTTTCCGGCGACACACCCTGGATTCATCTAGATATCGCCGGCACAGCCTGGAACGACGACGCCAAACCCTGGCTCGCCAAAGGCCCCACCGGCGTAGCCCTCCGCACCTTGGTCCACCTGGTCACGTCTCTGTAGCTCACCGCTTCCGGGGTGAGGCTTTTTCTTCCTGTAGCGCTGGCTTTTATGCCAGCCGATTTATTTTCGTTTGTCTCAAGACTGTGGCCACAGAATCCGACCAGCGTCCACAGGCCAGGAAACTCTCTTTGTGCGAATCGCGTGCTCCGTTCGGCCTACATCTTCTCCGGCGTTTCAATTCCCAATAAACTCAACGCTCGCACCAGTTGCGCTTCCACAAGTCCGCTGAGTCCCAACAAAAATCCGCGTTTCTGCTCATCCGCTTCCGATAAGATGTGGTGCCGGTGGTAAAAATTGTTGAACGCCTGCGCCAATTGAAACGCATATCTCGCGACAAAAGCCGGCTCCTGCGCTCCAATCGCGGCGTTAGCCGCGTAATCGAGTGAGCCATTCATCAGCAGCAATTCCCATAGGTCCGTTCCTTCTGCTCCGTTTAGGAATTTCGCCACAGATTCCTGCGTCACCTTCACCGCTGCGGCGCCGGCCTCCACTCCTTTTCGCCGGATTCCCCGAATTCGCACCACCGCGTACTGGCAATACGGTCCAGTTTCGCCCTCGGCCTTCAGCGCGTCCTCGAAATCAAACGCGATGATCGTGTTGCGTGTGTACTTCAATAGAAAAAATCGCAGCGCCCCAATCGCCAGGGCATTCGCAGTTTTTGCCAGGTCCGCGGCAGACATTTCCGTCTGTTTCTCGCGGACCCGCAGCTCCGCCGCCTGTTGCATTCGCGTAATCAAGTCGTCCGCCTTGACCCCGAATCCCTTTCTCCCACTCACCTCAACGTAAGGTCGCTTAGCGTCCTCTTTCGAGAGTTCATAGCCCATTTCGGCCGCGCACCGCGGCGTCAACGCAACAATCTGGTAGTCGAAATGAATCGAATGCTCCGCCTCCTTGGTGTACCCAAGCGCCCGCAATCCTTCCCCCACCACTTCCTGTAAATACGCTTGCCGCGCATCGATCACGTTGTAAACCGCGCTGGCACCCCCAAAATGCGGCGCTCCCGGTTCGTTCTCGCCCGCGGTCGTAGCCCACAACACACGTCCACCCGGTGGATCCGGCCACCTTCGATAGTGGAAGTCCTTCCCAAGCAACCCGAATTTCCAAAGCTGATACGCAATGTCTTTGCCTACATACGTCACCGTTCCGTTCGAACGCACGATAATCTTTGCGCGCGACTCTTCTTCCTCTTCGTCCTTCTCCGTATTCTCTGTGCTCTCCGTGTTCTCGCTGGCGACTCCTGATTTTGCTTCGTCTCTCCAAGGCATGATCCAGCATCCCGCATTCTTGCCTGTCATTGCATACTGAATCGCGCCGCTGGCCTTCAGCTTTTCGAATGCCGCGTCCCAGAAGTGCAGGTGCAGTATCTCGCTCTCTCGCGCCAGCAATTCGTAATAAATATCCATCCGCGCCATGGTTCGAAGGTGATAGTCCACGATCGCGTCCGCAATGACGGCGCCCATCTCGGCCGTTTCGTCGTGGCCCTCTTCAATCGCTTTCAACGTTTCACCGCGCAACTCCTGTGCTCGCTGCTTATCCTCGGCGAAAAACTGCGTCGCTTTCGCGTACAAATCCCAGCACAGATAGTCGAACTGCTCCCGGTGCGCCAGTTGCTTCACATCCTCCAGCGACTTCTTCTCCATGTGCTGAAACGCAATCACCACGTCCGCGACTTGCACACCCGTATTGTCAATGTAGTTCTGCACCGCCACCTTGTGACCGGTGTGCCGCAGCAGGCGAACCATTGTGTCCCCCAACACCGCATTGCGCAGGTGCCCGATGTGCGCCGCCTTGTTCGGATTGATGCTGGTGTGCTCGACAATCACGGTTCCTTGCGCGCCATCCCCCGCTTGCCCCTCCCCGCTTGCTTCCTTTTGTGTGCTTTCCCAGAAAACGGCGCGGTCGAAGAACGCGTTCAGATACCCCCCGCCCGCGACTTCTACTCGCGCGATCCCTTCGATTTTCCCCAGCGAACCAGTAATCTCCTGCGCGATCGCCCGCGGCGCCTTCATCAGCCGCTTCGCCAGCTCGAAGCACACCGGTGATGCAGCCTCGCCCATCTCGAGTTTGGGCGGCCTCTCCAGAACCACAGCCAACTCAACGCTGTATTTCTCGTGGATATGCGCAGCCAATGCCTCGCGCAAGCGGTCTAAGAGTCTCAGGTACACGGTTCCTCAGTTCGATCCAAATTCCATCTGGAATTCTTCAGTATACCAGCAACGATTTGGCTTCTTGGCACCCGGCGATTTTACTAGCGCGCCTTAACGCGTATGATGAAGCCTCCGGGAGGCAAAATGCGAATCGGGAAGCCATGCGTTAAAAGGCCGCGAACCCTGCTCACAGGGAAATGCAATTCGCGAGTTTCTTTAGTGTTGCTCTTCGTGCTGTTTGCTGCTCCTCTTGGATCTGCGCAAGGCAAACCGCCCACCGCGCGTGAAGTCATCGCAGCTATCCAGCAACACGTTGGTGTTCCTTGGCAAAAGGAGACAGTTGATACTTTCAAGGCGGGCAATCCTGACACTCCCGTCACAGGCATCGCCGTGACCATGATGGCAACACTGGATGTTTTGCAGCGTGCCTCCGTTCAGGGCTTCAATCTCGTGATCACGCATGAGCCTACTTTCTACAATCACCTCGATACCCCGGAAGGCATGGATCCTAGTGACCCGGTCTGGGCGGAGAAGCGCGCATTCATCGAAAAGCACGGCATGGTGATTTGGCGGTTTCACGATCACTGGCATATGCGCAAGCCTGACGGAATCGAAGCGGGCATGATTCACGCTCTGGGCTGGGAGAAATTTCAGAGCACCGAAAATCCGTATCTTTTCACTCTGCCGGAAACCACGCTGCAGACGCTCGCCGCCGATGTCGCCAAACGACTTGATTCCCCGGTCCTGCGCGTCGTCGGCTATCCGCAGATGAAGGTCACGAAGATTGCGCTCAGTCCCGGCGCGGCAGGATTCGAGCGCGAAACCCACGCTCTTGAACTCAACAACGTCGAAGTCCTGGTGATCGGCGAAACCCGCGAATGGGAGACGGTCGAGTACGTCGCCGACGCGGTCACAGAGGGAAAGAACAAAGCCCTCATCGTCATCGGCCACATCCCCTCGGAACAAGCGGGCATGGAAGAATGTACTCGCTGGCTGAAAGCTTTCGTGAAGGATGTCCCCGTGCAGTTTGTTCCGGCGAAACAACCCTTCTGGCTGGCAAAGTAGCTGACCACAGTCCGCCTGATCCGTAGCAGTGGCTCCCTTCACCGCGGTTGCACTTCGACGGCCTCAGGCAGATGAATGTTGGTTTGCGGACCCTCAGGAATCGTCACCGCTTGCCCACGTTGCGCGTAGCGTGCCAATTGTGCCGGTTTCGACCAGTCGAATTCCCACGCATCTTCGATCGCCACTAGTGTGTACGAGCCCGGAATCACGCCTATCAAATTGAAGCTTCCGTCCGAGTCGCTTTGATCTCGACGAAAAAGCTCTTCTGTGTGCTGGGTTCCCGGGGAATTAGAACCACCATCACGCCCGATGCGCCTTTGCCTCCCCGCTTGGCAAATCCTTCAACGTTTACGCTTCCTGCTGCCAGTACCGCTGTCAGCGCCGTCGGTCCGCCGGCCGGAATCTCCACCTCGTGTCCCGCAGTTTGTCCAGCATCCGAAAAGGTTCTGGCAACGGCATACCGTTTATCGGCGGCGTAGACCTGTATCGAGTATTTGCCCGCGGGAAGATATCGGAATCGTAGCGTGTCCGCTTGCGTCAACCTCCTGGAACGTTCGATTGCGATTCTGCTTATCCAGCAGCATGATCCTCATTCCCTTCGGGAATGCCTTCCTGCTGCGGCATCTGGATCGTCAGTTTCAAGCTGCCTTCGGGCTCGCCTCGGGAGGTGTCGAGCTCCTGCCCGTCATTCCGCAAATCGATCTCACTCGTTTGCATCGATGCCTGTTGCGATCCTGGATGTCGCATTCTTACGATGTACGTTCCCGCAGGTACTCCCGTCATTTCACATACACCCGACGTACAGCGAGTTTCGCCAGGCAGATCGTATTCGCCGTCGAAAACCCGCTTTGCCAACATCGGCGAGGCAAATCCATGCTGGGTCTCGTCATCGGGAACCCGGAAGAATATGTGCAGCGAAGGCATTGCCGCGATATGTATCTCAACCTCGGTATGGTCTCCGCCTTTCACGTCAATTGGCGTAGCGGCATCAGCCTCGGTAGCTCCGCCACTGTAAGTTGTGGAGTAGGCCACATCCAGAGATCGCTCGACGCTCGGTGTCGAACTGCCGGTGCCGTCCCCGGAATCAACGACGGGACTCACCGCATACCAGGGTTTTGCGGAAACCGCCACGTAGTATTTCCCCGGTGCCAGCGCTGCAAACTCGAACGTACCCAGATCGTCCGTAAGGTCGTTGTTGATCGGCGTAGTTCGCGTGATGCCTGATCCGTGGTTTTCTCGGTACAGCGTGACTTGAGCCTGGCGCACTGCATCGCCTGCTTCGTCGATGACCCGCCCCTCAATACTTGCCATCGGCGTTAGCCGCAGCACGAGTTTTGTGCTGTCAAACTCCGGCCCCGTCACAATCGCCGTAGAAAACTGTTCATGTTGCTCGTACGAGGCCGTCAAGTAACCTCTTCTGGCGCCTTCCAGTGAATACTTTCCTGGTGGTACCTGACCGAATTCGAAGCCCCCATTTTCATTGGTGACCATCCACCGAGTATTCGCGGGCTTCCTGACGTCGGTTATGGACACGCGGACTTGCGCAAGCGGCGTGCCCGTAATGGCGCTGACCACGGTCCCTGCGATCTTCGCCGGAGCAACACTTGTCTCCGCCGCCAGTGCGCTACTTGGGTTCTGTCCCGCGCACACTGCGCTGACCTGTAGGCACACACTCAGCAGGCAAAGCGTGGCCCAATGTAGTTGCCCTCGTCCGTTCATTCTCATTCGCTCACGGCGTTCAATTGCAGCCTCAACTCGTGCTTCTGACCGGCCTCCAATTGAATCACCTGACTCTTCGCTTCGTACTTCTTCATTGCTTCTTCGTTCGTGAATTCCAACTCACCGGGCTGGCGATTAAAAGCAAGCGCTCGGTACGAACCTGGTGGAACCTGCTGCAGGCTGAAGTGCCCGTCCCCTGTCCAGCCAATCAGTGGTGGCGCCATGGTTTCTGTCATCGGCACCAGATAAATACAGGCGAGTTGTTGTCCAGGAAGGAGCGTGTCCCGTCCCTGCGTTTCGCTCCGCCAGTTTTCAATCGTTCCTTCCACCGTTGCGCCGTCATCCCGCAGCGTAATCTCAATCGGCGAACTTGTCCCGCCCGGCGCCACTACCAGTGGATTGTGCAACAGGTCCAATCCGCCCGAACTCACCGCCGCCACGTATCCCAGCTGTGCGGTCACATGCACCCCGTATCGTCCTGGCGACACATGTTCGAGCACCCGTGTTTCGCCGTCCGCGGCACCGGTCTGACCGAATCGACCCATTCCTCCTCTCTGGAACTCATCCAGCGGCAAGAGATTCACATGTACGCTACTCAGGATATATTGGCTCTTGGATTCAGGTTTTCCATTCACTTCATACGTACTTCCTTGAGATCCCATTTCTGGCGCCGTCATTTCCTGTTTTACGTTTACCTGAATCGAGCCGTTTGGTACCAAACTCAACGTGGCGCCCTCTAACCCTCCGCCCCTCACGCTGATGTTCATTTGCCCGCTCGATATCGTCGGTCCGTTCGCGTTCGCTTCCACGGTGTAATTGCCGTCCGGCAACATCCCCACTATGGACTGCTCGTCCTGCTCGTAGCCGAGCGAATAGCCGGGTCCAGGGTGACCTTGCGGCCACGCTTCAATCTGGAAGCCCGCGCCTTGTGGAGCGTTTGAAATCCCTATTTTGATCGGGTAATACTCCCGCCTCACCGGGGTCAGGTTGACGCTTACTGTCGCTCCCGCGGTCAGTCGTATCGCGCTTGACGATTCGAAATCATTGAACGACGGGTAGTAAACAGGTGGGTATCCATACAATTGTCCCCGAGGATCAAACGTCAAGGGATCTCGATCGATCTCTTCTCGCGTGAATATTTTGTAACTTCCCCCGGCTAAATCAGCAAAACGAAATGTTCCATTCGCTCGTGTCTGCGTACTTCCGGCCTGTTCCCACTGTGCGCGGCCTTCTTGGACCGTTCGCTTGTAGAGTTCCACCACCAGCCTGTCTGTCCCGTCGGTCGTCGGCAGATTCACCCGGCCGATGATCAGCGCTTCCGGTACGAGTTGGATCGTGAGCCCCTGTTCGGCATCATTTGCAAGGGTCACTCGTTGTGCTTTTTCGTCGCTAAGGAATCCCGGCTTTCGCGCCAGCAGTGCCGCGGGACCGCCCATCCGACCGTATTCGCCGCCGGCAGCGTTATAAAACACTAAACTGGGTCCATTCCCGTTCACGGCTTCGCTTTTCGCCCGTGGAATCTTGAACTCAAAGTGCCCCCCCGCATCGCACAGCATCGCAAACCGGTTATCCAGGGAGTACACCAGTGCTCGCCCAATCGGCTCATGCGTGACGCTATTCACCACTGTGCCTCTGATCGTCTCTGTTTCTTTTTCCTCCGCGCTCAATCCCTGCGCCACCGATCGCCCGCTTCCGGCACTTGCGGCGAGCAACACACCAGCGCACAACACGCGCATGGCGCGGTAAATATCCGCATATAGAAGGATCAGTCGCTGGTTGAGGAACTGGGTTGTCAGTCTCATAGGTTCTTTCCCGGCCAAGTATTACACAAGCTAATACATCCCGAAAGCAAAGATGAGATGCGTTCTCCGCGCTATCTGTTTTCCGACCCACCATCGAATAGATTGACTCTCAGAGTTCCTGCTTTGTAGCGGCCGCCTTCTGATGGGGGTGCCGTTCCTCCGATCAAAAGGCGGTTCCTCGATCAAAGACGACCTTGTCATTCTTCGGGCATCCGACCAGGATGCCCAAAGAACCTCAGCTTAAAATGTCTCCCGGATGTGAAATTGGAGCAGCAGGACTAATCGCGACCAGCGTCGGTTTGACGCTGACGAAGCGGTGCGGATAGTATCATCAAGCGGCTTTCCGCAAACTCCTATGAAACTGGCCTTTTTTGATTGCTTTAGCGGCATCAGCGGAGACATGGTGCTCGGCGCATTAGTCGACGCCGGCGTCCCGGTCGAGCAACTCCGCGAAGAATTAGCCGCTCTTGCCGTTCCCGGCTGGACCCTCACCGCGGAAAAGGTCTGGAAGAATGGGATGGCCGCGACCCACATCAAGGTCCAGACCGAAGACACTCACACGCACCGCTCGCTCAACACCATTCTCGACATCATCGGTAAGTCCCCACTCGCGCCTGCCGTGCAACAGCGTGCCTCCGCCATCTTCCGCAATCTTGGTGTAGCCGAAGCCGCTGTCCATGACGTGCCTCTCGAGAAGATTCACTTCCACGAAGTCGGCGCCATCGACGCGATCGTCGACATTATCGGAGCTTGTATCGGCTTCGCGGCCCTGGGCATCGAATCTTTCGCCTGTTCTCCCTTGAACGTGGGCGGAGGCACGGCCAAGATGGCCCATGGCGTCCTTCCGGTTCCCGCACCAGCGACGGCTCGCTTGCTTCTCGGTAAGCCAACGTACTCCAGTGGCATACAAAGGGAATTAGTGACGCCCACCGGCGCAGCGATTGTGGCAACTGTCTGCAGCGCGTTTGGCTCGCAGCCGCCCATGACCGTTTCCGCGATTGGCTATGGCGCCGCCACCGCCGATCTGGAGGGTCAGCCCAATGTCCTTCGTTTAATGGTCGGAGAAGCGGCACAGAAAATCGCGCCCGGCACGGAAGAGACCATCCGCGTGCTCGAAGCCAATCTCGACGACATGAATCCTCAGATCTTCGGCTATTTTCTGGACAAAGCCCTGGCCGCCGGCGCCTTGGACGTTTTCGCCGCGCCCGTCCAGATGAAGAAGAGCCGCCCGGGCATGTTGGTCACCGTCCTTTGCAAGCCGGCCGACGAACAGAAACTCCAGGAGATGCTCTTCGCCGAGACAACCACGCTGGGTGTCCGCTCGCACACCGCCGAGCGGCACATCCTGCCTCGCGCTTGGGAAACCGTCGCTACTCGCTTTGGCAATGTTCGCGTGAAGGTCGCCCGGCTTGACGGCATAGTTCGCCAGGCTTCGCCAGAGTTTGACGATTGCCGTAAACTGGCAGAGGAGCAAAATGTGCCGCTCCAGCAGGTCATGGACGAAGCCATGCGGAAGTGGTCTCAGCAATCCTAGAAGTCGGGTACGCCAGTTTTGCGTGTGCGTTCTTTGTTTTCTCTTTAGGTCGGAGGTTCTAGAGGCGGCTTTACGCCGCCATCTTGTAGGGGGTCGGAGCTTCAGCTCCGACATTAACTGCGCGGCTATCAATGGGCTCTAGCCCTGAGGATTCCGAGCTTTGTCACGCACCACAACGATTTACAGAGAAAGATCGATGCCCGAGAAAAAAGAAAAATATTACCTGACCACGCCGATCTACTACACCAACGGCCTGCCCCATATTGGGCACACCTACACCACCGTCGTTTGCGACACCATCCGTCGCTTCAAGCGCATGCGTGGTTACGACGTGGTGATGACCACTGGCACCGACGAACACGGCGTGAACGTCGAGCGTGCCGCAAAGAAGGCCGGCGTCCCCGAGTCTGAGTTTGTCGCCAAGATGGCCAGCGAATGGCGCGTCCTCTGGGACGAGTTGGGTGTTGCCGCCGATGAATTCGTACGCACCACCGACATTCAACACGTCCGCACAGTGCAGTGGCTCTTTCGGCTCTTCAAAGAGAACGGCTACGTCTATAAAGGCCACTACACCGGCCAGTACTGCATTTACGACAACGCTTTCGTCAACGACGCGAAGCCCGGCGACAACTGTCCCGACTGTGGCCGTCCCACCGAGACAGTCACCGAGGAAAACTACTTCTTCAAGCTTTCGGCGTTTCAGAAGCCCTTGCTGGATTTTTACAAGAAGAACCCTGACTTCATCCAGCCGGAAAGCCGCAAAAACGAAATCGTCAGCTTTGTCGAAGGCGGGCTAAAGGATCTCAGCATCACCCGCACCACCCTCCGCTGGGGTATCCCCGTGCCTGGTGAGGAACCACATGTCTTCTATGTGTGGTTCGATGCCTTGACCGCCTACCTCAGCGCCGTCGACGGCCCTGACTACGAGAAGCGTGGGTACTGGCCAGCTGATCTGCACGTCGTGGGCAAAGACATCATCCGTTTCCATACCGTCTACTGGCCCGCATTCCTGATGGCCGCGATGTTGCCCCTCCCCAAGCAGGTTTGGGCGCACGGCTGGTTCCTGATGGATGCCGCCAAAATGAGCAAGTCCAAGGGCAACGTCGTGCTACCTCGTCCCATCGCCCATATGCTCGGCATGGACGCTCTGCGCTACTTTCTCTTGCGCGAGGTTGTTTTCGGACAGGACGGCAATTTCAGTTACGACGCCCTCGTCACTCGCTACAACAGCGATCTAGCCAACGGTCTCGGCAACCTCGCCAGTCGCACGGTTGCCCTCATCGAAAAGAATTTCGCCGGCACAATTCCCAAACCTGGCCCCGGGCAACCTCAGGACGACGCCCTCGCCAACCAAGCGCAGGCCGCGATCGGTGAGGTCTTGGAGCATTACGACAAGATGGAATTTGCGCGCGCTCTGGAAACCCTTTGGAGCGTTATTGGCGCTGCTGACAAATATCTGACCGCCGAGCAGCCCTGGGCGCTTGGTTCCAGCGAAGCAGACCAAGCCCGCAAAGCCACCATACTTTGGACCACCGCCGAACTTCTGCGTGTTGTTGTTGCCCTTGCGAATCCCGTCTTACCCGCCACCGCCGCCAAGGTTTGGACACTCCTAGGCCAAGCCGGCTCCCTTGACGCTTTTCAGTTGGACGGCTTGCGTTGGGGACAACTGGTCCCGGGCGCACAGCTGGGCAAGGCACAAACGTTATTCCCGCGCGTTGATAAAGCGGAAGCAATAGAGAGGATTGAATCGATGGCAAACGAAGAACTAAATCCCAAACCGGGCACGCCCGCGCCTGCCTCTACTCCCGCCGCTGCGGGAGCAGCCTCGGCTCCTGCCGCAACCACGCCGGAGAAGATCGGCATCGAGGATTTTGCCAAAGTCGAGATGCGCGTCGGCGAGGTGAAAACCGCGGAACGTATCGTCGGCGCAGACAAGCTCTTGAAGCTCACCGTCGACATTGGCAGCGAAGTTCGGCAGATCTGCGCCGGCATCGCGCAATTTTATGAGCCGGAGTCGCTCATCGGCCGCAAAGTCGTTGTCGTCGTGAACCTCGCCCCCCGCAAGCTTCGCGGCGTTGAATCCAACGGCATGATCGTTGCTGCCTCGGTTGGCCCGGAAGGCCGCCCAGTCCTGGCTGGCTTCCACGAAGACGTAGAAGTGGGCGCGCGCTTGAAGTAAGGTGGTGTCAGGTATCAGCGGGAACCGGGAAGCATGGACGGCAGCGTGCGACGTCGCGCGCTTCCACTGGATAACTGGTGTACGCTCATCTGCCTCGTGTTTTGGAACCTGAAGCCTTTAGCTTTTATCTCTTAACTCTCAACTTTTGACTTTCAACTAAGGCTTGCTCACTCAACCATGCAACTAATCGACTCCCACGCGCACATTGACTTCCCGCAATTCGACACTGATCGCGAGGCCATGCTCGCTCGCGCCCAAGCCGCAGGCGTAACCACCTTGCTCGCCATCGGCACCGGCCCTGGTCCAGAGAAGTTAGACGCCGCGCTACCCTACGCCGAAGCTAACGATTGGATCTACACAACCGTCGGCATCCATCCCCACGAAGCCAAGGAAGTCACCCCATCCCATCTCGACACTCTTGCAAGGCTGGCGCAGCATCCCAGAGTCATTGCCTGGGGCGAAATCGGCCTCGACTATTTCTACGACCATTCCCCTCGCGACCTCCAGGAACGCGTCTTCCGCCAACAAATGGAACTCGCCCGCGCCGCCAAGCTCCCTATCATCATTCATTGCCGCGATGCCTGGAGCGACTGCCTGGCCCTCCTCGACGAGGTCTGGAAGCCCACCGGCCTTGGCGGCATCCTGCACTGCTTCACCAGCACCCTCGAAGACGCCTATCGCGGCGTCGACATGGGCTTCTTGGTCTCCTTTACCGCTAATGTCACCTATCCAAAAGCTCAGAACATTCGCGACGTTGCGAAAGCTATGCCGTTGGAGAAAGTTTTGATTGAAACGGACTCTCCGTACCTGGCGCCTCAGCCCGTCCGCGGCAAGCGCAACGAGCCTGCCTATGTTGCGGAAGTGGCGAAGGTCCTTGCGAATGTGAGAGACTTACCCGTAGAGGCCATCGCCGCACAAACCACCGAGAATTTCTGGCGATTCTTTCCGATCGCCCGGCCAGGTGCATCGCACGTTGGAGAGTCTCGCTGAGTAAGGGTGGCGAGCCCAGGAGAACGGTCATCGCTTTACTCACCGCCAGGGAAATTTTCGAGTTGGTGCGGGAAGACCTCGTTAAGGTCGAGCAGGAACTATCTCGCCAAAGTGCCTCTGCCTTTCAGCCCGTCTCCGAAATTACCAGTTATCTCCTCGGCGGGGGAGGGAAGCGCCTTCGGCCCGCTCTCTTGCTGCTTTGTCACGGCTACGCCGGACGGCAACCCGATAGTCGCAGCGCCATCAGGCTCGCCGCCGTCGTGGAACTTCTCCATAGCGCCACCCTGATTCATGACGATGTCATCGATAGTGCGGACACGCGCCGCGGTCGTCCCTCCGCCAATTCTCGTTGGGGCAATCATCGCAGCGTTCTGGCCGGCGATTGGCTCTACATGCAGTCTTTCCAGATAGCTCTCGAAGAACGCAATTTCCGCGTGCTCGACATTTTGATCGATCTCACCCAGAAAATGGTTGAAGGCGAACTCATCCAGCTCGCCAAGATCGGCCGCATGGATGTTACCGAAGACGATGCCGTCAAACTGGCCACCTACAAGACCGCCTGCCTCTTCAGCGGATGCGCCCGACTCGGCGGCGTCCTCGGTGGTTTCGACGAACACGACGAACAAACGCTCGACGACTACGGCCGCTACGCCGGTCTTGCCTTTCAACTCGTCGACGACCTCCTCGATTTCACCGCTTCCAGCGAACAGCTGGGCAAACCCGTCCTCAGCGACCTCAAAGAAGGTAAAGTCACCCTGCCGTTGATCTACGCCATGGAAAACGGTCACAGCGAAGCCCGCGAAATGGTCGCGCGGGTCTTGGAAGAAAAGGAATTCCAATCCGTCCAGCCAGAAAAGCTCGTTGCCTTGGTCCGCGATTCCGGCGCGCTTGATCGCACTCGCAACCTCGCTCACGACTACGCTCGCCGCGCCAAATCCTGCATCAATGGTGCCGGCGACTCCGAATACGCCCGCGCCCTCCGCACCCTCCCCGATTTTATCCTGGAGCGCGAAAACTAGCCCTCCGTGCTCTTTCCTGTAGCTCACTCTTCAGGGGTGAGGCTATTGCTTCTTTGCTCGTGTAGCGGCCGCCTTCCGAGGCGTGCGCCTTTTTCTGAAATGTAGCGCTGGCTGTCATGCCAGCCATGATTGTCGTATAGCGCACCCGTCTCTTTTGTGTTAGTGAGGGTGTCGGTTTCCTTTTGCAGTGGCCACCTCCCGCCTTTCTCTTCTGTTACCATGTGACGAATCATGCTTCCCTTCAAGCTCATCTATCACGAGCGCTATGATTTGAACCTGGGCGCCCACGTGTTCCCCTCGCAGAAATACCGTCTCATCGCCGACAAGCTGACAAAGGACGCCGTCGCCTCGCGCGAAGATTTTCTCCACCCCGAACCGGCATCCGATACGGATATTCTGCGCGTGCATACCGGTGACTGGGTCAACAAGCTAAAGACCGGCACGCTAACCCTCAGCGATGTCATGAAGCTCGAGGTTCCATACTCTCCGGAACTCGTCAGCGCGTTCTGGTTAGCCGCCGGCGGAACGATCGCTGCCGCGCAGTCCGCCCTTCGCGATGGCTTTGGCTGCAACCTCGGTGGCGGTTTCCATCATGCCCATCCCGGCCACGGCGAAGGTTTCTGCGCCATTCACGATGTTGCTGTGGCCATTCGTCGACTGCAGGCCGACGGCGCTATCCGCAAGGCCATGGTCGTCGATACCGATGTTCATCATGGAAATGGTACAGCCGCTATCTTCGCCAAACAGCCGTCCGTCTTTACACTGTCCATCCACCAACTCAACAACTATCCCGCCTACAAGCCCCCCTCCACCGTTGATCTCGACATGCCGGATCAAATTGGAGATGCCGCTTATCTCGCTACCCTATTGCCCGCCGTTCGCGCCGGTATGGATTCTTTTCAACCCGAAATATTGTTTTATGTCGGCGGCGCTGATCCTTACCAGGGCGACCAGTTGGGGGGACTGTCGCTCACGATGGACGGACTAGCGGCCCGAGACAAAAATGTGTTCGAAGAAGCCCGTAGGCGCAACATCCCGGTAGTAACCACACTCGCCGGCGGCTATGCCCGTCGCATCGAAGATACCGTCCAGATTCACGTCAACACCATTCTCGCCGCCCGCGAAGTCGCTCAACTCCATCCCCACCAACAAGCCGCCGGCAAATAGCATCTTCTTCATCTGTCATCCTGACCGGAGAAGCGGTGATTCCCGCTTCGCAGTGGAGGGATCATGGCGAGATCCCTGCTCGTAGAAACCGTCACGTATGCCGCAGTCTTCGTCGTCAGAGTTCTCTAGGCCTTCGTCGTTTCACGGAGTGGCCGCTGCGGCTGCGGCCGGCGCGACCTCCACCGGATGCGCCACCCGTTCCACCGCTTCCACCAAAACCTTATCTACCGTGTCTGGATCAAAGCCATCCGTGCGAAAAGCAATCGCTCCTGCACGGTCCAGGATTACCGTTGTCGGAAAGGAATGCACCGCGAGCAAGCGGTCCAGCCCATCCGCAAACAATACTCCCGTCTTGGGTTTTTCCTCGTCCAGATAGGGCCCCACTAGTGTTTCATCGTCATCGCAGTTCAATCCCAGAAACACGATGTCTTTCTGTTCGACGAAGTGCGCTGCCACCCTTTCAAAGTGCGGCTCCATCTCCCGGCAAGGGCCGCACCAGGTGGCCCAGAAATTCAGCACCACCACTTTTCCTTTCGTGTCGGCGAACGGGAAAGGCGATCCGTCCGGTGCCTTGCGCAGCATGAATTCATAAGGATTCTTCAGCCCGGCATTTCGTGCAGGCTTTGCCGCTTTCGTCACTGCCGCCGCGTCGTCAAATGCGTGCAGGAGATAGTCACCCAAACCATCTTCGGAGCCATGCGCCAGTCGCCAGACATTTCCGATCTTGTAGCGCAGTTCGCGCCGGCTCGATGTGCCTTTCGCGCCATCCGCAAGCGCAAACGCGATCGCATATTCCCGAATCGCCGTGTTTGGGTCCTTGCGAAGCTCGGCTAATTCGCCCAATTTTTCGGCCGCCGCCGCGCTCGGTTCCATCGCATAACTGTCCTCAAAGTCCTTCTGCGCATTTGGCAGATCGTTCAGTTTTTGGTACAACCTGCCTCGGACCAGTAGTAGCGCAGCCTTATCGTGTTTTTTCTCAGTTTCCCAATCTTCGCTCGAAACACGCGGTGACTTCTCTGTTGTGGAGATTCCCCGCACCTGTTCAATCACTCGCGTGCAATAGGTAATCGCGCGGCGCCAGCCGGAGCTGTCGCCATATTTGTCCAGCAACTGGATGGCGAGAACCGTGATTGATGTGTCGTCCGGTCGAAGCGCAACCAGCCTTTCCGCGTACTCCGTTGCGCGCGGATAGTCGCGCAATTGCAGCGTCGCTTCCACCAGCGCGCGATAAATCTGCGCCCGTTGCGACGATTCTGGATGTTTCTTCAGGAAGGCTTCCAGATTGCGCGCCAGCGCGGCACGGTCGTTCCCCGCGTCATCGATCGCCTTCTGCAGGTCCAGCTGTTCCGTGCTGCCCTTCGGTTGCTGTCCCTTTTGCGAAGCCTGATTCTCTGTTTTGGATGACGGCGGTTTTTGCTGAACTGGTTCCTGCGCGCCCGTTCGTTCCGCCAGCACAAGTAACGTGATAGCTAAACAGGAATGAATCGAGCGCGCTAGGCGGTACTTGGTCACAAGCCTATTGTACAGGCTGCAGATTCCATTGGAAGGAGCTTGCCTGTGAAGGCCAGCGCCGGTTCAAGAGAAGGCGCGAGCAAGGACTCCAGCCAGGGTGCCCAGGAGCACGACGGTCGAATACGCAACCAAGGCAATTTTCCACGAGATGGATTTGCCGACTACTGAGAGCGAAAAAACGCTGATGATGCCGAGGGTGCACAGAATGGTAACGACATACGGGAGCGGAACGCCTTTGGTCATCGCAATGTATGCGATGGCAACGTCGAACGCCATCGGAACGGGCAAGAACGCGCTCACCAGCGCCACCAGAACGATTCCGCCAATCGTGACTTCAGCCTGCAGGAGTTGCGCCGGAAGAACCTCAATCACCAGTGCGCCGAGCAGTGCGGCCAGGATCATCAGCGGGAAGGCAACGCGGAAAACGTACCAGAAACTTTTTACCAACGAACGAGCGGTGTTACTGGCGGCCTGCGCCCATGTTTCGGTTGCCGCAAACGCGATAGGCCAGGCAATGGTTCCGGCGGCGGTGTGTTGGCGCGAAGACACCAGAGGCGCGAACACGAAGATCAGGAAGAGTACGGTGGCCAGTTTGACGAGTGCGACGGAAACGGGAAACAGTGCGAAGGTCATGGCCAGTACGACGACGTTCAGCGCAGGCGAAGCGAACATAGTGGCCAGCACAGATTCCGTGCTTACGCCGGAAGCGTAGAGGCCTCGGACGATCGGAGCCACGCAATTCGTGCACACGGCGAGCGGAGCACCCGCGGCTGCTCCGAACAGAGTGTTCAGGTAGCGCGAATTGCTGCGCCGCCGCGGGAGCGTAGCCAGGAATGTGAGCGCGGCGGGGCCGAACAGGAACGAAAAGGTCATCCCAATGCGATTGGCGTCCAGCCAGTTCACCGTCGTACGGAATACCCGGGTGACAAGCGGCATGGAGGGATCGACGGCGTAGACAGCGCCGAAGGTGAGCGCTCCCGACGCTTTAATCTGTGTCCCGGAATGATAGCGCTTCAACAGGGCGGGATAGCGGGAGTCCACCCAGAAGATGCCAGCGATCGCCACCATAAGAAGGATAGCCAGAGTGCGGCTGCGCCAAGAACTGCTGGAAGCAACGGACGGACTAAGATTGAGAGCGGAAGCCTGGACGGACACGTTAGCCCCCTTTGCAAGCATTCAGACCGAAGCGGCCAATGAATTTGTAGGACTTTACAAGCTCCCGACGTCGACGAGAATAGTAGAAAAGCATTACGGGGGCGGGCGGAGGCAGCTTTGGCACGTCTAATGAGAGAGTCGGGGTAAACCGGACGGGGTTCTCCGATTGAGGTTGCCATGAAAAACTTTGTGCTTGGAGTGATCTTCACGGTTGCCGTGTTCATCGTTGGTGCCTTGGCCTATTTGTTGCTGGGATTCGCGGAAGTCCGTGGCGATGTTCCGGGGACGCAGCTGGAATCGCGATTGATGACCGCGGCGGTTCACGCCTCAGTCAGGAGGCACGCACCGGAGCTGGCCAATCCGTTTCCTCCTTCGGATGAGACTCTGGTTGCAGGAGGAAAAATCTTCCTGAATGAATGTGCGGGCTGCCATGGCACTCCGGGGAAGGCCACGGACTATTCAGACACGTTGTATCCACCAGCGCCGCAATTGCCGAAAGTGGGCACCCAATATACGGAAGCTCAGATCTTCTGGATCGCGAAATACGGCATACGACGGACCGGAATGTTTGCTAACGGCAAATGGGAATCGGACGAGAAGCTTTGGAAGGCGGCGGCCTTTATAAAAAGGATCAAGGAATTGCCGCCGCCGGTTGAGCAGGCTGTGGCGAAAATGGCGGCAGGGAATTGATGCCTGTAGGCCGGTTTCCATCCCAGGCAAGCGGTCAACCACCAGAACTAGTACGTGACCTTAAACGCGGTCGTGCATCCAACGGGGAATAGACGCGGGTGGACATGGCGTGGAAATCGCGGTAGGCAAGAAGGCCCTGGGATAAGAGAGACCAATGGCGAAACCAGTACTGATGACTGTCGACGATGACGCAGAAGTCTTGCGGGCCGTGGAGCGCGATCTCCGCAAACGCTATGCCGAGAAATATCGCGTCATGCGCGCCGATTCCGGTTCGAGCGCCCTGCAGGCCCTGAACAGTCTGAAGAAGAGGAATGAAGCCGTAGGATTGCTCCTCGCGGACCAGCGCATGCCGGAAATGAACGGTGTGGAGTTTATCAGCAAGGCGATCGACCTCTACCCGGAGGCGCGCCGCGTCTTGTTGACCGCCTACGCCGATACTGACGCCGCCATCCAGGCCATCAATCAGGCCAAGATCCATCATTATCTATTGAAGCCTTGGGATCCCCCGGAACAACAACTCTATCCCGTGATCGATGATCTCCTGGATGACTGGCAGGCCACGTTCCGCCCAGCGTTTGATGGCGTACGTGTACTGGGTCACAGATGGTCGGCACGCTCTTACGCGGTGCGAGATTTTCTGGCTCGCAATCAGGTCCCCTATCACTGGCTTGATGTTGAAACCGCGGAAAACAATACGGAGACGCTGTCGGCGATGCAACTCGCAGGTGGCGAGGCGGCCAAATATCCCTCGGTACTATTCGCCGACGGCACATTTCTGGCCGATCCTTCCACCGGAGCGATTGCAGCGCGATTGGGATTGCAGACTCGCGCCGGAACTTCCTTCTATGACCTCCTGATTGTCGGCGGTGGACCGGCAGGGCTCGCGGCAGCCGTCTATGGCGCCTCTGAAGGCTTGAAGACCGTGATGATTGAGAGGGAAGCGCCCGGCGGCCAAGCCGGGATGAGTTCGCGAATCGAAAACTATCTGGGTTTTCCGTCGGGCTTAAGCGGAGCGGACTTGGCACGGCGCGCCGTGGCACAGGCGAAACGTTTTGGGGTAGAAATCCTCGCACCGCAAGAGGTGACCAAGCTGCGCGTGGAAGCCGGGTCGAAATTTGTCACCCTGGGCGATGGCACAGAGATCGGCGCCAAGGCCATGTTGATCGCTACCGGCGTTTCGTATCGCAAGCTGAATGTCCCGGGGATGGATCGCGTGTACGGAGCAGGAGTATATTATGGCGCAGCCATGACCGAAGCCGTGGGCTGCAGAGGTGAGGACGTCTATATTGTCGGAGGCGCAAATTCTGCCGGCCAGGCAGCGGTCTTCTTTTCTCAACACGCCAGACGCGTCATTATGCTGGTTCGCGGCAATACGCTGGAAGCCGGAATGTCCCAATACCTGGTCGACCAGATTCAACAGACCGGCAACATCGCGGTGGAGTTAAATTCCTCAGTGGTGGAAGTCTTTGGCGAGGAGCACCTGGAAGCGATTGCCGTCCATTGCGCCACCAGTGGCGAAACGACTAAGGTTCCTGCGAATTCGCTGTTCATTTTTATTGGCGCTATGCCCGGAACGGACTGGCTCGCGGGAGTTTTAGAACGCGAGGAAAAAGGATTTCTCCTGAGCGGGTCGGATCTGATGCGTGATGGCAAGCCGCCGAAGAGTTGGCCGCTGGAGCGCGATCCGTGGTTACTGGAGACGAGCGTCCCGGGGATTTTTGTGGCCGGGGATGTTCGCTATCGATCGGTGAAGCGCGTAGCAAGCGGCGTCGGTGAAGGCGCGAACGCAGTGCAATTCGCACATCAATATCTGAGCACGGTGTGAAATGAGCGAAGCGATAGTGAATAACCATGCGGAACGTTTTGCGGCGGATCTGCGCAAGGTCAGCACCTTCAGCGATTTGCCTGAGGACGAACTGGAATGGGTCGCGCAACGCATGGACGAAGTGCGCTTCCACGCGGGTGAGGTCTACGGCAGGCCGGGAGACCCGGTTGAATACTTGGTTGTGTTGCTCGAGGGTGAGCTGCAGTTTGAACGGAAGGATGCGCCGGGTGGGCCGGTGTTGACTGCCAGGGCTGGCGACGTGACGGGTCTGCTGCCCTTTTCTCGGCTGAAGAAATTTGGCGGTATGGCGAGGGCAACAATGCCGTCGCGAGTGCTGCGGCTGCACAAGGACCACTTTCCGGACATGCTGCAGCGCGTGCCGGAGTTGGGACAGCGGTTGGTAGGATTGATGTCCGATCGCATCCGCGAAGTGGCGCGGATGGAAACGCAGCAGGAGAAGTTGATGGCGCTGGGAAAGCTTTCCGCCGGCTTGGCGCACGAATTGAATAATCCGGCGAGCGCGGCCCGTCGCGCGGCGTTGAACCTCACCGAGGCCATGGAGGACGTCCGCGCGGCAACCATTAAGTTTATGGAGCGTCCGTTGAGCGAAGCCCAACGGGAAGGCATTCTGATGTTGGAGAAGAAATCGGCGCAACATGCCGCCTCGCGCGTGGGGCCGCCGGAGGATCCACTCGAGCGGAGTGACAGGGAGGAGCAGATTACCGCGTGGCTGGAGCGAAACGGCGTCGAAGACGCCTGGAAGATAGCACCGGTGCTGGCGGAGGCAGGAGCAAAGGCGGAGAAATTGGATGCGCTGAAGGAATTGGTTGGACCAGACTTGGTGGGGCCGGCGGCGAAACGGATCGCGGCGGTGATCACGATTTTTGGATTGATACAGGAAATCGACAACAGCACCCGCCGCATCAGTGATCTCGTCACTGCCATCAAGCGCTATTCCTATATGGACCAGTCGCCCATCCAGGAAGTCGATCTCAAAGAGGATCTCGAGAACACACTGAAGATATTTGGACACCGTCTGAAATCAGGCGTCACCGTAATCCGGGAATACGAGCCGGACTTGCCCCGCATTTGCGCATATGGTGGCGAACTGAACCAGGTTTGGACGAATCTCATCGACAACGCCATCGACGCCATGGACGGCAAGGGTGAGCTACGCATGCGCGCGTTCCGGGAATTGGATAGCGCCATCGTCGAGATCGGCGACAACGGTCCGGGAGTTCCGCCGGAAATTCGCTCGCGCATCTTCGAGCCCTTTTTCACGACTAAAAAAGTCGGAGCAGGTACTGGCCTCGGTCTGGATACGGCCATGCGGATTGTGCGAAAACATCACGGGGCGATGGACTTGAAATCGCGGCCCGGAGACACCACATTCCGCGTCAGGTTGCCGATTAAGGGCCCGCAAGAGAAGCCCGCGGAAGAGAAATCCCCAAATTAAGGGCCGGTCTCGGTTCACTGTGAGTGCTTGGGCTTGATGGCAGATCATTTACTCTCCTTAGTGCGCGGACGCCACGGACATTTCAAGCTGGAGTCGGGTCATCACGGTGACTTGTGGTTTGACCTGGAAACGTTGTGCCTGAACTCCCGCGAAATCCGAACGTTCGCCGAGCGCCTCGCAGCTCAACTAAAGAAGTATCAGGTTGATGTCGTGTGCGGGCCTCTGGTTGAGGGCGCATTCGTTGCCCTGCTCGTCTCGCTGGAGTTAGGCTGCCAGTTCACCTATGCGCAACGGTTGGACGACACAACCCGCGACGGACTCTTCCCGGTGCAGTACCGCCTGCCGAAGTCTTTGCAGCCATTTGTGTCAGGAAAACGTGTCGCGATTGTGAATGATGTCATCAGCGCGGGATCGGCGGTCAGGGGAACGTTTTTTGATTTGTCCGAAATTGGTGCGGAAGTTGTTGTCATTGGTGCGCTGCTCGCTCTGGGAGAGTCAATTACGGAGTTTGCGGCGAAGCACGGCGTTGCCCTCAAACTTCTGGAACGCATGCCGCACAATTTATGGCAGCCCGCGGAATGTCCGCTCTGTGCTGCCGGGATCGCGCTTGAGTGAACAGAGCCGCCCCGAGCACACCCGGGCATGCCTGCCGAAAGCGCGTGGGTTGCGTGTGCTAGCATAGCCATCAGAGTCCCCGAAGGGGTGCTGATGCGCCACCCGATCGCTTTGCCTTTGTGTTGCGCAATCCTGTTCGTGTTCCAAGGTTGCGGCGGTTCAGGAGCATCGACACCTCCGCCGCAAATATTCGTCACGGTTTCCCCCAGCACTGCCACGGTCAGCGTCGGTCATACCCAACAATTTACGGCGACCGTAACGGGCACAACCAATACCAGCGTCACGTGGACCGTTGCCGGCGGCCCGTCAAACGGCACAATGGCGACGAGCGGGCTTTACACCGCCCCAGCCAGCGTGCCCAACCCAGCTACGGTCACCGTAACGGCTACCTCGCAGGCCAACTCCTCGAAATTTGCAACCGCAACAGTGACCGTCCAACCCGGCGTCGTGCCGGCGCCTTCCGTTACCGTGAGCCCGAATCCTGCCAACGTCGCCGCTTTCGCAACGCAGCAATTCTCCGCGTCCGTCAGCAGTCTTTCGAATACCGCCGTAACTTGGCAAGTGAACGGAACGCCCGGAGGCAGCGAGCAGTTTGGATTCATCTCCAGCGCGGGTTTGTACGTCGCGCCAGGCGCCGTCCCGGCAAAATCCAATGGACAAGGCGACAGCATCACGACTACGGTGACGGTCACGGCGGTTTCCCAGGCAAACTCGTCGGCATCCGGATCGTCCACGGTAACGGTTTCCCCGACCAATCAGAATCTTCAAGGTGGCGCCATCGCATTGGGCACCTCTGGCGGAAACCAGAAAGATTCGCAGACTAGCGGGGGGACGATCACGTGTTGCAGCGGCACTCTGGGCTCGCTCGTGACGCGCGGTGGCACGCAATACCTCCTCAGCAACAACCACGTGCTGGCGCGCACCGATCAGGCATTAGCCGGCGAGAGCATCATCCAGCCCGGACTGATCGATAGCAACTGTGGGCAAGGTGCGAACAACATTGTCGGAACTCTGACGCAATTCTATAACCTGGAAACCGGGGCATCTCCCAAGATCGACGCCGCGATCGCTCAAGTCGCTCAGAATGCTGTCGATCCCAGCGGCAATATCCTCTATCTCGGCTCCAGCACCGATGCGAACAATGTGCCGGTGCCCGGGCCGCCGGCCGCAGGAGCGGGCCTGCCGGAAACTGCAGGTCTGCTGAGCCGGGCCGTGGCGAAATCCGGAAGGACGACCGGGCTAACCTGTTCCACGATTCTTTCCGTCAGCACCACGACTTCGGTTCAGTATCAGAAGGGATGCGTCACCGGCGCAACGTTCAACGAGACATTTAACAATCAGGTGGCTGTAACCAGCGGTGGATTCAGCGCCCCGGGGGATTCCGGCTCGCTTATCGTCACGCAAGATACCGCCGAAGCCGTCGCGCTGCTGTTCGGCGGCTCGGATCAGGAAACTGTAGGCAACCCGGTCGGCGCTGTGCTGAATTTTTTTCAAAGTGGTAGCAACGCAATGACGTTTGTGGGAGGAGCCAAGCATGCCGTGATAGGTTGCTCGTTGCCCGCCGCACCCGCATCCGCTACTCTCCACGTGCCATTGAGCGCAATCGCGAAAGAAGCCATGCAGAGAGCTGCCGCAGTGGGCGACGCAAATGCTCCTGCGCTAATAGCGCATCCGGCAGTGGAGGCCGTGGGAGTAGGCGCAAGCTTGGACAATCCCGGCGAAGCAGCGATTGTGTTATTTGTCGCCAGGGGCCAGCCGCGCACGGGAATCCCCGCGTCGGTGGATGGAATTCGCACGCGCATTGTTGAAGGAGAACTTTTTGCGGAGCGCGGTGTGCTTTCGGCAGCACAGACCGCAGCGCTGGAGCAAACGGCTGCCGCGGCACAAAATGTTTACCCAATTTCAGAGGCGGAGTTTGCCCGAGCGAAAGCCGTCCATCAGGCCCACGTGGATGAGTGGATGAGCAAGGGCGGCGTACAAGGCGTCGGCATCGGGTCCAGTCTGGATTCTCCAGGAGAAGCCGCGCTGATCCTGTTTCTCATTCGAGGTGTCGCCCGCGACGCGATCTCGCTGACAATCGATGGTGTGCGGACGCGAGTCCGCGAATCCAGCCGCTTCCGCGCGGGGCTCGACGATGGCGACTCGCGCCGCTCTTGCTCTCGGAGCGCGGCCAGCGCAAAAATCCGAAATCCGCTACTGCTCCCGCCAGAACAAATAAGGAGAGCCTCAACTAAAGCAGCCCGAGGTGGTCGGGGTACTTCGCCTGCAGAGAGCTCACTAAAGTCTCAAACTCACTAAGAGCACGCAGATTCTTCAGGCAAGGATCTTGCAGGAAAAACGGCCAGCAAGCGAATCCTGTGCCGACACTCCGCTCAAGCCATTCGAATGCTGCTTGGCGTCTCCCAAGCAGCGCGAGAATGCACGCGATCTGGTAATACGTGTGATGTGCGTGCCCAAAGGACTTGGGATTGGCGCAGGCATGGGCTAAGCACTTGAGTGCCGGTTCTGCCTTTCCCGTCAGCGCGAAAAAGAGACCACGTAGACTGACAATCAGCGGCTCTTCAGGCAGCAGTTGCATGGCTTCATCGAGCAGGCGCTTCGCTTCTTTCCAATCGTCACTCATCATTGCCGGCAGCGGAGCAAAATAGAGCGGATATTTGTTGCCGGGAACTTCGGCGCGCCACTGGCGAATACCTTCGCGGGCCCGATCGTAGTCGCGACTCCAGATGTACACCTGCACAATGCTGTGGCTCACAGCCTTTTGAGGATGGAAGGATCGTCCGCGCTCATACATCTCACGAGCATGATCGAGCTGGCCAATGTGAGCCAGGATTGTGCCCAGACGATTGTAGGCATGAGGCAGATTCTTCTGTAGCGCCAGCGCGCGCCGCAACTCGGCGATGGCTTCCAAATGCTGGAAGTTTTTCGACGGCCCCCACAGCAGAAAAGCATTCGCAACGTGTCCTTCCGGCAAATCCGGATCCACCTCAAGCGCGCGCCGACAGTGAAATTCCGCCTTCTCCAGCCAGGCCCTCGCCGGATCGTATTCGAAGTGCCGCGTAGCCCAGACAAACGAAAGCGTGGCGTGTGCCAGCGAAAAAGCAGGATCGCGCGTGACGGCGTTCGTGAGGTGTGCTGCAGCTTCGTCCAGAAGCGTGGGATCGCCGGAGGAGCTGAGCCGATACCCGTGCATGAATTCCGCATAGGCCAAGGGATCGTTGCTATAACGCGTGCGTCGCTGACTGACGGATGGACGCAATGGCCTGTGCAGCGCTGCTGCGATTTGCTTTGCCATATCAATTTCAAGTTCGGTCAAGCGGTTCAAATCCAGGTGGCAAGTCCGTTTCCAGCAGACACTCGCTAAATGGTTGTCAAACATTTCCACGGAAAGACGCGACTGCCCCTTCGATGTTTGAATCGCACCGCGTACCACGAAGCGCACACCCAGGCGGGTAGCGAGATCGGAACCGGCAGCATCGGGAGGCACATTCAACACCGCGGAAGTGGGCAGAACGTCTACATCCGGCAAATTGCCAAGGTGCGAAACCAGTGCGTCCGCGAATCCCAGGCAAAGGCCACGCTCGTCGGTGGCGTTACCAAGAAGAAAAAGAGGGAGCACAGCGAGGGAGCAATGATGGTTCCACGTGTCGGTGCTGTCCTCGCTCCCTGACACCGCCGCTGCATTTGAGAAATCAGAGCGGGGATAGCGGGGATCAATGACGCGCACGGACCCGATGAATCGGTAGCCTTTGCCGACCACAGTTTCCAGGAAGCGGGGTTTCGCTGAATCGTCATGGAGCGCAGTGCGAAGTTTTCGCACCAGATTGTTGATATTTCGCTCCGTATCGATGAACAGATCGGAGCGCCACAGCTTCGCAACAATTTCTCTCCGGGAAACGAGTTGGTCGCGGCGGCCGACCAAAAAGATCAGCAGCTCCATAGGCTTTTTTTCGAGCTTCACACGCCGTCCAAGACGCCGAAGTTCATAGCGACCAAGGTCGAGTTCGACATCGCCAGTCGTAGATTGCGGGGTGCGCATCAGGGTTCCGTTTCGGCATTATGCGCCAGGATTCAATAATTTGCGACGATATAGAAAAGATATACAATCGCTACAACCGCTCCATTGAAACTCCTAGGCAGCCAAGAGAAGATGCTGCCCAGTCCCAGACGGACTACGGAGGAATAACAATGAAACGGAATTTGCTTCTCGGATTCGTCGTAGCGGCGGTATTGAGCTGTTCAGGTCGAATGATCCTCATGGCTGCGCACGCGAACTCCACCGAAAAAAACGCGTTTACCCCGGACACGATTCCTTACGGCCCGGCACCCGCATTCGTTGCAGCCGGCGCACAGCTTGCGGTATTGGAAGGGAACCCAGGTGCTACGAGCGGAGACTATACCGTGCGGTTAAAAATGCCGGATGGCTATCGGATCGCGCCACACTGGCATCCAAATCGCGAGAACGTCACGATAATCTCTGGGACATTCAAAGTGGGCATGGGAGATCAGTTTGATGAAGCGAAGATGGGTGCTTTTCCGGCGGGCAGTTTTGCCTATCTCGATCCCCAGATGCATCATTACGCGATGGCCAGCGGAGAGGTAGTTGTCCAAGTCCACGGCATGTCCCCGCTGCAATTCAACTACGTGAACCCTGACGACGATCCGAGCAAAAAGAAATAATTGCCGCCGCGGAGGGAACACGGTCAGGCCACTCTTCTCGGCGACTGGATCGGCGTATTAAGATGACGGTGAACGAGAGGAGAGAGAACGACGTGAATAGCCAACCGACGTTTGTGCGCGCACTCTGTGGTCTTTGTTTGGTCATGGCATTTTTGGTGTCTGGCCAGGTGGCTTATTCACAGGCGGCCGCACCGTCGTCTCCCGCTCCCGATCAGAAGTCTTCGGAACCGATACCGGGCTTGGAGCAGTTGACGCCTTACCAGAGATCCCAGTTGGTGCGCACGTTCACCGACTGGGCCTTCCTGGCAAAGTATCGCGACGCCGATCAGCAGTTGCCGCCTCCGGCGGCCGGTGAAACCCGCGTTGTGTTCATGGGAGATTCCATCACCGAAGGCTGGGGGCAAAAGGGAGCTGCAACATCTCCGGATCGCGCCGAATTCTTTCCGGGCAAGCCGTACATCAACCGCGGCATTTCCGGCCAGACCACGCCACAAATGCTGGTGCGATTTCGTCAGGACGTTATCGATCTGAAACCGAAAGTGGTGGTGTTGCTGGCGGGCATCAACGATCTCGCTGAGAACACCGGCAAGACTACGCTCCCTGAGATTGCTGGCAACATCGCATCCATGGGCGAGCTAGCGCGCGCCAATGGAATTCGCGTCGTCTTGTGCTCCGTCCTGCCCGCGAGCGATTTTCATTGGCACCTCGGACTTGAGCCCGCTCCCAAGATCCGGGCGCTGAACACTTGGATCAAGGACTACGCGGCGAAGAATGGTTTCGTGTATGTGGACTACTACTCTGCGATGGCCAACAACGAAGGCGGTCTGAAGATAGAACTGAGTCCGGATGGTGTGCACCCGAATAAAGCGGGATATCAAATCATGGCGCCCCTTGCGGAGGCGGGAATCGCGGAGGCGCTGAAGTAGTCGCTTCCCTAAAAGCCTACTAGATCTGCGTCTTTGTGGCGTGGCCCTATAAAATCAAAAACTGCCGCACCACTTCCACCGAGCAGTGCGCGTGCATCGCCACCGACTCCGACACGCTTCCCATCACCAGCCGATCAAAGCCGCGCCTTCCATGCGATCCCATCACGACAAGGTCCGACTGCCATAGTTCCGCCGAGGAAAGAATCGTGCGCGCAGGTGAATCCTGCGGCTCCGTCACTTCCGTTTTCACTTCAAGTCCGCTGTTTCGCAACACCGCGGCTGCTTGTTCTGCCGCTTCTTTGGCGTGCACCTCGCTCGCCTTCGATAGTTCCACCAGCTGCTCCGGCGCGTAGTAGGGATATTCCCCGATCAGCACGGGATATTCCGGGCACGCCAGCACCTTGAATATCGAGCCCTCGGGCCACGGCCGCTCGGCAACTTTATTCGCCGCCAGCACCGCATACTCTGACCCGTCGGTCGGCAGCAGGACACGCATCCCGTCCAAGTCGCGACTCGCCCGATCTCCGCGTGGCGCGCGCACAATTTCCACCGAACACGGCGCGTGTCGCAGCACCGCCTGCGCCGTGCTTCCAATCAACAGCCGCGTGATCGTGCCTCTTCCGTGCGAACCCAGCACCGCCAAATCAGCTTTCCATTCCGTGGCCAATTTCGGAATCGCGTGCCGCGGATTCTCCAGCAATACGTCTGTGCCCACCTGCCAGCCCTTCTCGCGCAGCCCCGCGGCATCTTCTTCCAATTCCTCTTTCGTTGACTTCTTGGTTTCGTCCAGCAGTTGTGGCGCCCGCACGAAAAAGAACGGGTCCACCGCCGTCACCAGCTTGAATTCCGATCCCTTCGGCCATGGACGCAAGGTCTTTTCCTGCACTGTCGCATCCGAGGCACTCGAGCCGTCGACTCCGATCAGGATTTTCATGCCGCCTCCTGCCCGCTTCGCCTCTCAGCATACAACGAGGAGGCTAATCATTTTGTGCGAGCAGGTTCTCGGCCAGATTCGCAGGGAGGGACACACCGGGGTTCGTCTAACAAAGAAGAAGAGTAGCGCAGGGGAAGGCCTGGAACGTGAAATAGGACTGAGACGTGCGTGAAGATTCCCCACGCTACACTGGGCCTCAGTAACTCTTGCACGTCACCGCCCCCGTCTGCGTCTTTCCAAGCGCACGATACCCCAACACCTGCAACACATGTTACTTCTGACACCTGCACCGATTCGCGCCACCTGCGCCTTTCGACGGGGTTTGCGCCTTCCCACGCACCTCTTCAGCCGCCTTTATCGCAGTCCCATTTCTTCCCCTTCGCCTGTAGACTAACTCCATGCCCGGCCCCGACCTGCCCACTCGTTCCCCTGCGATGGATCTCCTTCGTCGCGCCTTTCTCGCTGCCCTGACTGTTGTGGCACTCGCCTACGCCCTCGATTTCTCCTGGTACCGCCTGCGCCTCAGCTTCCCCTTTTTGGGCACTGCTGCCAGTTCCATGCACCGTACGCGCATCATCGCCATTCCCGGCAAAAACAACAAAGTCGAATACGAAATCGATTCGTTGCGTCCCGAAGAAGACGTTCCATGCTCACGCACTCTTTTTCCCCACTCGGGACAAGCACCCTGCTGGTATCTGGCCCGCCACCTAAACGACCCGATCCAGATGTAGCAGCACTTCGCCGCTTGACTGTTCTTGTTTTTGTAGCGGCCGCCTTCTGAGGCGGACGGGTTGTAGTGGCCGATTTTCAAACCGGCGCGTTTTCGTTTTTCAGCCGGAGCGAAGTGGAGGGATCGTGGCTGGATCGAATCTGGGCTCGCGTGAGAATCCCGGGTGGCACCGTTTTCGACTTTATTGGGATGAAAAACACGAGGGGGGAGCCGATGAGCCCATGAAAACCGCCCATTATTCGGCCTACCCCCCAAGTCACCGCCGGAGCGGAACTGTGTAGTTCCACCCTGAGTACGTCACCCACCGCGTGTCTGGATTTTCTTCAACCGGGAAGGGAATTGGACGCTCCTGCGCCGCGGTTTCTCTCAGTCGCGGCTAACTCGCGCCGAGCAGCACCTTTGGTCCCGTCGGCTGCGGCACTCCGCCCGCCGGCTCAATGGTTACCGCGAACGCCTTGGGCTCGCTATTCGCCGGAACTTGTGCGCTCCACACCCGTGCCTGCCCAGGTTCGGGTTGCGAGAATGTCCCTGCGCTGATCGGCGCACCGCTGGTCGGCACCAGCCACATCTGGTACACCTTATCCGCCGGAAGCGGTGGCAGCTCCGCTGTGTAAATCACCATTCCGCTTCTTTGGTTGTACTTCACCACTCCGCTGCTTTGCGCTGCGTCCGCCGTCCCCGCCAGTTTCACGGTGATCGTTTCTGGCGCCGCAAGCACATTCACCAGCCTCTCTACGCGCACCCGTTCTTGCTGCAGCCGCACTGCCTCCAGCCGCATTTGCCTCACTTCGCGAGCGAGTCGCTGGTTTTCTCGCCACAATCCCAGGCTCACCAGCGCCAGCGCCGCCGCCACCGGCACCAGCACCCAATTCCACCAACTCCTCTTTCTTGCCTCGGCCCTACTCTCTCTTCCACCTGGCACAACTTCACCGGCGCCGCTTGCACCCTCGCGCGTTTCTCCTCGTTCCGTCGCAATTCGCGCAAACAATTTCTCCTTCGCGCCTGCCGTTGGTTGTTCCTGTGGCACTCCGAACGCCAGTATCGCGGCGCGTCCCCGTGCTCCCGGCAGGTTCTTTGCGCAGACCGCACACCCCGCCACATGTGCGCGCAGCGTTGCCGCTTCTTCCTCAGGCAACCCGCCCAGCGCCAAAAGCTCGAGCTCTTCTTCCCGTATGTGCTCTGCGTTACTCAACTCAACACCTGCTTCAACGTTTCCATCGCTGACCGGATCCGCGTCTTCACCGTTCCCAGCGGCTCCCCAGTCTTCGCCGCAATTTCCGAATGCGTCATGCCCTCGAAATACGCACACTCTAACGCCAACCGTTGCCCATCCGGCAAGCTTCCCATCACCGCCCGCACTTTCTCCAACAGTAGCTTTTGCGCCGCGCTGCTTTCCACGTTCACGCGCAGATCCACTCCGTTCTGATCCAATTCTTCGTTTTTTCCCGTTTGGCGGCGTAGCTTGGAGATTGCCCGGTTCCGCGCTGCCACCAGCAGCCACCCAGCCAGCGATCCTCGCGCCGGTTCGAATCGGCTGGCCGTCCGCCAAACTTGATAAAACAAATCCTGCAAAATCTCTTCGGCAGCGCCTGCATCCCGCAGGATTCGTTTGGCCTCCGAATACACCAATCCGCTGTATCGGTCGTAGAGTTCAGAGAGCGCCGCCTCATCTTTCCGCACCACTCTCTCCAGCAACGACCAATCGCTCGCCGCGCCTCCGGCTTCGCCTTCCGTCTTCACCACGCCTCAGTTCCGCTCCTCATGGTACTACGCTCTTTCTTCCATTTTCGGATTCCCGCTGCGTTCCGCCCCTCCAACCATCTTTTGCTTGTCACACTTACCCGATAAGTGTACCGTCTCAGCCACGAACCCGCTGGAACGCTGTTCAACGGAGAACCCTATGGCGCGACGTCAATTCCTCGCTCAGATTCTGAGCTTGCCCTTTCTCTCTTTTGGTGCGAAATCCGATGAGCCCAAAAAGAATCTCAAAATTATGATGAAGAGTGCATGGGGCTCCGATGATCCTACCAAAGCCGCATTCCCCTTTTTGCATGCCCTCGCTCTCAACGAAGCCGGCCACGAAGTTCAGATCTTCCTTCTCGGCGAAGCCACGGATTTGATGCGCAAGGTCACCGCCAACGCCGTCGTCCCCGTCGGTTGGCCGCCCCTCAGCGAAACTCTCGACAAAATTACCGCCAAACACATTCCCGTCTTTGCTTGAGGGGCCTGCAGCCGGGCCCGTGGGGTCACGGAAGCAGACTTGGCGCAGTGGGGAGCAAAATTCGGCAATCCCACAATTTTTGTGAACCTGGTTGAGTGGTCCGATCGCGTCATCACGGAATAACCTCGTGCGCGCTTAATCCCAACCGTTGACCCTCATCTTTCCCCGCACTACTCTAGATTCATTGTTCCTGCCTTACCAATGGTGTTTCCCATGCGCCCGTGGACTTCTCTCCCTCGTCCGCTCCTCTATTTCCTTGCGGCAGTTTTTTGACTTATCACTTCTCTTTGCGCTTCCCGGTGGATGTACGATATCCGCTTCGCAGTTAGCTACCCCGTAGAGATTGGCTTTGATCGTTCCCGCGCCACCACTTTCGATTCTTCGTCCTCCTGCATCTCCGTCTAAAACGTTGAACGCGCCTTTCGTGCCACTAATCCCGACAAGCCCAATGAGGGCATTCTTCTCGCTTCGGTTCGCTACCTCGCACGGTTTTTCCCGCTTTCTTTCTTCTCGTCGGCTTCGGCGTGCTCTTCCTGCGCATCGATGATCCCTATGCTTGGCTTCTTAGCCTCCTCTTCGTATGCTTCACCGGCCAACAGGCTTCGAAAAATGTTAACGAGGGAGGTCAGGGCCGGAGGATTGCTATTCCCAAACCTCAGAATTTCAAGATCTTTCCGTCCACATAGCGGGCACTCCATCTGATCTTGCCCACCCTTCGCGCCTTCGCGAAGGGTGGGCTCTTACCCTGTAGCGCCGCAATCTCTCTTCTCTTCACTCTTGATTTTGCCTTTGTAGCGACCGCCTTCCGAGGCCGTCCGCCAATGCGACACACTGCGAACCCGACCGTTCCTTCCTGTAGCTCACCCCTTTTGGGGGTTCGGCTTTTCTCTTGGGTTTGTCTCTGTAGCGGCGGCTTTACGCCGCCATCTCCTTACGTCGCTGCGCTCGCCTGCTACCGACGCCGCTTTTCGCGCTCGCAAAGGACTGTACTTGTCATTCTGGGTGCATCCTCCAAGGATGCACCCAGAATCTCACTGTCATCTAATTCAACTTGTCTTAACTGTTGCTTGTCATCCGCAAGCGCGAATGACCCACGCTGCCGCGGCCTCTTCCTCTCCACGGCACGCCGCACTCTCTTTCCTTTCTCCTCGCACTCTATGTGAAACTCTTCTCTTGCCGGAGGGCCCCTTTGTCATCCTCGCGCAAATTCGACGCCATCGTTCTCGGTGCCGGCGCCGCCGGTCTTTTCTGCGGCATCGAAGCAGGGAAGCGCGGACGCCGCGTAGCCGTGCTGGAGCGCGCGGAACGCCTCGGCAAAAAAATCCTCATTTCCGGCGGAGGCCGATGCAATTTCACCAACATTCATTGTGCGCCCGACAATTTCCTCTCTTCCGATCCGCACTTTGCCAAGTCCGCCCTCGCGCGCTTCACCCCTGCAGATTTCATTGCTCTCGTTGAAAAACATCGTATCCCCTATCACGAGAAGACCCTCGGCCAACTCTTCTGCGACCGCTCCGCGACCGACATCACCAACCTCCTCGAGTCAGAATCCCGCGCCGCCTCCGTCCAGATTTTCCTTAATTGCAGTATCCGCGAAGTCCGGCGCTCCACGGAATTCATCGTGCGTTGTGAGTCAGTCGACTTTTTTGCGCCTGTCCTCGTCGTTGCCACCGGAGGCCTCTCCATTCCTAAAATGGGCGCCACCTCCTTCGGCTACGACCTCGCCCGACAATTCGGCATCAACATCATTCCGTCCCGCCCCGCTCTTGTCCCGCTTCTTTTCCAGTCCACCGACCGCCATCGCTATTCTGACCTCGCCGGCGTTTCCGCCGAAGTGATCGCTTCCGCCGATCATCATCAATTCCGCGAAAAGATGCTCTTCACCCATCGTGGACTCAGCGGTCCTGCCATTCTCCAGATCTCTTCCTACTGGAAAGAAGGCCGGTCCATTTCCCTCGATCTCGCCCCTGACCGCGATGTCTCTGCTTCCATCCGCGCCGCCAAAACCCGCAACCTCGTCGCTGCTCGCACGGCCTTTAATGAATTTCTCCCTGCCCGCCTGGCCTCGCGTTGGCTGGAATTCCACCAGCCGGCATCCTTCACCAACGCCGCTTTGCATGCGCTGGAGCGACAAATTCACGCCTGGTCCATCACTCCCGCGGGAACCGAAGGCTACGACAAAGCGGAAGTCACCGCGGGTGGCGTGGACACTCGCCAGCTCTCCAGCAAAACCATGGAATCGCGCACCGTCCCAGGCCTGTTCTTCATCGGCGAAGTTGTCGACGTCACCGGGCACCTGGGCGGTTTCAATTTCCAGTGGGCCTGGGCTTCCGCCGCAGCCGCCGGTGGTTCTCTCTAGCCTCCGCCATGTTCCAAAATAATTAACATCCATTCCCTTTACTCTCTCTCATTTCGTGCGAGAATGGACGCGTAGACCGCCGCCCAGCCTCCGGCGTCTGCGGTTCGTTCAGTGGTTTCCAGCCCTGCACAAACGCCTCGCTATTTTCTTGCTTGGCCTGTTCACACAGGGAGGGGTGCGCTATGAGCGATGTTTGGAAACAATGGGAAGGCCAACTGGCCGACAACAAGTTCCCGCTTCATCATTTCCTCGCTGCCACCAATCACAGCGCCGTCTTCCTCACGCAACTCCCCGACCCTCAGCCGCGTCAGGCCGCCATCAAATTTATTTCTGCCGACGATCCCACGGCCGGCCAGCAACTTGCCGTTTGGAACCAGGTCGCGAAGCTGTCCCATCCTAATCTTCTGCGCCTCTTTCACTGGGGCCGCTGCCGCCTGGAGGGCATGAACCTTCTCTACGTTGTCATGGAATGCGCCGAAGAAAATCTGGGGCAGATTCTTCCTCAACGCCCCCTTACTCCCGATGAAACACGCGATATGCTCAATCCCATTGTTGACGTTCTCGCCTATCTCCACTCCAAATTCTATGTCCACTCCCACATCAAGCCTTCCAATCTCCTTGCCGTCGGCGATCAGCTCAAGCTTTCTTCCGACACCATCTGTCCAATCACTCAGCCGCGCGAGGCTCTCCGCGAACCCGACGCTTACGACGCTCCGGAAGCCGCCGCCTCTCCGGCCAAACCTTCCACTCCTTCCTCCGATGTCTGGTCTCTTGGCGTCACCCTCGTCCAAGCACTCACGCAAGCCGCTCCGGCACTTCCTTTCGACGTTACCGCCGAGCCCATCGTCCCCAATTCACTCCCGCAGCCCTTCCTCGACATCGCGCGACACGCGCTTCGCCGCGATCCCAAGGATCGCTGGGCTGCCCCGCAAATCGCAGCGCGGCTCAGCGGCGTTGCTGAACCGGTTGCTGCTTCCGCACCTTCAGCGGCCTTCTCTGCCGCAGTCGGATCCATGGTTGCCCCCGGCGGAGGCTCATCCCGCCAGCGCTCTCCCGCACAGGCAAGTTCACCTCTGCCTTCTCCTCCCGTCGCCATTTCTCCCCTCAGCGTTCCTTTGTCGTCAGAGCCGGCCGTTCCTCTCTCCAAACTTCCCGCGGCCCCCTCGTCCCGCCTAGCCAAGTTGAAGGTGCACGCTACGGAGTCGTCGACTCCTTTTCCCCGGCGAACTCCCGGCATCGCCACCTTCGTGGTTCCGGCACTCGTCGGCGCACTGATCCTTGTCGTTGGCATTGTCGGCCTGCCGCGCTTTCTCCGCCTGCACACTGAACCTACCACTGCATCCACACGTCAGATGGCCTCTGCCGACAGCTCTCCTTCTCAGCCCGCTGGCAGCAAGGCAGAGTCCTCTTCATCTGCCGACGTTAGCTCTCCCAAGTCCGATTCCCTGAAAGTTTCCGAGCCTCCGCCGAAGCCGCCCGCGTCTGATTCCGTCGCCGCTGAAAATGCGCCTGTTGGCGGTGCTCTCCCCGCTCACGATAAGGGAGCAGCCCTTGCCGTTCTTCGTTCAACGTCGCCATCCCCCGCAGCAACGGCAAAACCTGCCGCATCTACACTCTCTCGTGGTGAAGTTCTCGATCAGGTTCTACCTACCGCCAACCCCAAAGCTATGGCATCCATTCACGGCACGTTCCACGTTACGGCTCGCGTGCAGGTCGATCCCTCCGGAAAAGTCACCGACGCCACGCTCGAGGATCGCGGCCCCAGTAAATATTTCGCCAATCTCACCGAAAAAGCCGCTCGCCAGTGGGAGTTTTCATCGCCCGAATCCGACGGTCACTCCGTCCCCAGCGAATGGCTGATTCGCTTTGACTTCTCCTCTTCCGGCGTTCACGCCATCCCAACTCAGACCAGACCCTAGTCCCGAGGCGTGCTGTCGGGCGAAACCACGAGCAGACCGGCTTCGTGGGCAGCGGAGCGAAACGCCTCACCCCTTAAGGGGTGAGCTACAGAATTTGTACGTTTTCATCCCAACCGGAGCGACCGGCAGTTTCTTGCAGGCCGTTTTTTGGCGCGCCGGATCGCGCAGCGGAGGGATCGCTGCAACACATTCCCACTTGCGTTCGCTCCATTTCCACTGCTAAGTTCCTTTTAGCGTCCGTGCGCCGCGGATCTTTCATCATTGTTTCCAGGAGCTTCTTTCATGCCACCGCTGGCCCCTTTCCGCTCGCCCTTCGCTGCCTTCGCTCTTTCTCTGTTGCTATTCGCTTCTTTCGCCGCTGCTCACGTTCAGGAATCGCTCCAAATTCCCGCCGGCACCATTCTTCCCGTCAGCATCAAGCACACCTTTTCCTCCAACGACTCCTCCAAAAACCACCCGGTCGAAGCGCGCATTATGCAAGACGTTCCTCTCCCCGGTGGCGACAAGATTCCCGCTGGCGCCACCCTCTCCGGCGTCGTCGTTTCCACCACTCCTTCTTCCAATGGCTCCGGTAGCAAAATTACCTTCCGCTTTGACAAGCTCGAGTTTCACCACCAAACCATTCCGGTCGTCACCTCTCTCCGCGCCATGGCTCCCATGGTTGACGTTCAAGCGGCGCAGTTTCCCGATTCGCCTGGCCAGTCAGGCACTCCTTCGGCCTGGGCCAATACAACGCAAATTGGGGGAGATATCCGATACGGAACCGGCGGTGACGTGAAAAACCTCAAGAAGCACACGGTGGGCAAAGGCGTTCCCAACGGCGTGCTCGTTCGCGTCAGCAACCCGCCCGGCTCCCTTTGTCAGGGCGACTCCGAGGATGATAACCGCCTTCAGGCCCTATGGGTTTTTTCCGCCAGCTCCTGCGGCATTTACGACTCGAAGGGCCTCACCGTCATCAGCATGGGCCGCACCGAACCCCGCGGGGAAATCACTCTCGCCAAGAACAAAGGCGATCTCAAGATCGACAACTCTACCGGCATGCTCCTGCGTGTCCTCCGCTAGTCCGCGCGGTAGTGCTCCTGTAGCCCACCCCTTCGCGGGTGAGGTTTTTCGCTACGCACTCCACGAATGACGTCCGCTCGTGGGTTTCTCTTTCTTGTGTAGGGACCGCCTTCTGAGGCGGTCCGCCAACTCCGAGTTTCGCTCGTCATTTGTAATCCCGACCGGAGCGCCAGTGTCCTTTGCTGGTGCGGAGTGGAGGGATCCCGGCAACACCTCTGATCCACGCAACCCTCCGAACCGCCGACGCGCTGCCTACATCCGCGGCGGAAACACCCGCGCATCCTCCAGATACTTGTTCGGCACATTGCGCACCTTCATCTCGCTGCCATATTTTTTCCGCCACAGGTACGCAATATTCCCGTACACATTCTGTTCCTTCCGATGAAACTGAAAATACAGCCCGCATTGCGCGTAAGAAATCGGCGTCACATCAAAGATGGTCGTCTCCCACTCAAATCCCATTCCCCACACTAGCCCTTTCACGCGAACGTCCAAATCCGCCCCCGCGTCCACCAGCAACTCCATCACGAGCCGGCAGCAGTTCCCATTGGAGTTCACCGCATGAAACACCGCCGTCTGTCCGCCCAGGCCCTCACCATCGAATTCCGCGTGCGCGTTCACATCTGCTCCTGCTTCCAACAGCGCCCGTGCGCACTTCACGCTGTTATACTCCGCGCAAACGTGCAGCGGCGAAACTCCGTGCAGCGAAGTGTACGCGCACCCCAGGTGGAATTTCCTCCCGTGGGACTGCGGCTCTTGTTGCAACAATTTGCGCAACTGCATGTCATCATCCAGCAGTATCGCTTCCAGCACGGGATCGTCCAGTGTCGCTCCCGCCTCCAGCATCACTCGCACGCACTCCACAAAACGCCCTGACCGCAAGTACATTTCCATCAGCCATTCGATGGGCCGCTTCCCGCGGATGGGCGCCTTGGCATCCGCCCCCGCCGCAATCGCCGCCCGAATCTTTTCTGGGGAGTGCAGCTCGAATCCCTCCAGCAAATCTTCCATGTTTGCCATCTCCGTTCCTTTCTTGTTGTCATTCCAAGTCTGCGGAGTGAGGAATCTCGCTTGGGTTTTTGCTGACGAGAGATTCCTCGCTTCGCTCGGAATGACGAACTAACGCCACGCGTGGCTGCAGTTCCTCCGCGAAACCTGCCCCTTCATTTGTGTGCCACCGTCCTCCGACGTATAGTTCTTGTCGGCAAGAAAATCAAAATGATTATTCTCGCTCACTCGTTCAGAAGTCTCCCGGGTGCCAATGAAACTCAAGCGTGCCGTCTATTGGTTCTTGAAAGGGATTGTCGCGCTGTTCGCATTCGCCGTCCTCATCTTCTTACTCCTTGCCTGGCTTCGGCACCCTAAGTTTTCCACCGACAACATCTTCATTCGTCCCGCCGGACCCGGCGTCTTCAAAATGTCCGACATCCCGCGCGGCCGTGCCCTCACGCCGCAAGAGATCGATCAATACGCCGGCAGACTCCTTGCCGAAATGTCCCTCACGGAAAAAGTTCATCAGATGTCTGGCGACACCGGCTGGTGGGAATTGGCGAAACTCGTCGTCCTGGATCGCCTGAAATACAACGATAGCCCCATCCTTTGCGGCCGCAATCCTCGCCTGCAAATCCCTCCCGTAGCTTTTTCCGATGGCGCACGCGGTGTCGTCCTGCATCACTCGACGTGCTTTCCCGTTGCCATGGCCCGCGGAGCAAGTTGGGACCTCGATCTCGAACGCCGCGTCGGCGACGCCATGGGCCAGGAGATTCGCGCGCAGCACGCCAACTTCTACGGCGGCCTCTGCCTGAATCTTCTACGCCACCCGGGCTGGGGCCGAGCTCAGGAAACGTTCGGCGAGGATCCATACCTTCTTGGCGAGATGGCTGTCGCCACACTCGAAGGTGTGCAACGCAACAACGTCATGGCCTGCGCCAAGCACTTTGCCTTGAACTCTATCGAAATGAACCGTACCCAGCTCAACGTCAACGTGGACGAGCGTACTCTCCGCGAAGTCTACCTTCCGCACTTCAAGCGCACCGTCGATGCGGGCGTTGCTTCGATCATGTCCTCCTACAACCGCGTTCGCGGAGACTACGCGGGCGAAAACGCGCATCTCTTGCGCAAAATCCTCAAGGACGAATGGGGCTTTCGCGGCTTCGTCATGTCCGATTTCTTTGACGGCGTTTACGATGGCGCCAAAGCCGCCAACGCTGGTCTCGACATTGAGATGCCGGATACCAAAGCCTATGGCACCGCCCTCATCGCCGCCGTCGACCAGGGAACTGTTCCCCGCGCATTCGTCGACGATTCCGTTCGCCGTATTCTTCGCCAGAAAATTGATTACTTCACGCGCCCCGATCCCATGACCTACGACTCCAAACTGGTGGTCTCCAAGCCGCACATTGAACTGGCTCGCGAAGCTGCCGAAAAAAGTATGGTCCTGCTCAAGAATGACAAAAGCCTCCTTCCTCTCGACAAGTCCCGCCTGAAAACTCTCGCTGTCATTGGCCGTTTGGCCGACACCGAGGACATCGGTGACCACGGCTCCAGCCGCGTCTATCCTCCCTATGTGATCACGCCCTTGAAGGGCCTCCATCGTTACCTCGGCGCGAACACGCAAATCAGCTATGAGTCCGGCGCCGATCTTGCCCGCGCGCACCTGCTAGTCAAGTCCTCCGATGCCGTCGTCATCGTGGCTGGCTATGATTTTCTCGACGAAGGAGAATACACTCCGGCCGTGCCCATTCCAGCGGATCGCGGCGGTGACCGCAAAGATCTGCATCTTCACAAGGACGACGTAAACCTGATTCAGCAGCTCGCGCCCGACAATCCCAAAACCATCGTGGTTCTCGTCGGCGGCAGCGCCATCCTCATCGATGAATGGAAGGGCAAGGTCAATTCCATCCTCATGTCTTGGTATTCCGGCATGGAGGGCGGCACCGCTCTCGCTCGCATCCTTTTCGGTGACGTCAATCCCAGCGGCAAACTTACCGTCATGTTTCCCGCGAATCCCTCGCAACTCCCGCCATTCTCTCCGCCCTACTCTGCCTCCGTCGACTACGGTTACTACCACGGCTACACCCTCGCCGAGAAAAAAGGCTATCAACCCTCTTTACCCTTTGGCTTCGGTCTCAGCTACACCACTTTCCAGTATTCCAACCTCCATCTAGGCACAACCGAAATCGCGCCCGACGGCGATTTGCCCGTATCCGTCGAAGTCACCAACACCGGTACGCGTAGCGGTGAAGAAGTTGTCCAGCTTTATGTGGGATTTCCGAATGCCAAGGTCGATCGTCCAGTAAAACTCTTGCGCGGTTTCAGCAAGGTCCTTCTTTCCCCGGGCGAAAAGAAGTCCGTCACCTTCACTGTGCACGCACGCGATCTTGCCTACTACGATCCCGAATCTTCCGCCTGGCGCGTCGAACCTGTCCTGCACCAGATTCTAGTCGGTAGCTCATCGCGCCCCGCGGACTTGCTCCAAGCCACCTTCGGAGTTACCGACTCGCGCAAGTAATCAGTTGGCAGTAACATCCAGGCCCCTAGAATCACCGCTAGCCTCATCACCGTCCGTACATCAGTACGCAGAACGTTCGTTGCACCGCGGTCGGTTGCGGGTGCGGCCGTTCTGCTGTGGGTGTCGCAGCCGGAGCAAACAAGAGATGGTCGCTCTCACCACGCTCGCGTTTCCCAGCTTTTTCCGCAGCAGGACGTGCGAAATGGGCTCGTACTACGGCGTTCGCTCCTGCACCGGCGAATTGATCGCGATGGGAGGCGAACGGCTTCAACTTGACGGCTATTCCGAAATTAGCGCCCTCTGCACCCACCCTTCATTTCGCGGACAGGGTTTCGCCGTCAGCCTCAGTTGGCACTTGGTGCGCAATCATCGCCGCGACGGCCTCGTCTCGTGGCTTCACGTAGGCTGCGCCGGCTGTTCTTTTCAGCGCGCTTTCTTGCCTTCGCTCTGCGCCACGCGCGCCTTCACCAGTTTCTTGATGAGCGCAGTCGGCAGCGGCTTGTCGATGGGAAAGTGGATCGTCCCTTTGGACTTGGAGTAGCCCTTAAGCTCTTTCTTAAACGCTTCAATCACCGCAGCAGTGGGAAACAAACTGCAGTGGTCGGAGAACGCCGCGTACCACACCAGCACTTTCTTGTGTCTGAACGCAGGAATCCGATAGCTGATGATCTCCGTGGACTCCGCCGGCACGGCGGAGCGAATCGCCTCGCGAATCTTCGTCAACATACCGTGGGCACGTTCCGGCACGCCCGCAAGGTATTCCTCAACGGTTATTGGGCCGCCCTTAACTTTCCGCACCGCAACGCCCGCGCGTGTCTTTGCTTTCTTCAAGCGGCAATCCTACACTTCCAAAATTACCGGCAAAATCAGCGGCCGCTTCGACGTCTGCTTGCCAATATATCTCTTCAAGTCCACGCGAATCTTCTCTTTGATCACCGACCAGTCCGCGCGCTCTTCCAGATTCGACAACTCGAACGTCTTCATGACAATTTCTTTCGCGCCTTCCAGCAACTCTCCGTTGTTCTCGCTCATCAATCCGCGCGACACCACTTCCGGCGCCGACTCCAGTTTGCCCGTATGCTTGTCGATCGCGATAATCGGGATCACCACCCCTTCTTCCGACAGATGCTTCCGGTCGCGAACCACGATCGCTTCGATCTCTTCCAGCGAACCCGAATCCACCAGCACCCGTCCCGCTGTCACCGGGTCCCTTCGGAACGCTCCGTCCTCTGTGAACTCGATGCATTTCCCATCTTCCATCAACATGATCTCTTCGCTCACCGCCCCCAACTGGTGCGCCAGCGCCGCGTGACGGAACAAGTGCCGGTATTCCCCGTGCACCGGAATAAAATATTTCGGTTTCACTAGTCGCAGAATCAGTTTCTGTTCTTCCTGGCTGCCATGCCCCGAAACGTGAATCGTTCCCGCCGAATTGTCGTAATAGACCAGCGCTCGTCGCCGGAACATGTGATCCAGCATCCGGAAAATGGCCTTTTCATTTCCGGGGATAATCCTGGCCGACAAAATCACCGTGTCATTCTCATCCACGCTCACGAACCGGTGGTTGTCCACCGCGATTCGCGATAGCGACGACATCGGCTCGGCCTGCGACCCGCTCGCCAGTATGATGATCTTCTTCGGTTCAAAACTCCGTATATCCTGCGGCCGCACCACCATCCCATCCGGGATGCGCAAACAATCCAGGTTGTGCGCGATCTCCACGTTGTCGATCATGCTTCGCCCGACAAACGCGATCTTTCTTCCCACCCGCTCCGCGATGTCGATCACCTGTTGGATCCGGTGGATCGACGACGCAAAGCACGACAGCACCACTCTCCGCGGCGCCGATCGCGCCAACTCTTCGATCCGCGGCACAATCGTTCGTTCCGATGGCGTGAATCCCGGCCGCTCCACGTTCGTCGAATCGCTGAATAGCGCCAGCACTCCCTCGTTCCCGTACCTCGCAAACGCGTGCAGATCAAACGGCACCTTATCCACCGGCGTTTGATCGATCTTGAAGTCGCCCGTGTGGATAATCACGCCCAGCGGCGTTCGAATCGCCAGCGCCACGCAATCGATCGTGCTGTGCGTCACCGAAATAAACTCGATCTCGAACGGTCCCAGCTCAATCCTGCGTCCTGGTAGCACTTCCCGCAGCGTCGCCGAATCCAGCAGCCCTGCCTCTTCCAGCCGCTTCTTCACCAGCGCCAGCGTGAATCGCGTCCCATAAATCGGCACGTTCAAGTCCCGCAAAATATACGGCAGTGCCCCAATGTGATCTTCGTGCCCGTGCGTCAGCACAATCGCCCGCACTAGATGCCGGTTCTGCTTCAGGTAGGTAATGTCCGGAATCACCAGATCAACGCCCAGCAACTCCGACTCCGGGAACATCATTCCCGCATCCACCACGATGATGTCGTCCCCGTACCGGAACACCATCATGTTCATGCCGAATTCGCCGAGTCCTCCCAGCGGTATTGCTAATAATGTCTGATTGTTTTTACTCAAAGGCAGGCTATCTCCATCTTTCTCGCACTCAAAAGCGTATCACACTGCCTCTCCCTCCGCTCGCGTCGTATGGGGTGCGTCGGCTCGCCGCCGCTTTTACCCACTGCACATAAAGGCGGATGGGAGATCGATGGACGCTGCAGAATGCGGGCTCTGCCGAATTTCACTTTTCGTCTTTCGCTTTTCGATTCTAGACTTTCGCGCGTGCCCACACGCCGTCTCTGTGTGTGGGTCCTTGGGCTTGCTCTTGGGTGAAAATTTGCCATTCCGACCGGAGCGCCAGCGCATTTCAGCTGGCGCGCTGTGGAGGGATCGTGGCAAAGTCCCTACCCGTGAGGTCTCCCTCGACTAACTCACCCCCGCCATCTCGAGCGAAGCGAGGGATCCCTCTTCGATCTCAGCGTCTCCTCCCATCCCCCCTTTCGCACTCCCTCCCGACTGTCGTACCATTTCCCCATGGAACGGCTGCTTCTCGCTCCCGGCCCTCCGCTCTCTCGCTTTGTCGAGCTCCTTTGGTATTACCGGAACGACCCTCAGCCCCACGCCAAAGAACGCCTCATGCCCGACGGCTGCATCTCCGTTGTCATCAACCTCGCCGAAGACCAGACCCGCCTCTACGATCCGGACGACACCCGCAAAATGTTCACCCTCGACGGCTGTACTCTCTCCGGCCCTCAGACCAAATCCTTTGCCATCGACACCGATGAACAAAACCACGTCGTCGGCATCTCCTTCCGTCCAGCCGGTGCGGTTCCATTTCTCAAACTTCCCAGTACGGAACTTTGCGATCAGCATCTCGAACTCGGCGATCTTTGGGGATTCTTTGCGCGACAACTCCGCGACCGCGTTCTCGAAGCTCCCACTCCCGCCGCCAAACTCCACGCCCTCGAAATCGCTCTCCTCCAGCGCGCCGCCGGCAGGTTTGACGACCATCCTACGGTTGAATATGCCGTCAAAACGTTTCTCCACGCCCCGCAGACGGCCAACATCGCCAAAATCGTCTCCGAAACTGGTTTCAGCTCCCGCCGCTTCATCGAACTCTTCACGCATCACGTTGGCCTCACCCCGAAGCTCTTCTGCCGCGTTCGCCGCTTCCAATCCGTTCTCCGCCGCATCACTTCTGGCCGTCCCGTTCGCTGGGCGGATGTCGCTCTCGATGGCGGCTATTTCGATCAAGCCCATTTTATTCACGATTTCCGAGCCTTCTCCGGCATCAATCCTTCCAAATACCTTTCTGACCACTCTGGCTTTCCCGGGCACCATAACCATCTTCCCATCCTCCCGTAGGTTCTTCAGCCGGCGCCCGTCTGTATACTCGGGGCGGTTACTGCGCGCCAACATAGTCCGCCCAGCTGCCTCCGCGCCTGTCATTGGTAGTTCTTGTCTACGTGCCTCCCGCGCCCCGTACCGGCTGTCATCCTGAGTCGCGGCGCCTTTTGCCGCGGCGAAGGATCTCACCTGATGCCGCACCTCAACTTTCCGGCCGGCCACGTCAAATTTTTACAATACCCATTGCGCAACCGGCGCCATAATCGGCCCGTTTCGAATTTCGCTCGCTAACAGAAAGGGAACTAGGCCATGACCAAATCGCTCTCTCCCGTGCCCCAAGGCTACCGCAACGTCACTCCGTATCTCGTCGTTCGTGGCGTCTCTCGTCTTCTCGACTTCCTGAAGTCCGCCTTTCACGCCGAGGAAACCACTCGCGCGGAGAATCCCGACAGCAGCATCTCTCACGCCGCCGTCAAACTCGGCGACTCCATGTTGGAAATGGGCGACGTTGGCGGCACCGAACATGAACCTCTCCTCGCCGGACTCCACTACTACGTCCGCGACGTCGACTCCGCCTACAATTCCGCCACCCAGGCCGGCGCCAAATCCATCTACCCTCCCAAGCAGATGGAATACGGCGACCGCGAAGCTGGCGTCGCAGATCCCGTCGGCAATCACTGGTTCATCGCCACGCACACCGCTGGCTCCAGCTATCGTCCCGCTCTTCTCCAGGACCTCAACCCCGGCCTCAGTGTGAAAGACGCCGCTGGCTTTCTCTCCTTCGTGCAATCCGCTTTTGGCGCAAAAATTCTTGCGAAACACGAGCCCCAGCCAGGCATCATCGGCCACGCGAAATTCCAGATTGGCGACACCGTCCTCGAACTCGCGGAAGCCCATGGCCAATGGGGACCGCGCGCCGTCGCTCTGCACTACTACACGCCAAATTGTGATGACGTTTTCAATCAAGCCCTGCACGCAGGTGCCAAACTCCGTCTCCCCATGAAAGACCAGTTCTACGGCGATCGCGGTGGCGGTCTCGTCGATCACTGGGGCAACCACTGGTATATTGCTACGCACATTGAAGATCTCTCCATGGATGAGATCTATCGCCGGGCTTCCGCAGGAGCTTCGGAATCCGCATCGTAACGGGAGAATAAATGAAGACCTTCGCTCGCAGATTGGCGCTACTCGCTCTGGCTGTTCCTCTGCTTTCTCAGCCGCCGTCCGCGCTCAGGAACTCACTCAGGCCGACAAAGAAAAGGCCCTTCAACTGCTCGAAACCAGCAAAAAGATGGTCCTCGACGCCACCAAGGATCTCTCTCCAGCTCAGTGGAACTTCAAATCTGCTCCCGATCGCTGGTCCGTTGCTGAATGCATGGAGCACATCGCTGCCGCCGAAGACTTTATCCGTGGCATGGTCGTTGAAAAAGTGATGGTCGCCCCCGCCGCTCCCGGCCGCGACGTCGCTGTGATCGACGCCGGCATTCTGACCGGCGTCCCGGACCGTGCCACCAAGGTTCAGGCTCCTGATCCGCTCAAGCCCACCAACCGCTTCGCTTCGCCACAAGGCTCCATCGACCACTTCGTCGATAGCCGCGCCAAGACCGAGGAATTTCTCAGAGACACTCCCGGCCTCCGCGACCACGCCGTCGACAGCCCCGTCGGAACGAAATGGGATGCCTACGAATTCATCCTTCTCATCGGCGCGCCCAGCGAACGCCACACCAAGCAAATTCAAGAAGCCAAAGCCGATCCCAACTTCTCCAAATCCTAACTACCGCCTACCGGGCGGCGGGTCGCATTGTGTAGCGGCAAGATACATCGTGCCCTCTTGGTTTCTTCTTCTGTCGTGGCTTTTGTAGCGGCCGCCCTATGAGGCGGGGTGTCCATCGGTAATCTTCCCGTTTGTCATCCCGAGCGCAGCGAGGGATCGCGGCTTGATTGATGCTCCACCCGTCCTTCGGGAGCACGGGACCGTCCTTCCCTAGCTTCTACTTTCCAATCCCTATCATTTATCCCCGCCAAAAAACAAATGCGCAATCGCCACCAGGATCACCGCCCCCACCGTCGCGGCTGCCAACGAAAGCAAAAACGTATTATCGTGGACAATCCCCAGCCTGGTGAAAATCCATCCGCCGATCACCGATCCAATCAATCCCAACACAATGTCACCGATACACCCAAAACCCCGTCCCCGCGACAATTTCCCGGCCAGCCATCCTGCAATCAGCCCGATCAGCAGCCATCCAATCAGCCCGCGCTGCCATTCCACGATCACCACTCGTTCTTGAAGAAACGCCAGTGCACGGTTCGCGAACATGAACCCCCCTGCAGCTCTCGGTAGATGATTTGCAATCTGGGCCCGCCTATTCTATCCCAGGAATCCTGTAGTCTCCGGTTCGGCCTACGCTTTTCCCGCAGCCGGCTCCTGCTGTGTCATGCAGTGCAGCGTTCCCAGCCCCAGCACCAGGTCACGGCAGTGTATCCCCACAACCGCGCGCTCCGGAAACAATTTCGAAAGCGTATTCAGCGCCACGCGGTCATTGGCATCATTGAACGTCGGCACCAGCACCAATTTATTCGCGATGTAGAAGTTCGCGTAGCTAGCCGGCAATCTTTGCCCATCGAACCACACTGGCCGCGGAATCGGCAGCGTCTCTACCCGCAAGGGCTTTCCGTCCTGATCCTTCATATCTTTCAGGCGTGCCAGATTGTCCCGGAGCGGCGCGTAATTCGCATCTTTCGGATCTTCTTCCACAATCGTCACCACTGTCGTCGCATTCACAAACCGCGACAAATCATCCACATGTCCGTGCGTATCGTCTCCCGCGATTCCATTTCCCAGCCACAGCACATTCGTCACTCCCAACTGCGCGCGAAACACTTCTTCATAATCCTGCTTCGTAAATCCCGGATTCCGCTCCTGAACCTTGCTCTGCAGACACTCTTCCGTGGTCAGCAGCGTCCCTCGTCCATTCACGTCAATCGACCCGCCTTCCAGCACCACCCGCCGCCCCTGGTGCGCCGGCAAAAACACGCGCCGCTTCAATTTCTTGTTGGCCTTCGCCACCACCGCCGCATCCTTTTTATGATTCGCGTATTTCGCCCAGCCATTAAACACGAAGTGGTTATACGCCACCTCGCCTTCCGTGTTCTTCACGCAGATCGGCCCCGAATCACGCATCCATCCGCGATCCGTCGGCACCACGAGAAAGTCCACCGCCTCCAGATTCGCTCCGGCCTTCTTCAATATCCCGCGCACCCGTTTTTCCGCCGCTCGCGATTCCACCAGCAAATACACTCTCTCCACTCGCGACAAGTGGCGAACAATTTCCGCGAACGCCCATGGGATCGGCGCAAATTTCCCCGGCCAGTCCGTCAACTCATGCGGCCATCCCAGCCAAGTCCCGGCATGCGCTTCCCACTCCCCCGGCATGCGGTACTCCATCTCCCAAGGCGTCCGCCCTTTCATGTCCGCGGTGCTTTCCTTCTCTCTTTGTTTCGCCGTCATCGTCCTCGGCACTTCAACGACCTTCATTAGCTCCCTACTTGAGTACCTCATCACTTCTTCTCATCACTCCACCTCTCTAATAGTCCCCCAAACGCATCAATCCTGCGATCCCTGAAAAACGGCCAATTCCTCCTGGTATCCTCACTTTTGCCCGGATCGCATTCCACCACCAGAATCTCTTCCTTATCCTGTGCCGCCTCCGCCATCACCTGCCCCGACGGGTCCGCGACAAACGAATTTCCCCAAAACTCCAGCCCCGCATCGCCCTTCTCCGGCTTCCCCTCGTATCCCACGCGATTCACCACCGCCACATAAATTCCATTCGCCACCGCGTGCGCCCGCTGGATCGTCTTCCACGAATCCAGTTGCGCCGCACCCGCTTCGGCCTTCTCGTGCGGGTGCCATCCAATACTCGTGGGATAAAAAATCACCTGCGCGCCCTTCATTGCCGTCAGCCGCGATCCTTCCGGATACCACTGGTCCCAGCAGATCTGCACTCCTACGCGCGCATACTTCGTATCGAAATTCAAAAACCCCAAATCTCCCGGCGTGAAATAAAACTTTTCGTAGTACAGCGGATCATCTGGGATATGCATCTTCCGGTATTTCCCCAGGTACGACCCGTCCGCATCCAGCACCGCGCACGTGTTGTGATACACGCCCGCCGCGCGCCGCTCGAACAGCGAGACCACGAACGCCACTTTCAATTCCTTCGCCACTTTCGCCAGTCGCTCCGTTGTCGGTCCGGGCACCGGCTCCGCCAGGTCAAACAGCGCCGCGTCTTCTGTCCGGCAAAAATATTCGCCCGCAAACAATTCATGCAGCGAAATAACCTGCGCCCCGCGCTTGGCCGCTTCGCGAATCTTTTCTGTCGCCCGCGTCAGGTTTTCTTCCTTGTTCGTCGTGCACTTCATCTGCACGAGCCCCACCGTAAATTTATCCGCCATTGTTCCTATTCCTCTCGCTCAGTCGTCCTCAATCTCTTTGCGGCCCTTGTGGTAAATCCTTGGCTTCCGCTCCTTCGCAATCTCTTATTTCAGCGCCGGCGGCGCGATAGATACTAGCCCAGTCCGCAAGGGCTGGGAACCCTGCGAAGAATCTCAAGCCCCGTAGGCGCGGCACTCCCTTCGCTCACAATTCGAACTCGCAGCAAAAAAATGTGTTCGCATCCCGCCATCTTAGCACGGAGAAATTTGTCTTCTGTACTGCGATTTCTCCTCGTCGCCTTTTTATCTTCCCAATCACCGATTTCTGATTTCCTTTACTCAATTTCGAGTAAACTAATCCGAGCAAATTCTTTTTTCGGCAACATCGCATTCATTTTTGTCTCACGAGGAGCCGCGATGGCGAAGCATCGGAATAAAACAGTCACGGGCCGCGTTCTTCACGACCCTGTCAAAGACAAACTCCGCCCCATCTTTCCCCTCGATCTCTCCAAATGTCACACCATCGATGATCTCGTTCGCGCTATGGGCGACACCGCCTACACCGCCCGGCAAATCGGCGACGCCGCCGATGTCCTCGAAGCCATGGCTCGCGACAAGGACTGTTTCGTCGTCATGACTCTGGCTGGCGCTCTCACTGTAGGCAAAATGGGACTCATCTTCTGCGATCTCATCGAATCCGGCATCGTTAAAGCGATCGTCTCCACCGGCGCTCTCATGGCTCACGGCCTCGTCGAAGCCACCGGCCGTTCTCATTTCCGCTACGATCCCTCAAAAATGGATGACAACGAACTTTTCCTCGCCGGTTACAACCGCGTGTACGATTCCCTGGAGCCCGAAACCAATCTCGATCACGTCGAACAAGTCGTTGAAGCCATTCTGGAAAAATGGGATCCCGAAGAAATTGTCTGCAGTTGGAAACTTCACAAACGTATCGGCGAATTTCTCCGCAACAATACCAAGGGACGCGGCATCCTCCGCTCCGCCTACGAATACAATGTCCCCGTCTTCGTTCCCGCCTTCAGCGATTCCGAACTTGGTCTCGACTTCGCTCTCAACAAATATGGTCGCCAGCGCGACAAGCGCCCGCTCCTCCGCTTCGATCCCTTCGAAGATTTCCAGACCTTTGCCGACATCATGATGAACACTAAAAAAATGGGCATCTTCACCGTCGGTGGCGGGGTTCCCCGCAACTGGTCGCAGCAGTTCGGCGTCTATGCCGAACTCATGGCCCGTCGTGGCTACAAAAAACTTCCGCTTAAGCGCTACGCCTACGGCGTTCGCATCTGTCCCGAACCTGTCAACTGGGGCGGGCTCAGCGGCAGCACTTACACCGAAGCCGTTTCCTGGGGTAAATTTGTTCCCCCTGAAGAAGGCGGCAAACTCGCCGAAGTCCTCGAGGACGCCACCGTCGCCCTTCCGCTAATCGTCGGCGCCGTTCTCCAACGCATCGGCTACCTAAAGCCCTGACCTGCTTTTGCGTGTGGGTCCTGGGTTCTCCTCGCAACTGCGACACACAAATAATCTTGAGGGTGGCCCATCGTTCGCGTCTTTTGCGAAGGGTGGGCTCTTACGCTCCAAGGCCTCGGTCTCTCTTCTCTGGGCGTTGTCTTTTCTCGTTTTTGTAGGTACCGCCGTCCGAGGTGGACCACCAACACAAGTGCTTGCCATCTTTCGAACAGTGCGCATCTTGTCGCCACTCTTGGTGTCCGGGAATCTCGATTTTCTATTTCTGAATGTCGCCGTTCTGTGCCTTGTTATCGCGACCAAAGCGTCGGCGCATTTCAGCCGACTCGCAGTGGAGGGATCATGGCAACAACTCTACGCCAAGAAATCCTTCGACCGCGCACCCCTCGCCCATCTTCCTCTCGCCTTACACTTTTGCTACACTCCCCCTCGCAATCGTTCTGCCGCTCACCTGGAGGTCCTCATGCCCGCATCTGCCGCAAAGGCAACATCCGCTTCTCTCTACGACGTTCATCCCGGTGTCGCCATGCTCCAGAAATGGCTCGCTGAGCTCAAACCCAAAACCGGTCGCTCTCTCGAGGAATGGATCGTACTGCTGAAAAAGGACGGCCCCAAGGATTCTCAGTCGCGTCGCGCCTGGCTCAAGTCCAAGCATAAGCTCGGCACCAACTCCGCCTGGTGGATCGCCGAACGCGCTGAAGGCAAGGGAGGGGAAGAAGACACGCCCGCGAAATATCTCGCCTCCGCCGTCCAATATGTCGAAGAACAATACTCAGCCAAAAAATCCGCACTTCGGCCCATCTACGACGAGCTTCTTTCGCTGGGCAAATCGCTCGGCCCCGACGTCAAAGCCTGCCCCTGCAAAACCATGGTTCCTTTGTATCGCGAACATGTCTTCGCCCAGATTAAACCCACAACCAACTCCCGCATCGATCTCGGGCTCTGCTTCACCACCTACAAAGGCAAACTTCCCAAGCGCCTCCTTGACACCGGCGGCCTCGCCAAAAAAGATCGCATCACACATCGCTTCCAGGTCTCCTCTCCCTCCGATATCGACGCCGAGCTGAGAACATGGTTCCGCGCCGCCTACGACCTCAACGGTTGACGCAGGGGTTTTCTACGCTAGCCGTGGCACGTACAGACTCGCAAAGAATTTCGCTTCGCCATATTCCTGTGTGAGATCCGTCAGCGCCATGCTTTTTGCTTGTGTGTTGCAATCGGGCAATCCATCCGTCCACAGCAGCGTCACGACATGTTCCGGCGGGTTCGTTTTCAACAAAGGCTCCATGGCCAAATCCACTCGCGGCTTATCGTCGCCTGAATTCGTCCGTCGGGCGTCGTACAACTTATCGAAACACACCAGGTGCTTGCCCAGGCCGCGTAGCCCTACCAAGGGAAATCGTTCCGCTCCCAACAACAAAAAACGGGACACGATCTCTCGCGTCCCGCGCCAATCTCTATTCTCCCACTACAATCTCAATCGTCTTCCCCAATCAAAAACGCTGCCGTCAACACGGTCGTCCACAATCCGCGCTTGTCTCCCACTGCCGATTGCGTGATATTCATCGTCCGCACAATCTTGTTCGAAATCCGGTAAACTTCTTTTTTCTCGTCCCACGACAAATCCGGATCGAATTCCACGTTCAGCGTCGTCGCCAGCATTTCCGCCGCGAGCTCTTCCGCGTATTCGCCCGCCACTTCTTCCGTCTCGCCAAACGAGTGGTGCTCCGACAAATATCCATACATCGGCCGTTCGCTCGGCAGCGCCAGTCCAATGCTCGCCGCGATCAACCGGTGCGGCTCTCGCGTGGAATTTTCGCTGATCACCGTGAACGCCACCTGCCCCGGCTTGATCAGTTTCAACCCTTCGCTTCGGGAAATTAATTTGCAGTTCGGCGGGAAGATCGAAGAAACGCGCACGATGTTGCACGCCGCGATTCCTGCGTTGCGCAACGCCAACTCAAAACTCGAAAGCCTCTCGCGATGTTTACCGACGCCTTTGGTTAGAAATATTTTCTTAGCAACAAACGCCATAGTGTCGGCTCGCGGCCTCCGTCTTTAGATCTCACGCAAATTGCGTCCTGTGGAAAAGTAACAAGTCTATTCCTCACTGTCAATGCACAATGCGCTGAAAATCTTCCTGCTGCGTTCTCAGTCGGGTAGGGAACGACTCGGAGATTGTTTTTGTGGAATCGATGATGCTGATATCCGAGATCCGTCATCAGAAATCAGGAAGCGTAGGAACATCGGACTCCAGTGGTTACCCTGGAGTTGTGAATCAACTCCGCGCACTTGGTCTCGAAACTGAAAACTCACAACTGATGACTGAAAACTGCCTATTCTCCCGCCAGCCTCATCACAATCTTCCCCAACGGCCGGCAAATCGCCAGCACCTTCCCGAGGTCTTCCGCGGTAAAATCCGGCCCCGCATTACTCGCGGAAGCGCCCTTCCGGCTGATCTGCATCACCCCAACCACTTTCCCATCGCACAAGATCGGCGCGCTCACGATCTTCTGAATCGATTCTCCCGAGGTTGTGGCCGTCTTCACTCCTTCAAACACCGTCGCGTGCCGCACAGTCGAAAAATTGTTGTTAATCTCCGGCCGGCTGTCTCGCACCGTCCGCGCCGCCAGTGCGGAGTTGCTAGTCAACGGAATGAATCCCACGTTCTTCAGCGCCGCCGGCACGATAAAGTGCAAATGCCTCCATCGATGCGACACCCCCAGAACCGCCACCTCGTCCGTGTTCACTCCCAAGTGTTTTGCCACACGGTCTGCGATCGCGGGCAGGGAAATGTCCGCGAGCGTCAGTTCTTCCTTCTCCAACGCATTCGACATGCCTTCCAGCTCGCTAACCAGGCTGCTCGCCATGTTGTCCTTTTATGAATCTCCAGTCCTTACAGGGGGAGCGCGGGGGGGCCTGTGCGGAGACCTTCAGTCCGTTTTCGCTCTCTCTATCTTCTTTTTTTCCGCCAGCCCTCGCAACATTTTTTCCTTCTGTTTGTGCCTTTCCTACCCATACCCTTGCCACGTTCCTCTGTACTCCTCTATACTGATCTTGCCGCTCTGCCATCGCTTCTGCTTTTGCGCTCCTTTCAAATTTCGGGATCTCTGCGGCGGAGAGGGCATGTCTTCTACGACAACCGAGCCTGACTCAAGCTTCCTGCTCCAAAAGTTTCATTCTTTGTCCGGCATCGCTCACAGCAGGCAGAAGGATCGATACACTCCATGAGCGCTACCGCCGTAAACCTTCAGCCCCGCACGTTGCGCTTTTGGCAGACCACTGTCGGCAAGAAAGCAGTCATGGCCATCACCGGACTGATCCTGTTCGGTTTTGTGCTTGGCCACCTGGCTGGCAATCTGCAGGTTTTTGAGCCGCCCGAAAAATTGAATCGCTACGCAGCGTTTTTGAAATCAGTTCCCTCGCTGTTGTGGACAGCGCGGATCACTTTGCTCCTGGCCGTCGGCCTGCACATCTGGTCGTCGTTCCAGCTCTGGCTGCTGCAGCGCGACGCCCGGCCCATTAAATACGTCAAGAAGGCCAATCTCAATTCCACCTACGCCTCCCGCACCATGTTGTGGAGCGGCCCCATCATCGCGGCTTTCGTAGTGTTTCACCTGCTGCAATTTACCTTTGGAGCTATCCATCCCGGCGCGCCTTTCGACGAACACAACGTCTACAACAACGTTGTCCTTGGCTTCCGGGTCTGGCCCGTTTCGCTGTTTTACATCATCGCCATGACCATGCTTTGCTATCACCTCTATCACGGCCTCTGGAGCATGTTTCAATCGCTCGGCTTCAGCCATCCCGTTTACACCCCTTGGCTGCAGCGCATCTCCAAGATCGTCGCCATACTCATCGCCATCGGCTACATCTCCATCCCGGTCGCCATTCTGGCCGGCTTCATCAAGCCCGTTTAGGGAGCGCGATTTCATGGAATTAATCTCCAACGTCCCGACCGGTCCGATTGAGGAGTCCTGGGACAAGCACAAATTCGATCTCAAGCTGATCAATCCGGCCAACAAACGCAAGTACAACATCATCGTCGTCGGTTCCGGCCTCGCCGGTGGCGCTGCGGCCGCCAGCCTCGGGGAACTCGGCTACAACGTGCAGTGCTTCTGCTATCAGGACAGTCCCCGGCGCGCCCACTCCATCGCCGCTCAGGGCGGCATCAACGCCGCCAAGAACTATCACAATGATGGCGACAGCGTTTACCGGCTGTTCTACGACACAGTGAAAGGTGGCGACTTCCGCGCCCGTGAGGGCAACGTCTACCGCCTCGCCCAAGTTAGCGTGAACATCATCGACCAGTGCGTCGCTCAGGGCGTGCCCTTCGCCCGCGAGTACGGCGGTCTTCTCGACAACCGTTCCTTCGGCGGCGCTCAAGTCTCGCGCACCTTTTACGCGCGCGGCCAGACTGGCCAGCAGCTCCTTCTCGGTGCCTACCAGGCACTCGAGCGCCAGATCAGCCTCGGCACCGTGAAAATGTATTCGCGCATGGACATGCTGGACCTCGTCGTCGTCGATGGCCAGGCCCGCGGCATTGTCACCCGCAGCCTCTACGACGGCAAAATCGAAGTCCACATGGGCGACGCCGTCATCCTGTCCACCGGCGGCTACGGCAACGTCTTCTACCTCTCGACGAACGCCAAGGGATGCAACGCCACTGCTATCTGGCGCGCCTACAAGCGCGGCGCACTTTTTGCCAATCCCTGCTTTACGCAAATCCATCCCACCTGCATCCCCGTCGCCGGCGAGTATCAGTCCAAACTCACCCTCATGTCGGAGTCGCTCCGCAACGATGGCCGCATCTGGGTCCCCCAAAAGGCTGGCGACAAGCGGCCACCCACCGCGATTCCTGAAAACGAGCGCGACTATTACCTCGAGCGCCGCTACCCCAGCTTCGGCAACCTCGTGCCACGCGACATCGCTTCTCGTGCCGCCAAGGCCGAGTGTGATGCTGGCCGTGGCGTCGGCGAATCTGGTCTCGGCGTCTATCTTGATTTAACGGACGCCATCAAGCGCCTCGGTAAACAGAAAATTGCCGAGCGCTACGGCAATCTCATCGAAATGTACGAGCGCATCACCGGCGAGAATCCCTACGAAGTGCCCATGCGCATCTATCCCGCCACTCACTACACCATGGGCGGCCTTTGGGTCGACTACAACTTGATGTCCACGATTCCCGGCCTGTTCGTTCTCGGAGAAGCCAACTTCTCCGATCACGGCGCCAATCGCCTCGGTGCCAGCGCCCTCATGCAGGGCCTGGCCGACGGCTACTTCATCATTCCCTATACCATTGGCAACTACCTCGCCACCAGCAAGCTGGCCAGGGTTTCCGCCGACGCGCCTGCCGCCAAGCAATCCGTGGAAAACGCCACCACCATCACGAAGAAGCTGCTCAACGGCAACGGCAAGCGCACCGTGGATTCTTTCCACCGCGAACTTGGCAAAATCGTCTGGAACTACTGTGGCATGGCCCGCAATGAGGCCGGCCTCAATAAGGCGCTCTCTCTTATCCCTGCGCTTCGCGAAGAGTTCTGGAAGAGTGTCCGCGTGCTTGGCGCCAACGAAGAGTTCAACCAATCTCTCGAAAAAGCAGGCCGCGTAGCTGACTTCTTCGAACTCGCCGAACTGATGTGCATCGACGCGCTGCATCGCAACGAATCCTGCGGTGGGCATTTCCGCGAGGAGTATCAAACGCCCGAGGGTGAAGCCCTTCGTGACGACGAGCATTACTCCTACGTCGCCGCCTGGGGCTACCAGGGAGAAGGTCGCGCTCCCGTGCTCACCAAAGAGCCTCTAACCTTCAACTACGTGAAGCCTTCGCAACGGAGCTACAAGTGATTCAGGCGCTCCCCAACAGCCAAACGTGCTGTCATTCCGAACGGAGTCCGCGGAGTGATGAATCCCGCCTCGATCCTTGCGTCTTGCCACAATCTTCAATTCCACCGGCTACCCATCAACCGTCTCACCGGAGCCACAAGCAACCATGAACCTCACTCTTCACGTCTGGCGCCAAAAAAATCCCCAGGATTCCGGCCGCATGGTCCGATACGACGTTCCCAACGTCAGCGAGCACATGTCCTTTCTCGAGATGCTCGATGTCCTCAATGAGAGCCTCATCGCCAAGGGCGAGGACCCCATCGCCTTTGACCACGATTGTCGCGAAGGCATCTGCGGCATGTGCGGCATGATGATCAACGGTAAAGCCCACGGCGGCTTCAAAGGCACCACCGTCTGCCAGCTTCACATGCGCCACTTCAAAGACGGTGACGTGATCTACCTCGAACCCTGGCGCGCCAAGGCCTTCCCCGTCGTCAAGGACCTCGTCGTAAACCGCACCTCGTTCGACCGCATCATCGCCGCCGGCGGTTTCATATCCGCTCCTACCGGCAGCGCACCCGACGGCAACGCCATTCCCGTAAAAAAACAGGATGCCGACCTGGCTATGGATGCTGCTGCCTGTATCGGTTGTGGCGCCTGCGTCGCCGCCTGTCCCAACGCCGCCGCCGCTCTCTTCGTCGGCGCAAAGATCTCCCATCTTGGCCACTTGCCGCAAGGCCAAGTCGAGCGAGACCGTCGTGCCCTAGCCATGGTTCAACAAATGAACATAGAGGGTTTCGCTAACTGCACCAATATCGGCGAATGCGAGGCGGCTTGCCCGAAAGAAATCAAGTTGGAAGTAATCGCCCGCACCAACCGCGACTACATCAAAGCCGCCTTCACCGACCGCCCCGAATCCACAGTAGTCGGCGCAAGCTAACGCGCTAACGCCAATCTCCAGATTGGCATTCGTTAATCGCCGCAATGTTGTCATTCGGGAGCCCGGTTTTTGGGCTCAAGGATCTCACTCGCAATTCAACCTAAACCAAACATCACGCCGCGCCTCCGCCTCCTGATCCCCCGGTGACCAAATTTAATTGGTTCATCCCGAGCGCAGCGAGGGATCTGCTTTTCCGCTGCATGCGCGACCAACGGTACTTTCAACTCTCGACTTTTAACCGTCAACCCCGCACTTCTGCTACTCTACCTACGATCAAAATTTCTACATCCGGGGGACTATGTTCCGCTCACACCTGCTCCTGGCAGCTTTCTGTCTATTCGGTCTTTCGCTTATGCCCAGATCCACTCACGCGCAATCCGTTTCCGACGAAGCAAAAAAACTCCACGCCTCCTCCATCGTCATCGACACTCACGATGACACCACGCAGCGTCTTCTCGATTCCACCTTCGACATCAGCGCGCGCCACGCCGACGGCAACATCGACGTCCCTCGCATGCGCGAAGGTGGCCTCAACGCCATCTTCTTCTCCATCTGGATCCCCAGCAAAACCGTCGGTCCCGAAGCCGTCAAGAAAGCCATCGACCAGATCGACGCAGTCCGCGAAGCCGTCCGCAAGCATCCCAATGATCTCGTCTTCGCCACCACCGCCGACGAAATCCGCGCCGCCAAGAAGCAAAGCAAAATCGCCGCGCTTATGGGCGTCGAAGGTGGCCACATGATCGACAACGACCTCGCCGTGCTTCGCTCCTACGCTGCTCTCGGCGTTCGCTACATGACCCTCACGCACATGGGCAACACCGAGTGGGCCGATTCCTCCACCGACACGCCGGCGCACAACGGCCTCACTGATTTCGGCAAACAGGTCGTCCTGGAAATGAACCGCCTCGGCGTGATGGTCGACATCTCTCACGTCTCCGACAAAACGTTCTACGACGCCATGCGCCACTTCCAAGGCGCCCGTCATCGCCTCGCACTCTTCTTCACGCGCTCTCACCGAAGCTCCTCGCAATATGACCGACGACATGATGCGCGTCCTCGCCAAAAATGGCGGCGTCATCCAGATCAACTATCACGTCGGTTTCCTCAGCCAGGAATTTCGCGACTTCGAAAAAACTCATCCTGAAGCCGAAAAAGAAATCAACGACGAAGTCAAAAAGCGCTGCGGCGACAATGAACCCTGCACTCTCGTCACCGGCGATCAAGTCGTTCGCGACCTCATGCAAGCCGGTAAACTCCCCAAGGTCGACTGGACCAAAATCATCGACCACATCGACCACGCCGTTAAAATTGCCGGCATCGATCATGTTGGCCTCGGCTCTGATTTCGACGGCGCCGTCATGCCCATCGGCATGCAGGACGTCACCCACATCCCGCAGATCACCGAAGCGCTCCTCCAAAAAGGCTATTCCGACTCCGACATCCGCAAGATTCTGGGCGAAAATACTCTTCGCGTTATGTCCGAGGTCGAGCGCGTCAGCCGCCAGTTAAACTCCTCCGCTAAATAATCCAGGTACGCCCACTCAAATTCGCCAGGCGCACCAAGGTGAATACGCGCATTCAACTCGGCATGCGCATTCAAATTCGGTATCCACACTCGATAACGCTGTCATCCCAAGACCCGGCGTCTTTTGCCGGGTCGAACGGTCTCAACCTCCGTCTCTCTCCGTCGTTCCTTCAGTGAATCTCTCTTTCTTTTCTCTGTGCCCGCTGTGTTCTCTGTGGTGAATCGACCGCAAACGTGCAAAAATACTTCCTGGCCAGACCTGAATCAGCATTCCCGAAAAGTACGGAGGCAATTTTCGTCATGCAACTCATGAAGTGCGTCTTCACCGCCGCGTTGTCTGCGACACTTTGCTTCATCTCGCTCGCTCAAGCACCTGCCGCCACAGAAACTCCCGCGAAGCCCAAATCCGCCACCGCCGCTAAACCGGCCGCTTCCAGCTACGACCGCACTCTTCTCAAGCCCTATGTACTCAAAGACAAAGCTCCCGACACCTACCAGGTCAAATTCGATACCACCCGCGGCGAGTTCACCATCACGGTCACTCGCGCGTGGGCTCCTCTCGGCGCAGACCGCTTCTACAATCTCGTCAAGCACCACTATTTCGACAACGCCCATTTCTTCCGCGTGCTTCCCAATTTCGTCGCGCAATTTGGTATCAGCGCCTATCCCACGGTTTCCGCCGCCTGGGAAAAGGCCACCATTAAGGATGATCCCCACAGCGAAAGCAACAAGCGCGGCACCGTCGTCTTCGCCACTGCCGGCCCCAACACCCGCACCACGCAACTCTTCATCAATCTCAAAGACAATGGCTCCTCCCTCGACTCGCAGGGCTTCACCCCCTTCGGTGTCGTTGATGGCGACGGCATGAAAGTCGTCGAAATGCTTTACGACCAGTACGGCGACACCGCTGGCATGGATCAGGACGCCATCACCAAGGGCGGCAAGAAATACATCGACGCCAAGTGGCCTCGTCTCGACATGATCAAGTCCGCCACCCTGGTCGGTGCCGCTGCAACCGCACCCGCCAAGCCCGCGTCCACCGCAAGCCCGCTCCCAAGCCGGCCACATCCACACCAAAGCCAGCGACCAAACCTCCAGCCCAACCCTAACCTTTGGAGAACCGCGGCCAGCCGCCGCTTTAGGGATGCCGGTCATTTCTTTGTAGCGGCCGCCGTCAGAGGCGGGCGCCCGAGGTACCGCATCTGTACGTGGGCGCTTGGGTTTGCCTGAAAGTTTTCCTGGTTTTAGGGCGGCCTTCTGGGGCCGTCTTCTCTTAGGGTTTCCGGCTGTCGCTGCCCCGAGGGCTTCTAAGCTTCGGGTTTAGATGGCGTTACCGGACAATGTTCCCGTTAGACTCAAACGCATCCGCATCAGCCCGCGCCATGTATCCATTTCCCCTATGGACATCATCCAATTTTTGAGGCCTACGCCCCGTTGACTCTCCTCTCAACCCGGCGTAACCTCTTTCGAAGATGCGCAATTACTGCCAGACACGCTGCTCGTTCTCAACAACCTTCTGTTGTTGTCCATGTTGCACCTCTGGCTACCGGCGCATTCGAATTTAGTTCTTTCGACGATCGATAAATTTCGAAGCCCGCGTGCCAGTCAACCCGCACGCGGGCTTTTTCTTTTTCCGGTTCGTTTCTTGGTGTTTGTAGGGACGGCCTTCTGAGGCCGTGCGCTCTAGGGTTCGCAGTTGCTGTAGCTCAGGCCTTCAGGCCAGAGGCTTTTTGATCCTAAATCCAGGCCCAGCGGCCTGAAAGTGGTTGAGACGACCAAATGCCGGACCAAAAGGAAACCAAATCCCAACGCATCGAGCGCCTCAAGCGCTGCAAAAACGCATGGGACCATCTCGACGAAATTCGTGAATTCGCGCGCCTCGGTTTCGAGTCCATCCCTCCCGAATGGCTCTCCACCTACTTTCGCACTTGGGGCGTCTATACGCAGGGCGATGGCGCAGGCGCTACCGGCGGCTCCGGTGGAGAAGGTCGCGCCGTCCCATTCTTCATGCTCCGCATCCGCGTCCCCAACGGCTTGCTAACGTCCACGCAACTCCGCACCATCGCCGCGCTTTCCGACGAACACGGCAACGGCGTCGCCGACGTCACTGTTCGCCAGAACATCCAGCTCCACTGGCTCAAGATCGAATCTCTCCCCGAAGTTTTCGAGCGCCTGCAATCGGTCGGCTTGCGCACCACCGGCGCTTGCGGCGACGTCGTCCGCAACATCACCGGTTGCCCTCTCGCCGGACTTCACGCCCACGAAATTGCCGACGTTTCTCCCATCGTCCTTGCTCTCGACAGGGAACTGGGCGGCAATCCCGACTTCTACAATCTCCCTCGCAAATTCAAAATCACCATCACCGGCTGCCCCGAATGGTGCTCCTATCCCGAAATCAACGACATCGCCCTCACCGCCACCCTCCGCCCGAATCGGGAGGGCACGACTTCAGTCGTGCCGAATACTGGGGCTTTAGCCCCTGAGGTCCGCACGAATCACGAGTCACGGATCACGGGTCACGAACTCGGCTTTTCCGTCCGCGTAGCCGGCGGCCTCTCCACCCAACCGCACCTAGGCGTTCGCCTCAACGTTTTCGTCAAGCCACATCAAGTCATCCCCGTCGTCCGCGCCATTAGCGAAGTCTTCCGTTCCAGTGAGGTTCTTCGCCAGAGCCGCGAGCGTGCCCGCATGAAATATCTTTTCCTCGAGCACCACTGGACTCCCGAAACGTTCCTCGCCGCTGTCCATGAGCGCCTCGGTTTCACCCTCGATCCCGCTGAAATCGAAACTCTCCCTTCGGACATTCATCGCGATCATCTCGGCGTCATTCCCCAAAAGCAGCCCGGCCTCTTCTCCGTTGGCGCCTCCGTCGTTCGTGGACGCATCACTCCCTCGCAACTTCGACTTGCCGCCGATCTCGCCGAACGCTACGCCGACGGCCACGTCCGCACCACTCCGATGCAAAATCTTCTCCTCGTCAATGTCCCCGAGGCTCGCGTCGCCACTGTCATCTCCCAGCTCGCCGCCGGCGGACTCCCCGTCGCAAGTTCCGCTTTCGTCCGCGGCACCGTAGCCTGCACCGGCTCCGAATTTTGCAAACTCGCTCTCACCGAAACCAAGAGCTTCGCTCGCTGGCTCACCGAAACTCTCGAAGACCGCTATCCCGATTTCCAGCATCAACTCAAACTTCACATCACCGGCTGCCCCAATAGTTGCGGCCAACACTGGATCGCCGACATCGGCATCGAGGGCAAGAAAATCAAGGTCGATGGCAAGTTGGTCGACGCCTACTATTTCTGCGTCGGCGGCAGTGTCGGTCACATCGCTTCCATCGCGCGTCCCGTTGGCTTCCGGTGCCGCGCCGATGAAGTTCCCGACGCCATCTCCCGCCTTCTCGACGCCTTCCAGTCCGACCGCCGCTCCGGCGAATCGCTCCAACATTTCCTCGCCCGCCACTCCAACGACGTTCTTCGTTCCATCCTGGCTGGCGGCCCAACCCTCGTCGCTGTCCGCGACCTCCCCGAATCGCAGGTCCCGCACTCCGTGGAGGACCGATGACCACCTCTTCTGTCTTGGCATTGGGTACCCCATCCTTCTCCTCTTCTGTCCCTGCCGGCCTACCCTACGCGTTTTTGGCGAAGGGTGGGTTTTGGGTTTCTCTTCTCGTCGCCTTTGTAGTGGCCGACCTTCAGGTCGGTTCTTGGGTTTCTTCTTCCTCCTACGATGTCCCGACCGGAGCGCCGGCGCATTCCAGCCGGCGCGCAGTGGAGGGATCGTGGCAAGACTTCCACGACGACGTCTCACCCCAACTTGCAGTGCCTTCCGAAAGGATCATCCCATGACCCTTTTCCCAGCCTTCCTCAAACTTGAAAATCGTCTTGTCATCGTCATCGGTGGCGGCTCCATCGCCACCCAAAAGATTCCCTCGCTCCTCCAAGCCGGCGCTCGCGCCCGCGTCATCTCTCCCGAACTCCACCCGCATCTCGCCGAGTACGTCCGCCGCCGCGAAATCGACTGGCATCCCAAGCCTTTCTCTCCCGACGATCTCGAAGGCGCGTTCCTCGTGATCGCCGCCACCTCCATTCGCGAACTCAACGCCTCCGTCTTCGCCGAAGCCGAACGCCGCAACATCCTCTGCAACTCGGTCGACGACATCGACCACTGCCATTTCTACTACGGCTCCGTCCTCCAGCGCGGCGATCTGCAAATCGCCATTTCCACGAACGGTAAAAGCCCTGCCCTCGCCCAGCGCCTCCGCCTGGAACTGGAACAGCAATTCGGTCCCGAATACGCCGCCTGGCTCGAATGGCTGGGCGCGGCCCGTGAAGTGCTCCGAGCGCAATCCTCAGGCGCCGACGCGGAAACCGCCAAGCGCTGGCTCCATCTACTCGCCAGCCAACCTAGTTTCGAAGAGTTTCGGAAGCACTCGCGCTCTACCTCAAACACCGAAGGAGTTTCCTGATGGGCAAAGTATTCCTTGTCGGCGCTGGCCCTGGTGATTCCGAGCTTCTCACCGTAAAAGCCCTGCGCCTTCTGCAATCCGCCAACATCGTCCTTCACGATTCGCTCGTCAACCCAGAGATCCTCGATCTCATATCGCTTCACGCCCAGCGTATCGATGTCGGCAAACGCCGCGGTTTTCGTCTTCTTTCGCAAGGTGACATCAACTCGCTGCTCGTCGCATCCGCTGCCTCTCACGAAATCGTCGTGCGTCTCAAAGGTGGCGACCCTATGCTCTTCGGCCGCGCCGCCGAAGAAATCCAGGCTCTTCGCGAAGCCGCGATTGATTTCGAAATCGTGCCGGGAATTTCGGCTGCTTTTGGCGCCGCTGCTGCCGCGAAGATTTCCCTCACCGACCGCCGTGTCGCTTCCAACGTACTCTTCACCACGTTTTCCCGATCCGCCGACGCTCGCGCTGTCACTGCTCTTTCTCTCACTCCCGAAACAACTGTTGTAATCTATATGCCGGGCCCTCAATACAACGAAGTTTCGCAGTGGCTTCTGGACGCTGGTTTTTCTCCAGACATGCCTTGTCAGGTCATCTCCAAAGCTTCACAGCGTGAGCAGTCTTCGCACCTGACTACTCTGACTGGCCTCGCCACACTCGCTCCATTACCCGCGCCAGCTCTCGTTCTGGTCGGTCGCGTAGTAGCTTCGCTCCGCGATCCAGCGGTCGTGAGCGCCTGGCACGAAAGCGCCAACGCGGCCGAGCGCGATCTGCACCTACCGTCGTAAATGTAGGGGCACGATACATCGTGCTTTCTTGGGACGGCCTTCGCAGGCCGTCCGCTCTTGGAGTTCGCAGTTGCTTTTGTAGTGGTCCGGTGCCCCAAGTACCGCATTTGTACCTGGGCCTCCGGTTTCGCTCGAAGGTTTTCCTGGATTTGGTAATGGCCGACCTTTAGGTCGGTTCTTTCGCGGTAGTTGCAATCCGGTCTTTAGATCGACCTCAAGGAGCACAACAATGTCTCAGCCATCTCAATCCACCGAGAAACGCACTTTTCGTCTCTCGCTAGACACCTGGGCTGTACTCGTAGCCCTAGCAGCCGCCCTACTGATCCGCACGGGCATAATCCCCCGGATCCCCTGGTAGAGCCGTCATGGGGCTTGCGCGGTGGTTGGTCTTGTTTGCGGCATCCGATACTCCGAGGCTCACGATGTGCGTGTCATCCCGACCGGAGCGACGGCGCATTTCAGCCAGCGCGCAGCGGAGGGATCATGGCAATGCCTCAAGGTCTCCGATGTCTCGATGACCCGCTAGCACGTACGCTTTTCGAGTTTCGTTTTTCGATTTTCTAATTTCTATTCTCTACTTTCGAGGTTTCCAATGGCAGACGCAATCGCACTTCCGCAATCCCCCTCCATCTCCTTACCCTCGCAATTTCTCCGCCTGATTCCCGGCGTCGCTCTTCTCGGCGCAATAGGCTACGCCGGCAAACTCCTCGAAAAAAATGTCAACGCCTACACCAAGGCCCACCATTGGATCTTCCCCAACATTGAATACGTCCTCTGGGCCATCCTTCTTGGCCTGGTCATCTCCAATGTCTTCGGTCTCGCCGCCATCTTCAAGCCCGGTGTCGCTACCTACGAATTCTGGCTCAAGGCTGGCATCGTTCTTCTCGGCGCGCGCTTTCTTCTCGGCGATGTCTGGAAGCTTGGCGGAGTCAGCCTGCTCCTCGTCGGCATCGAAATCCTCGGCGCTATCGCGTTCATGACCTTCCTCGGCCGCCTGTTCGGTCTTCGCCCCAAACTCACCACGCTTCTCGCAGTCGGCTCCGCGGTCTGCGGCGTCAGCGCCATCATCGCCACTAAAGGCGCCATCGATGCCGACGACGAAGACTCCTCGTTCGCTATCGCCGCCATCCTCGCTCTCGGTGCCATCGCTCTTTTCACGTTCCCGCTCATCGGTCACGCCCTGCATCTCTCCGATCACGCCTATGGCGTCTGGGCCGGACTCGCCGTCGACAATACCGCCGAAGCCACTGCTGCCGGCGCTCTGTATTCCGACGCTGCCGCCAAACTCGCTGTCCTCACCAAGACCACTCGCAATGCCCTGATCGGTTTCGTCGTCCTCGCCTATGCCATCTACTGGGCGAGCCGCGGCCAAGCCGAAACCATCGGTAACAAAGCCGCCTTTCTCTGGCAAAAATTTCCTAAATTTGTTCTGGGATTCCTGCTGATCTCTGCGCTCGCCACCGCAGGCTTCTTCACCAAGGATAACAACCTCGCCTTGGCCAATCTTTCCCGCTGGGCGTTTCTTCTTACCTTCGCCGGCGTCGGCCTCCGCACCAATTTCCGCGAGATGCGCAAGCAAGGCCTTCGCCCTTTCGCGGTAGGCTTCATAGGCGAAATCGCCATCGCCGCATTCACCCTGCTCATGGTCATGGCAGCAGGCAAACTCTTCGGCTTCTAGCGACATCCTGTAGCCCACCCCTTCAGGGGTGAGGCTTTTTCTTGGGGTTGCTTTTTCTCTCGCGTACCCCAATCCGTGTGCTTCCACACCGCGCACCATATGCCTTACTGAAAACTTAAAACTGACAACTTAGAACTCTTTCAAATTCCCAACACCGTCACTAATTCTTTCACCGACGCCGCCGACTTCTGCAGCGCTGCATTCTCTTCCGCCGTCAACTTAATCTGAACGATCTCCTCCGCGCCCTTCGCTCCCAACTTCACCGGCACGCCCACAAAGAGCCCCTGGATTCCGTATTCCCCCTCCAAATACACTGCGCACGGCAAAATCTTCTTCTTGTCTTTCAAAATCGCTTCCACCATTTCCACTGCCGCTGCTGACGGCGCATAGTATGCCGACCCGGTCTTCAGCAAATTCACAATTTCCGCCCCGCCCTTCCTGGTGCGCGTCACGATGGCTTCAATCTTGTCCGCAGGCAGCAAATCCGGCAACGGAATCCCCGCCACAGTCGAATATCTTGGCAGCGGCACCATGTCATCTCCATGTCCACCCAGCACGAACGAGTGCACGTTCTCCACGCTCACCTTGCACTCCATCGCCACGAACGCGCTCATCCGCGCCGAGTCCAGCACTCCCGCCATTCCCAGCACGCGATTCTTCGGGAATCCGCTCACCTTCATCGCCGCCTGCGCCATCGCGTCCAGCGGATTCGTCACAATTACCAGGATGCAGTTCGGCGAATGCTTCACAATCTGTTCCACCACCGCCTTCACCACGTCATAGTTCGCCTTCAGCAAATCGTCGCGGCTCATCCCCGGCTTGCGCGGAAACCCCGCCGTGATCACCACCACGTCGCTTCCCGCCGTCGCGCTGTAATCTCCCGTCGCGGTCGAAACGCCCGTCGCAAACGAATCCGTGCCCGTGATCGGACAGCTCTCCACCATGTCCAGCGCTTTTCCTGCCGGTGCCCCCTCCAGAATATCCGTCAGCACCACGTCAGCCAGCTCCAGATCCACAATCCGCTGCGCCGTAGTCGACCCCACAAATCCCCCACCCACCACCGTCACTTTCTTTCTGCTCATCTCTTTCTCCTTTGGAGTGCGGCAGCTTGCTGCGGCTGCCCCAGCCACTCCAACTTCTAAAAGTACTTTCCCTCGGCCCGTCCAGGGCCGCATTCGGCCACACTCACCGCCGCGCTTTCTGCGGCTCGGAGCGGAGGGCTGGTGGCTAAGTCATCCCTCCTCCTGCTCGCTGCTCCCTGATATCGCCGACCGCGCCCTGCTGCTTTTCCCTCGCAGGCCACTGGTAACTCTCTCCCTACATATTCCCAATAATCGCCCCAGCAAACGCGCTCGTCCCCAGTTTCGTCCCGCCGGTCATCAACCTTTCTAAATCGTACGTCACCTTCTTCTGCTGGATCGTCTTCGCAATCCCGTCCTCAATCAATTTCGACGCTTCCTTCCATCCCATAAACTCAAACATCATCGCCCCGCTCAGCATCACCGAGCTCGGATTGATCACATCCTTGTCCGCATACTTCGGCGCGGTCCCGTGCGTCGCCTCAAACACGCCGTATCCGTCTCCGATGTTCGACCCGGGCGCAATCCCCAATCCGCCCACCTGCGCGGCGCATGCATCGCTTAAGTAGTCTCCATTCAAGTTCGGCGTTGCCAGCACGCTATACTCATTCGGCCTCAGCAGCATCTGCTGAAACACCGAATCCGCGATCCGGTCATTGATCATCAACTTCTTCTTCCAATGGCCATTTCCGTGCGTCCCACCAATCGCGTCCAGCGTCCGCTTCACTTCCGCATAAATCGACTTCTTGAAATCCTCCGTTGCCTGTTCCAAGCCCGGCTCGATCATCGCGGCATTCTGCTCCACGCTCAGTCCGGGATTCTTGTCCAAATTGTCCAGGATCCAGCTTTCCCGCTCGGTTACCGTCTCGCCGCGAAACTCTTCGCGTCCCAGTTCGTATCCCCAATCGCGAAACGCGCCCTCGGTAAATTTCTGGATGTTCCCCTTGTGCACCAGCGTCACCAGCGGCCGCTTGTTCTCCAGCGCATACTGAATCGCCCGCCGCACCAGCCGCTTCGTGCCAAACGGTGAAATCGGCTTGATGCCCACTCCGGAATCCATGCGGACTTGCTTCTTTCCGCCCGCCAGCATTTCGTTGTTCAAAAACTCCAGCAGCCGCTTTGCTTCCGGCGTTCCGCTCTTCCACTCGATTCCGATGTACACGTCCTCGGTATTTTCCCGGAAGATCACCACGTCCATCTTCTCCGGCTCCCGCACAGGGGAGGGAACTCCCGTGAAATATCGCACCGGCCTCACGCACGCATATAAATCCAGGATCTGCCGCAGCGCCACATTCAACGAACGGATCCCTCCGCCCACCGGCGTCGTCAGCGGCCCTTTGATCGATACGCGAAAATCCCGCGCCGCGTCCACCGTATCATTCGGCAGCCATTCCTTAAACGTGTTGAAGGCCTTCTCTCCCGCAAACACCTCGAACCACGCCACGTGCCGCTTACCGCCGTACGCCTTCTCCACCGCGGCGTCAAACACTCGCCGCGACGCCTTCCAGATGTCTCTTCCCGTGCCATCTCCCTCGATAAACGGAATGATCGGATTATCCGGCACCTGCAACACACCTTTGCTATACCCAATCACCCTCCCATCCGCCGGTACCGCCACTCCGTTGTACGAATGTTTCATGTTCAAGGGCCCCCTACGGACCATTCTTTTGGTTTGAGTGTCTCTCTACGTTCTCGCCAACGATAGGCGAACCAAAAACATTACCACACGCCGCACATTCCCCGAAATCCTTGACAACTCATACCACGCCACTTTTCATCTGAACAGGAATCTGTCATCCCGAGCGAAGCGAGGGATCTGTTTTTCGCCGCCAACGCGGCAGCACGAGATTTGCAGTTTTTGTAGCGGCCGCCTCCTGACGCGGGCGGTTTTGGCTTGCTCTTTCTTGCTTTGCCTTAGGCGGTCGGAGCTTTTAGTTCCGACATTAGCTTTTACTTCTGCATCGGGCTTCAGCCCCTGAGGACTCTGACGCATTCTCGAAATGGCAATCCCTGCTCGTCTCTCAATTTTTCGCCGAACCACTTCTTGTCGTATACTCCCGCACTCAGCAACTAACACCTCTCACAGGAGATTCTCATGATGCTCGACTGGAACGCTTATCAATCGGAACTCAGCAAGACCATCCCGCAATTCGCGAAGCTGTCTCCGGACTCCCTCAAGGGATACCAAACGCTTTCCGCTGCTAATTCCGCAAACTCTCACCTCGGCGAAAAAACCCGCCAACTCGTCTCCCTTGCTGTCGCGGTCACCACCCGCTGCGATGGTTGCATCACCTTCCACACTGACGCGGCCCTCAAGGCTGGAGCTTCCAAAGAAGAAATTGCCGAAGCCCTCGGCGTCGCCATGGCCATGAACGCCGGCGCAGCGCTGATCTATTCCCTCCGCGTAATGGACGCCGTCGCCGCCAAGTACACCCCAAAATAGTCACCAATGTTGCCGCGTACTCCAGTACCACAGGCTTCATCCTGTGAGCCCTCACATGGCCCGTTTCCGCTGCCCTGTAGCGGCGGCCTGTAGCTGCCTGGGTAGACAAGCGTGAGGCTGTGAGTGTCTTTGCGGCCGCCCTCGTGCCGGCGGCTGCTTGCTTCTGCGACTTGTAGCCATCACGCTCTCGTTCGCAGGTCCTGATGCGTTTCTTGTTGTGTCTCATCCCGGCCGAAGCGCCGAGTTTTTTCCGGTGCGCAGCGGAGGGATCATGGCAAGAGTTGCGTACGAGACCGCTTCGATGCCTCGGCGACGCAACCGGGCGACCTGCCCGCTACGACCTTCGCCGCTGGCTGGTTGCAAATGACCCCAGCAAACTAACCATAAACACCACCAAAACCGCAGCCGCCAGAATGACAACAATCACGGGTTAACCCTCCAACGCGCCTTCTACTTGCAACCCCCGGGCCAATCTCCAGGGCCGTATTTTCAATAAGTTACAGCGCATAATCCTGTCTTCTGTGTAGAAGCAAATCAACACATGTGTCGCCCATTTTCCCTCGGCCTTCCGCCCCCGTTAGTCGTCCCCATAAAGCAAAAACCCCGGCAACTGCCAGGGTCCCGCTTCTTGGTTTTGCTTACTTACGCAACTGAATACGGATAACTAAAAACTCTTCTCAGCTCTTGCTCAAATGGATCGATCCATCTCCGGTCCTCACCACGATCGTTGGCCCGCCGCCATTCATCTTCCCGCTCACTCGCGACGAACTGAACATCCCCTCTACCGTCACCGGGATCCCCAGGCTGATGTGTCCGTCATGCGTGCTTGCATCCAGATTCGCCCTCAACTCCCCCGGCAGCTCCAGGTCCACGCTGCCATCGCCCGTCTTGATGCTCCATTCCGACTGCACGTTGGACCCGCCCTTCGCCCGTGCCGTCACGCTGCCATCGCCTGTCCGAATATTCAGGGAATCGAATCGTCCCTCTATGTTGATGTGCCCATCTCCTGAAGACGCGTCCACTTTCCCATCCAATTCCCGCCCTTCAATCGCCCCATCGCCCGTATGCAGCCGGATGTCCCCCTTCGCGCCCTGCACCGTGATATGGCCATCGCCAGTCTTCACATCCAGGTTTCCGTTGATCGAATCGGCCTCCACAGACCCGTCGCCCGACGTCACTTCAAGGTCCGCGTCCTTCGGCATATGAACTTCCACCCGCAGGTTCGTATGATTCGTTCCCCAGTGGAATCCCCAATTTCCCATTGTTTTGGCCACCACTTCCACGCTGTCGCCATTCTGCGCCGTGGTCACTCGTAAGTTCTTATCCAGCTGGTAGCCGGTATACACCACCCGAATCTCCACCTGCTTAATGTCGCCCGTCGACACGCGAACCGCTCCATCGTCCGTCTGTACCCGCACCCGTGCGTGCCCGCTCACGGTATACGTCTTGGCTACCTCATCCGCCCGCACCGCCGTCGCTCCCACCAGCAACACGGCGCCCGCCACCAGGGGAAGGGAAGTCTTCGTCATCCAATTCATAGCCACTCTCCTGAAAAATCAACCACCTCAACTACCCGATGTAACGCAACCCACCGCTAAAATGTTCCCTTTGTACCCCCCAGCCCATGGCCTCTGTCCGGGGTCGGTCTCTCTTACTTAGTCATTCATCCCGACCGGAGCGCCGCGTTTTTTGCGGCTCGCAGTGCAGGGATCGTGGCAACGTCCCTCCTAACCTCCGTCGCCCCGCGTGCACAACCTTCAACTTTCAAGTTCCTTACTTCCTCACTTCTTCTTCCTCAGCGCCCCCAAAAACTCCTTCACCGGAAACGCATTAATTACGTCCTTCTTTTCCAGCCATCCCCGTCTGGCCATCGTCACCCCATACCCTATGTAACTCAGATTCCCCGTGTTGTGCGAGTCAGTGGAAATCACCACCTTCACCCCGCGTTCCCTGCACATCCGCAAATACACATCCTTCAAATCCAACCGGTCCGGATACGAATTGCACTCCATCGCTACGCCGTGCTTCGCGCACGCATCCAGCACCTTCTCTATGTCATAGTCAAACGCGTCCCGCCGCAATAGCAGCCGTCCGGTAGGATGCCCAATAATCTGTGCGTACGGATTCTCAATCGCCGCCAGCATCCGTTCCGTCATGGCCGCGCGGTCCAGCGTAAAGTACGAGTGCACCGAGCACACCACTACATCCAACTGCGCCAGGATCTCGTCCGGATAATCCAGCCTGCCGTCCTTCAAGATATCCACTTCCGAGCCCACCAGCACTCGTATCCCCAGCCCCTTCTCATCCGCCGCGTGCAGTTTCTTGATGTGCGCCGCCATGCGCTTCTCATCCAACCCGTTCGCCACCGTCACCGCTTTCGAATGGTCGGTGATCGCGATGTATTCGTGACCCAACGCCTTCGCCGCTTCGGCCATCTCCTCAATTGAGTTCTTTCCGTCGCTCGCCGTCGTATGCATCTGCAGGTCGCCCTTGATGTCGCGCCGCTCGATCAACTTCGGCAGCGTGTGCTTTTCCGCGGCTTCGATCTCCCCACTGTTTTCCCGTAATTCCGGCGGAATGTAGTCCAGCTTCAACTTCGCGTAAATCTCCTCTTCGGTCCTCCCCGCCACTCGCTCGCCGCCTTTTCCCGGTTTGGTAGGAACCGCCTTCTGCTTGCCCTCAGATGAGGGAGCCGGCTTGCCTTTCCCGTCTTTCTCTGAGGCGTCCCCTTCTCCCAACGTAGCCAACTCGTACTCATTCAACGTGTACCCCATGTCATTCGCGCGCCCGCGCAGCTTCACGTTGTGTTCTTTCGAGCCAGTGAAATAAAGCAACGCCGCTCCAAAATTCTCCTTTTCCAGTAACCGCACATCCACTTGCAGCCCATTCGCCAGCGTGAAGCTCACTTTGTTCTCGCCGTGCGCCAACACCTGATCGATCCCAGGGAAGTTCAAAATATGTTCCGCCAATGCATCCACGTCCGCCTGCCTGGCAGCGCCGGCATCCTGTCCGCTCTTGCCTTCCATCTTCAATGTAGCGCCGGCTTTTATGCCAGCATCGCCTTTTCCTTTTGTAACGACCGTCTTCTGCTTGCCCCCAGAGGAGGGATGCGGTCCACTGTTGGGTTTCTTCTCTGCCAGCGTCACCAACAAATCTAAATCCCCTACGGTCTCTCTCCCGCGCCGCAACGATCCCGCCGGCGTCACGCTCTCCACCAATTTCCCGGCCTTCCAAATGTGCACGCCAATCTTCTCCGCCGCGTCCTCCGCCGTGCTGGTCAAAAATCTTCCGGTGGACTTCTTGAATACCTCCACAGCCTTCAAGATATTTTGTTCGCTCTTTTCGCCAAAACCTGCCAGGTCCCGCAGCTTGCCCTCGCGCGCGATCCTTTCTATGTCGGCTACCGTACAACACTGGAACTGGCTCCACAAAAACGCCACTTTTTTCGGTCCCAATGATTGCAGACTCAGCAATTCCAGAATGGTCGCCGGATATTTCTTCAGCAGCTTTTTCCGCAAGCTGTAGTCGCCCGACTTCACAATTTCCGTCAGATGCTCCACCATCCGCTCGCCAATCCCCGGCAGCTCCTCCAGCTTGTCCGGCGTGTCCACCAGCATCGCCACCGAGTCCGGCAGACTTTCAATCAATTCCGCCGCTTTCTCATAACTCCGGTAGCGGCCGATGATCGCGCCGTCAATTTCCAGCAATTGCGCGGTTTCCCGCAGTATTCGTGCAATTTGTTTGTTGTCCATCCCGCGATTATATCCCCACTTTGGAGTACGCCCCCTCGCGCCCAGTCATCCGCGCCCTATTCCGCTTCTTTGACGCTGCGGGTTGCAGCCCATCCCACCGAGCCTTTTCCCGGGTGCGGGTTTATAGCCTTCCACCGAGACCATTCCGACTGATTCAAATGTCAACCCGACCGAAGCCCCAGCTCTTTGTTGGCTGGCCTCCTGATCTCTGATCCTTGATCCCCGATATCTCTCCCCGCCAACTCGCTCCACGCGTCTTGCGGCACAAAAAAACCGGCGAAAGCTTTCGCTCCCGCCGGCCCTGGAATCAACCTACTTCGCTCCGCACTAACTCGGCTTGGCTACGTTCGCCGCCTGCGGCCCTTTTGGACCCTGCACGATCTCAAATTCGACCGCATCTCCTTCCTGCAACGTCCGGTAACCATCTCCGACGATCGCTGAGTAGTGCACGAATACATCTGGTCCATCTTCCCGACCGATGAATCCGTAACCCTTTGAGTTATTGAACCACTTAACCGTTCCTTGCACTTCGTGTCTCCTTGGTGACTCAAGTGTTTCTTACTCTTGGGGGCGGAAATCTTACCAAGCGCCGCCATGAGCACGAATTGCGCGGAGTGTATCAAACTGGTATTTGTAGTCAACACTGCATTGCGAAGAAAATTTCGGGCGGGTGTGCATATTTATACGAATAAATCGATTGAAATCGCTTATGTCCCGCTCAGGATTTTCGAATAAATGTCAGATAGTATAGAATCCCGGCGATCGATTTGGCGTCTCGAAGCTTCCCCTTTCGTATCATTTGTTTCAGTTCTTTCAGCTTGTACGCTCGCACCTCAATTTTTTCATCTTCTTCCGGTTCCGCTTCGCCCTCCGTCAACCCTTCCGCCAGCAAAATATACATGCGCTCTTCCAGAAATCCTGGTGTAGGGAACACGTCCAGAAACACACTAAATCGCTTTCCCCGATAACCTGTCTCCTCAAGCAGCTCGCGCGCCGCCGCCTCTTTCACACTTTCTCCTTCGTCCATCCGCCCCGCCACCAACTCCCACAAATACTGCCGTGTCGCATGCCGGTATTGTCGGATTAGAACGATCCTCTTATCTTGTAGTACCGGTAGAACCACCACCGACCCCGGGTGCGTGATCACCTCTCTCGTCGTCTGCAATCCTCCTGGCTCCAGCACCTCGTCCCGCCTCACTCCAAATACCGGCCCTTGGTAAACAATCTCGCTCTTCAAAATCTTTGCGATACCCTTGTCTGCCGCGCCCAACGATGCTTCCCCCGCACTCTTTTTCGCCACCATTGTTCTCCTAACCTCAAGCCTCGAATCATACCCGAACCCCCTCCGTCCCCACACCCCGCCTTCCCAGCTCCTCCCAGCTCCTATGGCGTAGTCTCGACGCACCTGTCCCAAACACGCCCAGTTCCTCGCGCGGGCATCCCTTCTTTGGGTGCGTACGCAAGGAATCGACGTCTCTTTGTCTGTGAAGTTCCCAGAAGCAAGCCCCCCAAAAAAAACGCGCGACAAAGTCGCGTGTTTTCCAAGGTTCCTGATCACACATATCTGATATCACATAGCCGGCATCTACTTCGTTAGTCCGTAAATCGTCGCCGTTCCACCACTAACTTCCAGCACCTCCCCCGGCGCCGCCTTCTCCCTCCGCACATACCCCATCCCGATGAACGCATTCCTCGCCGGTGAAAACGCGCTTCGCGTCACATATCCAAACTCTTTTCCTTCCACCAACAGCGGCGCATTCGCTGCTGGCAGTTCCTTCGTATCGAACTTCAATGGCACTCGAGCCCGGTTCACCTGTCCTCGCGAGCGCACTCGCTCCACAATCTCCTGCCCCGTGTAACAGCCCTTCGTGTAGCTGATATGTGAATCCTGCAATCCCGCCTCGTGCGGTATGTGCTTCTCACCAAAGTCGTAGCCAAACCACGGCACGCCCAGCTCCAGCCGCAGCGCATTCAGCGCCGTGTAGCCCATTGGCCCGCCGCCATGCTTTCTCGCTGCAGCCGCCAGAATTTTCCAGAGCGCTTCCGCTTGCTCCCGCAACACCAGAAACTCGCCGCTACTCACGCCGCCCGGCGAACGATTCACCAACCCGCACGAAATCCCGCCCACCGAAACTTGCCGCGACTCCAGCTCGCTGAGTTCCTGCAAATCCACTTCACTCACTTCCTCCACCACTTCCGGCGCTTTCGGACCTTCCACCGCGACAGTGGCATATTCCCCCGTCTGGTCCGTCAGCGTCACATCATCCATGATGATGTACTTGTCCAGCGCGGCCACGAGCCTCTCGCGTATCATCGCGTACGAAACGCAAAACAATTTGTCTGCCATCGCGTACGTTTCAATCTCTGCCTGTATATGTCCTTGGGGATTCAAAAACAGCGATACATTCCCGTGATTCTCTTTCAGATCCTTGATGTTGTTGGTCAAAATCGCATTCAGATAGCGCACCCGGTCTGACCCTGTGAACGCTAGATACGCGCGGTAATTCTTGTCCACCAGCGCCACGTTCTCTTTCGCGAACCGGTATTCCTCCCGCCAATCACCAAACTCGTCCGGCAACGCGCACCCGAACCACGTCCCCATTCGCGCGCCCGCCGCGCGATGCAACGCCGCCAGTGGAGTCTCAATCGCCGCACTCTGCGAATCCAATTTCCTTCTCCTCCCGTCCAGTCTACCAAACTCAACCGACTTCGGTTTTGTAGGGGTAGCCTTCTGAAGCTGTTCGCCAACCGAATCATTCAGCACCACCATCACGTTCGACCTGTCTTCCATGTAGCGCTGGCTTTGATGCCAGCCAGGGTGTCAACCTCCAGCGTCCGAATTTCTATTTTCCATTTTCGAGTTTCGCTTTTCCCCGCCGGTCATCCTATCCTGATCGGAGAGCCGCGCCTGTTGCGGTTCGGAGCGGAGAGATCATGGCGCCCTACCTTGCCAGTTCTCAACCGATCCGCCGTGCCGATCCCACGCCGGCGAATTCTCGCCCCTTTCCCTCAATGCTATACTTCTCCCAATGCCCGACGCACTCCACACACGCGACGCCGCCAATCCGGACATGATCTACATCAAAATCCCGGTCGGCATGCTGCAATGCAACTGCTCCATCATCGGCGATCCCAAAACTCATGAAGCCATCGTGGTCGACCCCGGCGACGAAGTCGAACGCATCCTCAGCCTTCTCGGCCGCTACAAACTCTCCGTCAAAGCCATTGTCAGCACCCATGCCCACATCGATCACGTCGGCGGCCTGGCCAAACTCCACCAATATACTGGCGCCCCGGTCATGATGCACAGCGACGATCTCCCTCTCTACAACGCTATGGAGGTCCAGGCTGCTTTCCTCGGTATGCGCCCTCCGGAACTCACCGCCGTCGATCAACTCCTGAAGGATGGCGATTCCCTCGAGTGGGGCGGCTACCACGCCGACGTTCTCCACACTCCCGGCCACACTCCCGGCAGCGTTTGCCTTTTCTTGCCAAAGGAAGCCGGCACCATTAAGCTCAGCCAGCCGCAACTCTTTGCCGGAGACACACTCTTTGCGGGCAGCATTGGTCGCACCGACCTTTGGGGCGGCTCGTTCGAGGAAATCATGCAATCGCTCACCCAGAAGCTTCTACAACTTCCCGACGACACGCTCGTCTATCCGGGCCACGGCGAAATCACCACCATCGGCCGCGAGCGCGCCTCCAATCCCTTTCTCAATCAATAGGAGATATTCGTTTTCGCCGCCCAAATTCCTCTTTGGAGACATCGCTCATGGGACAAGAACTCGCTTGCTCCGTTCTCTCGAATGGGAAATCGCATCGTGGCAAAGCTCTGCTCGAATCCAACGAGATCCTTTTCCGCGGCGACCTGCGCTTGAAGATTCCTTTGGTCTCCATCAAGAAAATGGAAGCTGGGGAAGGGAAGTTGAGCGTCCGCACCAAAGACGCCCTTTACGTCTTCGATCTTGGCCCCAAAGCCGAAGAGTGGCGCGACCGCATCAGCAATCCAAAATCGCTTCTCGACAAACTCGGCGTCAAACCCGGCGATTCGGTCTCTCTCCAAGGTCCTTTCTCCGCCGATTTCCTCGCCGATCTAAAGCAGCGCGGTGCCGTAATCACTCACGGAAAATCCCCCGCGCCTTCCTGGATCTTTCTCGCTGCCGATTCTCTCGCCGACCTTGCCGGCGTCAAATTCGCCGCCAACTCCCTCAAAAATTCCGCCGCCCTCTGGATCGTCTATCCCAAAGGACAAAAGTCCATCACCGAACACGACGTCCGCGGCGCCGGACTCCGTTGCGGCCTTACCGACATCAAAGTCGCCGGCTTCAGCCCAACCCACACCGCCCTGAAATTCGTAATCCCAATAGCCCATCGCTAGCCAAAATCTCGAGGCGAGGCCATTGTCAGACACTGTCATCCTGGGCGGCGCGCCTTTTGCGCCGCGAAGGATCTCAACCAAACCGCAGCCTCAGCTCGAACATCATCACACCTACCGGGAAAATCTCATTGTCATTCCGAACGGGGTCTGCGGAGTGAGGAATCTCTCTTCTTCGACTTGTCTCTCTGCCTTTTCCTACCGCCCTTCTTTCTGCCCCTCCCCGCCCCTCTTCTCCTCTCTCGCCTTCTTCAACTCTGCCATCACCGATTGCACCAACTCTTTCGCGTGCGTCAACTCCTGCGCGATCACTCGTATGTCCATCGCCGGTAGCGTTGGATTCCTCTGGCTCGTGCAATACACCCCGTGCTGTCCCACCAGCACCAGCGCATTCGTCATTCGGTCCAGCGACACGGCCAGCCTCCCGCGTTCTTTCCCGAACATCTGTTCGTATTGTTCCAGCTCTTCCCGGTATTCCTTGAATGCCGACATTTCGCAGCCCTCTTTCCGCAGTTCTATGCGTCCCACCCGGGTGGTAGCACATCGGGCACAAACCCGTCCCGCAATTCTTTACCCTACTCCAACACGACTCCATAATCCATTTAGCCCAGAAGAGAGCTGCAGGACGACCATGAGCTATTCCGTTCACTCCATGAGTGCCTATGTTCCCTTCGGGGAAGTCCCCAAGGGCGATTGGGAGCATCCGAACATGCGACGTTCAGACCTTGTGCAACACAAAGAAAAGGAAAATGGCCGTATTGGCCGCACCTCCCAAATTGTTTTCGGCGAACGCCAACACCTTCTCCGCGTCCTCGATTCCCTCGAAGGCACGCAACTGCCCATCGCACGCATGCAGCAGGAACGCCGCACTCTCGAGGAATTAATCCACGCGCGTACCCGGGAACTGAATCAGATCAATACCGCCTGGGACGAAAAAATTGGTCTGGTGCTCAGCGCCGAAGCCAAGCCGGAAATGCTCGAGAAACTTACCAAGCAAGCTCCCGCAGAAGATTTCTACCTTTTGCGCCTGATCAGCGAGCATCCTCGCGCCAACGCCAAGACTCTTTCGCGCCTCGCCAAGCATCCCTACGGCGCCATCCGCGAAAACGTAGCACGGCATCCTAACGCCGACGCCCACACCCTCACCTATCTCAGCAGGGACAAAACGCAACCCCTCTGGTACCTGGTAGCATTCAACCCGAATACGCCCTCGCCCTTGCAACGCAAACTCCGCGACCGCCTGAAGCGCCTAGGCGACAATCAGCCCAGCAACTAATTTTGGAGTGCGGCAACTCCCTGTCGCTTTTCCCGTGTAGTGGCCGGTCTTTAGACCGCTTCTTTTGCGCCTTTTTTTGTCATTCTCCAATCTGTCATCCCGGGCGAAGCGAGGGATGTGCTTTTCCTTTGCATGGCCCGCGCTAGTCTCTTCACTGGCCACTGGTCGTTGGTTACCGGCCACTCTCCTCCTCCCATCCGCGCTATACTGTCCTCGTCGCAATGACACTCATCTCCCGCCGCTCCATTTTTCTCATCGCGCTCGTCTCCATCCTTCTCCTCATCCCTTGCTTCTGGCACTCCCACATCCAAGCCGGCGATCTCGGCAGCCACACCTACAACGCCTGGCTCGCCGAACTCATCCACCAAGGCAAAGCCCCCGGCCTCTATCTCGCCTGGCAATGGGATAACATCCTCTTCGATCTCGTCCTCTACGATTTCTCCAAAATCGTTGGCTTCACCCTCGCCGAAAAATTCGCTGTCGCCCTCTGCATTCTCGCGTTCTTCTGGGGAGTCTTCGCCTTCGTCCACGCCACCACGCGCCGTCCTCCGTGGCTCCTCACTCCGCTCATCGCCATGCTTTCCTACGGCTACGTTTTCAACATGGGCTACATGAACTATTACCTCTCCATCGGCCTGGGCTGTTTCGCACTCGCCTTCCTGTGGCCGGCAAAACCTCGCGGCATTATCGCCGCCGCGCTGCTCCTTCCGGTCATCTACCTCGCGCACCCACTCGGCGTCCTTCTTGTTCTCGGCGTTGGCGCCTATCGCCTCATTTGGCCTTTCCTGAAAGGTTGGACGAGCCTCATCCTTCCCGCCATTTCTCTCGTCGCCTTCTATGCGGTTCATTGGATCACCGTTCATCATCCGGAATTCGAGGGCGACTGGCCCGACCCGCCTTTCTACCAATGGAACGGCGCCGATCAATTCACCATTTACGGCCAGCGCTATGTCTATCTTTCTTGGGCCATCATTCTCGTCGCTCTCCTCGCTGTTCTCTTCGAACTCTGGCGTTCTCCCAAGACTTCCGCCGAGCCATCGTCCGCCAACGAGCCCTCCGCAGCTTGGAAAGACCGCTGGCTCCTTGTCGAGTTCTACCTCGTCTCACTCTGCGCCATGACGCTCCTTCCTGAAAATATCCGCCCCGTCCCCGAAGGGAGCTGGATCGGCGGCATCGTCACTCGTCTCACGCTCGTCAGTGCCATCTTCGCTCTCGCCGTACTCGGCTCGCTTCGCCCGCACCCTTGGCACCTCGCTGCATTCTCACTCAGCGCTGCTTTTTTCTTCGTCCTTCTTTACCAGGACACCGGCTTCCTCGATCGCCTCGAGAAAAATTCCGACGCCATCACTCACCAATTGCCCTTTGGCACTCGCGTGGCCAGCAGCGTTTACGCGCCTCCCGGCTATCGCACGCTCTACATGCACCTCATCGATCGTTCCTGCATAGCCCACTGTTTCCTCGTCTCCAACTACGAGCCCTCCACTCTGAAATTCCGCGTTCGTGTCGATCCCGACGGCAGCCCTCTCGTCGCCTCCACCGTTGACGACAGCGAAGCCCTCCAGTTCGGCAATTACCAGGTCCAGGAAGACGATCTTCCGTTGAAGCAGCTCTATCAGTGCGACGCTTCCGACCTCACCAAACTGTGCATCCGTGACCTCGTCGCCGGCGAACTCAACGGCCGCCTAGGCTACAAGCCCCATTTCCCCTGGGACAAGGACTAGTCTCCCGCCAAAGCGCCGGAGGGCGCGCAAGAATCTAACCCCAACCGTCTGGCCCGGGAACAGGAGTGCACACACCGCGAGCGCCGTAGGCGCGACACTGCGCTTCCACGTTTCCTGATCGCTGATTGCTGATTTCTGATACCCATATCTCTCCGCTGGGACTCACGCTCTCGCCGCCTCCCAACCAAAAAAACCACTCCGCACGCTCCCCTCCTCCAAAAGACAATTTGGCTCTTGCACCAGTCCAATTCCTGCTAAAATACCCTCAGGGTGAGAGACAATGCTGCCAATACACCTTCAGCCCGAAAGCCACGTTCCCCTGTATGTCCAGCTTCGCGATCAACTTCGCTCCCTTGTTCACGCCGGTGACCTTCACCCCGGCGACCGCATTCCCGCCAGCCGCGAACTCGCGCAAATGCTCGGTGTCCATCGCACCACTGTGGCCAACGCCTACGCCGAACTCGAGTCCGAAGGCCTTATCCAGGGACACGTCGGCCGCGGCACCTTCATCCGCGGCAATGGCAACGGCTTGAAAATCACGCCGCCACCTCCGCCTTCCCTGAATGGCCATGATGGCCTCCGCTGGGAGCTTCTTTTTGCCGACGAACGCAGCGAAGAAATTCTCACCCGCCTCACCGCCGATGCTCCTGATGACGCTCTTGATTTTGTGATGGCCCGCCCCGACCCGGAGCTTTTTCCTGTCGAGGAGCTGCAGACCTGCGCCCACGCCGCGCTCCGCCGCGACGGCCAGGACATTCTCAACCTCGGTGCCTCCGACGGTTTCCCCACGCTCAAAGAAGCTGTGCTCGAGCTTCTGCGCCAGGACGGCATCCCGGCCAAGGACGACACGCTGCTGATCACCGACGGCTGCCAGCAAGCGCTCGACCTTATCGCCAAAGCCTTCGTGCGCACCGGCGACACTGTCATCCTTGAAAACCCCACTTATCCCGGCGCTTCCGCTGTCTTCAACGGCGTTCGTGCCCGTTGCCTCGGCGTTCCTGTTCGCACTCATGCCGAACCCGGCAGCGCTCTCGGCATCGACCTCGAAGCCCTCGAAGCCACGCTCGCCGCCAATCGCGTCAAGCTTCTCGTCCTCACTCCCGATTTTCACAATCCGACGGGCATGTCCATGCCGCTGGCCTCGCGCCGCCGCGTTCTGGAACTCGCTGCGCGCTATCAGGTTCCCATCGTTGAGGACCACATTTACGCCCGCCTGCACGCCCGCGACGAGCGCGTTCCTTCGCTCAAGCAACTCGACCGCTCCAATCTCGTCATTCACATTGACAGCTTCGCCAAAGTCGCTTTCCCCGGTCTGCGCGTTGGCTGGATCGTTGCTCCTCCCGCCGCCATCGAACGCCTCCGCCTCGTCAAGCAGATGACCGACCTGCACACCGATCAACTCGCACAAGCCACTCTTGCTGAATTCCTGAAGCGCGGCCTATTTCAAAAGCATCTAACTCGCATGCGTAAAACGTACGCTCTGCGCTTACTCGCTCTCGATGAAGCCCTCCGCAAGCACATGCCCGAGGGCACTCGCTGGACCCGCCCCGAAGGCGGTATGTGTCTCTGGCTCGAACTTCCTCCCGGCTTCGACGCCAGCGAGTTGATGATTCATGCGCGGGAACGTGGCGTGCTCTTCGCTCCCGGCCGCTACTTCTACGTGCAATCGCCATTGCCCAACACGCTCCGCCTGGGCTTTGCCAGTCTCGACGAAAAACAGCTTGCTCGCGGCGTCGCCACGCTTGCCGATCTTCTTCGCATTGAAATGCGCAAGCGCCAGCGCGGCACTCGTCGCGCCGAACGCTCCCGCGTGGCACTGGTCTGAACATGGGTCGCACTCTCAAACTCGATCCGAATCCTAGCAACCACTGCTTCGGCTGCGGTGCCGCCAATCCGGCGGGCATGAAGCTGCCATTCGAACTCGATCTCGACGATCGCCGAACCCGGGGCAAATTTTCTCTGGGTCCAAACTATGCGGGCGGTGCTGGCTTCGCTCATGGTGGCATCATCGCGGTTGTTCTCGATGAAGCGATGGGCAAACTCTCCAAGCTGACCGGTGAACGTGCTGTCACCGCGGAGATGTCCATCGCCTATTGCAAGCCCGTTCCTGTCGATCAAGAAATTCTTGTCGAGGGCTGGCAAGAAGAAGAGAAGGGAAGAAACCGCTTTCGCACAGCGGAAATTCGCGATGCGCGCGGCACCGTGCTCGCCCGTGGCAAAGGAAGATTCGTGGTCGTCGGCGAGACTCATTTCGCCAACGCCCCTGCGGTCAAACAGGTTTCTTGAATTTCGTCTGGGAGGCACACTCTTGGCGTTTGGGAGAAAATTCTGACTCTGTCATTCCGAACGGAGTCTGCGGAGTGAGAACCTCTCTTGGGTTTGCGCGGCGCCGGTTGGCGGATGTCACGCGGGAGGGCACGGCTTCAGCCGTGCCGTAAGCGCGCCCAGACACTCAGGGGTTTTTACCCCTGCGGTCGAGAGAAGAACTTTTGGGGATTGGTTCAAGGGAATTTCAAAATTTGATAGGAGAAGTATCATGGATTCAAAAAAAGCAAACGGTAGCGGTCAGCACGCCAAAGGTTCCAACGAATGGCGCGTTAAGGTCGGTCTCGCCGAAATGCTTAAGGGTGGAGTCATCATGGACGTCACCAACGCCGAGCAAGCCAAAATCGCTGAAGACGCCGGCGCCTGCGCCGTCATGGCTCTCGAGCGCGTGCCCTCCGACATTCGCAAGGAAGGCGGCGTCGCTCGCATGGCATCCATCAAAATCATCCGCGAGATCATGAAGACCGTCACGATCCCGGTCATGGCTAAGGTCCGCATCGGCCACTTTACCGAAGCGGAAGTTCTGCAGGCGCTGGAAGTCGATTTCATCGACGAGAGCGAAGTCCTAACTCCCGCCGACGAAGAAAATCACATTTGGAAGCACGACTACCGTGTCCCGTTTGTCTGCGGCGCGCGCAATCTCGGCGAAGCCCTTCGCCGCATCGCGGAAGGCGCAGCCATGATCCGCACCAAGGGTGAAGCGGGATCCGGCAACGTTGTCGAAGCTGTTCGTCACATGCGTACCATCGTCAGCGAAATGCGCGCCCTCACCACCATGCGCGAAGACGAACTCATGCGCAAAGCCAAGGAACACGGCGCTCCGCTCGATCTCATTCGCTCCGTCGCCAAAACCGGCAAGCTTCCGGTTCCCAATTTCTCCGCTGGCGGCATTGCTAGTCCCGCCGACGCGGCTCTCGTACGCAAACTCGGCGCTGAAGCCGTCTTCGTCGGCTCGGGCATCTTCAAGAGCAGCGATCCCGAAGCGCGCGCCAAGGCCATCGTCAAGGCCAACACGCATTTCGAAGACGCCAAAGCCGTCCTCGAAGCTCATGAAGAACTAGGCGAAGCCATGCCCGGCCTGGACGTCCGCCAAATGGAAGCGAAGGATCTTCTCTCCACCCGCGGCTGGTAGGTAGCGCAGACTTCCGTCTGTGCTCCTGGGTTCCGCCGAATTTCGTGTGTCGGCTTTCGATTTTCTCTTTTGGAGGTCGGACCTTTAGGTCCGACATTGAGCTCTTAGCGATAAATGTGCTTTAGCCCATGAGGACTCCCGCTTTTTGTACTGGCCGGTCTTTAGACCGGTTCCGTTTTTGTAGCGGCCGCCTCCTCAGGCGGGCGCCGTTCGGTTTTACGAATTTCGCTTTTCGTTTTTTTTGAGGTTCCAGGCACCGTGAAAATCGGCATCCTCGCTGTCCAAGGTGACTTCGCCGCCCACGCCGTCACTCTGCAATCCCTCGGCGCAGACACCGTCGAGGTCCGCACCGTCCACGATCTCGAATCCTGCGACGGCCTCATCCTTCCCGGCGGCGAATCCACCACGCAGCTGCAATTTCTCCGCGAAGAGGGCCTGTACGAGGCCATCCGCAAATTCGCCAACTCCGGTCACGCCGTCTTCGGCACCTGTGCCGGCGCAATCCTTCTCGCTACTCGTGTCAACAATCCTCCGCAACCCTCGCTCGGCCTTCTCGACATGACCATCCTCCGCAACGGCTATGGCCGCCAACTCGCCAGCGATGTTTTCTTCGGCCCTTGCACCCTGAAAAAAGATCCTCTCGAAATGGTTTTCATCCGTGGCCCGATCATCGAAAGCGTTGGCCCCGGCATCGATGTGCTCGCGCGCCATTCCGGCCAGCCCACACTCGTCCAAAAAGATAATCTTCTGGCCGCTACCTTTCATCCCGAACTCACCGACGATCCCACCGTCCACCAACACTTCCTCTCCGTGGCCGCATCTAACTCCAAGACTGCTCATGCCCACTAAAAAACTTCGTGTCCTCTTCGTCTGCATTGGAAACGCCTGCCGCAGCCCCATGGCCGAAGCCATTGCCAAGCGCGAAGCCGCCGATGTCCTCGAAGCCTCCAGCGCCGGCCTCTATCCGCTCGGCGAAATCCCCGACGAAACCCAGGAAACACTCTCGCGCAATGGCTATTCCGCCGTCGGTCTTTCCTCCAAGCCCATTACCAACCGTATTTGGAACGAAGCCGATCTGGTTATCAATCTCAGCGGCCGCATTCGCGACATCGCCTTCGACGATCCCTCCAAGGTCGAGGATTGGGACGTCGCGGATCCTTACGGCGCCAACCCCGCCTTCTACGAAACAATTCTCGAGCAACTCCGACAGCGCATCCGTCTCCTCGCCGATCGCTTGCGTCAGCAACGCAAATCACAGTAACCTCATCTTGTCGGGAGGGCACGATCTCCGTCGCGCCGGAAACGGTGCCGGTTTCACTCGACGGTGCCCCCACGCAGTTTTACGTGTGGGTTCTTTGATTTTCTTGATGGGCTTTAGCCCCTGAAGACTCCGAATTTCTTCCGAAAAAGGTTTGGCACACAGCACCATCAGGAGAAACCTTGCAACGCAACAAAACCAGCGTTTCGCGCGAAGACTACCTCAAAGCCATTTGGGAAATGCTGGAAGAAAACCAGGTGCCCATCAGCGCTCGCCTCGCCGAAGAGCTCGACGTCACCCCGCCTGCCGTCACCGCCGCCATCAAGCGCATGGCTCGCGATGGCCACGTCAAAGTTCAGCGGGGTGGACGTATTCTTCTCACCGCCAAGGGCCGCAAAGTTGCCCAGCATCTCTCGCTACGCCACCAACTCGCCGAAATGCTTCTCACCGAAGTCATCGGCCTATCTTGGGCCAAAGCGCATGCCGAAGCCGAACGCATGGAACACGCCATCTCCCCCGAAGTCGAAGCGCTCCTCATGAGGCGCTTCGCGGGACACAAAACCTGTCCTCATGGCGTTCCCCTTCGCGGAGGATTCGCCCAGCTTCGCAAGGAAGGCGCGGTCCTTCTTTCCGAACTGCAACTTCACGATTCCGCCGAAATTGTTTGTGTCTACGAAAAGGAAGAAGGCTTCCTCGAATTTCTCGAGAACCTTCGTCTTCGCCCTTCCACAAAAGTCGAAGTCCTAAAGCGCGAGTACGACGAGACCATGACTCTTCGCGCCGCCGGCCGCACCATGCACCTGGGCAAACCTGCTACCAGCCGCATCTGGGTCCGCCGCTTAGCCGCCTAGCGCAGTTTTGTTCTTGCCTCAATTCTTAACTTTCAACTTTTAACTTTGAACGCGCAACTCTCGCCACTCTTGCCGCCCCTCGCAAAATCAACTACCATGACCCCCTCGACGCACAGCCAGCGGTGCGTTTTCGAGAATTGCTCTACCCATAGCTCAAACCATTCTTTCTAGCGGGCTCACCGGTCACGCCCTGTCCAGCGGGACCAGTGCAACCGCCCATTCGAGAGGAGACCCAGTGACCACGTCGAACGATAACGCTTTCAATCGTCGCGAATTCATCGCTGGCGCGCTTGCGGGAGTTACCATCAACTCCTTGCCAATCCCCGCCTTCGCTGCTGCAGACAATCCCGATCTCCAGTCCGTCCTGAGCCAAATCCCCAAGCTCCACGACGAAAACGTGAAGCGTCTCCAGGACTGGATCGCTCTGCCATCCATCGCCGCCGAAAACCGCAATTTTCCCCAAGGCCCCGAGTACATGGCGCAACTCGCTCGTGACGCCGGATTCTCCAACGTCGAAATTATTCCCACCTCCGGCAAGCCGGGTGTCTTTGGTGTACTCGACTCCGGCGCGCCCACATGGGTGGGCATCTACTTCATGTACGACGTGAAACAATTCGACCCTTCCGAGTGGTCTTCGCCTCCGCTCGAAGCTCGCCTCGTCGAGAAGGAAGGCCTGGGCAAGACTTGCGTTGGCCGCGGTGCCGTCAACCAGAAAGGTCCGGAAACCGCATTTCTCGGCGCGCTGCACGCGTTCAAGGCAGCAGGGAAGAAGCCTCCCGTCAACCTCGCGCTTGTCTGTGAAGGCGAAGAAGAGATCGGCTCTCCCCACTTTCCCGAGGTTGTCCACCAACCCAAAGTCACCGCCGCGCTGAAAAAATGTGTGGGCGTTTTTATTCCGGAAGCTGGCCAGGATGCTAACGGAGGCGTCGAAATTTCACTCGGCGCGAAAGGTGTCGTCGAACTCGAACTAGTCTCTACCGGCGAGCGCTGGGGACGCGGCCCCAAGCACGACGTCCATTCCAGTCTCGAAGCGCAAGTCGATAGCCCCACCTGGCATCTCGTGCAAGCTCTCAACACCCTCATCGAACCCGACGGCCACACTCCCGCCGTTGCCGGCTTTTTCGATAAAGCCACGCCGCTCACTCCCGCGCAAATTAAAATGATTCAGGATGTTTCCGCCGTTCGCAGCGAAGCCACGGTGAAAAAACAACTCGGTGTCGAACACTGGGTGCAAGACACCAAATGGCTGGACTCCCTCATTCTTCTCGAGTCCAAGCCCACCATCAACATTGAAGGACTGGTCGCGGGCTATACCGGTCCCGGTGGCAAGACTGTTCTCCCTCACCGCGCCGTCGCCAAAATCGATATGCGCCTGGTTCCTGACATGACCGCCGCCGGCACTCTCGCGCTTCTCAAAGACCATCTTGCCAAACACGGCTTCGGCGATATCGAAGTCAACATGACCGGCGGCTACGATCCCACGCAAACTTCCCCGGACTCCAAGCTCATTCAGGCCCAAATCACCACGTACCGCAAACTCGGCCTCAATCCCGTGCTTTGGCCAAGATCCGCTGGCTCTTGGCCGGGATACATCTTCACTTCCGAACCGCTCAATCTTCCCGCCGGACATTTTGGCCTAGGTCACGGCACCGGCGCCCACGCTCCCAACGAGTACTACCTAATCGACTCCACCAATCCAAAGGTCTCCGGAATCGATGGAGCCGTCGGCTCATTCGTCGAATATCTCTACGCCCTAGCCTGACCCGCGTATTGTGTCTATTGCCTGTGTAGCGGCCGCCTTCTGAGGCGGGCGCTTTTGGAGTGCTGCGGCTCGCCGCTGCACTCCCTTTTAGCTCTCAACTTTCAACTCCCATCCACGAGTCTTCCTTCTTCGATGTAGCGCTGGCTTTTATGCCAGCCCTGATTGTGTCCGACTGTCGCACGCCGCTAATCCTTCTCCCCCATCACCTTCCTCAACCTCTCATACCCCGCCCGGCTCACCGGCAATTTCACTCCGTTCCTCAGCACCGCCACTTTGCTTTCCTTCCCGTACGGCTCAATCCGGCTCACCCGCTCAAAATTCACCACAAACGATCGATGTATCCGCACAAACACCGCCGGATCCAGCGCCGCCTCCAAGCTCGAAATTGTCTGCTGTTTCAATAATTTTTTCCCCTCCGTCGCCAGCGAGACATAATCATCCAGCGCTTCCACATAGTCCAAGTTCGCCGTCGGCACCAATGTCACCTTGGTCCCATCCTTCACCACGATCCGTTCCAGAAATTGCCCCGCGGGACGCGCCGTTGCCGCCAGCGCCGCTGGGTCCGGCGCTTTCTCTGCTTTCTGGCTCTTCGCTCGTTCCAGCGCCGCCTCGAATCGCTCCTTGCTGTACGGCTTCAGCAAATAATCCACCGCGTGCACATCGAACGCCTTCATCGCATATTGATCGAACGCCGTCACGAAAATCACCGCCAGCCCCGCGGGATCCACCAGCTCCAGCACATCAAAACCGCTCAACTTCGGCATCTGCACATCCAGAAACAGTAACTCCGGTTTGTGCTCCGCTACCGCCTTCACCGCTTCCATCCCGTTCCCGCACTCCGCAACAATCTCAATCTCCGGATGACCGGCCAGCATCTCCAGCAACAATTTCCGCGCCAGCTCTTCGTCATCCACGATCAGCGCTTTCCACTTCCGATTCGCACTCACGCCTTGCCCTCCGCCTCTGCCGGAAACGACAAGCTCACCCGGAACACTTCCTCCTCCGCGTTCGCTTCCAGGCGTGCTTCCGTCCCGTACCGCGCTTCCAGCCGCCGCTGCACGTTCTTCAATCCCACGCCATTCTTCCGCGACGGCCCGGCTTCCGGATCCCACGAATTTTCCACTGTCACGCCGATTCTCCCCGCGTCTCGCGTCGTTTTCAGCCGGATCCATCCGCCCTCCGGCAATTGTGCAATTCCATGCACCACCGCATTCTCCACCAGCGGCTGCAGCAGCAACGGGGGCACCGTGCACTCCTTCGTTTCCTCCTGAATCTCCTCTTGCACCGTCAAGCGTTCCCCGAATCGCACCTTCTCGATCGCGCAGTACTTCTCCAGCAGCACCAACTCCTCGCGCAACGGGATCAGCGCCTTCTCTCCCATTCCCAGCGTCATCCGCAAAAAATCCGCCAGCAGCACGCACATTTCCCGCGCCCGCGCCGGATCGATGCTCGTCAGCGCGCTGATCGAATTTAGGCTGTTGTACAAAAAATGTGGATTGATCTGCGCCTTCAAAGCAGTCAGTTCCGCTTCGCGTGCCCTCATGCTCGATTCCAGTGCCCGTGCCTGCGCATCACTCGAGGCTTTTTGCGCAATCGCCGCGTAGTTAAACGCCACGCTCAGCAGGTAGTAGAAAACTCCCGCCCCGTACAGCAGTCCCGTCTTTCCCGCGTATTCGTTGTACAGTCCTGCCCATCCCTGCATGGAATCAAACCCGCGTGCGACAAAGTCCCCGATACTCACCCAGAAGTAAGTCAGCACCACGGCTGCGGTCACATGCGTCAGCAGCAGCCGCCACAGCGATGTCTTTGTCAGCGGTGTGGTCTTGCAGGAGAAGCCCGCCGACATCGCACTGACTTGCGCCATTCCCGAAAGTGGCGCCGCCAGTGCCAGTGCGTGCTTCCAACTGATAGCCCCTGCTGACCGCAACAGTGCCGCCAAAACCAGCCCAAAAAACACCCAGCCAACCCAGAACACCACGTGATGCGTTTTGCTTAGCGGGATTATTTTCATCGCCCGGCTCAGTTCTTCACGTTGATTCCGCCGAAAACCGCTTTGCCTCGCAGGATCAGCGTCTTCCTCGGCGCGCTTCCAGGCGTGTCAGCCAGTGGCGGCCTCGTTTCATCGCTGTAGCCCCCGAAGATGCTCTGGCCCTGGAACACCACCTTCCACCGCTCCGGCACTCGCAATTCAATTCCGCCGAAAATCGCTTCCACATAAATCACCGCTTCCTGGCCCTCGATGTCCGCCGACAGGAAGTCCACTTCCACTCCTCCGAACACCGACACGATGCTTCCTCCTCGGAAACTGTTGGTGTGCATCCGCCGCTCGATTCCGCCAAACAACGCATACTCGTTCAACGTTTCGTAACCGCTGGTTCCGCTTACGGTCCCCATGCCTGCGACGCCAGCGTCGACCGGGGGTGTCGGAAACTTCGGCATTTCAAACCGGCTCCAGATCATCGCAATCCCCGCCGCAATTAAAATCAGCGGCCACATCGACCCCCAGCTCAGCTGCAAATATCCCAACTGGCTCAACTGCAGCATTACGCCAACCACGATCGTGATTGCGCCGCCGACTTGGCTTCGCTCTTTGAAGAATTTCACCAGCCCTACCACCACGATGATCAGCGGCCAGAACTTCCACAATCTCGCCGTGTCTACGAACCCCATGTGACCCAACAGAAACAGTGTCCCCAGCGCAATCAGAATCAGCCCCGCCGCCATCCCAGGCGGCCGCGTGCGCCGCTGCAAGGCTTCCTGCGTGCCTTGGTGAATATCCCCATGAATCCTCTGATGGATCTCGCCCTCGAGACCGCGTTTGAATTTGTCTTTGTATTGGTCGTCCATCTCAGCCTTTGTCGTGGCCAGCCTCAGGCTGGTCTCACTCCCTCTCGTCAACCATTACCGCGTCGTGCGCTTTCCCAATGCCAACCCCACTCCCACCAGCACGAACGGCAGCGTCACCAGCGGCATTACCCGCAGCGTGCCCTCCACGCTCCCGCAACTCCAGAACGCCTTCTGCGCAACGCTCAGCACCGTCACTCCCATCGCCGGGACGCAGTCCAGAAAGTCCACCATCTCTTGCTTCAGGCTCGCCTGAACATAATCCATACCCGCGCTCATTTCCACTACAAGCAGCCCGATGCCCACTATCAATAACGCCAACATCATCCAGCTCCTCGTGCTCCGTTCGCTTGCCCTCGCGCTTGCCATGCCCGCCTCCAGGCTGCCCATCTCGGCTGCCCACAGCCAGACTAGGTCCTCCATTTTTGCCCTGCACCGACTATTCGGCCAACGTCCCTTACTTACCGGCGAACGCCGCCAACTCGCCGGTCATTGCGCCCTGGCATTTCGCTCCGTTGCATGCGGCCTCCCGCATTTCCGCCGGCCGCTTGCAAACTCGCGCAATCCCGTCTAACTTATCCCTACAAGTTTTCCCTCATCACTCGGTTTTGGGAGTTTCGTGTAGCTCACCCCTTCAGGGGTGAGGCCGTTGCTCCCCATGGGAGGGCCCGGCTTCTCCGTTAGAGGAAAGACGTTAGTTTTGTCATTCCGAACGGAGTCTGCGGAGTGAGGAATCTCTCTTGGGTTTCGCCGAGAGAGCTACACGATCCGATGAGTGGAACACACACAATCACCGCCATGCTCTTCGCATTCGGCGGACGCCTTCAGGAGAGGTGCTCATGTCCGTTGCCCTGGTCGAGACCCCGCGCGCCGCTGGCCCGCGTCATCACTGGTTCATCTATGTCGCGGTCGCCTTCTTCGGAGGTCTCCTCACGTTCGCCGGCGCTCGCGCTCAACAAAAAGCTTCCGACGACGCCACGTTTCGCAAATTAATCGATGGCTACTGCGCCGCCTGGAGCTCCGGCAATTCCGCAAACGCCGCGAAGTATTACGCCCAGGATTCCGGTTCGGTGTTCTACGATTTAGCGCCATTTCAATACAACGGCTGGAAGGAATACGCCGCGGGCGTTCAGAAAGAATTTCTCGATAGCGCTGCCAACATCTCTCTCACCGCCGGCAAGGAACTGAAAACCACTCGCCGCGGCAACGTCGCCTGGACCGTCGTCCCCATGCATCTCCTCGACAAAACCAAAGCCGGCAAATCCATCGACCTCCAGGTCCGCTACACCGGCATCTGGGAACGCCGCGGCAAAACCTGGCTCCTGGTCCACGAGCACCTCTCCGTCCCCCTACCCCAGTAGCCACCCTCGCACCGCCACATCCTGTAGCTCACCCCTTCAGGGGTAAGGCTGTTCTCTTGGGTTTGCCTCTTCTTGGGTTCGTGGGTTCCTTGCGCCTTGGCCTTATAGAAGGGTGGGACTTGGGGTCGATTTTCCCTCACAAAATCGACCATCTGTGTATGGTGCTCCTCTTCGTCTTCTCTCCGCTTTTGGGTCCTCTGTGCTTTCTGTGTCCGTGAACTTAAAACGACCCTGTCGGCGCGCCGACATTACAACGCCCTCCGCTTGACGCTCCTCTACTCCTCCATAACAATGGTTCCACCATGCCAAACAAACTTGCTGACAAAAATCTCGCGGTTCTCGGCACCGGCAAACTCGGTGGAATCCTTCTTCGCGCCTATCTTAAACAGGGCCTGTTCACGCCGAAGCGCGTCACTGCCACGGTTCGCCACGAGGAGAAAGCCGCCAATCTCGCCAAGGAACTAGGCGTTTCGGTTTCCACCGACAATCGCAAAGCCGTCAAAGATGCCGACATTGTGGTTCTTGGCGTCAAGCCTCAGGTCGTTGGCGACGTCCTCAAAGAGATCAAGCCGGAACTTGGCAAAAACACGCTCATCATTTCCGTCGCTGCTTCCGTGCCCACCGCCTACATCGAGCAGCGCGTTGGCGACAAAATTCCTGTAATCCGCGTCATGCCCAACACCTGCTCCACCGTCGGTTGTGGCATGGCCGGGATCTGCGGCGGCACTCACGCATCTCTGGAGCACCTCGAAATTGCGAAAGCCATGTTCAACGCCGTCGGCCGCACCGTCGTGGTGGACGAAAAGAACATGGACGCGGTGACCGGCCTTTCCGCTAGTGGCCCCGCCTTCGCCTATATCATCCTGGAGTCTTTCGCCGAGGCTGGCGTCAAAGTCGGTCTTCCTCGCGACGTCGCCACTCTCCTGGCTGCGCAAACCATGAAAGGCGCCGCCAGCGTCGTCCTCGAAACCGGCGATCACCCGGCGCTTTTGAAAGACGCGGTGACAACCCCCGCGGGCTGCACCATTGACGGCATCATGGAGCTGGAAGAAGGAAAGCTTCGCGTCACGCTCATCAAGGCCGTGGTGAAGGCCACGCAGCGCGCCGGCGAACTTCTTTTTGAGAAGTAATCACGCTGTGACCATCGCCCTTGATTTTCGGGCCCGGTTCTGTGCTAGCATCCACTCAGACGCAAAACTATGCCTGCCGCCTACATCCCGGTTCTGATCTTCGCGCTCCTGGTTCTTTCCTTTCCCGTCATTTCGCTGATTGTCTTCAAGTTCATTCGTCCCGAATCGCGTCTCGGTGACGCCAAGTTTCTGCCCTACGAATGCGGCATCCCTCCGGAATCCAACGCTCGCGGCCGTTACTCCGCGCGCTTCTACATTGTTGCGATGCTGTTCGTCATCTTCGATGTGGAAACCATGTTCCTGTTTCCCTGGGCCATTCTTTATCGTGGTTGGATTGCCCAACACATGGGAGCTTTCGCCCTTGTGTCCATGTTTGTCTTTCTCGGCATTCTTCTCGTCGGCTACGTTTGGCTGTACAAAAAGGGTGCCCTCGATTGGGCTTGATTCACATGTCAGCTTTTCTGTGCTGCGCCTCATTGACTGCCCTTACCTCGTGTGTTAGAAACTCTCTCAGCGACAATACTGGCTGCTAGGTCGCGGATGCGTGAAGCCGCCGTGGCCATTGGCTTGCGCGTTCTCGCTCCTTCCTTTCACGCGCAGCCTTTTTTATGCGGCATTTTCAGGAGTAAATGTTTGGAGGGTTTGCTCGCTGTTTTCTCGCAAGCCTTCATCTTGCAGCGCAATGGTCTCAAGGTTCATGGCAGACGAGTCCAAGCCACCCCAATCGCCCGATAGTGCTAAGCCGGAGTCAACCGGCGCTTCCGTCACTCCACCGGAAGCGCCGAAGAGCCCGACTGCACCCGCGTCTCCTGCTGCTACCAAACCCGCCGCACCACCTCCGAAGCCTCCCGTTGTTTCCCAGGTTCCGCTCGACAACGATCTCACTCGACGGTACCGAGAGCGCTTCGGCGCCGCGATTCTGGATGCCTTGGAAGATCGCAAGCAGCCGTATCTGGTGATTGACGCCGCCGAGCTCGCGGAAATCGCCCGTTACTCCCGTGATGAAGAGAAGTTCGATTTGCTCGAGGATTACACTGCTGTCGACTGGCCTCGTCGCGAAAGGCGCTTCGATCTTGTCGCAATTCTTTATTCGTTCCCGCACAACACGCGCTTGCGCCTGAAGATTCCCTTGGCCGCGAACGAGGAAGCCGCCAGCCTGGTTTCCGTGTGGCCCGTGGCGAACTGGCTGGAGCGCGAGATTTTCGATATGTTTGGCATTCGTTTCACAGGTCATCCGGATTTAAAGCGGATTCTCCTGCCGGAAGAATGGCAAGGGCATCCTCTTCGCAAGGATTACGACATCTTGAAGCAAGACGATGCCTGGGTGCGCGAGAATCTCGGCATCGAATCGGGGCAATAGGGTTTTAAGTACTTGGGAAATACTTTGCACGACGAGACAACACAGAAACAGAGCACGCTCCTTGGCGCCGATGAGCTCGTCATCAACATGGGCCCGCAGCACCCGTCCACCCATGGAGTGCTGCGCGTCAAGCTTAAGCTCGATGGCGAACGCGTGATTGGTTCGGAGTGCGTTATCGGGTACCTGCATCGAGGCGTGGAAAAGATTGCCGAGAATCGTACGTATCAACAGTTTGCGCCGTATGTGGATCGCATGGATTACGTGGCGGCTGTCAGCAACGGTTTAGGCTACTGCGAAGCAGTCGAAAAGCTTCTGAGCGTGGAAGCGCCTCCGCGCGCAAGAGTGATCCGCACAATTCTTACGGAGTTGCAGCGCATCGCCAGCCATCTTCTGTGGCTCGGCACGCACGCTTTGGATATTGGTGCGCTTACGCCGCTCTTTTACTGCATGCGTGAACGCGAAGAGATTTTGAAAATTTTCGAGAAGTATTGTGGCGCGCGGCTTACTACGCACGCTTTCCGGATCGGCGGGCTGCAGTACGAGTCCTACGACACATTTGAGAAAGATGTCGAGCGATTCTGCAAGGATTTCGAGCGCCGCATCCAGGAATACGTCGATCTGCTCACCGGCAATAGTATATGGATCGGGCGAACGCGGAACGTTGGCGTACTCGCGACGGAAGACTGCATCGCGCTCGGCGTTTCCGGGCCCGTTCTCCGCGCAAGTGGCCTGGCATGGGACGTCCGCAAGGCTACTCCCTATGCCGCATATGACCAGTACAAGTTTGAAATTCCCGTTGGCACCAAGGGCGACACGTATGACCGTTACATGGTGCGCATGGAGGAGATGCGGCAGTCGCGGCTGATTTGTCTGCAAGCGATCGAGAATATTCCTGCCGGTCCGATTCTGGGCAAAGTCGGCAAGGTCTTGAAGCCGCCAGCGGGCGAGATCCATCACCGCATTGAATCGCCGAAGGGCATTCTGGGCTACTACATTGTGAGCGACGGCACCACGCAGCCCTATCGCGTGCGTATCCGTCCTCCTTCATTCATTAATCTGCAGGCCTTCGACAAAATGGCCCGCGGGCACTTGGTTGCCGATGTGGTCGCCATCATCGGCACTCTCGACATCGTCCTCGGCGAGGTGGACCGCTAGCCTATGAGCCCGGCCCTTCATTCCATTGTCAGTTTCCTCCAAACCTGGTGGGTGCAACTCGTCTCCGGCGTGCTCATCGTCGCTGTCGTTCCGCTGATCGCGGGCTACGTGGTTCTGGTTGAACGTAAACTGATGGCGGACATGCAAGCGCGGCTGGGACCGATGCGCGTCGGTCCGCATGGCTTGCTGCAGCCAATTGCCGACGCGCTGAAACTGCTTATTAAGGAAGACATCATTCCCGACAATGCTGACAAGGCGATTTTCTGGCTCGCGCCGGTCGTCTCCATGACGGCCGCTTTGGTATCGATGGGAGCGATCGCTTTTGGACCGTGGTTTCAAGTGGCTAAGGACATTAATATTGGCATTCTCTTTGTTCTTGGAGTCAGCTCCCTGGGACTTTTTGGAATCGTGCTCGGCGGCTGGGCGTCCAACAGCCACTACGCGCTGATCGGCGCGCTTCGCAGCACGGCGCAGCTGGTCAGTTACGAAACCGCCGCAGGGCTCGCCATTATCAGCGGACTTCTTCTCGCGGGCACACTGCAGATTCGATCGATCGTCGACGCGCAACAGCACTATGGCGTTTGGTTTATTTTCCTGGCGCCTGTGGCGTTCTTTATTTATCTGGTCGCTTCCATCGCGGAAACTAATCGTGCGCCTTTCGATCTTCCCGAAGCTGAATCCGAACTTGTTGCCGGCTACATGACGGAATACAGCGGCTTCCGCTGGGCGCTCTACTTCCTCGGCGAGTACGCCAACATGATTGTGGTGGCCGCGGTCGCCACCACGCTTTTCCTGGGCGGCTGGCTCCGGCCGTTTCCCAATGTGCGATGGCTAAACTGGCTTGACGTTCTTCCCGCGCTGTTCACCGCCGGTGTCGGGGCGTATTGCGTTTACCGGGCAGGAAAGCAACCGGTTCGCGTGCAAACGTTGTTCATGTGGGCGGTGGCGGCACTCTGTTTCCTCGTCGCGCTCATTCTGGCTGCCACTGTTTTCGTCCCACTGCTGCAAGCTGCCAGGCCCGGTTTTCTGGGCGCGTTCTGGTTCATGCTGAAAGTCAGCGCATACATCTATGTATTTATGTGGTTGCGGTTTACGCTGCCGCGCTACCGCTTCGATCAACTAATGCATCTCGGGTGGTATCTGCTGATTCCGCTGGCCATCGTGAATGTGTTTTCCGTCGGCATGGCCATGATGCTGGAAAGCGAATTTGGGTGGAATCGTTGGCTGGCGCTGGTCGTCACCATGCTCTTTACGTTGCTCGCCGCCGCGTTTTTGTTGCACCTGAACGACAAACGAACGGCGGCCGCTTCTTCGGCAGCCGCCGAAACCTCGGACACTTATGCTGGATAGCATCATTTTCTATTTCTTTGCGGGCGTCGCGATTCTGAGCGCCGCGTTAATGGTTACGCGCCGCAATGCGATTCATAGCGCGGTTTTTCTGATTACCACGCTGCTGGCGACGGCTGGGATCTTTCTGCAATTGCGGGCCGAGTTTTTGTTCATCGCGCAGATTATTCTTTATGTTGGCGGAATCATGGTGTTGTTCGTGTTCGTCATCATGCTGGTGCGACTCGATGTTCCGTTACACCACATCACGTTTCGTTTCCAGAAATGGGTGGCCCTCTTTGTCGCCATTGCTCTCGCGTGCGAAGTCGGGGTTATGTTCTGGTATGTCCGCCGACTCCCAAGCGCAGGCCTACTGACGCCGCCTGCGCCGTCCCCGGACCAGCTCCCGCCCAACTCAGAACAATTTGCCAAAGTTCTCTTTAGCAACTATTTGCTGCCCTTTGAAATCGCCAGCATTCTGTTGCTGGTAGCGATGATCGGTGCCGTGGTCATGGCCAAGAAAAGGACCTAAGTACGATGATGCCCGTAGGCCACTATTTGTTCCTCAGTTTTGCGCTGTTCACTATCGGCGCCATCGGGGTGATTACGCGCCGCAACGTTATCGTCATTCTCATGTCCATTGAACTCATCCTGAATGCGGTCAATATCAACCTTGTGGCGTTCTCGCGTATTTTCGGCGACGTCCACGGCCAGGTCTTCGCGCTCTTCATTATTGCTGACGCGGCGGCCGAAGCAGCGGTAGGCCTCGGCATCATTATCGCGTTCTTCCGCAATCGCGAAACCGTGCTAGCCGACGAAATGGACCTTCTGAAATGGTAGTCACCGCCACAACGCGAAGAGTTTCCCTGGGGAGCCTGCATCCATGAGCCCCTCCGGCTATTTTCTTTCGCATATTTATTTGATTCCCTTATTTCCGCTGATCACTGCTGCGCTGATGTTCTTTTTTGGCCGGCTACTCCCTAAATCAGCCGTGAGTTTCTTCTGTGTCGGCAGCGTATTCCTTTCATTTGTGCATGCCGCGGGCGCCGTCTTTCAGCTTCTCGCTGCTGATCCGGAGCACCGCGTCTACCAGCAAATCCTGTTTGAATGGATTACTCCTGGCATGACGCCTGCCCATGGGGGGCTGGTCCCGTTCATTGCCGATTGGGGCTATCTGCTCGATCCGCTGTCCTGCGTGATGATTCTGGTGGTGACCGGCGTGGGCTTTTTGATCCATGTCTATTCGATCGGATACATGGCGCACGAGGGCGGCTACTACCGCTTCTTCGGGTATCTGAATCTGTTCATGTTTTCGATGTTGACGTTGGTCCTCGCTAACAATCTGCTTCTGCTGTTTGTTGGTTGGGAGGGCGTCGGCCTGTGCAGCTATCTTCTGATCGGCTTCTATTTTCTGAAGAAATCGGCGGCTGATGCGGGCAAGAAGGCATTCATCGTCAACCGCATCGGTGATTTTGGATTCATCCTGGGAGTCTTTCTGATTGCGACAACCTTTGGAACCATTCGATTCAGCTCGCAGGGTCTCGGCGATCCGGTCGCGTTCTCTGGAATCGTGCAAACGCTTGGGGCGATGGTGAGTCAGGGCCGGCTGGTCGCTGGCGCTCCTGTTCTTACGATCATCGCGCTTTTGCTCTTTGTGGGCGCGACCGGAAAGTCCGCGCAAATTCCGCTGTATGTTTGGCTTCCTGACGCCATGGAAGGCCCGACACCGGTAAGCGCTTTGATCCACGCTGCAACCATGGTTACCGCGGGCGTGTACATGGTTGCGCGCATGAATGCCATTTACCAACTGGCACCCATCGCGATGGACGTGATCGCGTTCATTGGGGCCACCACGGCTATTTTTGCTGCTTCCATGGCCCTGGTGCAGACCGACATCAAGAAAGTTCTGGCCTATTCCACCATCAGCCAGTTGGGTTACATGTTTCTGGCGCTCGGAGTGGGCGCCTTCGCCGCAGGAATCTTCCATTTGATGACGCACGCGTTCTTCAAAGCCCTGCTGTTCCTTGGCGCGGGCAGTGTGATCCACTCGCTTTCCGGCGAGCAGGACATTCGCAAAATGGGCGGCCTGTGGAACTCGATTCCAGCCACTTCGCGTCCTTTTCTGATCGCCACGCTGGCGATTGCCGGCATCTTTCCGTTTGCGGGTTTTTTCAGCAAAGATGAAATCCTGGGCCAAGCCTTCCATCGCTCGCAAATGATGGACCGGTACCTTTTCCTGTGGCTGGTCGGCGTGATTACTGCGGGCATGACCGCTTACTACATGTTCCGCTTGCTGTTCCTCACTTTTTTTGGATTGTCGCGAGTTTCGCCAGGACTTGAGGAACACATTCACGAGTCGCCAAAGACCATGACCGTCCCGCTGATGATTCTTGCTTTTCTCTCCATCAGCGGCGGTTGGTTCGCGCTTCCGGTTTTATGGGGCGAGAAGAATACATTTGGTACATTCCTGCAGCCGGTTTTGGGGGGCGTAGAGACCGAGACGGGCGCGGTGCAGTTGGGACAGCACACGCTGTTGAAGGAATACTTGCTGATGATCGCGTCGCTCGCGGTCGTCGGATTGGGCCTCTGGGCGGCCTACCAGATGTTCCTGAAGAATCCGAAATTGCACGAGAAGATTGCGGTGTCGTTCCCGCGTCTCCACAACGTTCTGGTTCACAAGTATTACGTGGACGAAATCTACGATGCGGTGTTCGTCAATCGCATCAAGGATTTGAGTACTGCTCTCGCCTGGGTGGATGCGCACATCATTGATGGGCTCGGAGTGGATGGAGCGAGCTGGCTTGCGCGGTATTTCTCGCGGATATCGATGTGGTGGGACAAGTGGGTGGTCGACGGCCTCGTCAATCTCGTTGGCAAGATCACGGAGAGCCTCAGCGTGCCGGTGCGCATGTTCCAGACAGGCGTTTTTTCGTCCTACGCCATGTGGATTTTGGTTGGCGTGGTGATTTTGCTGGGCTACTACGGCCATCACATGCAAGTTTGGTTGCGCAATTTGCGCTGAAAGGCTGAATGCATCGTGCTTTTTACTAACCATCTCCTCAGCGTAGTTTTGTTCACGCCGCTTGTGGGCGCGCTGCTGCTGTTGCTGGTGCCCCGCGAGGCGCAGACGCTTCATCGCTTTGTCGGCAATGTTTTTGGCGCGCTCGGCTTCCTCGTTTCCATTCCGCTCGTGACGCGTTTCGCGGTCGGCAGCGAAGGGTTCAGCTTCAAGGAGACAGCCGATTGGATTCCGTCGATTGGCGCAAAATATGCGCTCGGCATCGACGGCATCAGCCTTCTGCTTATCATGCTGACCACTTTCCTTGGCATGCTGGCCATACTTTCTTCCTGGTCCGCGATCAAAACGCGCACCAAGGAGTACTACATTCTGCTGCTGCTTCTTCAAACGGGAATGCTCGGCGTGTTCATGTCGCTGGATTTCTTCCTGTTTTATGTTTTCTGGGAAGTCATGCTTGTGCCGATGTACTTCCTGATCGGCGTTTGGGGAAGCGATCGCCGGCTGTACGCCGCCATCAAGTTTTTTCTCTACACGCTGGCCGGTTCGGTGCTGATGCTGCTGGCGATCCTGGCGCTTTATTACAACTACGCGAAGACTTTGCCTGCCGGCAGTGTCGGCACATTTGATATCCCCACGCTGCTGGCCGCCGCGCAGCAGTTTCCGGACGCTCTCAAGACCTGGCTTTTCTGGGGATTTTTCTTTGCGTTTGCCATTAAGGTTCCCATGTTCCCGTTTCATACCTGGCTTCCCGATGCGCACACCGAGGCGCCGACGGCGGGTTCGGTCATTCTTGCCGGGGTCCTGTTGAAAATGGGTACGTACGGATTTCTGCGTTTCTCTCTGCCGTTGCTGCCGGCGGACCCCACGATGCGCGCGAAAATAGTGCATATCGTTGTGGTGCTTTCCATTATTGGCATTATCTATGGTGCGGTCGTCTGTCTGATGCAGAAGGACATGAAACGTTTGATTGCGTACAGTTCCGTCAGCCACCTTGGATTTTGCACCCTGGGGATCTTTGCGCTCACACCACTGGGACTTTCGGGCAGTGTGCTTCAGCAGATCAATCACGGTATTTCAACCGGCGCGTTGTTCTTGATCGTCGGAGTTCTGTACGAGCGGCGACACACCCGCTTGATCTCGGAGTTCGGCGGTCTGGCGACGCCGATGCCGACGTTCGCGGCGATTTATCTTATTGTCAGCTTGAGTTCGCTGGGCATGCCGCTGCTGAACGGCTTCATCGGGGAAGTGACCATCCTGCAGGGCACGTTTGTGGTGAGCAAAGCGTGGACCGCATGGGCGTCGCTTGGGATCGTTTTGGGGGCCGCATACCTGTTGTGGCTTTACCAGCGAACCATGTTCGGCCCTGTTACTCACGACGTGAACAAGACGCTCCCGGACATGAATCTGCGCGAACATGCCGTACTTCTTCCGCTGGTGGTGATGGCTTTTTGGATCGGGATCTATCCTCAACCCTTTTTCGGGGTGATCGAAAAGCCTGTCGAACGAATCGTCCGGCAAGTGAATCCGGGCTTCTACCTCCTAGTCCCAGCGCAATCGGCCGATACACGCGCAATTTCAGCACCGGCGGAGGTCAAGTAAGGAACCCCGATGCACTCCTTTCTCGATTCGATCATCAATTACATTCACGGGGATGGACTGGTCGTCCTTCCGCAAATGGAATTGCTGCTTTTTGCTCTTGGCATCCTGATTTTTGATTTCCTGTTAGACAAGAAAGAGAAGGAATGGAACGCTATCCTTGCGTTGGTGGGCGTGGCGGCGGGCGGCGCGGGCTTGTACATGCAATATCAGAAATACACCGTGCAGCGAGCCAGCCCGTTCGGCGTTCCCGGTTTGCTCGGCTTCCACAATACGGTGCTCATCGATGGCTTCTCGCTGGTTTTTTCGTGCATTTTTCTTGCCGCCACCGGGCTGGTGGTTCTTCTTTCTGTGCGCTACTTGAATATTGAAGAAGAGCAGGAAGGCGAATACTACGCGCTGCTGCTGCTGGCGTGCCTCGGGATGATGTTTATGGCTTCCGGCACAGATCTCATTGTGCTGTTCCTCGGCCTGGAAACGATGGCCCTTAGCTTCTATGTGTTGAGCGGGTATCTGCGCCACGACAAGCGCTCCAATGAGGCCGCTCTGAAATATCTGCTCCTCGGGGCCTTCAGCACGGGCATTCTAGCTTACGGCTTTTCACTCCTGTACGGGTTGAGTGGTTCCACGAGCCTGGGCGCAATCAGTGAGGCGTTGCGGTCGCGCGACCAGCTTGTCCACTACGTCGCGTTGAGCCGCCAGGTGGGCCCACAGGCAGAGCAAATCCGCCAGGCTCTCGCGTCACAGTTTCCCGCGGCGTTGCACTTCGATCCGTTTCTGCTGCAGATTCTGCCGATCCTCGCGTTCGTGCTGGTGGCTGCCGGGATGTTCTTCAAGATCGCGGCGGTTCCATTCCACCAGTGGGCTCCCGATGTTTATGAAGGTGCGCCTACGCCGATTTCCGCGTTTGTCAGCGTGGCGTCCAAGACCGCCAGCTTCGCGATGCTGCTGCGGCTGATGGTCGGCGCGTTCCGCGACTACTATCCTTCGTGGCTGTATCTGATTGCGGGCGTCGCGATCGCCTCGATGACGTGGGGTAACCTGGCTGCGCTCACGCAGACGAACATCAAGCGCATGCTGGCGTACTCCTCGATTGCGCACGTCGGCTATATCCTGCTGGGCCTTGCGGCCGGCAATGCTACGGGCCTCACGGGAATTCTCTATTACCTGATTGCTTATGCGTTCATGACGCTGGGCGCTTTCGCGGTGGTTATCGTGCTTCGCCAGCGTGGGCTGATTGGGGACGAGCTTGAAGACCTCGACGGCCTGTATCAACGCAGCCCGGCGGCAGCGGTGCTGCTGCTCATTTTTATGTTGTCGCTTGCCGGCATTCCTCCCATGGCGGGTTTTGTGGGCAAGTACTTCATCTTCCAGGCGCTCATCGAAACGCATCACCCAGTCCTGGCCGTCTTCGCGGCGCTCTATATCGTGCCGGGACTTTACTACTACTTCCGCGTGGTAAAGCATGCCTGGCTGAAGAATCCTGGCGAAGGCGCTCCCATCCCGCAAATCAGCAGCGCACAGGCGTTGGCCCTGGGGGTAACGCTGTTTGTTTCGCTGGCGGCGGGATTGTATCCTGAACCGTTCACACATCTGGCGCGCTATGCCTTCGGACCCTAACGCCGACCGCAACGACGATCTGACACCTGACCAAAAGAAGGCCAGGGGATTTTCGCAACAGTTTGCCACCGCGATGGAACTGCCGTTTGTTATGGTCGGCACCATTGTCGTTGGCGGGTTGATCGGCTTCTTTCTTGACCGCTGGCTGCACACCAAGCCATTCCTGATGCTGATTTTTGGTGCGCTGGGTTTCGTTGGCGGCGTTCGAGATGTGCTGCGGCGGCTTCCAACCAAGTAGCCAGATCGTCCGCAACGGATGCATCGTGAAATGGTCTATGATCGCCTGCAAGAGTCCGAGGGCCTGCATCCTTGACTGACGCCCCGATCGACGCGCCCCGTTACGTGCGATCTGAATCGCGGATTTCCTTCCTGACGTTGCTGCTGGGCGTTCTTGCTGGTCTGCCCGTGGGGTATTTTCGCGGATGGCGCTGGGGGCTCGGCATCTTCATTGGCGCGATTCTTGCGTGGATAAATTTTCGTTGGCTGAAGCAGGGAGTCGATGCGCTCGCGGGTGCGGCCACGGCACAGGCCGACCAGCCCAAGGCGAGAGTCCCGATCCTGATGTATTTCAAAGCGATGTTTCGCTATGGGTTGATAGCACTCTGCGTCTATGTTATTTTTAGGTATCTGAGTGTTCCCGTTTTGAGCATGATTTTTGGACTGGGTGCCCTGGGAGCCGCCACAATCGCGGTTAGTGTGCACGAACTGATGCATTCTCCGGACTAATTCATGGAAGAACAGTTAAGCGCTGTCACTCACTGGTTTAATCACGTTTTCGGGCCGACCGCTCTTCGGCTCCTGCATGCACTGCATATCCAGCCCAAGGATTTCGAGCGGCCCATCCCCGAGTACGTGGTGATGTCGCTGGTCGTGCTCGTGCTTTGCACCATCCTTGCGCTCATTCTGCGCTGGCGTCTCTCGGTTGAACGTCCGGGAGCAATGCAGCAGGTTGCCGAGCTGCTGCTGAGCAACCCGATGGGATTTGGCATCAAGGATCTGCTGGAAGAGAATGTGGGGCACGAGGCGCATCGTTTTATCGCCTTCACCGGTTCTGTTTCCATCTTCATTCTGTTTTCAAACTTGCTGAGCCTGTTTCCGGCATTTCATTCGCCGACAGCTGTGGCGATCGTGCCCCTGGCCTGCGCGATCGTTACGTTCCTCTATTTTAACTATCAGGGCTTTCGCCACCATGGGATCGGGGGGTATCTGATGACGTTTGCGGGCTCGCCGCATGATGTGAGCGGCTGGATTTTGGCCGTGCTGCTGTTTCCGGTCGAGATCATCAGTACCACTGCGCGAATCCTCTCGCTCACTGTTCGTCTGTGGGCCAACATTTTCGCCAGCGATTTGATTTACATGATTTTTCTAGGGCTTTTGCTGGGGCCCATGGAGTGGGCCTGGTCGAAAAGCCCCATTCTTGGAATTGCGTTCGGCGTTTTCCCGGCCTTCGTCCCGATTGTGTTCGTGGCCTTGCATATCTTTGTATCAGTAATTCAGGCGTATGTCTTCACCGTGCTGCCGTCCATCTACATCGGGACGGCCATTGCCGACGAGCACTAAACTTTGCGTTTTTCGTTTTGCCGTTGCAGCGTGAGACCGGTTGCAGTGCGCAGAGCCGGGAACCACCCACTGGCGGCATGTTCAAGGAGGCAGTAATGAAGAAAGCAGTCATGTTGTTGGTGGCTCTCGGGGCGGTGATGATCGTTGCACCGGCCGCGTTTGGCCAGGACAGTGCAGTACCTGCAGGCAGGGGAACGCTGGCGATTGCGGCTGGGTTCGGCATGGCCCTCGCGGCGTTCGGCGGTGCGTTGGGACAGAGCAAGGTTGCATCCTCGGCGTGCGAAGGCATGGCGCGGAACCCGGGAGCGGCTGGCGCCATTCGCGCAGCCATGATTCTCGGTCTGGTGTTTATTGAGACCCTTTCGCTCTTCACGCTCGCAATCATCATGTTGAAGGGCTGACGACAGACCCAAGACTCTTGCGATTCTGGCCCGTTCGGTAATCCCGGACGGGCCTTTTTCTTTTTGATCTGCACATGGGTGAAGCGTGTCCACGCAAAACGGTGATGGATGAACTTGCTAGGAAGCAGGGGAATCGCTACGCTTTGAGTCGAATCGGTGAGGAAGCCGTATGCGCAAGGCAATCCTGGGAATTCTTTTTCTGATTCTTTACTTTGGTGTGTCCGCGGCTAGCTACTTTGCGAGCGCCGGTCGCACGGACCTTCCTCTCGCCTGGGCATATTTCCTGATCAACCTGGGCACGGGAGTGATCTTCAGTGTCATTCTAGAAATCATGAATCCAGGGCTGACCGCGGAACGGTTCAAACCGGGACCGGGCCGAGCAGGATCGAGTCTTCAAGATTGCCAGCAGCATCCTGACGGTTCTGATGCTGGTTGTGGCGGGGTTCGATGTGGGCCGGTACCACCGGAGCGGCCCGGTCGCCCCGTGGCTGCAGATCGCCGCACTGGTCTTGGTGTTTCTGGAATATTCGTACGTCATCCGGCTACACGGGAGCTATCCCGTATCTTGCCGGCGGCCTCGCGCTCGGCTCGTGGCTGGCTACTTTGATTGCTGGCGTACCCATGATTCTGCTGTGCCGCACGCTGCTTGAGGACAAAATGCTGCGGGAAGAACTGGCCGGTTACAAAGAGTATGCCGCGCAAGTGAAATACCGGCTGGCTCTGGGGATTTGGTGAGGCTGCAGGCTGAGCATTTGCCTCAGAAGGAGGCCGCTACAAAATCTCTCGCTGCTGACTGTGCCGCGGGCGTTACGAGCGTTTTCAACGAGCCGTGAGCATCGGGTTCTGCGACGTCAGCAGTGCCAAGATCTGATTGGGCCACAAGCCGAGATAGATCGTTGCAATCACCGTGACCGCCACCACCATCAGGGCGGTCGCGCTCAGTCCGGTGGGCGCATCGGCCGGCAATGGTCCCTTGTACTCGTGCATGTACATGACGACGATGACGCGAAAGTAGTAGTATGCGCCGATGACGCTGTTAATCGCCATCAGAACTGCCAGCCAGTACAGGTTGGAGTTGAGTGCGGCGGTGAAGATATAAAGCTTCCCGAGGAAACCGGCGGTGATGGGAAGTCCGAGCAAAGACAATAAGAAGATTGCGAGAGTAGCCGCAGTGAAGGGCTGGCGGGTTGCGAGTCCGGCGAGATCGTCGATGGTCAAGTAGCGCTCGCCGCGTCCGCCCAACTCCGAGACGATCGTGAACGCGCCGACCGAAACCAGGGAATAACTCAAGAGATAGAACAACACCGCCGCGTATGCCCCAATGGGACCGAGCCGTTCATCGGCCGCAAGGGTCGTTACAGAAGCCATGGCCACAAGAATATATCCCGCGTGCGCGATGGAGCTGTACGCGAGCAGGCGCTTCACGTTCGACTGCACGACGGCCCCAAGATTCCCGACGAACATCGTGAGCGCAGCCAGGACCCAGAATGCCCAGAACCAGTAAGTGGTGGCCGCATGTACGGTGGCGAAAATTCTCAGCAGAAGTGCAAACGCAGCGGCCTTTGGACCGGCAGAGAAGAGCGCGGTAACCGGCGTGGGTGCGCCTTCGTATACGTCGGGGGTCCAGACCTGGAAGGGCGCAGCGGCCACCTTGAAGCCCAGTCCTACCAGAATCAGCGTCAGGCCGAGGTGCAGAAGGGTGCTGGAAGGATCGGCGTCGGCCAGCTTGCCCAGAGCGGTTGAGCCGGTCACTCCATAGACGAGGGCAATGCCGTACAAGAAAAATGCGGTGGCAAACGATCCAAGCAGGAAATACTTCATGGCCGACTCGCTCGACTTGATCGAGTCGCGCCGGTAGCCCGCCAGGATATAACTGGAGATCGAGGACATTTCCAGCCCGATAAATGCTGTCAATAGTTCCTGGGCCGACGCCAGCACACCCATGCCGGCGGTTGCAAACAGAATCAGCGCATAGAACTCCGCCGAGTCCAGCCCTTCCCGTTGAAGATAAGAATCAGCGCTCAAGATGACCAGGAAACTCACCAGTCCTACGAGCCAGTGGAAGAACAGGCTGTAGGTATCGAACATCACGAGCCCGCCGAACCCAATCCCACTGCCGGCGAAAAAGGTGCTAAGGGTTCCGAGTGATGCGCCGAGCATAGCGAAAAACGTGAGTGCCTGGCGGTTCTTCAGGAACGGCTGGAGGAGCATGAGGAACACGCCGAAGCCGCACCAAATCAGCTCCGGTAGGACGCCAAGAATGTCTGGGGTGCGCGGGATCATTTAGCGAGGCCTCTCCATGGAGATTGCCGTCGAGTTCAGGGCAGCGGTTCCGGCAGGGTGCGCGATGACGCCCGGGAGCGCGACTTCGTGCATTACATTTCGATTCATCTGCATGAGGATTTCCTGGCAAGATGCGGCGAAGCGCAGGGTGAAGAAGCGCGTGTGAACGCCCAGCCAGACCATAAAGAAACACATGGCGACTAGAACCCACTTTTCACGCGGGTTGACGTCGGGCAGATCGCGGTTCTTCGCCTGAGTGATCTCGCCGAAGAACACGCGTTGGTAGGCCCACAGCAGATAGCAGGCGGAGAGAATTACTCCGGTTGCAGCCCAAGCTGCCCATTTCCAGTGCGCCTGATAAGTCCCGATGAGCACCAGAAATTCGCCCACGAAGCCATTCAGCAGCGGCAAGCCGAGTGACGAGAGCGCCGCAAACAGGAAGAAAGCTGCGTAGCGAGGCATCGGCTTTACCAGCCCGCCGAACTCGGAAATTTCAAAGGTGTGCCGCCGCTCGTACAGCATGCCGACCAGCAGGAATAAGGCTCCGGTGGAGATACCGTGAGCGAGCATGAGGAAGACCGCGCCCTGCAGGGCCACATTGGTGAACGCGAAGATGCCGAGCACCACAAAGCCCATGTGGCTGACCGAAGAGTAGGCTACCAAGCGCTTCAGATTCGGCTGCACCAGGGCCACGAGCGCGCCATAAATAATGCTGATGATGGCAAGCACCGCGACATAAGGAGCGGCGCGGCGAGCAGCATCCGGGAACAGAGGCAGGCAAATGCGAATAAGACCGTACGCTCCAGTTTTCAGAAGAACGCCGGCCAGGTCCACGGAACCGGCGGTGGGAGCTTCGGTGTGCGCGTCGGGCAGCCAGGTGTGAAAAGGGAACAGAGGGACTTTAATCGCAAAGGCGACGAAGAAAGATAAAAACAGTAACATTTCCGCGCCGGGCGTGAGCATTAACGCGCCGCTGTGCACCATGGCCTGCAAGGCCGGTAAATCGAATGTGCCAGTCTTGTTGTAAAGCCAGATCATGCCGACAAGCATGAAGATGGAGCCGCCCATGGTGTACAGGATGAATTTGATGGCGGCGTAGATCCGGCGTTCATGACCCCAAATGCCGATTAGGAATGCCAAAGGAATCAGGCCGAACTCCCAGAACAGGAAGAACAGAAAGAGATCGAGGGAGAGGAAGATGCCAATCACGCCGACTTCCAGGAGGAGCAGCATGATATGGAATTCTTTGACGCGATGCTTGACGTCGTTCCACGAGGCCAAAATGCCAATGGGGGTGAGTAGGGTGATCAGGTGCACGAGGAAAATACTGATGCCGTCAACGCCCAGGTGATAGTTGATCGCGGGCGTGGCAATCCATTGATGGAAAACTTCCAGCTTGTAACCTGCGGTTCCCGGCGAGATGGCCCAAACGGGAAGGAACGACAGAAGGAATTCCACGATGCCAACCAGCAAGCTGATGCGGCGGATCCACGGATGGTCGTCCTTGCTCAGCAACATAATCGCAAGGACGCCGACCAGCGGGAAGAAAAGCAGGACGGTGAGGAGGTTTCCGCTGATGGCCATTAGCGTACTCCTCCGAAAAGGGCAGGATGGAGAATCGGCCAGAAGATGATGCCGAAGACCACGACTGCGCCCACGAGAACCCACACGGCGTAGCTGCGGGTGTTGCCGGATTGCGCGTGACGGACGCCATCGCCGATTTCCCTGACGCCATAACCGATGCCGTTGACGGCGCCGTCAATCGTGCCCTCGTCTACGGCTTTCCACAGGATGTTGCGGGAAATCCAGACCAGCGGGCCAACGATCGCCGCTTGATAGATTTCATCGACGTAGTACTTGTTGTACAAAAGCTTGTGCAAGCCTGTCTCGGGCCCGCGCTTCACGTCCTTGGAATACATGCGCCATGCCACGACCAAGCCCAGCGTGGCTGCAACCATCGCTACGCCAGAAAGCGTGAGCTCGAGGGAATGGAGCGCCTCTCCGCCAGCGATTTCGCCGGAGCCGAATACCGGTGACAGAAAGTCCGTGAAGTAATCTTTGCCCCCAAACAGGGCAGGGAAGGCGAACCAGCCCCCGGTCAGCGAGAGAAATGCCAGGATCATCAGCGGCACGGTCATGTTCTTGGGGGATTCGTGGACATGGACATGATGTTCGTCGTAGCGGTTTTTGCCGAAAAACGTGAGCCAGACCAGGCGGAACATGTAGAACGACGTGAGAATTGCGGCGAACAACCCCACGCCGTAGAGTGCCTTTCCGTCATGCTGCGAATTGAAGGCCGCGAACAGGATGGCATCTTTAGAGAAAAACGCCGCGAAAGGAAAGAATCCGGCAATGGCGATGGTTCCAAAGAGCATGCACCAAAAGGTGACTTTGATTTTCGAAGCCAGGCCGCCCATCTGCCACATGTCCTGCTCGCCGCCCATGGCGTGAATCACGCTACCGGCGGAGAGGAAGAGTAAAGCTTTAAAGAACGCGTGGGTCATCAAGTGGAAGATGCCAGCGCTGAAGGCGCCCACACCGCAGCCTAGGAACATGTACCCCAACTGGCTGACGGTGGAATAGGCCAGGACCTTCTTGATGTCGGATTGAACGAGGCCAATCGTGGCGGCGAAGAAGGCGGTGGCGCAGCCGACGATGGCCACGACGTACATGGCGGTTTCGGAATGCAGGAAGAGCACGTGCGAGCGAGCCACGACGTACACCCCGGCCGTGACCATGGTGGCGGCATGAATCAAGGCGCTGACTGGCGTGGGGCCTTCCATGGCGTCCGGCAGCCAAACGTACAGGGGAATCTGCGCGGATTTGCCGGTCGCGCCCATGAAGAGCAAGAGGCAGGCTGCTGTGAGGACGCCAAACTGGCCGAGGCCCTCGTGAGCCACGTTGGGTTGCGAAGCGGCCTCAAAGACCGTGTGAAAGTCGAGCGAGTGGAATGTACGGAACAGTAGAAACATCCCCAGCATGAAGCCGAAGTCACCAATGCGGTTGACGATGAACGCTTTCTTGCCGGCTTGCGCTGCCGAATGCTTCAGGTAGTAAAACCCAATCAGCAGGTAGCTGCACAACCCCACGCCTTCCCAACCTACGAAGAGCACAACATAGTTTGCTGCCAGGACGAGGAGCAGCATGAAAAACATGAAGAGATTCATGTATGCAAAGAAGCGGAAGTAGCCCTCTTCATGCGCCATGTAGCCGGTGGAGTAGATGTGGATGAGGAAGCCAACGCCGGTGACAACGAGCAGCATCACCACGGTCAGATGATCGATTTGCAGATCGAAGCCGATGGTCAAGTCTTTGTAAGCAACGATCCAGTCAACAAAGTGTTTCGTGAATGGCTGATGGTACTGGGCGAAGTAATCGAGGAATTCGCGAACGGCTTCGATAGCGCAGAGAAACGACAAGCCGGTGGAACCTAGGGCCACGGCGTTGATGCTGGTCTTGGACCAGTTCCAACCCAAAATGCCGTTGATCGCTGAGCCCACGAGCGGCAGCAGCGGAATGATCCACAGATAATCGAGTATGGGATGCATTAGAGTTTGAGAAGATCCACACGCTCGACGTTGAGCGAACGTCGATTGCGTGCCGTCAGAATGATGATTCCAAGACCCACAGCCGCTTCCGCAGCCGCCACCACGATTACAAAGAGTACGAAAACCTCGCCGTCGGACTTTCCAAAGGCCTTGCTGAAGGCCACGAAGGCCAGATTGACGGCATTGAGCATCAGTTCGATGGCCATGAAAATGGTGATGATGTTGCGTTTGAAAACGAACGCGATCATGCCCAGTCCAAACAGAATTGCGCTCAGGATGAGGTAGTAGTTGGTGGGGATCATGCTAGTTGCCCTCCCGCTGAGCGAGGACGATCGCGCCGAGGATAGCCACCAGAATCAGGAAGGAAGTAAGTTCGAAGGGATATACAAAATCCTGGAAAAGAAGCATGGAGAGCGACTTGGTGGAGGTGAGCGCCGTGGGATCCTGTGCGGGCGGCAGGGTTGAACGCGTGATGGCCGCGGCGATCAGTCCGGCGACGGCAACCGCCATGGGAATGCCCGCGTAGGCCGCAAGCTTGGAAAAGTTCGTGTGTTCCTCTTCGCCGGCGTTCAGGAGCATGATGACGAAGACGAAGAGAACCATGACCGCGCCGCCATACACGATGATCTGAACGGCGGCAACGAACTCGGCACCCATCAGAAGGTACAGGCCCGCGAGCGCGACCATGACGACGATTAGCGAAAGCGCGCTGTGAATCGGATGGCGCTGCAGAATCAGGCTGACCGCGGCAGCTACCGCAACGGCAGCGAGGACGAAGAAAATCGCCAGTGACGCGTTCATTAGTGCATTCTCCACAGAATCACGGCGCTCGTGAGAACCACGTTCGCGATGGAAACCGGCAGCAGAAACTTCCAGCCAAAGCTCATCAATTGGTCATAGCGGAAGCGAGGCAGCGTGCCGCGCATCCAGATGTATACAAACATGAAGATAAACACCTTGAGCACAAACCAGAAGAGCCCCTGCAGGAGATGGTTCGCTGGCGGAAAGAGGATCAGCGCGATGCCGACTACCGTGAGGACGGTACCGATTCCAGGCAGCACGATGCGCCCGAAAATATTCTCATAATGGATGCCATCGTAAATCATCCAGAGGCCAAAAGGAATGAACAGAAGCGACGGCACGTAGTATGTAAACGTCCACGAAGCGGGGAACGGCGAGAGCCAGCCGCCAAAAAAGAGGATGGTGGCCAGGCAGGAAACGGCGACCATGCTGGTGTATTCGCCGATGAAGAACATGGCGAACTTCATGCTGGCGTATTCAGTGTGAAAACCCGCGACGAGTTCCGATTCCGCTTCCGGCAAATCGAATGGCACGCGGTTTGTTTCCGCAATCGCCGCGATGAAGAAGCAGAAAAATCCAATGATTTGCGTAAAACCGATGCCCTGGCCAAAGCCCAACAGGTTCCAACTGAGGAAACCAAGGTTTGAGGTGCCCTGCTGCTCCACAATCTCGCGCAGGCTGAAGCTGCCGGCAATCAACAAGACGCCGACTACGGATAGGGTCAGCGCCAGTTCGTAGCTGATCATCTGGGCGGAGCTACGCAGCCCGCCGAGGAGGGAGTACTTGTTATTGGAAGCCCAACCGGCCAGCGCAACGCCATATACGCCCAGCGCGGTGATGGCGAACAGCACCAGCAAGCTGATGTTTACGTCCGCGATGCCCAGGGACGATTCGTATCCCCAGAGCGTAAATTTCTGCGGGCCAAAAGGAATTACCGCCAAGGACGTCATCGCCAACATCAACGCAACAAATGGGGCGATGAAGTACGCCGGCTTGTCCACGTTGGCCGGCATGGGATCTTCTTTGAAGATCAACTTCAATCCGTCCGCCAGCGGTTGCATCAGGCCATGAGGTCCGACGCGGTGCGGTCCCCAGCGTGCCTGGATGTGCGCGATCACTTTGCGCTCCAGCCACGTCAGGTAGGCATCCACGGTGAGCACCACGAGGACGAGAATGGCGACCTTGATGATCGGAACGATGAGGAACGCGTACTGGTGCAGGAATTCGCTCACGGTTTGGCTTCCGCCTCCGGCAGAGAATGCATCATGGTGCAAAAACGGGTGAGAGAGCCGCTAGTGAAGAGAGTATCGTTGGCGGAGCGAATGAGTTGAACGGGAACGTCATAGGGCGCATGACCATTCTTGCTGAATTGCAGCTTCGTTGGTTCGGCGCCACCGGTGAGCAGTTCCGCGGGATGCAGATTGTAGCCCGGGACAGTCTTGCGTATTTCGTCCAACACGACAAAGGGATCCTTGAAATGGAAGGCCTTGCCGAGGCCGAGGCGTTCGAGCTGGTGTGACAAGATACGCAGCAGATCGAAATCCGAGCGCGTGCCCATCACTTCAGCACCCTTGCGCAGCAACTGCACTTCGCCGGCCGTGTTCGTGACGGTGCCCTCTTTTTCATAGGCCGAGGCCGCCGGAAAAACAATGTCGGCTAGTTGAGCGGTTTCGGTCAGAAACATTTCCTGAACCACAAGGAGCTGCAAACTGCCGCGACCCGCTCCTGGTTTGCCGAAATGAGCGAAAGGATTCGCACCGACGACATAGAGTGCCTTCAAGGTTCCAGCTTGCGCGGCTTCCACCATCTGCGGAGTCGTAAGGCCCGGCTTCGTGGGAGGCTTGGCACCCCAATGCCGTTCCAAGATTTCCGCCGCGGTCTTATTGTCGAGATAGGTATAGCCCGGCAGGCGGTCGGGGAGCAAACCCATATCCGCGGCGCCGCGCGAATTGGCGTAATCGCCGAGAGCCATGTAGCGAGTCTGGCCGGCTTGCAGCGAGGAGCCAAACGCAACCAGATCTGCAATAGCCGAGCCAACGATTTCGGAGCCAAAAACGATTGCGACGTCGCTCTCGTTTGCGAGCGCGGACTTCAGTGCGCCAAGCTGGTCGATTACTTCCTGCGGGAATTGTCCTTCGGCGGTCGCGAGCCAGCGAACAGCAGCGGCTTCCTGGCCCGAGGGAACGCTCACGAATTGGTGAGCCTTGTCTTTCAGCTTGATTTCACGCGAATTCAGAATGAATAGTTTGGCGCCGTGGTGGCGAATTCCCGAGCGAATCTGCCAAGCCACGAAGGGATTCTGATTTGTGGGATCGTTGCCAATCAGCAGGACAACTTTCGATTGATAGAGCTGCTCCATCGTGAGCGAGGAGTCCGCGGCGCGGTCGCCAAGTGCCGTGACCAGGCCGGTGTAATCGGCGGTGCGGTGATGATCGACGTTGTTGGTGCCAAACGTGGCGCGCGCCAGCCGCTGCAAGAGGTAATTCTCTTCGTTTGAGGTGCGGTTGGACCCGATGAAGCCGACCGAATCGGGGCCGTACGCGCCGTGAAACTCGTTCAATCGCTGCGCGGCGGCTTGTGCAGCTTCTTCCCAGGAAACGGGATAGAGTTTTCCGTCTTTGCGCAGCAGCGGTTGCTTGATGCGCTCCTTATGCGTCGTAAAATCAAATCCGAAGCGCCCCTTCACGCACAGGAATTCCTTGTTAATACCGGAAAGGTCGCGATTGTTGGCGCGCATAATTTCGTGATTGCGCACGCTGAGAGTGGTCTTGCATCCGTTGGAACAATGCGTGCAGATCGTGGAGACATATTTCATCTCCCACGGCCGGGTTTTGTAGCGATAGGTGCCGCTGGTCAGCGCGCCGACCGGGCAGATATCGATGCACATACCGCATTCTTCGCAATCGAGATGATCGCCTTCATTGGGAATGATGATGGAGTGCGCCCCGCGCATGCCCACGCCGAGGGCCTTCACATCCATGCCTTCGTCGCACACGCGCACGCATCGATAGCAAAGGATGCAGCGCGGCGCGTCGTAATAAACGAGATCAGACCATTTCTCTTCCGGCCGGTGAATTTTTTCTTCGGTGAAACGGCTGAAATCGGCGCCATAGCGAAATACCATGTCCTGCAATTCGCACTCGCCGCCTTTGTCGCATACCGGGCAATCGAGCGGGTGATTCGACAGCAGGAACTCCAACATGAACTTGCGCGCATCGCGCACCGGTTGGGTATCGGTGCGCACCACCATGCCTTCGCCGGCGACCAGGGTGCAGGCCGTCTGCAGCTTGGGCATTTTCTCCACTTCCACAAGACACATGCGGCATGCGGCCTGGAGTGCCAACCCGGGGTAGTAACAGAATGATGGAACCTCGATACCGAGACGCCGCGTCGCTTCGATGACCAGGGTTCCGGCGGGGACCTGAACGTCACGGTCGTCAATCTTCATATTGATGAGCTTAGTTTCTGCCATGAGAGCCTACCGCGAACCGATCAAAGCTTCAGCGGATTTGTAAGCGCAACGTCCTTGTAAATGATCTTCAAACTCGTTGCGAAACTTTTTCACGATGCTGATGGTGGGCATGGCTGCGGCGTCGCCGAGCGGGCAAAATGTGCGGCCCAGCATGTTCGACGCAAGATCGCCGATGAGGTCGATGTCCTCTTGCCGGCCGTAGCCCGCATGGAAGCGGTCGAGGGTCTTCTGCAGCCAGGACGTTCCTTCGCGGCAGGGAATGCACCAGCCGCAGGATTCATGGGCGTAGAAGTGCATGATGCGGCGAGCCATGTCAACCATGCAGGTATCTTCGTCGATGACCACCATGCCGCCGGAGCCGAGCATCGAGCCGGCCTTGGCGACGGTGTCGTAGTCCATGGCGATATCGATTTCATCGGCCTTGAACACCGGGCAGGAGCTGCCACCGGGAATGATGGCCTTGAGTTTCTTTCCGTCACGGACGCCGCCCGCAACTTCTTCGAGAAACTTCTTCATGTTCATGCCCAGCGGGATTTCGTAGATGCCGGGCTTATTCACGTGGCCGGATACGCAGAGCAGGCGCGTGCCGCCATTTTTCGGCGTGCCGCGATTTGCGTAGGCTTGGCCGCCTTCCAGAATGATGGCCGGCACAGCGCTGAGCGTTTCGACATTGTTGATGATCGTCGGGCAGCCATACAAGCCCACCACGGCCGGGAAGGGAGGCTTGATGCGAGGATTTCCGCGCTTGCCTTCGAGCGATTCCATCAACGCCGATTCTTCGCCGCACTCGTAGGCGCCCGCGCCGGTATGAATCAACAAATCGAAATCGAAGCCGGAACCGAAGATATTCTTGCCCAAGTAGCCGCGCGAGTAGGCTTCCTCAATGGCGGTTTCGACGATATCGAGGACGTAGCGATATTCGCCGCGAATATAGATAAATCCGCGATGCGCGTCGATGGCGCGGCCGGCGATGGTGATGCCTTCGATCAACTGGTGGGGATCCATCTCCATCAGCGGGCGATCTTTGCAGGTGCCCGGTTCGGACTCGTCGGCATTGCAGATTACATATTTGGGCTTGGGTGAGTTTTTGGGCACGAAGGACCATTTCATGCCGGTAGAAAATCCCGCCCCGCCCCGCCCGCGCAGATTGGATTTCTTCACTTCGTCGATGAGCTGTTCCGGCGTGAATTGCTTCAGTGCCCTGTCCAAGGCCTGATAGGCGCCGAGTTGCAGGGCAACATCGATTTTGCGCGAATCCTGGATGCCCCAGCGTTTGCTGAGGAGAGGAGTCTCGAGCTTGTTGCGTTCGTGCAGCGCGCCGGAAGTGATGGGGACGGGAGCGGGGCGCTGACCCTTGTCGAGTTCTTCGATGAGGTGATCAAAGTTGCGGGTGGTGACGTTCTCGTAGAAGTCGTAGTTCACCTGCATGGCGGGTGCGCCGGTGCAGGCGCCAATACATTCGACCTCTTCCAGAGAGAACATGCCATCTTTCGTGGTTTCGCGGTTGCCGATTTCCAGGCGCTTTTTCGCGTGTTCCAGGAGTTCCGTGCCGCCGCGCAGCATGCACGCCACGTTGGTGCAAACCTGCACGTGGTGTTTGCCGACGGGCTTGCGGTGCAGCATGGAGTAATACTCCAAGGTTTCTTCCACCTGCACGGGACGCAGGTCGAGGCGGCGGGCTATTTCGTGAATGATGTCATCGGTGATGTACCCGAACTCGTCCTGCGCATACATCAACATGGGGATCAGGGCGCTGCGCTTGACCGGGTAGGCGTTCTGCAGCTTCTCGAATTTCGCGGCGAGTTGGGGAGTAAGTTCCATAGGATTATCTGTCCACATCTCCCAAGACGATATCGATTGTACCTATGCAGGCGACGACGTCGGCAATCAACTGGCCCTTGATCATGAATGGCAGAGCCTGCAGATTAACGAATGATGGCGCGCGGAAATGCACGCGCAACGGTTTCGGAGAACCATCACTGGCGACGAAGCAGCCCAGTTCGCCACGGGGTGATTCAACGGCGACATAAGCTTCGCCCGGCGGCGGAGAAAACCCCTCGGTGAAAATCTTGAAATGGTAGATGAGAGCTTCCATCTCCGTTTTCATCTTTTCGCGTGGCGGCGGAATAATGCCAGGAGCGTCGGCTTTAAACGGGCCCTGGTCCGTGATTTTGTCCATGGCCTGGCGGACAATCTTCAGGCTCTCGCGCAACTCCAGAACCCGCACCAGGTAGCGAGCGTAGCAATCGGATTCCGTGCGTGTGGGCACATTGAAATCGAACTCCTCGTACGAGGAATAAGGAAACGCTTTGCGATTGTCGAAGGCCACGCCTGCCGCGCGAAGACCTGGGCCCGTGGTGCTGAGAGCGATGAGTTGCTCGGGCGACAGATAACCGATACCCTTCAGGCGCCCCTGCCAGATGCGATTTTCCGTGAGCAGCCCTTCATACTCGTCGACGCGCGGCGGCATCATCTCCAGAAAGCGCTTGACCATTTCGCGCCACCCTGCCGGAGGTTCCAGCGCGAGTCCGCCAATGCGGATGAAGCTGGTCATCATGCGCTGTCCAGCGAAGCGCTCGAAGATTTTCAGGATTTCTTCGCGCTCGCGGAAGCAATAGAGCATCAGGGACATTGCGCCCATGTCGAGGGCGTGCGTGCCCAGCCAAACCAGGTGCGAAGAGATGCGCTGCAGTTCGACCAGCATCACGCGGATGTACTGCGCGCGTTTGGGTACTTCCAGGCCGAGAAGTTTTTCGACGGCAAGGCAATAGACGAGGTTATTTCCCAGCGGGTTCAGGTAATCCATGCGATCGGTGAGCGTGATCGCCTGGGAATAAGTCTTGTCTTCGCAACTCTTCTCGATACCGGTGTGCAGATAGCCGATATCGGGGTCGGAAGTAACGACGTTTTCGCCGTCCAGTTCCAGCAATACGCGCAGCACACCGTGCGTGGAAGGGTGCTGAGGTCCCATGTTGAGGACCATTGTTTTGGAGGTACCGAGTGTTGTTTCAACCGTAGTAGTCATGAGATTCAACCCGCGCGGCGGAAATTAGCGCTGACCCTCCGTCGGGAAATCCCGGCGAAGAGGAAAACCAACAAAGCCCTCGGGTAAGAGCAGGCGGCGGAGATCGGTGTGTCCTTCAAAGTGAATGCCAAAAAGATCGAAGACTTCGCGTTCCAGCCAGTTGGCGCCGGGCCACACGGGCATGAGCGAATCGACGAATGGCTGCTGGGCGGAAACGCTGGTGCGTAGGGAAATGCGGGCGGTGCGAGGGATGGAGATCATCTGGTAGTTCAACTCCAAGCGCGGTTCGAAGGGAAAACGATCCACGCAGGTGACATCACTCAACAGATTGAAATTCAGGGCGGGATTGTCTCTGCACTGCAGGGCGGTGTCCCGCAGAAGCTCCTTGGGCACGACGAGGGTGGTCTGACCGTGATACTCAATGACCTGTGAGACTGCCCTCGCGTTCCAATTGCGAAGTTGCTGGACTACAACATTAGCCTTTGCGTCGACAAGTTGCGTCACGTTACTCACGTTACTGAGGTCCTTGAGGGGCTGGCGCTATTTCTTCGATTTGTTCCAGTCGAGCGCGCCCTTCTTCCACAGATAGATATAACCGACCAGGAGAATGGCTACATACATCATCATCTCTATGAACCCAAACCACCGCGTCTCTACGTTGCGAGCTAAATCCTTGAAAATGTAAGCCCAGGGGTAAAGAAAAATAGCTTCCACATCGAACAGGATGAAGACCATTGCTACCAGGTAAAACTTTACGGAGAACGGTTCGCGCGCGTCGCCTGTGGGTGTTATGCCACACTCGTAGGGCTGCTGTTTGGCCTTGTTAGGGCGTCGCCAGCCGATCACCGTGGAGAGAGTGATGAGCGCGCCCGAAAGAATTGCCGCCACGATGAGGTGTATTAGAAGGGGAACGTACGAATGTAGGCCGGAAGGCGTCATGGTCGAAGGGTTATAATAACGATTCGGGAGCCACCGGGTCAAATGTTCCGGTGAAAAAACGGAAGAGTGGTGGCAAGTAGCGCTGAGGCGGGAATGGGACGGCCGGAAGAATGGTATTCGGGCACAACACAAACGTCACGCTGGGAACGATTGTTTATCACGTGCAGACGGAAGATCGCGGCGCGTCGCATGCGCTGATCGATACGACGGTCTATTACCGTGGACGCGTGCTGCACCGGCGCACGAATAGTTACTTCGATCTATTGCCCCTAGACAGTGATCGCGAACAAGCGTTGAAGTTGCGCCTCGATGAGCAACACCGCACGGTGCTGGAGGAGATGCGCGCCGGGGTGATCCAACTGAGCATTCCGCGCGCGGAAGGACCGGCGGGAGAAACGGCTGCCATTCCGCCTGAGCCACCCGCCATGGCCGAGGTGCGGCGGAAACTGCGCGTGGAACTGACGAATGCGAAATCGTGGCTCACGGGGAAACGCGCTTCGTTGCAGGTATCGGTGAACGAAGAAAATGGCGAGCCGGTGGCCAGGGCCAAAGTGGAAGCGCAAATTGAGGGCAGCGTGGAACCGCTCGTTTATGCGGCAGAGGCAGGAGAGTCCGGCCAGGCGCAGATCGAATTTGAGATGCCGAAAATTGGTGGCGGCGACGCGGCGCTCGCGATTCGCGCGGTGAAGCAAGATGGCGAGGGGCACTTGCGGTTTGCGTTGCGCGCGAAACCGAAAATGCCTACAGTGTGAGTTGTGAGCAGGCCATGACCAACGGAATTGTGATTCAGGTGAACGGGGAAAGCCGCGAGACGGCGCCGGGCACCACCGTGCGAGAGCTGCTGGATCAGTTGGGGTTGAATGTGGGACGCGTGGCGATCGAATACAACTTGCAAATCCTGGCAAAGGTAAAGTGGGAAGAGACGCGGGTGGCTAACGGGGACAAGTTGGAGATTGTACAGTTCGTTGGCGGCGGGTAGGTAAGAGACCCAAGAGGGATTCATCGCGTAAAAGACGTGCGATGGCGCAGAGTTCCTCACTCCGCAGACTCCGTTCGGAATGACAGAATTCGAGTTTTTTCGCCAACTGTGAAGGTGTGTCCTCGCGAAATGCGATTTATCAGCCGGTGGGGCCGAACTACTTCGCGACGGATTTGCTGAGGTATTTCTTCCACGGGCGCCAATAATATTGCGGCCAGCCCGTGCTGACGCCCTTGTGGTCGTACGCGGGAACGCCAACGTGGATGAGGTCGACTTCAGCGCCGCCAGTGACGGCACTGAAGCTCAAAATCAAGATTGACCAGTCCTGCTTCCTCCAGTGAGTGGCCCGCCAGAGTTGCACGATTTGCTTGCCCGGAACAATCAACAGATTCTTACCTTCGAGCTGTCCTTCAAATGCCTTGAATTTTCCGCCCACCTTGCGGCTGATGGTAGCGGGGGCGCCGGTCGAAAGAGAATGGCGGCGCGAGTCGAGATAAAGATCGAAGAGAACCTGAGGAGAGGTACGGAAGAGCACGCTTTGTTGGATCACCGGTGTCATAAAACCTCCTGGAAGAGCACGGATCGAGGTTAGACGCCCTGAAGCAGATGTCCCATTTTGTGCTTCTTAGTTTTCAGGTAGCGGCGGGAAATTCGCGAAATGCGCGGCTGGCAGGGCACGAGCTGCGCTACTTGGATTCCCGCGGATTCCAGTTGTCGAACTTTGTCGGGATTATTGGAAAGCAAGCGGATGCGCCGGGCGCCTAGTTTCTTCAGGATTCTGGCGGGGAATTCGTACTCGCGCGCGTCAGCGGCAAACCCGAGTGATTCGTTGGCCTCGACGGTATCCATGCCGCCATCCTGTAGCTGGTAGGCGCGCAGCTTGTTCATCAGGCCGATGCCGCGGCCCTCTTGTGGAAGATAGAGGAGGATTCCCGAGGGGGATTGGGCGATTTTCTTGAGCGAGAGCTCGAGTTGAGCGCGACAGTCGCAGCGCAAAGATGTGAGCACATCGCCGGTCAGGCATTGCGAATGTACGCGAACCAGCGGCGCTTTGCGGCCGTTCAGATTTCCCCGTACGAGCGCAACGGCTTCTTCCTGAGGACCATTTCCTTTGAAACCGTAGATCGTGAATGGGCCGTAGCGCGTGGGAAGGACGGCGTGCGCAATTAGTTGCACAGGTTGCGGGGGCGATCGCCTGGGCTTTCTTGCGGATGATTTCGTGTTCATAAGAATGGTCCAGTATAGCAGGGAGGCGGCGCGCCAATCGCGGCTGCCATAGGCGTGGGGCAATGTCGACCGAGGGAGTTCTTTACAATAGGGCAGCGTTTGGCTAGCGTAAACGAGACTGCCCAGGTACATGGAAAACTCACCGACACTTCAAGAGATATTGTTCACGTTGCTGCTAAAAGTGGGCGTGGCGTCGTCGATCGCCGCGTTGCTGGCGCGGTGGAACACCTTTCGGCGAGTGCTGTTCACCGAGGAGCGCGATTCCGACCAAAAGTTGAAATTGATGCTGTTTATGACGCCGCCCTTGATCGTCGGCGTGACGTTGCGGCTGGTGAGCCCCGCTTACCGGTTCGCTGACTTGTCGCTGGAGGGCGCGTTCCTGATGGGACTGCTCGGAGGCCGCGTGGTGGGCCCGTTGGGAGGCGCGATTGCGACTATTCCCGCGCTGATGGCCCACGAATGGCTGGCGATGCCTGCTGCGGCGACCGCGGGACTGCTCGGCGGATTAATCCGGCAACTGATTCCCGACAAAGAAGATTTGTGGAACTTCGGTCCCTTCACCTTCCTGAACATTCCCAAGGCCATTATGCGCCTCGTGAGCGAACGGGAATTTCTTTGGGAAATGTTGCCGCTGCTGACGTGTGTCGGTCTGGAGCTTGGCCGCGTGGCGCTGGTGCTTGCCACGAATCCGAAGTGGCTATTCGCGATCGATCCGGGTTGGAACTGGCAGCTCCCGATCGTGGTAATAGGAACTTTGATGTCTGTCGCGGCGCCGCTGAAAATCTGGAACAACACGCGCATTGAGATGAACCTGGAACGGCACCAGCAATTGCTTTTGCGCGCCAGGATGGATGCGCTTTCCAGCCAGATCAATCCGCACTTTTTGTTTAATACGTTGAATACCGTGACGGCGCTGATTCGCCTGGATCCCGACACGGCGCGAGGCGTGGTGCTGAAGCTGAGCAACATCTTGCGGAGGCTGCTGCGCAAGCACGAGACGTTTGTCCCGCTGCGGGAGGAACTATCGTTCATCGATGATTACCTGGATATTGAGGTGGCGCGATTCGGGCAGGACAACCTGGACATCGTGAAGGAGATCGATGTCGACACGCTGGATACGTTTATCCCCAGCATGCTGCTGCAGCCGATTGTGGAGAACAGTTTGAAGCACGGCTTGGCGCCGAAACTTGAGGGCGGGCGGATCTACCTGCGCACGTCGAATCGCGACGGACGTCTGCACATTGAAATCGCGGATAGCGGTGTGGGCATTTCCGAAGAGAAATTGCCGCACGTCTACGTGGAGGGAATTGGATTGAGCAATGTGCGCGAGCGTTTACGTGTTTTGTACGGAACCGATTTCCGCCTGGAAATCGAGAGCCACGAGGGGCAGGGAACTACCATTCGGATTGACGTTCCGGAGTTGGTGCCGGCGCTGCCGGAAGTCAGCGTGTTCTAGCAGAAATCCCCAAAACAACCAGTCAGGAAAGGGCTTGACAGGAATTCGTGTGTACTGTATATTCTGTATTAACAGAAATACCTGATCTTACTGTTTATTCAGGCTGAGCGAGAGGAGGGCTACATGGAAACCAGCAGCAAGGGGCTCCGAATCGTCATTCCCGGAGGAACCGGACAGATAGGCCGGATTCTAACGCGCCATTTTTCCGGTCTCGGGCATCATGTGACCGTCCTGACACGCAGCGCAGGTCGCGCCAGGGCTATGGGGAACCCACCGGGACTGGAGAAGGATGGGCTTCTTTGGCGGGCTCTGCCTTGGGACGCGGAAAGCCTTGGCGACTGGGCGAGTGCCCTAGAGGACGTAGACGTCTTGATCAATCTCACCGGGCGAAGCGTGAATTGCCGTTACAACGCCGGGAACCGGCGCCAAATCCTGGAATCGCGACTGCGCTCGACTGAGGTTTTGGGAGCAGCAATTCGTGGCCTTGCGCACCCTCCCAAGGTCTGGATGAACGCGAGTACCGCGACCATCTACCGACACAGTTTCGATCGCGCCATGGACGAGGCCTCGGGGGAGAGTGGCGGAAGGGAAGCCGATGCGCCGGCAAGCTGGAGATTCAGCATCGACGTCGCCACGCGGTGGGAGGCTAGTTTCTTTGGGGCGGTCACACCGCGGACCCGCAAGGTAGCTCTCCGCGGAGGCATGGTGATGGGTCCCGATCCCAGCGGCATTTTCAGGCAGCTTCTGCGGCTGGTCCATCTGGGTTTAGGCGGAGCAGCTGGCCGTGGGAAGCAGTACATGTCCTGGATTCACGACCAGGATCTTGCGCGGGCGGTGGACTACCTGATTGAACGTGAAGAGATTGATGGCGTGGTGAATGTAACCGCGCCGACGCCATTGCCCAATGGCGATTTCATGCGAGCGGTACGCGAAGCGTGGGGAATCGGATTTGGGCTTCCTGCGCGCGAGTGGATGTTGCGTGTGGCGACGTTCGTGCACCGCACGGAGTCGGAATTGCTGCTGAAAAGTCGCCGAGTGGTTCCCGGCAGACTTCTCGAGCATGGTTTTCAATTTGAATTTCCGACGTGGCCGGGAGCGGCGCGGGACCTTGTCCGAAGAGTACGCGAACGAGAAGTGCATGTGAAATCGAAAGAGCGAATACAGAGAAGTCTGGAGGAAACACGTGAGCGAACAACCTAGAGAGACGCAAACAACGCTGACGCCGGTGGCGCAGAAATTCATCCTGCACTGGGGCGAGATGGGCACAAAGTGGGGGATCAATCGCACGGTGGCGCAGGTGCACGCGCTGCTGTTCCTGTCGCCGAAACCACTGCCAGCGGATGTGATATCGGAGACACTTTCCGTGGCGCGATCGAACGTCAGCACGAGCCTTCGCGAATTGCAGGGTTGGGGAATCGTCCGGGTCGTGCATGTGCTCGGAGACCGGCGGGACCACTTCGAGACAACCAAGGACGTTTGGGAGATTTTTCGGACCGTGTCGGAGGAGAGAAAGCGGCGCGAAATCGATCCTACTTTGCGCGTTTTGAATGAGTGCGTGCAGGAAGTGAAAGCGGGCGGGCAAGGCGACGCGTACACGCGGGAGCGCCTGGAAAGCATGCTGGAATTTTTGACGACGATGAGCGGGCTGTTTGAGGAAGTGCTGCGAATGCCGACGGGAGCGCTGAAAGGCGTGGGAAAACTGAGAGGGAAAGTGATCACGCTGTTGAGAAGCGAGAAAAAGGTGGGTTGAAGGACGCAGACAAAAGAGAGAACCAAGGGCAAGAGCTTCGCCACAGAGGTCACAAAGGGCCACAGAGAAAAACCCAGAAACAAAGGAAGAAACACAGACAACAAGGCAAAGAGGAAGCCGACATGATTTCAATGGCGAGCGAGTACACCGACGGAAAGGGAAGACACGCGCAGGGCTGGCTGTTCTTTGATGCGCAATGCGGGTTCTGCACGCGGATCGCGCGCTGGATGGCTCCCGTACTGCGGCGGCGCGGCTTTGCGGTGGCACCGTTGCAGGATCCGCGAGTAAGCGCGCTTCTAGGGTTGCGCGACGCTGACGTTTTGCGTGAGCTGCGATTCTTGCTTTGCGATGGGACGCAGTTTGGCGGAGCGGATGCCGTAGTGGCGATGACCCGGGAAATTTGGTGGGCGCAGCCACTGGCATGGCTGGCAAAGATCCCGGGAATGATGCCGCTTTGGCATGTTGCCTACCGCTGGGTGGCTGCCCATCGGAGTTGTCCGGCCGCGGACTCAGCAGTGTGTGACTTCAAACGGGGTTGAGCTTGTCAGCAAGGAGGAGAGCGCGGCCATGAAGATCCGGGATTTGTTCACGATGCAAGGCCGAGTTAGCCGCGCAGCGTACACCCTGACCGGGATGGTCCTCACCCTTATAAAACACAACATCGATCGCGTCCTGGCCATGCAAATTCACCAACAGAGCTGGGGATTGATGAATTACATGACCCCTTTGGGCATGCTGAACCAGCCGTACCCTCTCAGCGCCGAGGAGAAACGGTTTCTCGTGACGATGGCGCTGGTGGCAGTGCCGTTTATCTGGGCCGGTGTTGCGATGACAGTGAAGCGGCTTCGCGATGCGGGCGTGGCGAGCCGATTGGTCTTTCTTTTCTTCATTCCCGCCGTGAACGTAGTTTTCTTTCTGCTTCTGTGTCTCTTGCCAAGTCGCGAAGACCAAGAAATGGCAGCAAAAGGGGGCTGGGGCATTCTGGAGACCTACTTGCCGAATTCAAAGTGGGGCAGCGGGATGCTGGGGACATTCGCGGGTGCTATTTTCGGGACTGTCTTGACCTTGTTCTCAATTCGCGTGCTCGGCGGATACGGGTTCACCCTGTTTTTGGCGATTCCATTTTTCATGGGCTATTTCTCGGCGTGGCTGCACTGCTATCGCCAGCCAAGAAGTTTTGGCGATTGCGCCTTCGTTGCCATCTTAAGTGTAGTTCTCACAGCCGTGATCCTTGTGGGCATCGCCATTGAAGGCATCTTTTGCATTCTAATGGCTGCTCCGATCGCCATTCCTCTCGCGCTACTGGGGGCACTTCTTGCGTACAAGATCCAGGAGCCACGATACCTGCAACCACAACCTCACACGATGCTCGGTCTCTTCCTAGTCATCCCTTTGCTGGCGGGAGCCGAACACTGGGCGCCTGCGGAAACACCTCGATTCAAAGTGCACACGGCCATGGAAATTGCGGCACCGCCGGAAGTGGTGTGGCAAAGAATTGTGGCCTTTCCACAAATCGACGAGCCGGTGCACTGGGTATTCCGATTGGGGATGTCATATCCACTCGAGGCCCGCACGGTCGGGTCGGGGCTTACTGCGGATCGCCAGTGCATTTTTTCGACGGGAGCGTTTCGTGAGCCGATTCTTGCGTGGGACGAAGGGAAGCACTTTGCCTTTGCAGTGTCAGAAGAGCCGCCACTGATGAAGGAGTGGTCGCCCTATGGCGACATCCATGTGCGGCATCTGGAAGACCACGACTTCAAGCCGGAACGTGCGGATTTCTATCTCACGGCACTGCCGGGTGGACGGACGAGGCTCGATGGATGGACGACATACGAGAATCGCATGTGGCCGGGGATGTATTGGCGATTGTGGACCGATGAGATCGTTCATCAAATCCATGGCAGGGTGTTTCGGCAGGTGAAAAAGCTGGCGGAGGAAGACGCGAGGTTAGGCGCGGGCCGTTGAGCGCTGCTGGGCGAGCACTTGTTCGTAGTAGTGCTCGTACTTGGGAATCACGTCATTGGCGCAGAATTTTTCCTTGGCGTGGGCGCGGGCAAGCTGGCCAACTTCGCGGCCGCGGTCGGCGCGCGAGAGCAGATCGATCGCGTACTTCGCGGCAAGTTTCACATCGCCTGGCTCTACCAGGTAGCCATCAACGCCGTGCTCGACAACTTCGGGGACGCCGCCGACATTTGTGGCGATGACCGGCACTTCGCAGGCCATGGCTTCCAGCGCGGCGAGTCCGAATGATTCCAACTGAGAAGGCAAAAGAAATAGATCGGCTTGGCTGAGCTTGGCTTGTACACCATTTTGTTTGCCGAGAAAGATCACGTCGTTCTCCACCCCTCTGGTACGCGCCAACTCTTCAGCCGGACCGCGGTCAGGTCCATCACCGATCATGACGAGCTTGGCAGGCATTTTTTCGCAGACCATGGCGAATACCTCGACCGCATCGAGGATCCGCTTGACGGGCCGGAAATTGGAGAGGTGCATCAGGATGACCTCGCCGTTCGGGGCCCACGCTGCGCGCAATTTCGGATCAGGCTGGCGAAAGTAGAGATCACAATTGACGAAGTTGGGGATTACCTCGATGGGGCGTTTGATGTCGAAATCCTTAAGCGTGCGATCGAGCAAATATCGCGAAATCGAAGTAACGCCGTCGCTCTGCTCGATGGAATAGCGGGTGATGGGAAGGAAACTGCGGTTGTTGCCCACCAGAGTGATGTCTGTGCCATGAAGAGTGGTGATGAAGGGAAGGCGGCGGGGAGCGGCCATGGAGCGCGCCAGCAAGGCGCTGACGGAGTGGGGAATGGCGTAGTGAACGTGAAGCAGGTCGAGCGATTCTTTCTCGAAGACCTCAAGCATTTCCGTGGCAAGGGAGAGAGTGTAAGGCGAATGATCGAAGAGGGGATAGGAGACGACGGCTGCCTGGTGAAAATGAATGTGAGGATCATTTTGGTTCATACGAATCGGCGGGGCATAAGTGATGAAATGAACGTCGTGTCCACGAGCGGCAAGTTCCTGGCCAAGTTCGGTCGCCACGACGCCGGAGCCGCCATATGTAGGATAGCCAGTGATGCCGATTCGCATAGTGAGGACCTGAAATTCTTGTGATTCTCGTGACGCGCTACATCCCAGCCACTGACAGGCCGATGTTGCGCTCTAGCTCGGGTGACAGGCCAGAAAGTGGCGTACCATATTGCCTGCCATAGTACACCGGATTAGACGCAGGTTAGGGGGATTCCGTGACACGGGTGGCAGGTAAGGCAGCGATTGTAACGGGCGCCGGGACGGGCATAGGACGTGCGATTGCGCTGGCGCTGGCGCGCGAAGGGGCCAAGGTCGCGGTGGCTGGCCGTCGGCGGGAAAAGTTGGGGGAGGTGGCGCAGGCCATACGGCAAGCTGGAGGCGAAGCGCTGGTGACGGTGTGCGACGTGTCCAGCGAAGCGGATAGTTACCGAGCGGTGAAAGACGCGGAAGAGGCATTCGGGCACGTGAATGTATTGGTGAACAATGCTGGAGCATTGAGCGTGTCGACGGTAGAGAGCATTTCTGTGGAAGAGTGGGACCGGTTGATGGCCACGAATCTAAAAGGTCCATTTCTGATGTCGCGAGCGGTACTGCCGGCCATGCGGCAAGCAGGCGGGGGCGCGATTGTGAATGTGGGTTCGGTGCTCGGGCTTGTTGCGATGAAAGACCGCGCGGCATATTGTGCATCGAAGGGCGGGGTTACAATGCTGACAAAAGCGATGGCGTTGGATCACGCGCAGGAAAAAATACGCGTGAACTGCATTTGTCCGGCGATTGTGGAAACAGATCTGATTCGCGAACTATTTTCGAAGAGCGAGGAAGGCCGACGAGCGCGGGACACACGCCTGGCGACGTTGCCGCTGGGAAAATTCGGCAAGCCGGACGATATTGCGGAACTGGCGGTCTTTCTGGCTTCGGAAGAATCATCCTGGATGACAGGGACTGCTATTCCGGTGGATGGAGGCCTTACGGCCTATTGAGGAGCGCAGACAAGAATGTCTCGGAAAATGAGCAAGGAGGAAGAACGCGTGACGGAGTTGGTCCGGCAGCGCATGAAAGAAAGCATGGCTACGGAGCTGTTGGGATTCGATGTGGAAAGTGTGCACGACGGGCGGGCGATCTTCCGGCTGGACGTGCACCCGCGGCATAAGCAGATCCACGGCGTGGTGCACGGGGGGATATTGGCGGCGCTGGCGGACACTACCGCGGCCATCGCGGCGTATACGGCGGTGCCGCGGGGCGTGGAACTGGCCACGCTGGAATTGAAGATCAACTACCTGGAGCCGGTGCCCGGCGGGACGATAAAAGCGGACGCGAAGGTCCTGCGCGCCGGGCGCAACTTTATTGTTACAGAGTGTGAGATATTCAATGAATCCGGGTCGCTGGCGGCGAAGGCGCTGTTAACGTTTTCGGCGGCCTCTGCCCACACGCTGGCTAAATAGTCAGCATACTTTCACACCACAGCGGCGTCAGCGCTGGACGCTGAACCTATCGAGAATTACTCCTCGTTGCCCTGCCCGTTTTCCTCGCCGTCCTTAGAAACGTACTTGATGAAGCGTTTGAAAATCATAAGGTTCGGCGAGCCTTGACGAGTGAGCTTAATGCAGTCGCGGTCGTACCATTCGATAACGCCACGGAGTTCTTCGCCGCTTTCCAATACCACCAGCATCGGCGTGCGGCTCTGCATCTGCTTGACCCAGTAAAAATTTTCGGCGTGAGTAACTTCTGGAGGGGCGGGTTTTTTGCTTGGTGCGGGACCGTTGTGCTGGGGGCGAGGCGCTGGTGCCTCTTTAACGTCCGCGAAGCTGGGACGGAACATGCGGCGATTAACCATGACTGCTCCTTGGGATAAGAAGGGTATTTCTACCCGATTAGATGCGCCGGACGGGAATTACGTTTCGCCCATTATCACCTGTTTTGCCCGGGAGGGCGAGAGGAAGATTATTTCTGGATGGCAGGCGCCCTGGAAGAAGATAAACTCGCGGCCAATGCGTCTAAGCCCAGTTGGCGATTCAGATTGCGGCGAGCCCCGGCAGCCACTTCATCGATGCCGGCAATTGCGCGCATGACCCAGGAAGTATTGACGACGCGCGCGAGAGCTTCTAATTCCTTGGCGAGATGGGGATTGCGAAGCAGGGTGGTTTTTGCGCCGGACGTGAGCTCCAGCAAGTCGGACAACAGGCCATAGTAGATGGCGATGAGCTCTTCGAAAGGGAAGTCGCGATCTTTGGCCAACGCATTGGTGTCTGAAAAGAGTTCCCTAAATCCCTGGCCACGAGCTGCCCGCTCCAAGGTTTGCAAGGCCATCTTGCGCTTGGAGACGGCCACGTCGATATCGAGCTCCATCGCTTGGCCCGGGCTCCCCTCCGAAAGTTGCGCGGCAAGTTTCGCCTCCGAGGGCTTTCGGCCGCCGTGCGCCTTGAGGATCTCTTCAACCTCGGATAGCGGCAAAGGCGCGAAATGAAATTGCATGCAGCGGGAAACAATTGTGGGCAGCAGGGAATAAGCAGAGGGGGCTGTAAGAACTAGGGTTGCTGAGCCGGGCGGCTCTTCCAGGACCTTCAAGAAAACGTTGGAAACGTCGTAGCGCATGGTTTCGGCGCCATCGAGGATGAACACGCGGCGGCGGCCGACGGGCTGAAAGTAGGCAGCGCGCTGGACTGCCCGAAGCTGACCAATTCGCAGAACGGGACGAGCCACTGGGCTCTTCAGCCGGACAGGGTCGGGCAGCAGAGCCCATACATCCGGATGAGGTTGCAGGATCAGCGGAATGCGCTCGACGGTGGCGGCATCGGCGCTCTCACCGCGTTCGGCCAGACCTTGCTCGATGAGGCGATGAGGGTCTGAGAGCTGAGCGATGCAAAGGCAGGTTGCGCACGCACCGCAAAAGTCGTCGGTAAGACGCTCGCAATTGGCGGCTTGCGCAAACATGCGCGCGAGGGTGAACTTTCCAACGCCGCGTGGCCCGGTGAAGAGCAGCGCATGGGGAACGCGGCCCGAGCGCAGGGCACCGCGCAGAGCCGCGACAATCTTGTGGTTTCCGGTGAACTCGGTAAAGCCCATCGTTCAGCTTACGCCTTTCATCACCAGTAGGGTTCTTACCGCTTCCAACATTTCAGCGGAAATTTCTTCGGGCAGGCGCATGGCGTTGCGCTGCGCATCGAAACACTGAATCGTGGCCCAGGGGCGGCTGCGAGAAAGCATATCGTACATTTCGGCGGCGTCTTCGAGATGCCGGAGATTGGTCTCCAGGATGTCGCGTCTGGCGGTGGTATAGCTGCGCTCGGGCTTGCGAGCGACCAACGAGTGGGCTTCACGCGGCGGGACACGGAGATAGAGGATCAGGTTCTCACGAGGCAGGCCGTAGATGGAATACTCGAGGTGCTCAATCCACCGAAGAAGTTCGGCGCGCTTCTCGGCAGGGGCGCGAGCCACCTGATGGGCAAGATTGGAGCCGACATAGCGGTCCACGAGCACCACTTTGCCTTCGCGCAGCGCAGACTCGAGCTGCGGCTTGGCCTCGAAGCGGTCGCCAGCGTAGAGCAAGGCGGTGAAGCGAGGGTCGATGCTCTCCAGTGGGCCGAAGTCGCCATTGAGGAATTTGCCGACCATCTGGCCGAACCAGGAATCGTATTGCGGGAAACCGGTGGAATAAACGGGAAACCCGCTGGATCGCAGAGAATGTTCCAGAAGATTCGCCTGGGTATGTTTGCCGCTGCCGTCGATTCCCTCGATGGCGATCAGTAATCCATGCGTGGTCATAGCACCGTTCCGTGGCGGAGGGGGCGCCACCATTTTCAAGCAAGTGTAACCGGAGAACGGAGCACTGGCAATGAAAAGGCCGTGTTACGATTCCGAGGAGGGCTAAAGTGTCTGTGTGAGTACTGCGAAAAGCGGCCCGCAGCGGCTAAAGCCGTGCCCTCCCGAACAACAAGGAGTTATCGCAGACTCGAAACTACGGCCTGGAGTGCAGATGACGATTCGCGAAAACCTAGCGAGGTTGCGGGAGAGGATCGAAACCGCGGCGGCGAAGGCCGGACGCCATGCGGATGAGATTACCTTGATCGGTGTATCGAAAACGCATCCAAGCGAGGCGATTCGCGAAGCATACGAAGCGGGGTTGCGGCATTTTGGAGAGAATCGCGTTCAGGAGTGGGAAGCGAAACGGCCGCGCCTCGATGATCTTCACGGCGCCGCGTGGCAGCTGGTTGGGCACCTGCAGAGCAATAAAGCTGGGAAGGCGGCGAGGCTCTTTCATTCTGTGGACTCGGTAGATGATTGGGAACTGGCGCAGAGATTACATCGTGCGTGCGAGGGGAAAGCTGCCGGGGAGACATTGCGCGTGTTAGTCGAAGTACATCTGGGTGGCGAAGAAACGAAGACAGGCGTAGCCGAGGAAGGCTTGCAAGAATTGGCGGAGAAAATTCTCGCGCTCGAACGGCTGCAATTTCGTGGATTGATGTGCATTCCGCCGTACCAGGAGAGTGCGGAGCAGGTACGGCCATACTTTGCACGTTTGCGCGCGTTGCGGGATAGACTGGAGAGTCGTCTGGGATGGAAGCTGCCGACGTTGTCGATGGGGATGTCGCATGATTTTGAGGCGGCCATCGCCGAGGGAGCGACAGAAGTACGCGTAGGCACGGCGCTATTCGGGAACCGCGCTCCGGTGAAGGAAACCGAAAAGGGAGCCAAGGAGAACACAGAAGCTGCATGAAGCTGTTCACTGAATTTCGTTTGAGAGACATTGAGTTGAAGAATCGCATCGTAGTTTCTTCGATGTGCGAATACTCCGCGGAAGAAGGACATCCCGTAACCTGGCATTTGGTGCACCTGGGCAGCCGAGCCGTTGGGGGCGCGGCGCTGGTAATGACCGAGGCCAGCGCGGTCTCCGCGATTGGCAGGATTTCTCCGCAGGATGCAGGGATCTACCTGGATTCGCACATGGAAGCATGGCGGCCGATTGTGAATTTTGTGAAGCAACAGGGAGCGGTGGCGGGGATCCAGTTAGCCCATGCCGGCCGCAAGGCAAGTACCAAGGCTCCATGGCTTGGAGCCGGGCCGCTGAGCAAAGAAGAAGGGGCGTGGACTCCGGTTTCGGCCAGCGCGCTGCCGTTTGACGATGGCTACGCGGTTCCAGAGGAACTCTCCATCGGCCAGATCGAGGAAATCCTGATCGAATACCAGAATGCAACGCGCCGCGCGCTGGCGGCTGGTTTTCAAGTGGTGGAGATCCATGCGGCGCACGGCTACTTGTTGCACCAGTTTCTTTCGCCGTTCAGCAACCACCGCAAAGATGCGTATGGAGGCAGTTTCGAGAATCGGATTCGTATGGTGGTGCGCGTCACGCAGGTGGTGCGCGGGGCGTGGCCGGACAACTTGCCGTTGTTGGTACGCATTTCCGCAACCGATTGGAAAGCGGGTGGGTGGGACATCGCGCAGTCCATTGAACTGTGTCGCAGGTTCAAGGGGCTCGGCGTGGATCTGGTCGACGTGTCGAGCGGCGGAGCGATACCGGGCGTGAAAATCCCGGTTGGCCCGGGATATCAGGTGGAGTTCGCCGAAGCCATCCGACGCGAAGTGGAGATTCCCACCGGTGCAGTGGGCATGATCATCGATCCCGCGCAGGCCGACACGATTCTGATGAGCGAGCAAGCCGACATGGTTTTCCTGGCGCGAGAGTTGCTGCGCGATCCGTATTGGCCGAGGCGAGCGGCTAGGGCACTGAACGTAAAGATCAAAGCGCCGCCGCAATATGAAAGAGCGTGGTGAAGGATGAGTTTTCTGGACGTGAACGAGGATGCGGCTCGGGGCACCATCACGTTGACGGTGCGCGTGCAACCGCGGGCCAGCAAGGATGAAATTACCGGAGCGTCGGAAGGTGCTTTGAAGGTCCGGCTTTGTGCGCCGGCTGTGGAGAACCGCGCGAACGAAGCACTGATCGAATTGCTGGCGGATCTTTTGAAAACCGCAAAGTCCGCTGTTAGAATCCAGAGCGGCGAACATTCCCGCACCAAGCGCGTGGAAATTCGCGGAATATCGAAGCAGCAGGTGCTTAGCCTCCTTCAACAAGATGCGTAGAACTGCAAAGTTGTCCACGTGGGTGAGAATCCGATGAGCCTGAATATTGCGGAAGTACAGAAGGACTTGCGCGCCGCCAAACTCGACGGCTGGTTGTTCTATGATTTCCGCGGACGCGATCCGATCGCGCAGCGCATCCTTGGCTTGCCGCCCGGCATGCGCACGCGCCGGTGGTTCTATTTCATTCCCGCGAAAGGCGAGCCGCGGAAGTTGGTGCACAAAATCGAGTCGGCGTCATTGGCTGCCCTGCCGGGAGACACGCTGTATTTTGCCGCGCAGCAAGAGCTCGCCGGAAACCTGAAGAAGCTGCTCGGTCGCGGGAAGACCGTGGCGATGCAGTATTCGCCGAAGAACGCCATCCCGTATGTTTCGATGGTCGATGCGGGAACCATCGAACTGGTGCGCAGCGCTGGGGCAAAAATTGCGACCTCGGCGGACCTGGTGCAGAAATATGAGGCGTGCTGGAGCAACTCGCAGCTCGAATCGCATATGGCCGCGGGACGAGCCATCGATCAGATTGTGCAGGGTGCGTTCGCGCAAGCGGCTGAGGGCGTGAAGAAGGCTGCGCCGCTGTCGGAATACGATTTGCAACAGTGGATTCTTCACCAGTTCGAGGAAGCGGGAATCATCACGGAAGAAGGCCCGGACATTGCCGTGAACGCGAACGCCAGCGATCCTCACTACGGTCCGAAGAAGGGTAGTGCGGCTCTGATACGCGAAGGCGACCTGTTGCTTCTGGATGTGTGGGGAAAGCAGAAGGCCGAAGGAAGCGTGTACTACGACGTGACGTGGATGGGCTACCTGGGCAAGAAAGTGCCCGAGAAATACGCCAAAGTATTCCAGGTGGTGCGCGACGCTCGCGACGCTGCTGTGGAATTGATTCGCTCCCGTGTCAAAGCCGGGAAGCCGTTGCAGGGTTGGGAAGTTGACAATGCCGCGCGGCGCGTTGTGGACAAAGCCAGCTTTGGCAAATATTTCTTCCACCGCACCGGCCACAACATTGGCACAACCGTTCACGGAAATGGCGTCAACATGGATGGACTGGAGACGCGTGACGAACGCCACCTGATTCCGCAAACCTGCAATTCCGTGGAACCGGGGATTTATTTGAAAGAGTTCGGCATCCGCACTGAGGTGGACGTTTATGTCGATGAGAAAGACGCGCGTGTGACCGGCGCAATCCAAAACGAGATACTCCCGCTGCTGGCTTGAGTTCGTGAGAGAGTTAATGAATGGCAGAAGAATTGACTGACCGCGCAATCGAGGAAACAACCCAGCATGCTCAGCAGGCGCCCGAGGTTCTGAACGAGCATCGCGCTTGGGCCATTGGAATTGCCGGCTGGCTGGTGCCGGGACTTGGCCACGCACTGCAACGAATGTGGGGACGAGCGGGCGTGGTGTTCCTTGCGGTGGGACTGTTGGTGATCACAGGCGCGGGGATGAAGGGAAACGTGTTTACCTCGAAAGGGAACGATGCCTTTGACACCCTGGGATATGTCGCGGATCTGGGGACAGGCAGCTTTTATCTGGCAGCGCGAGCTCTGGAAGTAAATGGAGCCGACGTTTCACACGCCGGTGGCGACTACGGGACGCGATTCCTGGCGACTGCGGGCGTCTTGAACCTGCTGGCGGCTTTGCATGCCTTTGAGGCCGCACGGGGGCGGAAGGCGTGAGCGCGACTGGCAGTCTTACGCTGACACATATTCAGGCTTTTCTGTTTTTTGCCGCAGTCATTTCCGTAGCGTTCGGCTATCTGGGAAGGCGCCAGCCGAAAGATCGCCTGAAGTATATCTTGTGGTCCTTCTTCCTTTTCCTGGTAGTGGGAATTGGAATCGGCTGGGCCATGTATCCGTTTTCTCGCTAGAAGCGAGGCCGAGGTTCGGTAGTTTCTTGATTCGCGCGAACGTGCGGAGCTAGTGCGGCGAGTGCTTAGCTCTTTCCCGGGTGAATGACAGGAGCCGGCCTGTGGTAAGTGCTTGCCTCCAAAGATGTGTAGTTGGCGTCCAGCACGATCTCCAGCAAACAACGCGAAGCGGGCCTGCGCCGATGCGGCGCGAAGCCGCGATGAGAAGGTTCAGCGCAACCGGGCGACTTTCTACTGGAAACCGCGCACCATCATCGCGTGCTTCTCCGAGCTCGACGCCACCCCGTGCGCACCTTTTTGTGAGCGCCCAGTTCAGCTCGCACCTGGATTACTGTCAGATGGATTTGCGCTTGCAGGCAGCGATGCCGCACTGAGCGCCATTTACTGAGGCCTGAGTAAATAACAGCGTTACTCCGATTGATTAATCGATTATTAAGAGCATCAGGTAACGCTCATCGTGTTTTCGCTGGTAGTCTGGCTAAATCATGTGGACGGTCCCGGAACGACGGCGAAATTCCTTGTTCTACGCAAGACTGTTCTGAAGCGCCTCCTCAACGAAGCCAGAACTGCCGAATCTGCTCTGTCTATTTGGGGGGATTCAGGCTCGGGTCCAGGCGATGCGCCTCGGCAAACTCTGCTTCGGCGGACTTGGCGTCGTTGAGGCGGAGCAAAGCCATCCCCAGGTTATAGTGTGCATGGGCAAATGCCGGGTTGAGGCGCACAGCTTCGCGGTAACTGGCGGCGGCATCCTGAAATTTCCCTGCGTTGAACAGTGCCGTGCCGAAGTTGAACCGCACATTCGCATCATCCGGTTTCAGCGGAATCAGTTTCTTGTAGGTGGCAATGGCATCTTCCAATTTGTTGGCGGCCAACTGGCTCGCGCCGAGCCCGACGAGCGAGTCAGGAAAGTCTGGCTTTTGCGCGAGGGCTTTTTCGTAATAGCTAGCAGACTTGGCGTATTCCTTTTGTGCGTAGTACGCATTACCCAAATTGTATGTCGCATAGAACTCGTCGGGTTTAAGCGCGAGGCAGCTCTCATAAGACTGGATCGCATCGCTGAGTTTGCCCTGATCGGTCTGCGTTTGCCCGAGCGCGAGCAAGACCTCCGGTTGGTCATGTTTGAGGGCCAGACTTTTCTGGAAGGCGGAGGCGGACTGGTCGTAGCGTTTGGATTTGTAGTAGAGATGTCCGAGAGACGCCCACGGCCCCGGTTGATCGGGATGCTTGCTGGTGAGCTTGCGGTAGGCCGCAATCGCCTCGTGAGTCTGCCCGGCTTGATCCAGGGCCGCGGCATAGTTTTCCAGCACATCCGGCGAATCTGGGCGCAGCGAGTGCGCTTTGCGAAGGAAGGGCAAAGCTTCCTCTGGCTTATTTGCGGTAAGTAGTGCGGCGCCAAGATTCCCGAGCGCATCCGCATTTTTGGGATTGCTGGCGACCGCGGACCGGAAGGCCGCTATCGCTTCGTCGCTCTTGCCGAGGCGCAGGAGAGACGCGCCTAATCCGTTCTGCGCTTCGGAAAAGTCCTTGTGGTGCTCGATAGCCTGCCGATACGAGGCAGCTGCCTCTTCATATTTCCCTTCGTGGAAGAGGGCCATTCCCCTGTCGGCATACGCCGCGGCATTGTTCGGAGCGATTTTGATGGCTTTGTCGAATTCGGCGATCGCTTCCGCATCTTTGCCAGTAGCGTCCAGCGCCTTGCCAAGATTATCGAGAGCGTCCGGATATTCCGGCTGAATTTGCAGGGCTTCTCGAAAACTGGCGATGGCGTGGTCGTATTCCTTTTTGTGAAGATGGCTGAGTCCGCGTTGATTGAGCTTCATAGCCTGCTGGGAAATTTCGGGGCCATTGTCCGCGTAGAGAAAATGGATGCCGAAGCTAGCAAGGGTCAAGGCGGCGGCAAGAGATGTGGTGCAGCGAACCAACAGTGATCTCATGGGTGTGTGCACTCCGATCATCCACCTTGAGGACGCGTCATAGTTCTTGAAAAAGTGGCCGGGGATCGCGCGGGTAAAGGCATATTGCACATCCGTATCGATGTTCATCTTCACTGCGCCGTGATCCAGGTCTTTCAAATTCTGACTGCAAGCCAAGATCAACGAGTATTTTGGGAATTCCCCGACGGCTCAGCAGGTCTTCGAGGCAGCAAAATCGATGGGAATCGAACCAATCCCGAGTGGATAAAGTGGAAGATGAGAAAGAGAAGAATGCCCACGTGTGGGTGAGAGGGCCCCGGCAGCATGAAGTCGTAGATCCAGAAGGCTATGAGCGTGACAGCGCTACTTGTTGTCAGAACCACACCAATCAGACTGATCGCGTTTTGGCTCAGATAGTAGAATAGTCTTACCCAATCCCTGATCGTATTCCGAGGACTCATGTCGGTCGCCCGACAATTCTTTGGATTTCTCGGTCTTCCTTTCGCAGAGAAAACCTTTGCGCACAATCGGCCGGTTCCCGATTTTTGTCGCGACTGACCGGCTCACTGGCGAATTTATTGCGATTACTTCAAGGTAGCGAGATAAGCAGCGAGATCCTTCACCTCGTGCCGGCAGTCAGATTCTTTACGCTAGTGTGCTTCGGCGAAGTTGAGATTTGCTTCTGGATTTCATCGGCACTCTTGCCCTTGATAGAAGGTGACTTCACGGCCGGCTTGCCTTCCGCGTTCGCACCATGACACCCGGCGCACTTCGCTTTGTAGGTTTTCTCCCCGTTTGCGGAGTCTTGCGCGCGTAATACCGATGCGGCGGCAAGGCAAAATATCGATAGGATTGCTACTCCCGACGAAAAGCTTCTTCATCATTTCCTCCTTGTTTATTCTTCCCTCGTATCTGGCGTGTAGGTGCGAAATCGCTTAGTTCCGAATTTCATGCTCCCGCCCCTATTAGCGAGTGGACAAATCCCACATTCCTATTTTTATCCCGCGGCCTTCGCCCTCACCCAATTACGGCCCGCTAGCTCTTTTCAAAATGCGAATCGCACCGACAGCGTGAAGGTGTTACCCCGGAAATTTCTCGGAACAAACAAGTCCTGGTACGAACCGTTGGAATCCTCATGATATCCGTAATAATTCCACAAAGCTTTTCCTGTCCAGTTCTTCGCGAAATGGTAGGCAATCGAACCATACGGCTCGTACCACGACGAGTTCAGTGCGCCCGTTGGCGCTGTTGGGATGGCGCTCTGCGGATTAAGATTGATCTCTGACCCGTTCGCTGTTGAAATATTGGCACCCAAGTCCAAAGCGAGGCGGTTCAGGGGCGTCCATTGAAAATCGATGAATCCCGTGTTCACGTTGCTGGTATACGGCGCAAGTTGCTGCAAAAGCCCGGGCAGTCCCGGGCAGGGTGGCAACCCCGGCAGCGCGGCACTACTTGTGAAGCAGAGATAAATCTGAGAGAAAATATTGTTGTAGTTATACCCGAGCTGCGTTGAGAATTTTTCACTGGGCGTTAACGATACGGATACGCCGGCATTTTGGTTGCGCTCGACCCCGTTCACGGTCGCCGTCGGGTTCTGGCCGTACGAGCCGCGAAAATAGCCACTGAGATTCAGCCAGGCTGCCGCTTTGTACTGTGCGCGAATTCGGAACTGCTGCGATTGCAGTGGGCTGACGCGGGTAAAGGTGTTGTCGGCGCTGGTGATGTCCGCATCCAAATTAAGGCTGAACTTAGGCGAGGGCTTCACCCACAAACCCAGAACAGCCGAGTTGTAGTTGATATCGGTCACGCCCGGGGGCCCAAACGCTTGAATGGGTGCCTGGTAGGAAACCGATCCGTCGGAATTCTGTGTGCATCCGTCCGGGAGAACGCCGTTGGCCAGCGCGCAATTTCCACGTTGCGCGGTATTAGGGAAATAAATTGCGTTCTGCCCGTTGGAGAAATTGTCCGCAATCACCCGGTGCTCGAATCGGTACCCAAAATATGCCCCGGCTTTTGGTGTGATCTGCACCTGCGCTTCAATCAAGTTGCTCGTGATCTGCTGCTTCAGGAAATTGCTGTCCAGATTCACCAGAATGTCCGGGGCGGAGCCGCTTTTATGCGTTGGCGTGCCAGATACGGCGTTGCTTGGCGGGGGGCAACTCGCCGGCAGTGTAGCGGTGGGGGTAAAGAAATTTGGCGCGACGAGGAGGGTGTTGTTGCTGAAGAAGGAGCACTCCGTGGAACTGAACTGTCCAGGCTCACGCCAATTGCCATAATGAAATTCATCCACAAGACTGATCATCGGCGTGATCCGCCAGGTGGCTCCAAAATCCGCGTACGAAGTCACATGCCTGCCCTGCGTTGGTCCGGACTGTGCAAAATTCGAAGTAAAGCTTCGGGTTTCAAGTCCCACAAAACCTTGCGTGTAGTTGTATATGTTCATGTCGGCGCCGGTGTAACTGAACTTGCCGGAAAGCTGCAGATTGGGTATGGCTTCAGATTGGAAGCTGATCTGTTCCGTAGGTGCATTCACGCGGTTTTGCCAATGCGAGTAGTAGCTGTAATACGCATTGCAATTCGCACTTGCCGTGCCACCAGGTTGAAATGCCGGGTTGCAAGGCGGGCCATTCCAGGACACGCCCAGATCCACCAGCGGGAGACCCGCACCCACACTGAATTGTTGGTTTTGGTCCGTTGTTCCCGGATCGGTCTTGTAGTAGCTCCAAATTTGGTCATAGCTGATATTCGTCTTTGGGAGAAATCGGAAGTCCACGCCAAGGCGGTACTGCGTCAACGTCGCGGAAAGGTTTTGCAGCAGGAACTGCTCCGTGCCCTGGTGAATCGATGAGTAGTCCGGTCCTTCATTTGTGTTGAGGTCGTAGCCGACGCGGAAACGGATTTTAGATTGCGGCAGAAAAGTTACACCGTAGTTCTGCATGTTCCTTCGGGTGTTGAAGTAGTGCGGCGACATTGCAATCACCTGAGTCCCCGCAACACTCGCCGGGGCATTCACGACAGGGTTGAAGTTAGGTGGGGCATTGGCCACCGGGGGCGCGGGATTGAAAGGATTTGCCAGTAACGAATAGTCCCAAAGATTTTCGTCGTGCCGGAACATGGCGTTAAACGCGTACCACTTGTTCTTGCTGACCCGCAGCACCGTGACAACGTTTGGGTCACCTCCGTAACCGAAATTGCTGAAATAGAAGCGGTCAAAAAACGTTCCACGATTGTCAAGAGAGCGCATTTCCGTCGTGAAATTTAGGAGTCGCGGGCCATCCTGCAGATTGACCATCGTATTGTAAGTTTGCAAGTTGCCGGTAATATCTGTAAATCGATAGCCAAATTCGATGGCTTGTTTGATGTTGTAATTACCCTGGTCGATGCCTTTTTGTTCCTCTGTTTGTTGCGCCCGCAACGTTAGCGCGAATACGCCGGTCAGAATCAGGGCCGCAAGCACGAATCGTGAAGATTTCACGGCGCCAGATGTAAGCTTTCTCTGGAAGTTTGTGGTCTTCATCGTATTTCTCCAGCTTATGGCGTAAAGAACACGCTACTTGTGTTCGATCCGTGTATCGCAATATGGCACAGTGTGCAGGCCTGATATTTCTGCGCTTGATTATGGAAAGTAGGAGTTCCCGGCGGTCCGATATCCGCGGGCAGTGCATGGCAACCGAGGCACAACAGATTGACCTGGTTTTGCTGGAGCATGCGTTGATTCGTTGAGCCGTGGGGCGTGTGGCAAACGACGCAGCCCTCTATCAACGCCTCGTGATGGTAGACGAACGGCCCTTGCTTGTCGGTATGGCAGTTGAGGCAGACGGTGTCCCCGGACGCGTTGGTCCGCAATTGCTTCGGCCGGAACGTGCCATGCGGGCTGTGGCAGTCGTTGCATTGCAGCAGCCCTTCATTTACACGGTGGTGAAACGGGCGTGCGAATTGCGCTCGCACATCCTGGTGGCAGCCGTAGCACAATTGCGGCGACTTTTCTTTCATCAGGAATTGGCTTTCCTTGGCATGATGGGGAGAATGACAATTGAGGCAACCAACGCCGTTTGCCAGGTGCGCGGAACGGTCGTAATTGCTCTGTTCGCTGTCGTATTGATGACAGCGCAGACAGCGCTGGCTGGTGTCCGCGGGCGAAGCGTCCTTAAAGGTATAAATCTTTGTCTTGTCCCCGCCACCCTCCACGTGCTCCTTGCCCGGGCCGTGGCAAGCTTCACAACCATGCCATTCCACTCCCTTGTGCGCTTCCAGCTTCCCCTCCATGGTGGTGGCGAAGTGAGCCGTGGTTTCAAAATTCGTATAGATGTCCTCATGACACGTCTTGCAGGTATCGGAACCCACATAGAGTCCGGGATCGGTCGGCGCAACATATGCTTTGGTCTGATCAGAGGACTTGGTCTGTTGTGCGGCGTTCTTTTTGTCGTCGGATTGGGCACCAGGAACCGCCGCCAACATTGGAATCAGTACTGTCAGAAGGTAGGAGATGGGGAGACGTCGCCAACGCTTCATAGAACACCTGTGGCTATCGCTGGACAAATTTCTACGTCCACGCGAATCAGATTGCATCCGCTCTCTCTCGAAGGACGCAACAACCTCGAGAGCGCGGCGCCTCACGAACTTTCGAAATGCGTCTCCGAGGCCAGTCAAGCCGATGCCTCAAGAGGACTACACGATTTTTGACTTCCTGCCAAGGAGAATATGTTGAAGATCTTCTGAAATCACCTAGGGATTTCCCTAGTAGCCCTCTGGTGGACTCAAGAGCTAGCCTCCCTGCTGAACTTGGCCGCCGCAGGGCTGACCTTTCGGTGAAAGGAATATGGATGGTCACCGGTATTCCAAACAAGAGTCCCTCTGTTCCAGTCCTGTACCCGCAGGGTTATCCATGGACCGATGACGTGGCAATAGTCTTTTCCGGACAACCTGATTGTTTTTGGAAGAAATGGCAGCCAATCAAAAACTTCATGCTGAGATGCAATCTCTGTTTAGTGACCCATGGAGCAGGTCTTGGACCCGAACAACAGTGAACAACGTGGAATGAATGGACAGATTGGAAACGCCGCTGGCGACTCATCAAGGACCCTGACGGGGGTTACTCGGAGAGAGTGGTTCAGGACGGCGGCTGGTGGTTGTGCCGGGCTGGCGCTGGGTGGCCTTGTTGATGTGGCGGCTGTGCGAGCGAACACCCAGAAGTTGAAGCTCTCCGACGTCAGCGAGTTCACTACCTCCTGCAACTTCTGCTCGTGCGGCTGTGGCATGGTCGCGACGGTACGCGAAGGCAAATTGATTACCATGGAGGGTGACTTCGACCACATCGTTAATCGCGGATCCCTGTGCGTGAAGGGCATATCCATGTTCGCGACTCACGCTTCGCCGAACCGGCTTACAACGCCGCGTTACCGGGCGCCGGGCAGCGACCACTGGGAGGACATCTCCTGGGACGACGCGATCGCGCGGGTCGCGCAGAAGATCCGGAAGACGCGCGACGCGACTTGGATCGCCACCGAGAAGGTCGGCGACAAGGAGGTTCCGGTTAATCGGACGGATGCGATCGGCTTCCTGGGCGGCGCGCAGAACACGAACGAGGAGTGCTACCTCTTCCAGAAGGCGGCCCGGCTGCTCGGCCTGGCTTACGTCGAACACCAGGCCCGACTTTGACACAGCCCCACGGTCCCCGGTCTGGGGGCGTCGTTCGGGAGGGGGGCGATGACCAACCACTGGATCGACCTCCAGAACTGCAAGACGATCCTGGTGGAAGGCAGCAACGTGGCCGAGAACCACCCCATGGCCTTCAAGTGGATCCGGAAGGCACAGGAGAACGGGGCGAAGATCATCCACGTCGACCCGCGGTTCACCCGAACGTCAGCGGCGGCCGATATGTACGCGCGGATCCGGCCTGGAACCGACGCGGCGTTCCAGAACGCGATGATCAACCACATCCTCGTTAACAAGCTGTACGACGAGGATTACGTCGTCACCCACACCAACGCCCTGTTTTTGGGCGATGAAGCGTTCGACTTCAAGGACGGCGTTTTCAGCGGGTTCGACGCGGAGAACCACAAGTACCACACGGAGACCTGGGGATATCAGCTCGATGCCAGGGGGAAGCCCCGTGTCGCCAAGAGTCTGGATGACCCGCACTGCGTCTTCTCGCGCCTGAAGACCTTCGCCTCACGCTACACGCTACAAACGGGCGAGCAGATCACCGGCATTCCGGCCAAGCAGATCCAGCAGATCGCGGAGACAATGGCGAAAAACCGGCCGGGGTCCATTCTCTATGCGCTCGGCATGACCCAGCACACCACCGGTGTACAGGGGATCCGGTCGTTCACGATTTTGCAGCTCCTGCTCGGCAATATCGGCAAGCCAGGCGGCGGCGTCAACGCGCTGCGCGGCGAGCCGAACGTACAGGGCGCTTGCGACATGGCGGTGCTCTACAACTACATGCCGGGCTATCTCAACTCTGCGTCGAACGCCGAACCGGACATCCACGACTACGTGCGCAAGAACGGGATCGCCGACAGCCGGTACCTCGTCAACACGCTCAAAGCGTTCTACGGTAAAGCGGCCACCGCCGAGAACGATTATGCCTATGCCTGGCTGCCCAAACGGAATGCTTCCAAGGACTACGGAACCCTGCCGATGTTCGAGGATGCCCTCGCCGGGAAGCTGAAGCTCCTCTGGATCGTCGGCCAGAATCCCGCAGTCACCGTACCCAACCTCAAGCTGACGTTCGATGGCATGGCGAACCTGGAAACGCTCGTGGTCCAGGAGATCTGGGAGACCGAGACCGCGGCGTTCTGGCGCCGGCCTGGCGTCGACCCGAAGTCCATCTCCACCGAGGTGATTCTGCTTCCCGCGGCGTTCTTCATGGAAAAGAACGGAACCATCAGCAACTCGGGCGGCATGGTGCAATGGCGCCATGCCGCTGTGAAGCCTCCTGGGCAGGCCAAACCCGACGGTCAGATCGTGGACCTCGTCTTCCGCGCGGTGCGCGATTTGGTCAAGGACTCGAAGGAGCCGAGGGATGAAATCATCCAGAAGGCCTTCTGGACTTACACCACGGCCGAGGACGTCCTGCGCGAGATCAACGGCTACGCCCTGCGTGACAACCCGGAGACCGGCCTAAAGAAGGGCGATCTCATCCGCAAGGTCAGCGATCTTCGAGCTGACGGTTCCACCTCGTCTGGAGCATGGATCTACGCGGGCATCTTCGCCAACGGCGAGAACCTCTCAAAGCGCCGCGACTCTAAAACCGATCCCGGAGGCCTCGGTCTGTATCCAGGCTTCGGGTGGACCTGGCCCAACAACATGCGCATCCTTTATAACCGGGCATCGTGCGACCGGAAAGGCAAGCCCTATCCGGGCTCGAAACCCATCGTCTGGTGGGACGAGAAGGCTAAGCGCTGGACGGGATACGACTTACCGGACGTCCCCGTCATGACTGACGGACCGGCGACACCAAACGGCCAGCGGGCCTTTCACCTTGGCGCCGAGGGCGTCGGGCGCCTGTTCGCCGCCGTCTACTCTGACCCTGACGAGAAGAATCCAGGTTATCCGCGCGACGTGGCATACGTCCCGAAGGACGGTCCCTTGCCTGAGATGTACGAGCCCGTCGAGAGCCCGGTTGAAAACATGCTTCATCCGGGCGTAAACAGCAACCCGATGCTCAAGTATCCGCGAGTCGCATCGTATCAGCCCATCGGCACCGTCGACAAATATCCTTACGTGCTGATGACATCCACGGTCGCCGAACACTGGTGCGCTGGCTCGACGACTCGGAACATCCCCTGGCTCAACGAGCTCATCCCCGAACCGGTGCTGGAGATGCCGATTACCCTTGGGCAAAAGCTCGGTGTGAAATCGGGGGATTGGGTGCGGGTTTGGTCGGCGCGCGGTGAGCTTGAGGTAAAGGCCCTCGTCACGCCCCGCATGAAGGAACTGCAAATCGGCGATCGCCAGGTCACCGTTGTCTGGATGCCGTACAACTGGGGATACCAGGGGCTCTCGACCGGCCCGAGCGTCAATCACATCACGATCGACGCTGCAGATCCCGGAGCAGGGACCCAGGAAACCAAGGCCTGCCTGGTCAACGTAGTCAAGGCCGGCCGCTCGGGCGCGCGAAAAGACCGATCCCTCGCGAGGCGCACATGACTAACGCCGCAGCCACTGGCCCAATCAGAGCGACGCTAATCGACATCACCAACTGCATCGGCTGCCGGGCGTGCCAGGTAGCCTGCAAGCAGTGGAACGAGCGCGATGGCGAGCAGACCGAGCTCGAGCCCGAACTGGGTTTTCAGAATCCGGCTACGCTCAGCTCGAAGACATACACGCTCATCGCGTTCCACGAGATGGAGAACCCGCAGAAGCCGGGAGGCTTGGAGTCCGCCTTTGTGATGCAGCGGTGCCTCCACTGTCTGGAACCGGCCTGCGCCTCGGCCTGTCCGACGACGGCACTCTACCGCCAGTCCGATGGTCCGGTGACATACGAAGTTGATAAGTGCATTGGCTGCCGATATTGCCTCCTGGCGTGTCCTTGGGACGTGCCGACTGCGGAGTGGAACACGCGTGCCCCGAAGATTTCGAAGTGCACGCACTGCGCCGACCGCGCCGATCAGCCGGTGCCAATCGCGTTCAACGGGATGCCGCTGTCCGAAGCCCTGAGCAAACAATTCAGCGAGAGCATCGCGACTCCTGCCTGCGTCAAGGCCTGCCCCGCCGACGCCCTGCGCTACGGAACCCGGGATGAGATGCTAGCAATCGCGCACAAACGAATTTCCGACCGGCCCGACAAGTACGTCGACCACGTCTACGGAGAGAAGGAGCTGGGCGGGACGAGCGTAGTGTATCTGTCGGCCGTACCGTTCGAGAAACTCGGCTTCCCGACATATGGGGAGAAGCCCTTTCCGGCCTTCACGAGGGCTGCGCTCGGCGCTGTTCCTCCCGCCGTCATGGCCGTGGGCGCCTTGCTCGGTGCCACGTACGCTTTCTTCCGGAAGCGCGTTCAAGCGGCGGCAGACGGATCGGCTGCATCGAAACATGCCGCAGACCATGGCCACGTCGAATTCGAGGTTTTCCAGAACAAGCTGATGACCCCTTTCAACTGGGTCCTCCTCCTGCTCATCGGGTTCGGCCTCGTTTCGTTGGTCGCGCGCTTCGCCTTGGGGCTCGGCGGTAGCACTAACTTGTCGAACACCTACCCGTGGGGCCTATGGATCCTTTTCGACCTCGTGTGGATCGCGGTGGCCGCAGGTGCGTTCGCGATGGCCGGCGTGATTTATGTCTTCCAGCGAAAAGATCTCTACGGGCTGGGTCGCACAGCCGTCCTTACGGGCCTCCTTAGTTATTCCTTCGTGATGGTCACGCTCCTCGCCGACCTTGGCCTGCCTTGGCACTCCTACCAGCTCGCCCTGCAGGCTCCCGGGCACTCGGCCATGTTCGAGGTTTCCTGGTGCGTCGGCCTCTACGTCACGATCCTATTGTTCGAATTCCTGCCTGTTCCATTCGAGCATTGGGGATTCCAGCGAGCCGCGGCGGCCTGGCGGCAATGGAATGGCGCATATGTGGCGGGGGTGGTGACACTCTTCGTCTTCCTGCTTTCGCGTAACTTCCTCTACGCCGCCGTGGCAGCCGCGATCTTCGGCGCCCTCGCATGGATCTTCCGTGCGCGGGACCACAGCGCCGAACCGATCATGCTCGCGATCGCCGCCGTCACGCTGTCGACCATGCACCAGAGCTCGCTCGGCTCCCTGTACCTCCTGATGCCGAACATGCTCGCCCCACAGTGGTGGTCTCCCGTGATGCCCGTCTACTTCTTCCTGTCGTCGATTGTGGCTGGCACTGCGCTCGTGATTCTCATCGACATGTGGATCGCGAATGGGTGGCACCGCCCGCTCCAGATGACCCGGCTTGCTTCGGTCGGACAAATCACGTTCTGGGCGCTTCTCGTCTACCTCGTGTTTCGCCTCGGAGACATGGCGCTCCGCAACCAGTTCTCCGGAGCCTTCGCCGGAAGGCTCGGCATGGCGTTCGCGGCCGAGATCCTCCTCGGCGGCATGCTTCCGCTTGTCCTGCTGGCCCGCAGGTCGCTTCGGCAGCGTCCCGACGTGCTCTTCGTCGCGGCCCTCCTCGCGGTCCTCGGCGTGACCTACAACCGCATGAACGTCGTCCTCTTCGCGATGACCTTTCGGGGCCGGATGCCTTGGCGCGCACCAGAGGGCTACGCGCCGTCAATCGTCGAGTGGGGGATTTCGATCGGCCTGATCGCCGCGACGATCTTCCTCTTCGGCCTGGCGGCCCGTCTTATGCCGGTTCTCTCCCGGGCGGAGCCCAGCGAGGCACAATTGAACCGATGACCCCGGATCTTTGGTTGAAGGCGCATTCCTACCTCCGGCCGCTCGCCGACCTGTCCGCGCAGGTCGATCGAGCGGCGGCCGGGATCGACGTCCTCGACGCACGCATTCCTGACTGGGAGGATTACCGCTCGGACTTTCTCGCCGGTGTGCCGCTGCTGCCGAGCACCGCCGCCGCCGTGGATCTCGAACCGGGTGGGCGAATGGCGGGAGCGCTTCTCGAAAGACTGGCCTCCGGAACGTTGTCGGGAAGGCTCGCGGGGGAGACTCGCGCTCTCGACACGGAACTGCGGCGCGAGCCCCAGGTCTCGCGCCGCATCGCAGACTTTCTGCTGGGCGATGAGACACTCAGACCGCCGTTCCCCGGGCTATTGCGTTATCTGGCGTGGACGGCGACGGCGCGGTTCCTCCGCCCCGTGGTGAACGCCTTCGGCCGTTGGCGAGACGAGGAGCGGTGGCTTCGCGGATATTGCCCGACGTGCGGATCCCTGCCCGCGATGGCCCAGCTGGCCGGCACCGATCCCGGTCGCTTGCGACTACTTTCTTGCGGCTGTTGCGGAACGCGCTGGCAATTCCGGCGAATGGGATGCCCGTTCTGCGAGCTCGCGGACGCTCATCATCTCTCTGCGATAGTGATTGAGGGAGAGAAATACCTTCGTATCGACTATTGCCAGTCCTGCCGCGCCTATCTGAAAACCTATAACGGAGAGGGAAGCGAGCCCCTCTATTTGGCGGATTGGACATCACTTCACCTCGACATTATCGCCCGCGATCGTGGATTGAAACGGTTGGCTACTTCGCTGTACGAACTGTGACCAGCCCCGTCCTCCTTCGTACAACTGCGGTGACAGACGCTTGGAAACAAATTCGGAATGGTTGGCAAAGGAATGGTGAACGGAGCGCAATCGGCGTGCATACCGAGCAGGGCGTAAACAAACGAATTAAAGACTCTTGGGGACATCCCTAGTTGTTGCCGATCCGCTGGTTAGCCGCAATGAAAATCTGGAACCGTTCATATATTTCAACTAACTTATTGAAGTCGTCAGACTTATGAAGACTAAAGCCGACGGTAATCGGACCTCCCTTCTGGCATGGAGTACACCCCGCTCATCTTGCCTAATCTTCATGTCTCTCGTACTAATCCTCGTGGCCTGCCGCTCAGTTTTTGTATGCGCACACGCTCAAAGCTTCAAGACGGAAAATCCAAAAAGCTCAGACCAAACGTCACCCAGAATACCGGTTGGCTACATCCTACCGGTTCAGTTGCAGGACTCTTTTTCTGTCGAAAATGCGCACATTGGCGACGTGTTGCAGGCGAAAATCGCCCAGGAAGTTCCTCTGCCCGACCGCAGAAAGGTCAAGCTCGGCTCGATTGTGCGAGGTTCCGTGTCTGGCGTGGCACCAGATGAGGACGAAGTCGGCGTGCGGATAACCTTTCGGCTTAACCAGTTAATCGAGGACGACGAAACCACATCAGTAATGACGAACCTGCGTGCGATCGCGTCGTACCTTGCCGTGCGCGATGCTCAAACGCCACTGACCGGAACGGACAGCGGTACTCGAGCCGGCTGGGCTACCACAGTGCAAATCGGCGGTGACATCCGCTATGGAGACGGCAGTCTGGTCCGCAATCTTCAGAAGCAAAAAGTGGGTGAAGGTGTGCAAGGCGGGGTCTTGGTGCACATCAAGGCCAACCCGAACATGGGATGTCGCGGACCAGTCGGAGAAGACACCGTGCAAGCTCTCTGGGTGTTTTCTGCTGATGCCTGTGGTGTTTACCGTTTGCGGGGTGTAGACATTGTCCTCGCGGACCCCCGTCGACACCCGGGCGAATTTACCCTGCACTTTAAGAAGAGAGACATGAAACTCGCTTCGGGTACGGCTCTCCTGCTCCGTGTGACATCGGGACAGTGACACACGGAAACTCAGTTATCGACAAAAGCGCGCAGGTGTTTCTGCAATTCTTGGTCGAAGCCAGGCGGCACACTCCGGCTCAGGCCCAGAAACGAGCGCATGCCGGTAAAACCCGCAATACACCTCAAAGCGTTGGCACTCCCGCGACAGAATTTCCGCGCGTTGCACTTCCGGTGCGTACAATTTTGCGTGGCGGGCATAGTTCTGCGCAACGGCTATCGCCTGATCACGAGTCACTCCAGGGATGAATCCGATTGCTAGCCAGTGGTGCACCATGCCGTCGGGGATATGGACCATCCGTCCATTTTCTCGAGTGACCATGCGCTCGATAATCACGTGGCCCTCGAACAGGTAAGCCTGTACAGCGTTCCTTGCTTTTTCAGGAAGGGTATAGCTATACAGGAATTGCCGAGGATCGGACACTTCGTTTTGGATCCGGGCTTCCGTCAATTGAACATAGTGCGCGAACGCTTGAACGGTCGGCTGGGTTAATTCTTTGGCGTATGATGAATTCTGACGACTCGCAATACACCAAGCCACCCCAACGACAAGGAGGGGTATCCCTAAGCGTGTCACAAGGGCAGCCAACTTTCTTCCGGTTTACTGCTACTTAGCAGCAACTTCCGTTGCTCCTGTTTTTAGGACCGCTCCCTGATTCAACTCCAAGAAAAGCATTCTGCTGTCGGAATAATATTCCTGACCCGTGGCGGTTTGCGCGTTGAATACAGGCTCAACGCAACGCAGGTACTGCTCACGAGTGAGTCGCCATGTCTCCGCCAGATTCCCGGCGACAAACTCGCGCTCCTCATCGACATTGGGGTCGATTTTGTGAAAGAGCCGAAACTTATGCTTCACAAATTCAATTGCCACGTCGTGTGTTGCCGCGCCCACCCAAAGGGGGATGCCATCCACCTCGCGATCTGTTTTCCAGATTCGCAGGTGATGCCGCCGCGCTACGATTGAATCAGGGTCAGGCAACGAGTAGGAATAGTCCTGCGGCCTGCCAAAAACGTAGAGCTTGTCCATTGGCAACTTCGTGTAGCGCTTTCGTTGCCACAACAGATGCCAAATGATCTGAGGAGTGGATTTCTCCACCTTTACCCAACCGGCGCGCGCAAAAGCACCTTGCAAATCATCTTCCTTGGCCATGAAGATCAAATTCAGCATATCGCCCTCGCGGCCTTCACCATTCAGAACTCGAGGCGGCAGGAATGCGATCATCTCGGTCAATTCGGAACCAGTTTGCCTCGCGAACGGCAAATCTTCTGCCTCCACAGAAGCATCCCTTTTCGTGTACGCCGTCACTTCCGTGCCTTTCAATACTGTGCTATCCCGGCCGTGCGTCAGCAGGAACACCGGTGCGGCAGGCGGATAAAACGCCGCGGTGACCGCCATTCCCACGGCCATGCGGATGGTGTGCGCTCTTCCCTTGAATTCCTTGCTTGCATCTAAACCCACCCTCTCGCCGGTCGTCAGTTCAACCGAATCCAGCTTCAGGATTATGTCGCCTCCCATTCCAAGTGGTCGTTTTCCTTTTACTGCGATCACTGAACCCTCAGCCTGGCCTCCGGCGCGGATTACCGTGAACCCTCCCACCTGCACGTCTCTTACAACCACAAAATCAAGGCGATCACCCTTATGTGCGTGCGCAGAGGAGATCGTTCGAGTCAATTGGAGCCTTACGGGGGTGCCGCTTTCCATGACGAGTTTGGCCGGAGGTGCGCGCCATCCCTGGCCGAAAAGCCCTTGAGGCAGCAAGAGGAGAAGTGCGTAGACTGCTAGGGTGAGGTGATCCGCGACGGACATAGGGCGCTGCCTTTCTCATGAGGGCAAAGCTCAAAGTGGCGCAACCTCGAGAATGGCAGCCATGTTGTCGCGCTAGGTCTTTGTCTACAGAGATTAGACAGGATCTGAAGATAGAAAATCTGTTCAAAATTGCACACGATGGAGATCTTCCGGGCAGCGGTTCATCATCGTAAGTGGCGTTCAACGCTTGGACGAATATTGCATCTAATTGTTCTGGACCTTGGATCAAAGGCCTACAGTCTGATGGTCAATCCTGATAAACGCCGAATTCTCCTGGCACCATTCGGCAATCGCCTTCAGGCCCCGTCGTAACCGCTTCTTCATCGTCCGCACGTCCACTGTGAATTTCCCTTTCCGGCTGCGGGAGCAGATGAGAATCAGTTGGCAGTCGGTGAAGATGTTCGTACTAACTGCAAATGGCCAGAGTGCTTGGGATACGTGTGGCCAACTGGTCTGGAAAATTGAGGAAAGGTGGAAAACAGACTTCGGCGTGGACATTGTCGCGATAAACTACGAGAAGTGTTGGAACTGTGGTGGGACTCGGCTGCGGACAATTTATTGGAAGGGCTGAAACCTTATCCGGAGAAGCGCAGAGCCTTCCACACTATTCAATGGCGCTCCACCGCGGCGGCTTCCCGATGGCAGTTAGCGGCAACGCCTGGCTAGATCGTCTTGGCTCCCTTCTGAATGACGGGCACCTCGAAGTAGCGATTGATAAGCAATACCAAGGCCCGGCGCGCATTGAGACCATGGCCTCGTAACGGCGCTGCGTTGTTAGGGATTGCCAAGAAAATTAGCTCGGATCAGCACTTACCTCAGCCTGAGCCGGTAAGAAATCTGCACCGTCCCGAGTGGAGCGTGCATACCATGCATGGTAATAAAAAAACCGAAGCTCTATTTTTTTTAGGTTGAGAACGTTCGCGAGTTTGCAGCGTCTAGAAAACCAGCGCGGCCGGCCCCATTGTTGAAGCGTTGACGTCCCCGTTAAAACGTTGACATCGGTCCGCACCGTGGTACCTCATCCCAGCTTCTTCGCACCTTCTGTCCTTAGGATCCGCAAAATAAACAAGACCCTCAGGTTCTTCGGTCGGGTCTCTCTCCCCGGAAGCTCACTCCTCACATTTGGCCCTGTATTTGCACAAGTACCAGCGCTGCGTTGGAACGCAGTGCGCTTTGATTACTACGGCGATGAAACCGTTCGTCGCGGTTTGCGTGGTGAGCACCAATGCGAGTCATTTACGAGAGAGCAGTCACGTTCGTGCGTACCAAGAAGGCAGGTCCGTCGAATATCGTCGTCACGACGATCTGCTGCCTACTTCTGCTCCTCCTTTCATGCCACCCGGCCATCAGCCAATCGATAATCGCCGACAACGACGTTCCCGCCGAGTCACCTTCGTCCGGGCTTGTTTCGGGATCTCCCATTCCGCATTATCGCGAACTGTCGTTCTATGTTGCCCAGTCTTTTCGCAATCCCCAAATCATGAGTGACCTCGGTGGACAGCAACTTTTTTTCACAGACATCCGCCTTACTTCGCGTCTCTTTACCACCCGACACCTCTTCATCGGCGGAAACGTTGACCTCAAGCCGCTCGCGCTTCACTCCTTAAATACACCGAACGGCCGACGGTACACCTATGGGGGTGGGGGAGGCGTTGGGCTGCAATTTGCACCTCGCGTCGCTTGGCGTTGGCAGCCCGTCTTCGATGTCGATGGCGGGTTCCTCGCCTTCCCGCATGACGTGCCAAAGCCGGACACCCGCCGCGTGAATATGACCCTCGACTTTGGCCCCGGTATGCTTATCCCCCTCAAGGGCAACAACGCGATGCGCACCGGTCTGTGGTTCTTCCACTTCTCGGACGGGAATACTGCGCCGCGCAATCCTGCCTTCGACGGGTTCATGGTTTACTGGTCCTATACCTACCGCAATTTCGCCCCTCACCTTCGACGCAGGCGATAACAAGCCGGATCCGCGGCTCGAACCAACCGCGAGTTGTTCACTCAGATAGAGCCAAACTACACCGGATGCGTTCTTGCTGGAGGTCACACGCCATGGCGGCCGTTCTGTCTATCGCGCCATGAAGGGATGACCAAGCCTGGGACTCGGCCTTGCGCCCGAAGAGGTGTCTTCTTGCCGGGAACCGCAAGTTGCGGAACAAGCTGCCTTCCGGGCAGGCTGTTGATGAGTGAGTGGGGAGGTGTACGATCCCTAGCATCCCCTGTTTTGTGAGGAGTTCTTCCCGCTAGGTCGCGGCGCGCATCGCTTTTTGGCTATTGCGCCGAAGTCCCTGGGTATATGTAGGCGCCGGGCTTCAGCCCGCCGCTCGTGAAGGAAGCCGCCTCACTCGTAACGCAACGTCTGCATGGGATCCACGCGCGTCGCGTGTCGCGCCGGGACATAACACGCCGCCAACGCTACCACAGCCAGCACCGCTGTCACGCTGGCGAACGTGGCCGCATCGGTTGGCGCAATGGCGAACAACAAGCTGGCCATCAATCGGGTTAACAGCAACGATGTTATCAGACCTGCCGCCAGACCGATCAACACCATCAGGGCGCCCTGCTTCATCACTAATCCCAGCACATCCCCGCCCTGCGCCCCCAACACCATGCGCAACCCAAACTCCTTGGTGCGCCGCGCCACCGAATACGACACCACGCCATAAATCCCCACAGTAGCAATCGCCAGCGCCGTAACCGAAAACAAGCCCAACAATAGAGTCAAAAATCGCGGCCGCGCCTGCGCCCGCTCCATTACGTCATCCATCATCCGCACATCCGACAGCGGTAGCGACGCATCCATCACCTTCAATCGCTCCCGCACCGTCCCCACCAGATTTCGCGGATCCCCCGACTTCCCTCGCATCACCACATACATATCGGTCAACCCAAAATTCTCCGCCTGCCCGTACGGCAAATACAGTTCCGTACCCGCGGGTCGATCCAATCCAGCGTTCTTGACGTCGTCCACCACGCCCACGACAGTGCTCCAGGGATCCTTCGATCCGCTATTCGGCCGCACATGCTTCCCAATCGCGCTTTGATTTGGCCAAAACGTCCGAGCCATCGTGTTGTTCACAATCACCACCGGCGTCCCCGCTGCCGTATCGCGATCATCAAACAGGCGCCCTTCCATCAACCGAATCCCCATCGTCGAGAAATAATCTTTAGTCACCACCTGATCGAAATCCACATTCTCAATCGGCCCACCCTCGCGCTTAACGAATCCCTCGAAGTCCGTATCATTCATATTTGGAGCCCGCATGGGCGGCATCCCGTAAACCAGCGCCGCGTATCGCATCCCCGGCAAGCTGGTAATTTGCTCCTCCAACCGCTCCCAAAATCCTGCAATCTTCTTGTTATCCGTATACGTTCCGCTAGGCAGAGACACCCGCATGGTGATCACGTTGTCGGGCGCCATCCCGGTATGCACTTCCTGTAACTTCCAAAACGCTCGCAACATCAACCCGCAACCAATCAGCAAAACGAAAGCCATCGCCAACTCACTGACGACCAGCGCACGCCGAAACATTTGCGCCCCGCCTCCAGTCGTCGTGCTGCCCGCCGCATCTTTCAACGACCCAGAAATTCCGCTGACCAACAATGGCACCAACGGAGCCAATCCAAAAATCGCCCCAGTAATTAAGCTAGTCCCTAAGGTGAAAATCAACACCCGCCAGTCCATAACAATCTCGTCGGCTCGCGGAATCCCTCCAGCATTCGTCAACTGCACCAACCACACCCCGCCATAAGCCAATCCCAAACCTAAAATCGCCCCGCACAGCGCCAGCAAAACTCCCTCGGTAACAAACTGCCGCGCCAACCGCCCCAGCCCCGCCCCCAAAGCCTCGCGGATCGCGATCTCTCTGCGCCGAGCCTCCGCCCGCGCCAGCAACAAATTCGCCACATTGACGCTAGCAATCAGCAAAACAAACGCCACCGCTCCAAGCAATACGAACAGTGCCGGCCGTACGCTGGAAACCACCTCGGCGTGCAACGGATAGCTAACAATGGTGTGATTCTTCGGATCGAAACTGTGGGTATCGGGCGACTTACGCTCGCCATAAGCCTGTACCAGCGCCGCCAACTCTCCCTGCGCCGAAGCCGGAGACACCCCCGGTTTCAGCCGCCCCAACAAGTAGTAGTTATGCCCACCGCGACTTTTGCTCACAGGATCAAGCTGCAGCGGCGTCCAAACCTTCGGCGGATCACTCTCCCCTGGGGGGAATTGAAACGCCGCCGGCATCACCCCGACAATCGTGCACTTCTTCCCGTCAACGCGCGTCTCTCGCCCCACAATCTCCGGATCGCCGCCAAACACAGTTTTCCAAGTCCCATAAGAGATGTCCGCCACTAGCGGCGCGCCAGGCACATCGTCCGCCGCCGAAATCAACCGCCCCGAAAAAGGCGCAACTCCCAAAGTCTCCAACAACCGACCGCTAACGCTAGCCGCCGTAACGCGCACCGGCTGACTCTTCCCGCCCAAGTTAGTCCCGCCCGTCTGCCAAGCATCCAGCGAAGCCCAGGAGTGCGTATCCTGCCGCAAATCAAAAAATTCCGGCGCCGAAGTCCAAAACCGCGGCAAACCGCCATTAGGAAACGTAGGAAACTCGGTATACACCCGCACCAACTGCTCGGGATGCGAGTAGGGAAGTGGCCGCAACAAAACCGCATTCACGACCGTAAAAATCCCAGTAGTGGCCCCAATTCCCAACATCAGACAAAGCACCGCCGCCGCCGTAAACCCCAAATTTTTCCGCATCACTCGCAGCGCAAAAATCAAATCCTGTCCAAGAGTTCCCATAGTTCCCCCACACAGTAATTACGCGCCTTAACCCAACGAAGTTCCCCCAACCCTCCCTACTCTCACTGCGAACTCTGTGGTAAATCCGTTCCGCCTCGAACTCAGGAAACCATGCGGGCGCAAACCAGGGCTCGGGAATCAGGAACAAAACGTCGGTGTCTCCGATCGAATGAGGCCATCTAATGGTCGCCCAAAGGACAGCATAGTAGACCATGTCCCAGAGGGCAAAGGCCCAGAGGAATGCGGCCACACGGGCTTTTCCTTTCACGGATGGAAGTAAGGCTGCGCAGCTCAACATGAGCAATGTCGCCGCTTCGCGAAAAGCCTCCAGAGTGAGAAGGCTCGGAGGGAGTTCGCCGATCGTTGGCGGCTGTTGGGATAGTCGGACAACGTCCCGCGATATCCTGGCGGCGGCCTGCAGGTAAACGACAACCGTAGCCTCAAGAAATCCAAATGCACTTGCGAACACACCGAGAATCATCAATTGCTTTGCAGTAATCGGGACAGGCCTGCGCCGCCAGGAAAAATATGCCACCAGAGGATCCAGAATCGCGAGGTTCACCCACCATGTTCGGCGACAAGTCCAATACTCATGAGCGATATTTTACCGGAGACTGGGCTTCTGAAACCTAGAACTGAAGGGGATACCGAACATTTACAGTATTAGGAGCCAGATGCCCGGCAAGCCGACAAATCATGAGTTGCCCCGGTTTCAGCGCCTATTTGGGTCTCCCCAACACTGCCATATTGCCAGGCAACCGTGACGCTCTGGTCGTTCCCTCCTGGCCTGATTTGGCGGGCAGTTGGAGGGAAGTCCGTTCAATTGGAGGGAACTGCGATCTGGCCGATTGATCACGCCAGTTCGATTCCGGGGACCGGATCTCAACCGCCTCGTCGAATCCCGCACTCCGCTCTCCTGCTCGCTTCGCAGAAAGGTTTATGTGACGCAGCCAATTGGAGGTGCTTTCAATCCTGATTTCTCACCAGCATCTACTCCATACCCTCCAACCGCTTCCGCCTTCCTCTTCCGGTATATCCCTGTCTCGGGTCTTGCAGATTACCGAGCGCGAATTTGTTGCATTGCTTGAAAGCCAGACTGGCGTGCGTTTTTCTCTGGGTAGCCTGCAGCAATAGCGGCTTGTACGTAGGTCTTTCTTCCGTGCGAGCCTTGATCAGTTTCATTTGACGAGGCGAGAGTTCTTTCGCTTGCACCTGCTCGAGTTCTTTGAAGCAATAACTCGTATAAAGGAGCAACGATCACGGAGGCGAGCGCCACTTTCGGCGAGTGTGGCCACTACTGTCACACTGCTCTGCAGCCCGTGCGTAGGTGGCCAGCTTTGCTTGACTTCAGGGTTACCGCCAGGGCGGCTACTGAACCGCATGGCGGGCTGTAAACATAGCTTCATCACAAAACGTCAGTTCACTGTTTGCGCCAAGATTGCTGACGTGCTGCCGAGGTCGTCCACGCTACCGGAGTACACAACGGTCCTCGAGCGTGCCCCATGGGTCAGCGCAGACGCGGAGATTGTCACTTTGCCGCTCGCCAGTGTGGCTGTGCCTACCGAAATCCCGTCCCGTCCTTCAATCACTCACCAAAGTCCTTGTAACATGTTACATCGATGAGATTCGGCGGTCGCGGAGTTTCGGCGAACAACAGGCTGTGCAAATCTGCAAGCGGGTACAAACGCCGATTACTTTCCTTTTGACTCGTTCTTGGGCGACTTCGCAGTGAGTACCGCGAGTAGTTCCTTCGCCGAAGCGGGAGGTGGTCCGGCTTGGCCGCTGATGATCTCGGTGGCAGTCACTTTCTTGCCATACAGATCTTTATTTGCGTCGTCATCAGGTCCGAGCGTGGATCCCTCCAGAGAAACGCCAGCAAACACACCCTGCGCTCTGGAATAAGAGAGCATCTGTGCACTCATCGCCGCATTCGTGGAGGCTTCCGCTTCCCGCCCGACTGGACCGGCGGCGATACTGGCATCGGCGCCGAGCTTAGCTTTCCCATTCATCAGGGCGCGCGCGCCCTTGTCGTTCATTACTAGAATGACGAAGTCGCTAGCTTGGCCGCCAGCCTGAAGACCAAAACTTCCGCCAGCCGATTGCATCATCGTTGGGGCGCTCCACGGCCCCTCAAAATTTTCTCCTCCCCGACACGTCATCACACCTTTACCATATTGGCCCGCAATAATGAATCCAGCCTTCTTTACGGACGGGAGAACGATAACGCACTCCGCCTTATTCAGCACACTGATGGGAACGCCGCTGGATGACGAGAGAAGCTCCTTCATTACATTGCCTGATTCTGTTACTCGCTCCACCTCCTTCTTGTCATCCGCCGCAATCGCAATGCTCGGAATACTGAGGCACAGAACGGCAATGGCCAGCAAGGCTATTCCCGTCAGTTCTCGGTGTCGATTCAACATATCCTCCTCCTTTGGTTTTGCCCGCTCAGACTTCTCAAATGTGAACTCGCCGAATTTCAGTCGCCCAGCAACTCGTCAAGTTCCCAGCAACGCAATTCCCTCTATAGCCGTGGTCTTTACGAAGAAGATCTCATCGGCTGTGTATTTCCGACGTCAAGCTTCCGGACACCGTAAATACAGGGCTACCACTCGCATTTTGCAAGGAGGGCCAAAATTGGGCGGACCGTGAGATGCTTCTGATTCTCGTCACATGTATCACATCTCGAGCTATAAGTGAAGGCGTTAAATCAATAAATTAGTGCAGAAGGACAGGGAAAGATTCTATTGGCGCTGGCAGCCCTGCGCGAGAACAAGAAACATGTGGCTCGAAAGCAATTCACAGAACTGGTTGCACAATTTCCCGAGAACCCACTCTTCACTAATGAGTTGGTAGGTGTGGCTGGCGAATTGTAATTTCGCAAGCCACAGGGCATGTCAATGTTACATCCCCTCGATGTATGGTGTTCATTTCAAGGGCGCCCTTAATTCTGGCGAACCAGTGTGTCCAGGAAAGGTAGACATGTTCAGTAGGTAGACCTACAAGGGTAAAAGTCAGAAGCCCTTTAGCTGGGGTCGCATCGGCGGAGGTAACGAAGTTCGATGAAGCCGACCGACGAAAGCCATCTTAAGGATGGGGAGCGAGTCACCGGGCCGTGGAGCAGCCGACAAGGCTGCGAATAGCGCGGGATAAACCGGCATGGGGTTACGAATGAAAGAGTCGTCAAGCCAAGGAATAGCCAACCCTCTTGAATCCGAGTCATGCGAGGGCGACTGCAAAGCCGCACTCGAAGCGTTCCACAGATACATCTGCAGGCAGGGCACAGAGCCCCGCAATCGGCCAATCCGGGAGTCGACGAGTGTCAGACCTAAGCGGCAGACGATCAATGCGGTGCTGCGTAATGGCGAGTGTGCCGCAACCCGGCGGAGTCGTTAGAACCCAGGCATGCGATCAGAAACTCCGGGATGGCTGGCGTCCGCATTCGGCAGTGCTTGGCCGCGTCGAACGTGTGAAGGGCTATCACGACATAACCCGTTATCCCGCGGCACGGCAGATCCCTGGCCTCGTGCTGTTCCGATGGGATGCGCCCCTCTTTTTCGCGAACGCCGAGCTGTTTAACGAACGCGTCCTGGATGCTGTTGCTAAATCACCCACGCCCGTGCACTGGGTGGTAATCGCGGCGGAACCGGTCACGAGTGTCGATGTCACTGCGGCCGATGCCCTCTCGGAGCTAGATGACACCTTGCACGCCGCCAGCATCGAATTGTGCTTTGCAGAGATGAAGGATCCGGTCAAGGACAAGCTGAGGCGCTTCGGACTCTTCACGCGCTTTGGCCAACAAACCTTCTTTGCGACTCTCGGCGAAGCGGTGAATGCCTACCTTGCGACACATCCCGTAGACTGGGTCGACTGGGAGGATCGCGCCAAGTCCTAATTAACGCGGAAATGATCTCAACGGTGAAAAACAGGTGGCTCTTGCTAACTGGCTAGGCTGCCTTCCTAGAACGCAGAAATTCCTGCACGACAAAGCCAATAGCCGCAGACACCGCAGATCCAAGCAGGGTAACCAGGATCGACCGCAATGAGTCGGGGAAGGCAGACCCGAGATTTTTTGTCGGAGTCGTTACCGGACCTGGATACACCAGGGACATTCCATTTCGCTGGGCATCTATACGTAGAGTGGTCTCGTTACCGGGAAGAAGATTTAGCTCGCGCTGTTTGGTCTGATCGAACCCATCCGTTGCCGAACTCAAATGCACCTGCACCACGTGTTCCCCTGAAGGCACTGTCAGTGATTTGGAGAACGTCTCGCCTCTCTTCCCGATGATGGCGAAGAGCTTTTTTGGACTCGCAGAAATGTGGTCCGTGTAGGTTGTTCTGCCGTCAATGGAGACGGATATGTCGGCACTGCGAAGATCATGACGGCAAATTAGATTGAGAGTGGCAGAACCGCCGAAAAGGGATGTGTAAACGGCCAAGCCGACTAAGACCAGTAATCCCGTAAGTACTGCCAGCCGCGCCTTGGGTGGGATTAACTGGACCACACGGTTGAAGGTGGCGATGATGGGACCGGCAGGTGCTGAGGCGCGTGGCGGTTCGGGTTTTTGCGTCGGAGTTTCATTCATTCAAAGAGCCCTCGGGAGAGCGGTGACTAAATCCTACTCGAGGTGCTGCGGCCCGAAGTACTGACCGTAGGGCCAGCGTTGCCCTAAGTTGAAACGAAGCGCTGGGCAGCCCTTCGTGCCAACATCTCTGAGACAATTCTAGTTGTACCTCGCCAAAATTAGCAGCGCCTTTGAAATGAATGGCATACGAGGAGGGACAGGTCGGGCAACGGATAAAACGGAACCGTACTTGTGATTTCTTGCAGGTTTACGCATTAGGGCAGGGGTTAGAATGTGGTCGCAAAGAATGCGTGCTTGTTTCGGAGACCTCGATACCGGAGTGTTAAGAATAGAATAGCGAGCGGTGCAACTATCAACCAGAGAGGTCCCGGTTCCGGCGTCTTTGGCATGGTTTTCGTAACCGTCAACGTGCCAGTGTTAGCGCCTGGGAAATCGACAGTGCTGTATGTTCCACGATCGTGAATGCAGCAAGTGGGAAGTAGTAATACGGATTCACGACTCCATCCCAGAAAGCAATTTGCACTACCTGGCCCGGCATTCCGTAACCCGGACTAGAAGGCAAAAAACTAACACCGACGCACACGGCTTAGTAATCCGTTGAACATTCCGAAAGCGCGCTTTCCGGGATGAATGTGTTCTGGGTAATGAAATCTGGCGCCGACCTTAGTAGATAAATAACCAGCCTATTATAGTATTACCGGTCCTCTCGAACCCGGATGCGTCCTCGGCTCGATTGCCACTTCTCACCTTCGTTGACTTGTCTTACCGCGCAAACCTAAGATGAGCGCCACAATGGCGGACTCACTCATCGGCCAGCGACCGATTGAAAGAGCTCGACATTCGAAAAGAGAGTCCTTACTATTCCCTAGCTTGAGGAGGGACATGTTCGCGTCGCGTTTGAGACGACAAAGCAACACGTACAACCCACTGAGGGCCAGCCATCGGAACGCCAACACATCCCCGTAAACCGGTGCAAGCAAATTCTTCATTTCGCTCGGAAATGAACGGGCAGGCGATTCAGGCAATAGGAACCGCTTTTTGGGTTCTCTTTAGCATCGTAGGGCTCGCTCTTTGGGGACTTCCTTATTACTACGACTTTATGGTCCAGCAGTTCGGCTGGACACGCGCGCAAGTCACCTCCGGCAACGCGTTGAGCAAACTCGTGGTTGGCCCGCTCTTTGGCTTTGCAGCAGGGTGGCTTGTGGATCGCTTCGGTCCTCGCCGGCTGATGATGACAGGGATTCTGATGGCAGGTGCGGCGCTGATCGGGCTGGGCAGCGTGTCGACTCTCGGAATGTTTTATTTCTTCTATTTCTTCAACGCGTTGGGCTATGTCTGCGGCGGTCCATTACCGAATCAAGTTTTATTGACGCGCTGGTTTGAAAAGTCACGAGGCAAGGCGATGGGAATTGCGTACCTGGGCATAGGAATGGGCGGAGCCGCGGTTCCTTGGATCTCCCATTTTCTGGTGGAGCATTTCGGGTGGCAGGCAGCGCTGCGCTCATTGGGATTTCTGGTCATCATAGTTGCATTTCCATTGGCATTCTTTGTGAAGGAGTCACCGGCCTCGCTCCGACCAGCCCGGGTCAACTCCAGCGAGCACTGGAGCAGTGCCTTTAAAAGCGTTCCTTTCCATCTGCTGATCGTTGGGAGTATGTGTTCCATAGCCGCTGTCAGCGGAACGCAACAAAATCTTAAGCTTTTCCTGACCCTCGATGCGCACTACGGGCAAGGACAGGCGGCAGGGATATTGTCACTCGTACTGGCTTCAAGCATGGCGGGCCGTTTGCTCATGGGCTGGTTAGCAGATCGATTTCCGAAAAAGTACGTCATGCTTTTGATCTACCTGCTTGTTGCAGGAGCAATTCCATTCCTGTTTGTGACCGGTTCGCCGGTACTGATGTATGCCTTTGCGATTCTGTTTGGAGTTGGGCTCGGCGGCGATTACATGATCATCCCGTTGATCACCGCAGAGATCTTCGATGCGAAATTGCTTGGCAGATTGTTGGGAGTCATCTTGACGGCCGGCGGAATCGCGGAAGCTGTTGCTCCCTGGATCGTAGGCCACATCCGGGATGTCACCGGCAGCTATTCAAACGGGTTTCTTTTCTTAATAGCGATGTCCTTGCTTGGCGCAGTGGTGGTTGCATTCCTACCGAAGCAAGCGGTGCGGGCGTGAGCACAATCCCGATCTTGCGACTTGGCGCCGTCAAGGACGTGCAACGCCTTAACGATCATGCACACTCCCTCGGCCTGAACATCCCATGTGATCGCGAATTGCTCGCCGGGCCGGAGTCTCCTCTGCGCTGGCCGCTTGACCGAGGCGGATTCAAGTTCGGCAATCGGATCGCGGTCCAACCGATGGAAGGCTGGGACGCGCTTCCAGACGGTAACCCGAGCGAATATACACTGCGTCGCTGGCGGCGATTCGGGAACAGCGGAGCGAGCCTTATTTGGGGAGGAGAGGCAGTAGCTGTGTCACACGAAGGCCGGGCAAATCCGAATCAACTTGTGATTGCGCCGCACACTCTTGCCGGTCTAGCGAAACTGCGAGCCGCATTGCTCGAATCCCATCGAGAGACGACTGGGCACGATGAACCGCCTTATGTCGGATTGCAGCTTACTCATTCAGGCCGCTACTGTCGCCCGAACGCTTACGATCGGCCAGAACCCAGGATTCTCTATCACCATCCGATTCTCGATCCCAAGGTTGGGCTGTCTGCGGATTCTCCTGTGCTGACGGATGAACAGATCGCCATCATCGTCAAGGACTTTCATCGGGCAGCGCGTGCAGCCAGTGATTTGGGATTTGATTTTGTCGACATAAAACACTGCCATGGATATCTCGGCCACGAATTTCTGAGCGCGCATACACGCGCGGGAAAGTATGGCGGTTCTTTCGAGAATCGCACGCGCTTCTTGCGAGAGGTCGTGGAGGGTATCCACTCGATCGCGCCTGGACTACAGATTGCCGTGCGTCTCTCCGCGTTTGATACAGTACCCTTCCGGCCGGATCCCAAGACATCCTCACCCGGGATGAAGGGAGTGGGAATTCCCGAGCCGCATGAGCATCTGATCCCGTACCGCTGGGGTTTCGGGGTAAACCCACTCTGTCCCACGGAAATAGATCTATCCGAGACGAGACAATTCTTAGCTCTGCTGGAGGATCTGAAGATTTGGCTAGTCAACCTCACGGCCGGAAGTCCCTACTACAATCCTCACATTCAGCGTCCTGCTTTCTATCCACCTTCTGATGGCTATCAGCCACCTGAGGATCCGCTCGTCGGCGTGGCGCGGCAGTTGGAGATGGCACGAGGGTTAAAGCCCCAATTTCCACGATTGATTATTGTCGGAACTGCGTACAGCTATCTTCAAGACTTTCTTCCACATGTTGCGCAAGCGGTCCTTCGCGAAGGATGGGTGGACTTTATTGGCATGGGGCGGATGATTTTGTCTTATCCCGGACTGTTGCTTGACGCGTTGGAAGGGCGCACCATCCAACACCGGCTGGTCTGCCGAACTTTCAGTGACTGCACGACCGCACCGCGCAAAGGCTTGCCTTCGGGCTGCTACCCGTTGGACAAGTACTACAAAGACTCCGAGCTTGCCGGGAGACTAAGATCAGCCAAGGCGAAGCGATCATGAGCGCTGCATCTCCCTTCGATCGACCGCGGGCGCGTCGCAAAGTGCACGGCATTGCGGCTGCCCTGCTTCCATTCGAGAGCGATGGTCGCGTTGCCGTCGACGCGTTTCAAAAACACCTATCAGCCACACATCACGCAGGATTAGAAAATGCGGTGAACATGGACACGGGTTATGTGAATTTCCTCTCGGATGCGGAGAAAACGTGTGTCTTGCAGTGGACCCGAGAAGCTCTGGGAAAAGATGTGCCATTCGTGGCCGGTGCTTATATCGAGGAACAGACCGGCCGGATTGTTGAACTCTATCGTCAGCAGATGGATGCCATCGTCGCATTCGGCGGCACGCCGATCCTATTTCAGACCAGCCAGCTCCAGGGGAAGTCGGCAAAGGACAAAGCCGAAATTTACCGGGAAACGTGCCGCGGGTATCCGGGTGTTTTAGCTTTCGAGTTAGGGCAAATGTTCGCTGCTAATGGGGAAATTTTTGATTCCGAAACGATCTTACGTTTGATGGAGATTCCGGAGATCCTGGGCATCAAACACTCCTCTCTGGATCGTCTGGTCGAGCTCGAGCGCTTGGCGCTGCGCGATGTTCACCGGCAAGACTTCCGCATTTATTCGGGCAATGATCTTGCCATCAATATGATTGAATACGGGTCTGACTATCTGCTGGGACTTGCGACTCTTGCTCCTGAAAAATTCGCGGAGCGCGATCTGCTCTGGGAATCGGCCGATCCCAGGTATTTTGCTCTGTCGGATTCACTGCAGCATTTGGGCAATGTGGCATTTCGCGAGCCAGTGCCCGCCTATAAGCATTCGGCTGCCGTCTTCCTTTACCTGACGGGGAGAATCCCCAGCAACAGAACCCATCCGAATAACCCGCTGCGTCCCATCTGGGAGGTGGAACTGTTACGCGATTGCATGCGGCGCTTAGGCGGGTAGACTGTGCCTCTCGAAAATCTCCAAGCGGTAGGGAATTATTTTCCCTCTGCAGTTCATGGGGAATGTTATTCCCCCCAACCGGACCACGAGGGTCAAACAGTGATGGTGGTGACGCAGAAATTTTTTCGCGTCGACTGGAACGCGGGCGGCAAAGGATTGGCGCATCAGTATGTGATTTCCTGATCATCGGTTCCGGATCCGCAGGCGCGGTACTGGCCAAGGAACTATCTTCGGAAGATCTTAACAACTTCTGGATAGCGCACAAGCCACAAACTATATCTGAACTCTATTCACATCTCCACCAGGAGCTCCAAATGCGCCTCGAAGAGGCTGCGCTGAACGAGTCGGCTGCGGTTTGGATCTAGCGAAAATCGCTATTGCTCCAAATGCTCCAAAATATCCGCAAAATCAAAGGCCGAAATTGCAGCGTAAGTGGTAGAAAGAAGAGGAGTAGTTTTGGTGGGCAGTGCAGGGCTCGAACCTGCGACCTCCTGCTTGTAAGTCAGTTGTTCACTTTACCCAGAACTTGCCGGAGCGACCGTAAAGCGGGGGAAAATCAGCAACTTGTGATTAGCGACGACAAACTACTTACTCCTTTTTCTTCATCGTTTAGCAGGCGTTTTGCTGCGATTTGTCACAATTAGTATGACATTTATGACAGTCCCGACCAGCGGCTGTGAGGATGGCACAGCAACACAGGAACAGTCGAACAGTCGGTTTGACAGGTGTTTTCTGTCGGCCGGGCTGATTTTTTGAGCTTCGTAGGGCAGGGAAGTCGAAGAAATTAAGTGCCAATAATTCTGTCAGATGGGGGCCAGATGGAATTTTTGCGCACCACAGCTGTTTTCAGACTAGAGTGTCAACGCAATGTTGTGGCGCAGGTTGGGCTTAAGGAGGAATTTCATGAGACTGACTAGCCTTTGCCTCGCAGCGGCCGCTGTATTCCCGTCAGTAAGCCGAGCGCAGCCTCCAGTACTCAGACATGAAAAACAGGTAAATTATGACTCAGACCAAGATACTTGACGGGGTCAAACTTGAATCCATTTTTCACCCATCAGATTTTTCCGAGGCCAGCGAAGTCGCCTTCGTGCACGCGCTGAAGATCGCACTGGTGGCTGGAGCCAAACTTACAATGCTCCATGTCGAGGCGAGTCCCGGTGCCGAATGGCAGGACTTCCCCGGCGTCCGCGATACGCTCGAGCGATGGGGGCTCATCCCGAAAGGCAGCCGCAAGAGCGCGGTTGGGCAGCTCGGCATAAAGGTCGCAAAAGTTCTCAGGTTGAGCAATGATCCGGTGAAAGCCTGTCTTGGATTTCTGGAAGAAAATCCCACAGATCTGATCGTGTTGGCAGTTCGCCAGCACGAGGGGCGCATGCGGTGGTTGGGGAAATCGGTGGGCGGCCCGATCGCGCGCAGGGCCGGACAAATGACGCTATTCATCCCCCACGGCGTGGAGGGCTTCGTCTCGCGACAGGACGGCTCGATCTCTCTCCGGAATATCCTCATCCCGGTTGCGATCAAACCCCGCCCGCAGCCGAGCGTGGAAGCCGCCGCCCGTTTGATCCGCAACCTCCAGTTACCAGCTGGCATGGTCACGTTGCTCCACGTCGGACCCATTGCCGAAATGCCGTCGCTAAAGGTCCCCAAGGACACCGACTGGACCTGGACCAAGGTGGTCAAGGTCGGTGAACCGGCTGACATCATCTTGCAAACTGCCACGGAGCTTCGCACGGATCTGATCATCATGACAACCGAGGGTCCTGACGGATTTCTCGATGCCCTACGCGGGACCACATCCGAGCGAGTGATACGCAAGGCGCGTTGTCCTGTGGCCAACCTGCCAGTGGGATCCATGTTGGGCTGAAGTAAGAACCCACACCGGACAAGTTTGCTATGCTGAAGGGCACTAGCAAAAGCCCAACAAGCAACGGCAAGCACGGAGGGGCGATGAAAGCGATGCTCATGACGGCTGTGAATCAGCCGTTCTCGTCGCAGACGATAGCAGATCCGCAGCCAGGACCGGGGCAAGTACGCATCCGTTTGCACGCCACCGGCGTATGTGGCACGGATATCCACGTGTGGCGCGGGGAATTGCCTGTGCCGTTACCGATTGTTCCGGGCCATGAGCCGGTGGGAACCGTCGACGCCGTGGGGCCGGGGGTGGGATCACTGAGACATGGAGATCGTGTGGGTGTCTCCTGGTTTCAGGGCGGTTGCGGCAGATGCGCTTACTGCCAGAAGAAAAAGTATAAGTTTTGCGCGTCGCCGAAGACGTGGATCAGTAACGGAGGCGGCTACGCAGAGTACATGGTAGCAGAAGCCGACGGCTGCAGCCTGGTACCCGACAAGATAGCTTGGGACATTGCCGCGCCGCTTTTCTGCGGGGGTTTTTCTGCAATGAGCGCTTACAAGATCGCGAAGCCACAACCTGGCGAACGCTTCGCCGTCATCGGCATAGGCGGGCTAGGTCACATAGCGCTGCAAATCGCAAAATCGATGGGACATGAGGTTGTGGCGATAACCAACACGCCAGGCAAGGCGCAAGACGCGCGAGACATGGGAGCCGACGAGGTACTGGTGGTGAAGAACCACGTAGGAAAGGAACTGCAGGCGATGGGAGGAGCGGACGTGATTTTATCCTTCTCTCCCGCAATGAAGCAGAACAGCGAAGCCATGGAAGGGCTTCGTCCCGGGGGAAGGCTAGTGACGACGGCGCCGAGCGCAGAACCGATTCAGGCGGATCCGGTGCAAATGCTGTTCAAGCAAACCGCAATTCTGGGCTCGGCACACAATGACACTGGCGATCTTGTCGACATCCTGAATCTGGTGGCCGCCGGCAAGGTAAAACCCAAGCTGGAGATTTACAAGTTCGATGAGATCAACAGCGTGTTGGCGCGGCTAACGGAAGGACGAGTCCGGTACCGTGCGGTACTTGTTCACGACGCTTAGCGACGCACGACATCCTGAATGGGTCCAAAAACTTGCTTCGGTCACTTTCCCAACTATAATTAGCCAACTTTTGCACTTCCGATGCTCCGCGACGGAGACTCAAGTGGACCATTGTCCGGGTGGGCCGCGCCGCACCTTTCAGGTCCAGAACAATCGAAATCCATCCGGTACGATGCCCGGCAAGGACCGTTTCTGGCTTGACGATGGCCAGCGCCGAGCGCCAGTCATGCCAGAGGCGGGACAGGCAGATCCACAACAGGCGGCCGGCGGAGGTCAATTTCAGGCGTTTTGCCGCAGCTCTCCGAAGCACACCGAATTGGTGACGCAGAGCCAGGTTCTCGAGGTCGAGGGCAGCACGCGATTGGAAGATCGAGCGAACAGACGGAAGGAGTGTCGTGAGAAAAATGAGCACGAGCGAGAATTATAAGGATGTGTAACCCCCTATCCGCTCAGATATTTCGACATTTTCGAGAGGCACAGTCAAGCATTTGGCCGATTTCGTTGCTGGTTGCGGATTCCCGTTCTGCGTTCGATTCCGCTGCGCATATCTACGGCGGAGAGGCCACGAACTTCACCCTCCCAGCCGCAATACCTGCATATAGCTTGGTATATCTTGGGCCTGATTTGGTCCTCGCGCGGTTGACCTTCAACGGAATCTTCAGCGAATGCTTCATTCCTCCCACAATTGACACATCGAAACACGACAACGCACCAGTGGTTCTTTGCATCCGTCATAATTGACTCCTGGCTCCTGAGGAACATAGAGCGACTGTCTGTAATGTCACTGAGGACCTCCGGCCGACGACAGGAGTTGGACAGCGACGCCACGCTGGCCTTCGTCGAGCCGTTCGACTCGAACTACCTGCCCGAGGTAATCACAGTCGCTGCGGTCAGGCGGAGAGTGATAGGGGAGCGTCACTAACAGTCGCATGCCTTCTTGGTAGTGCTCACGCTTGGTGAGGAAGTAAAATCCTTCGCGTGAGACATTGCTCGTGGTTCCGGTTTCCTCAAAAAACTCACCACGTGGTAGCGAAGGGATGAGCCTCACAGGCTGGCCGAGATTGACTCGGCGGCTCCGGCGATGATAGCGTTGGGCGGTTTCCTGCATAACAAAATCAGACCACGGTCTAGGCCTATCGCGCGTCCGAGTGACTACTAAATTCGGTAGTGGGCCGCTCAAAAATGCTCTGGTGTGTCCGACCGAAGCGACAGTATCAAATATGACTCACCACGATGTTGTGCGCTATGGAACTCAAGTACCTGCACGGCAGTACGTTTTGGCACCATTGCGTCTGGTAACGCCGTAATCGGAAACTGACCCACTCCCATCGGACTGCCACGGTTTCTCACGCAATCCCGCGGCTAGGCCGGCGTTGGAGGTGGCGCTTCGGGCCTTGGATCGGGTCGGGTTTCCTGCCACAAACAAAACCTCCGACAGTTGGGCCAAGACTGCTTCTCTGCCGGCGCGAGAAGCGTCAGCTTCATTCACGGAAAAGCGGATCGAATTCTCAAGCCACCTGCCAGAAGCGTCGTCACGAATACTGACTTTGAACACCGGCGACAGGCCGCTCAAAAACCTGGCTCAGCCGCGGCTCGCACGCCATGTAGCCACATATGAATTTCGCGACTGCTCCTCCGCCACCTAGGCGGGCCAGCTTCAATCCCTGGGAAACAATTCGAGCCAATTCCTTCGCTATGTCCACACTTTGGGTCGGCAGGCCATTTTCGATGATGTGAGCGTCGCCGTGGGGAAAGACCACGATGTCACCGGCGTCGAGAGTTATGCGCTCGCCGTCGACCAGCCGTGCGAAGGCTCTCCCTCAGTAAGCAAGTGATAAATGATCAGGTGACCGGCGCCGGGCGCGAGGTAGCAACCGCGCGAGAGAGTGGCGAGCAAACACTCCACGGCGAAGAGAATTCTCCATTGAAGAACATGGCCCCGTGGAGTTTCACGACCTTCAACACTTCCGAAAGTACATCCACTCGTCCTCCCGGGACGGCCGGTAAACCTCTCCGGACTCCTGAGCAAATCATCATACGGCAACTCTGCTGGGAGCAAGAAAGGCGGACGCGTGGACAAGTATGGGCCGCATTCGTGACGCATAGTAGGCCTCGTCGAAACGTTCACGGATGCGAAAAGTGCTTCGCATCCATTCAAAGGCAGAACTGGAGGAAGCATGAGCACCACTACCACCGCACCGGAAATCAACGGTCTGAAGTCACGGCAAAAAGAAACCTGGATGGCCTTAGACTATGACCGCTTCTCGCGCTATATGGAGCAGGGCGCGCGCATTTTCTACGAACAACTCAATGTTCCCGCTGGGTGCCAGCTGCTCGACGTGGCTTGCGGCTCGGGTCAGGTTGCGCTATGGGCCGCGCGCGATGGAGTGAACGTCACCGGTGTAGACATCGCGCCGAATCTGGTGCAGCGTGCGCAGGCCCGTGCCAATGCGGAAGCTCTCAAGGCTCGTTTCATTGAAGGTGACGCCGAGGCGCTTCCGTTTGAAGATGCCAGTTTCGATGTCGTAATCAGCCTGGTCGGGGCAATGTTTGCCCCGCGGCCGGAACTCGTGGCCCGCGAGCTGCTGCGAGTGTGCAGTCCCGGAGGCACAATCGCCATGGGAAACTGGACGAACGAAGGATACATTGGACAAATGTTCAAAACCTTCGCCAGGTTCATTGCTCCTTCCGGCATGTCGGCGCCGGTGTTGTGGGGCGACGAGGCCGTGGTGCGCGAGAGGCTGGGCCACGGAGTTTCCGACCTTACAATGACGCGCCGCCACTATACTTTCACCTACCCTTTCCCGCCGGCTGAGGTGGTAGAGTTTTTTCGGCAATATTATGGACCTACCAATCGTGCGTTTGCTACGTTGGATGAATCGGATGCGAGAAAACTGCGCGCCGAACTGGAAGCGCTGTGGTCTGCGTGCAATCGCGGAGAGGATGAACTCACCGTGGTTTCATCGGAGTACTTGGAAGTGATCGCGGTGAGAGCCTGAGCTCGGGGCTCTTCTCCGCGAATCTTTAATCATAAGGAGACATGAAAATGGCTTTAATGCGTCCGGATCCAACTTTTTACCCTTCACCAGGCATGGCGATGCAGGCCCCGCCAGAACGCCTTGCCTATGTCGCACTGCTCAACGCGGGCAAGAATGGACAGCGCGACGCCATGGGCGTCATTGACCTCGATCCGAGTTCCTCCGAATATGGGCGGCTCGTCGGGCAAACGGACTTTCCACGCGGCGATAATGAGCTGCACCACTTCGGATGGAATGCCTGCAGCGCGTGTCTTTGTCCGCAGACTCCCCATCCACACATGGAGCGTCGCTACCTGATCGTACCGGGCATCGGATCTTCGCGGATCTACATCCTGGATACCAAGCCGAATCCCAAGCAGCCGAAGATCGTGAAGGTGATCGAGCCCGAAGAGTTCATCAAGAAGACCGGCTACACCTCGCCCCATACAATTCATTGCGGGCCAGACTGCATCTATGGAAGCGCACTCGGATCGGCGAGCGGAGACGGCCCCGGTGGCATTTTCCTGATGGACGCGAACACGTTTGAGCTGAAGGGCCAGTGGGAACAGGATCGCGGCCCACAGCAACTGGCATACGACTTCTGGTGGCACCTGGGACACGACACGATGATTACCTCCGAATGGGGCACGCCGAACATGGTGAAGGACGGCGTCAACCCTGAACTGCTGCTCGCCGGCAAGTACGGGCACAAGATTCATATCTGGGACCTGGACAAGCGGCGCCATCTGCAGGAAGTGGACCTGGGTGCGGAGCAACAGTGGGTGCTCGAGTTGAGGCCCTCTCACGATCCCAATAAGACCTACGGTTTCGTCAGCGTGGGCGTTTCGCTCAAAGACCTGTCGTCGTCGATCTGGATGTGGTACCGGGAGGACGGCGGTAAGAACGGCAAATGGGCCGTCCGCAAGGTGATTGAAATCCCCGCGGAGCCCGCTGACCCGGAAAAGTTACCGCCATTGCTGAAGGGCTTCAAGGCGGTGCCACCGCTGGTAACGGACATCAATCTGTCGCTCGACGACCGCTTCCTCTATGTTTCGTGTTGGGGGACCGGGGAGTTCATCCAGTACGACGTCTCGGATCCGGCCAACCCGAAGAAGACAGGCTCGGTCCATCTCGGCGGCATCGTGCGCCGCGCGGCTCATCCCAACAAGCCCAAGCAGCCGCTCAACGGCGGCCCGCAGATGGTTGAGATCAGCCGCGATGGCAAGCGCATCTATTTCACCAACTCGCTCTATTCCCCGTGGGACGAGCAGATCTATCCCGATGGGTTAAAGAGTTGGATGGTAAAGCTTGACGCGGACCCGAACGGCGGAATGAAACTCGACGAAAAATTCTTTGTCGAGTTCGACGGGTTGCGCGCGCATCAGGTGCGGCTGGATGGCGGGGACGCTTCATCTGATTCCTACTGCTACTCAGAGGCGCGATGACGCACGCCGAGATGGGATCGACGGCGTTGTGGCTGATGCTGCTCCTCGGCGCCTACCACGGAATCAACCCTGGAATGGGGTGGCTCTTCGCGGTGGCGCTGGGGATGCAGGAGCAGAAGGGAAGTGCGGTGGCGAGGGCGCTCGTCCCGATCGCGCTTGGCCACGCCTTGTCCATTGGCTGCGTGGTTCTGGCCGCGGCGTTTCTCGGCATGGCGCTGCCGCGGGAGGCAATCCGCTATCCCGTCGCGGCGCTTTTGTTCGGTCTCGGAATCTACTCCCTGGTGCGGCATCACCACCCGCGATGGGTCCGCATGCAGGTGGGTTTTCGCGACCTGACGGTCTGGTCGTTTCTGATGGCATCGGCGCACGGTGCTGGTTTGATGTTGCTGCCGGTGCTGCTGGGCAGCCGTACAGTCGAAGCGGCTGACCACATGGCAGGTCACCATCACATGTCCGCAGCCGCCAGCCCTCTGGCAGCACTGCTCGCCACCGCGGTCCATACTGCTGCCTATCTTGCTGTCACTGGGATCATCGCATGGGTGGTCTATAGCAAGTTTGGCCTCGCGATTCTTCGCAAGGCCTGGCTCAATCTCAACCTGGTATGGGCTGCAGCACTCGTGGTGACCAGCGTGGTCACTCTGCTGATGTAGCCTGTCCCTTAATCCGCAGTTAATCCGCTTCGTTGACTTGCATTTTGTTCCAACTTAGGACGAGCACCACATGGCGGAGCGCAACACACTCATCGGGCACATTATCTTCCATCTCCGATCCTGAGTAGGTTCGCCGGTACGTACATGGAGATGGTGTATATGCAAGGTGTCGGGATTCTCCCGGCACATCTTGCAGATCAGATCTCGGACCTTGCGCGAAAAGAGTGGTCGTCCGGGTTGGCCGCGCCGTACCTTCCAGGTCCAGAACAATCGAAATGCGGCACGATGCCAAGCTACGACCGTTTCTGGCTTGACGATGGCAAGCGCAGAGTGCCAGCCACCCCAGAGACGGGACAGGCAGATCCACAACAGGCGATCCCCCGAGGTTAATTTCGGGCATTTTTTCGCGGACCGCTTAAGCACGCCGATTTGGTGGCGTAGAGCCAAGTTCTCCAGCAGCAGGGAAGCACGCGAGCAGAATATCGAGGACAGAGTTGCAAGGAGTGTCGAGAGAGAAATGGGCATCAGAGGAGAATAATCCAGGAGCGTATAATCCTCATCGGCTCGGATATTTCGAGGTTTTCGAGAGACACAATCTTCAGTGGTTTAGCCTTGATTCTGCTCTATTGGCCCGCGCACCTCGGCGCGCAGAATGCCTTTAGTGGAAAATGGAAATCCGATCCGGCAAGACATCCCTTCGGGCTTGGGGCCGTCGCTACGTACACTCTGTCCGCCGATGGAAGAGAACATTTTTCCAACAATCGGAGTCGTGAATACGATTTTGCAATTGACGGCGAGGAATAACTGCCATAGAAATGCTAGTCAGACTGTCGGTACACTGTGATTCTCCAAACGTAAGCTCCGGTCCAACGTTCCTCATAGGGAGGCTGCATGGCTTCAATTACTGGCTTTGGCGGCATATTTTTGCGAGCGGATGATCCAAAAGCTCTGTATCAATGGTACGAGCGGCATCTCGGTCTGGTGAAGTCCGACGGATCTTTCGCGTTTCCTGCCTCGACGCAACGTGCTCAGGTCATTTTCGCCCTTTTCAAACAAGACAATGCATACTTCCCTCCGGCACAGAAAGCAATGATCAATCTCCAGGTGGACGACCTGGATGATGTGCTGGACCGTTTGATAGACGAAGGTGTTACCGTCGATCCAAAACGCGAAAGCTATGACTTCGGAAAGTTTGGCTGGATCACCGATCCGGAAGGAAATCGTGTCGAGCTTTGGCAGCCTGTCGCAACTGACTAATGCCGATCCGACCAGATTGGTCCTCATAAGTCGGCAAATCTAGTCTTCTCCAAGCCTGTACCTCGCCAAAACGTCGTACGGTTGCAAAATGAGTGACTTGGCGCAAAGTGTGATACGGACTTTAATCCGATATGATTCCGGCATGATCGTGTCGCTCCGACATTTCCTCGGTTGGTTGGTCAGCGTTTTCCGTTCACGGGAGAGCGTCGGTTGAGCTTCGCGCTGTGCGACATGCCCCAACGTCTAATGCATGGCACAAAATTCCTGGCGCTGTGTAGACTCGGAATGGCGGGCAGGTTTGGAGGTGAGCATGGAAACCAGAAACAATTCGCGATTTGGAGCGGTCGTTCTGGCAGCAGGGATGTCATCGCGAATGGGAGAAGCGAAGCAGCTACTACAACTGGGGGATAACACCTTGCTCGGCCAGGTGCTGGAAAACGTTCGCAGCTCTCGGGTAAAGGACATCGTTCTTGTGCTTGGTCATGAAGCAGATAAGATTAAGGAACGGATTTCCACGGACAACTTCAACGTGGTGCTCAACGAATCCTATCAGCAAGGAATGGGGACCTCATTGCGAGCAGGACTTGCCGCGTTGCCTCCCGGAGTAGACGCAGCACTCATCATTTTGGCGGACCAGCCATTCATTCGTCCGAAGACCCTAGACCTCCTTATGGATCAGTACATGGAATCAAGCGCTCAAATTGTGATCCCAACCTATAAGGGCTTCCGAGGCAATCCGGTTCTGTTGGATCGCTCTGTGTTTTCCGAGGTCATGACAATCACGGGAGACATCGGCTGCCGAGCCATATTCGGGAACCACTTGGAGGGGATCGCAAAACTCCCGGTTGGGGATATTGGAATTCTTCTCGATATGGACAGCAAGGATGACTTTGAACTACTGAACGATTTTCGCAACACAAGCGTAACCGAGAGCGTGCTAATAGAGGTGGCCAATCGGGGCGGAAGAGACGATCCAGGCGTAGACTCTGCGCCCGGACGCGAGCTAATCATCGTCGGTAGGGAGCCGGTGGGGCTCGCACTGGCAAAACTTGGGAAGCTGCTGCACTTTAGGGTAACGGTTGTGGATCCGTTGGTGAAACCCAGCGATTTGCCTGAAGCGGACAGGTTGCTGAATTCACTGGATTTTTCGCACTTGCCTGCAGCCTCCGCACGGTACGTGGTCGTGGCCAGCCGTGGAAAATTCGACGAGGAAGGTGTGGAACAAGCTTTACTCGCAAACTGCCACTATGTCGCGCTGGTGGCAAAAAAGCAGCGAGCACAAGAGATTCGGCATAGCCTGCAGTTGAGAGGCGAGTCTCCGGAGAAACTTGCCAGGGTGAGGGCGCCGGCTGGGCTCGACATCGGAGCGGAAGGGCCGGAAGAGATAGCCCTAAGCATTATGGCCGAGATCGTGGCTGAGAGTCGAAAGTCACCGTGAAAGAAAGTCAGCATGCCGTTCCTAATAATCCGGGCGTCAGCCAGTCCCGCCGCTCTCGCACTGGTGAATTACTTTATCGGTGACGGCGCTCTTCGATTTTGAGTCGGACTCCTTGAGAGCTTTGACGCTGCCGCCGCGGCGCAACGCCACCATTTGACTCACGATGCTCAGCGCTATTTCTTCGGGAGTTGAAGCGCCAAGATCGAGGCCCGCCGGCGCCCAGACCCTTTCGATTTTCTCGGCAGTCATTCCGGTCGCTAGAAGATAATCGAGCACAAGCCTGGAACGGTGCCGGCTGGCGATGAGAGAAATGTAGGCAGCATTGCATTCCAACGCTTTTTGCAGCCAGAGGTGGTCCTGTTTGTGCAGCGTTGCGATGACGACGTACGTTCTGGAATCGATGGGGGTTTGCGCGAGATCGAAATCCTCAGTGACGAGACGAGTCGCGTGGGGAAACGAGCCGCGTTCGGCTGCAGGGTCATTGACGGTGACGGAAAAGTTCATCAGGTTTGCGATTGTGGCTAGCACTTCCGCAATCCGTCCGTGCCCGACGATCAATAATTCAGGCTGCGGGAGGACGGGCTCGATATAGACATCCATTTTGCCCCCACAGGGCATTCCGACCCCGAGCAGTTCATCGGTCATGTCTAGAGTGATGAGCTCGGGCTTCCCAAGCTCAATGCACTTCAAGGCTTCGTTTCTGACCGTGCTCTCGGCGCAACCGCCGCCCACCCATCCTAAAGCGATCTTCCCGTGTTCATCGATGATGGCTTTGGAGCCGGGCTTCGCAGAAGAGGAGCCCTCAACGCGCACGATCATAGCCACAGCAAAGGATTTCCTCTGCCGGGCGAATTCGGCAACCTTGGAGTAAAATTCGGCGGACATAAGCACTGCCATATCATATACCCTGTCTTTCAAGCCGAGCCAGGGAGTATCTTTGTATAGCGAGCAAATCCGCGAGCATTTTGCCAACCCGCGAAACGTGGGCAGCATAGAAAACCCATCTGGTAGAGCTATCGTCCGAAGTCCGCTGGACAGCGACACAGTTCTCATAACGCTGCACATCGAGAATGAGGTCATTCAGGACGTGAGATTCAAATGCATGGGGTGCGCGGTGGCCATCGCATGCTCTTCGATAGCGACAGAAATGGTTCGTGGCAAACACGTCGAGGAAGCTTACGAGATAACCAAGCAAAGCGTTGCCGAATCGTTGGGCGGCATTCCGGAATATAAGATGCGGTGCAGTAATCTGGCTCCGGACGCCATCCGAATGGCGATCGACGACTGGCGCAGCCGTCAAGAAACCGATAAGGAAACGGCTCCATAGAATTCCTGGTCCCTGCGAGTAAGGGTTTCTGACAGCAGCCCGAGCGCTCAATTCCATTGCCGGGTAACAAATTTCAAACTGGACAAGACGGCCTTGGAGGACATAAAGTCTCGTCAGAGATAAGGTCTTTGGCACCCGGGAATCCCCGACAAGAGGAATAGTGTTTTCCTAGGGTCTAAAAAATGGAAGTCCCGCGCTAACCAGGGAGATTGATTTTAGGGGGCGTTGTCGCATAGCAGTAGAAACAAGTTAAGGCTCCGCGACAGAAGCGGGTAAAGGGCAATCCTATCAGGGCATTAGATCGGGCAACACATCTTCACAAGCAGTCGGGTTGCAAGATGCGCTTGGGGCATGAACAGTTCGATACGCGGTACGGATTCGTCGGGAACGTGCACGACGATCAGGCGAGGCACGAATTCCTTGTTTGCTTCCAGGTTAGATTTTCTTCACACGGCACCTATCCATTCCGGGATTCAACAGCATCCCAGCAGAGGTGAGAGGCGAGAATGATCCCCCCATCATTTGAATACCTACGGCCAAAAACGGTTCCGGAAGCGGTTGCGATGCTGCAACAGCACGGTGACGAAGCGAAAATTCTGAGTGGTGGGCAGAGTCTGATTCCCATGATGAAGCTCAGGCTGGCCAGGCCGGGGGTTTTGATCGATATCAATCGTATTTCTGGTCTCTCGTATGTGAAGGAAGAAGGGGGTTATTTGAAGATCGGCGGCTTGACGCGAGAGGCCGAAATGGAATCCTCGCCCTTAGTGCGCTCCAAGTACCCGATCCTACTCGATACTGCCCACGTCATCGCTGATCCGCAGGTACGGAATATGGCCACAGTTGGAGGAAATCTGGCTCACGGCGATCCGGCCAACGATCATCCCGCTACCATGGTGGCTCTTGGTGCGCAGGTCATAGCCACTGGGCCGAAGGGTGAGAGAGTTATTCCGATCGAGGATTTCTTCGTGTCCTTATTTGCTACGGCACTGCAGCACGAGGAAATACTCACGGAAATACGCATACCGGTACCGGCTGCGCGGAGCGGTGGTGCCTACTTCAAACTGGAACGCAAGGTCGGAGACTTTGCGACGGCTGCTGTGGCGGCTCAACTGACGCTGGACGAGAAGGGCGTCTGTCAATCAGTTGGTATTGGATTGACGAATGTCGGCCCAACCCCCGTCAAGGCAAGGAAGGCGGAAGAATTCCTTCGCGGCAAGAAGCCGGATGAGTCCAACATCGCTCAAGCGGCACAACTTGCGGCCGACGAATCCACGCCTAGTCCCGATTTGCGTGGCCCGGTCGAGTACAAGAAGGGTTTGGTAAAAGAGCTGACGAAGCGTGCGCTAACCCGCGCTCTTGAGCGTGCCGGTAAGTAGAGGTCTGCATTGATCGGGAGAAACGAAATGGCGAAAAAGCAAACGGTTCACCTCAAAATCAATGGCCAGCAGCGGGAAGCCGATGTAGAACCCAGGCTTCTGCTTGTTCACTTCATTCGCGACACGCTCGGTCTGACCGGCACGCACGTTGGATGCGATACCAGCAACTGCGGCGCTTGCACCGTCGTCTTTGACGGAAGGACAATCAAGTCTTGTACGATGTTTGCCGTCCAGGCGGATGGAGCGGAACTTCTTACCGTGGAGGGACTCTTCCAGGAAGGCAAGCTCCACCCTCTACAGGAAGGCTTCAAACAAGAACATGGTTTGCAATGCGGGTTCTGTACGCCCGGCATGCTGATGTCTACTTACGCGTTGCTGCAAAAGAATGCTCAGCCAACGGAGAGCGACATTCGCTGGGGCATTTCGGGTAATTTGTGCCGCTGCACAGGCTATCAAAATATTGTGAAGGCGGTTCAGTACGCCGCAGGCAAGATGGCGCAAGGAGGGGCAAGGTGATCGCGAAAACTTCTCCTGAAATCGGCGGCATGGGCCATTCGATCAAGCGCAAGGAAGATTCGAGGTTCATTCAAGGCAAGGGCAACTATGTGGACGACGTCCATCTTCCCGGCATGGTCTTCGGACACATGGTGCGCAGTCCCTACGCGCACGCTCGCCTCAAGTCCATCAACACAGAGAAGGCCAAGCAACTTCCCGGCGTGCTGGCTGTCATTACGGGTGAAGACCTCGCAAAGGCAAACCTCGCGTGGATGCCGACACTATTCTTTGACAAACAAATGGTGCTGGCGACGGGCAAGGTACTTTTTCAGGCGCAGGAGGTCGCGTTCGTGGTTGCGCAGGATCAATACACTGCGGCAGACGCGGCCGAATTGGTTGAAGTGGAATACGAAGAACTTCCCGTCCTGGTGGATCCTCATAAGGCAACCGACCCTGGCTCGCCGATTCTTCGCGAGGACCGCGAAGAGAAGTCCAACCACATTTTTCATTGGGAAGTGGGCGATAAAGCTGCAACCGACAAAGCGTTTCAAAGCGCTCCGGTCAAGGCGAGCTTGCATGCAATCTCCCAGCGTTGCCACCCTGCCCCACTCGAAACCTGTGGCTGCGTTGCGGATTTCAATCGCGCTACGGAAAAGCTTACGGTTTACCTGACTTCCCAAGCGCCACATGCACACCGAACGCTGTTTTCTCTTGTGGGCGGGATACCCGAGCAGAATATTCGCGTTGTTTCTCCGGACATAGGCGGTGGGTTCGGAAACAAGGTCCCTATTTATCCCGGCTATGTCTGTGCCGTGGTCGCTTCCTTGACCCTCGGCTTGCCTGTGAAGTGGATCGAAACGCGATCCGAGAATCTCCAGTCCACGGGCTTTGCCCGCGACTACCACATGACCGCGGAGATTGCGGCCGATCAGAATGGCAAAGTCAAAGCCCTGCGCGTAAAAACGTTGGCGGACCATGGAGCGTTCAACGCCGCCGCACAGCCCACCAAATTTCCCGCTGGCCTATTTAGCATGTGCACTGGCTCTTACGACTTTGCCGCGTCATTCTGCGAAGTGGACGGCGTGTATACCAACAAAGCGCCAGGAGGAATTGCCTACCGCTGTTCGTTTCGGATCACCGAGGCCGCTTATCTGATCGAGCGAGTGGTGGACATCCTTGCCAGTCAACTGAAGATTGATCCGGCCGAATTGCGGCGCAGAAATTTCATTCAGCCGGACCAGTTCCCCTACAAAACTCCATTGGGCTGGACGTACGACAGCGGGAACTACGAAGGGGCGTTGAACAAAGCGCTGGAAATGGTCGGTTACGCCCAACTGCGGAAAGAGCAGGAAGAGAAACGGAAAAAGGGCGAATTGATGGGAATCGGCATCTCCAGCTTCACGGAAGCGGTGGGGGCTGGCCCTGCTCACACTTTTGACATCGCCGGCATCAAGATGTTCGACAGCGCTGAGATCCGAGTACATCCCACGGGAAAGGCAATCTGCCGCATGGGTACCAAGAGCCAGGGACAAGGCCATGAGACTACTTACGCTCAGATCGTCGCCCAGGAGCTAGGAATTCCGGCCTCCGATGTGATCGTTGAGGAAGGCGACACCGACACCGCACCCTACGGCCTTGGAACTTACGCCAGCCGCAGCACTCCTACGTCAGGGGCCGCCACAGCGATGGCTGCGCGGAAAATTCGAGACAAGGCGAAAAAGATTGCGGCTCATTTGCTGGAGTGCAGCGAGGAAGATCTAGAATGGGAACCCGGCAAGTTCTTCGTGAAGGGTGCACCGAGTAAATCCAAGAGCATCCAGGAAATCGCTTTCGCTGCTTACACGAATATTCCCGCTGGCCTCGAAGCGGGACTCGAAGCCGTCAATTATTACGATCCGCCAAACCTCACTTTTCCCTTCGGGACTTACATTTGCGTGGTTGATATCGACAAAGGAACGGGAGAGATCAAGGTCCGTCGTTTTGTGGCCGTTGACGATTGCGGCAATGTCATCAATCCGATGATCGTACAAGGGCAGATCCACGGGGGGCTCACGGAAGGTCTGGCCATCGCCTTTATGCAATTGATTGATTACGACGAAAACGGAAACGTCCAGGGCGGCAGTTTTATGGACTATTTGATCCCCACTGCAGTCGAAACGCCACACTGGGAAACAGGCAGCACCTGTACGCCATCACCGCATCACCCTTTTGGGGCGAAGGGCGTGGGGGAATCACCAAACGTTGGATCTCCGGCTGCTTTCGTGAATGCGGTCGTAGATGCCCTTTCGCACCTCGGTGTGAAGCACATCGACATGCCAATCACGCCTTGGAAAGTGTGGAATGTTTTGAAGGAGAAGGGAGTGGTGAGCTAGAGCCGTGGCACTGAAGATCGAGAAGAGTTTTCAGGTGAAGGAACCGCTGGAGAAGGTGTGGAGCTTCCTGAGCGATCCCCGGAAGGTCGCGTCGTGTGTGCCTGGCGCGCAGATTACCGAGCAGGTGGATGACAAGAATTACAAAGGCGCGATCAGTGTAAAGGTCGGACCGAGTGTGACCGATTACAAAGGAGAAGTGCAGATCGTCCGCATGGACCCACTGAACTATGAAATTGAAATCCTGGGCAAAGGACAGGACGTCCGGGGCCGCGGCAGTGCCTCGATGAAGATGACGGGCAAACTCCGCTCGCTCGAGGATGGCGGCACCGAGGTCACGAGTATTTCTGAGCTGAATGTGGTGGGCATTCTGGCGCAGATGGGATCGCGGGTCATCAGCGAAGTCTCAAACATCATGTTCGGGGAGTTCACCAAGAATCTTCAAACCCGGCTTTCGCAGCCCGACCAACCTTCCGAAGCGGCCACTGATCCAGCTGGGAAACCGATCAATGCTGGTTCATTGGCATGGCAGGCGGCAAAGGGCGTATTTCGCCGCGAGAGTTAACTTACGTTATTTGAAGCCGACCTATCATGCCCACAGCTCGAACGTTTCCCGAGGACAAGCAAATCAATGACGTGGATGACCTGATTCGGAGCTTCGAACGGTTGGGTTATGTTACCGACCGCGCGTTGGCCACCGCCGTTTACCTGGTCATCAAACTGGGGAAACCGCTGCTCATCGAAGGACACGCTGGACTGGGCAAGACAGAAGTAGCCAAAGTACTGGCGGCCATGCTGGGGACTCGTCTCATCCGGCTGCAATGCTATGAAGGACTGGATGTCAACTCCGCCGTTTACGAGTGGAATTATCAGAAACAATTGCTGGCCATCAAAATCGAGGAAAAAATCGAGCGAACTGTCGAAGAGAAAGAAAAGCACATTTTTAGCAAAGAGTTCCTTCTCGAGCGCCCCTTGCTTCAGTCCATTCTTGCCGAAGAGGCTTCTCCCGTTTTGCTCATCGACGAAATCGACCGCGCGGATGAGCCGTTCGAGGCTTTTCTGCTGGAGTTACTGTCCGATTTTCAAATTACTGTGCCGGAGATGGGGACAATCCAAGCCAAACACGTTCCGTATGTCATTCTCACCTCAAACCGGACGCGGGAACTGAGTGACGCGCTGAAACGACGCTGCCTCTATCACTGGATCGACTATCCCAGCCTTGAAAAAGAAATGAAAATAGTTCGCGCCAAGCTGCCGGGCATCGAAGAAGAGCTTGGCAGCCAAGTTGTGCGATTTGTTCAGGCCGTGCGGCAACTGGATCTCGCAAAGCCGCCGGGAGTGACGGAAACCCTGGATTGCGCCCAGTCCGCAATGTCACTGGGAAAACACCGGCTGGATGCGCAAACGGTCGAGGAAACCCTTGGTTGCGTAACGAAATCCATGGAAGACGGCGCGAAGCTCAAGGCCGCGGGCATAGAGAAAATGCTTTCGTAAACGCCGTCCGTGGGAGGGAATCAATGCCCCAGGCAGAACCCGATCATTTGGCGGCTACCATCGTTCAGTTCTGTCAATTCGCCAGAGATAACGGACTGTCCAACAGCGTTGGGCAGACACTGACCGCGCTCGAAGCGGCCAACTCCATTGCACTTGCCGACAGGCAAGTGTTCGCTTTGGCTCTGCGGACGGTCCTGAGCTCATCGAAGGAGGAATGGGACCTGTTCAGCAAGATTTTCGAACTGTTCTGGAGCCATCCGCAGAACGCAGTAGGGCCTGATTCGAAAGAAAGCAAGGAACCCAGGTTCAATACCCACACGCCAGGAGAAAGTTCCCGGGCGCTGCTGGGCTTGTCCGGGGGTGATGCTTCGCAGTCAGAACGTGAAAGCAAGGCGGTTTTGGGCGCAAGCGCCCAGCAGCGTCTACAAAAGGTGGACTTAGCGGATGTGCCCGTCGATGACCTGCTGGCACTTGAGCAGATTTCGATGCGCCTGTTTCGCAAGATGAGCCTGCGGCTCGCGCGAAGACGCAAGATCAAGAATCTTGCGGAGCGTGTAGACGTGCGCAGAACCATTCGGCGAAGTATCCCTCGTGGCGGCGATCCTATTGTGCTGGCTTTTCGCGGGAGAAAACCGCGGAAGCATAAACTAGTGATTTTCCTGGATGTCAGCGGTTCCATGAATTCCTACAGCTTGTTTCTGGTGAGATTTGCGTACGCGTTGCAAAAATACTTCAAGAGTGTGAACACTTTTCTCTTCAGCACCAATGTTGTTGAGATCACCGATTTGCTCCGTACGAGGGATTTGCCTGATGCACTGCGCGGACTCTCTCAGAGAGCGGCAGGATGGGCAGGCGGCACAAAGATCGGTGATTCTCTGAGAGACTTCAACCGTCAGCACGGCAAGCGATCGCTTTCACGCAATACTGTATTCATCATTTTGAGTGATGGTTGGGACACCGGCGAACCGGATTTGCTGGCCGGCGAACTTCGCAACACCAGACGCAGAGTCCGGGAGCTCATCTGGCTGAATCCCCTGTTGGGGCTGGAAGAGTATGCCCCGGTTACGCGTGGCATGAGTGCCGCTCTACCGTACGTCGATGTTTTTGCTGCGGCACATAATCTAGAGAGTCTGCTGGCTTTGGAAAGATACCTTTAGCTTCGATAGGTGATCGAATATGTTTGATCAATTCCTGAGCAAAGCCGATGAGCTGCTGACGGACGGACAATCGTTTGCGATTGCCGTGGTAGTGCGTTATCAAGCGCCCATCTCGGGAAAGCCTGGAAACAAAGCGATCATTTTCCCCGATGGCAAAATTTGGGGCTGGATAGGCGGCGGCTGTGCGCAACCGGTGGTGGTCAAAGAAGCCTTGAAAGCGTTGGCAGACGGTCAACCCCGTTTGATTCGTATCAGTCCCTCGTCATCCCCGGAGGAGGGCATAGTGGATTACAGCATGACTTGCCATAGTGGAGGCACATTGGACATCTATATTGAACCGGTCCTTCCAAAACCTCACATTCTGATTCTCGGCCGCTCTCCCGTTGCGAAAACGTTGGCTAGGCTTGGCAAGGCGATTGGCTATGCGATTTCCGTCGTGGCTCCGGGAGCGGACCGCGAGAGTTTTCCGGATAGCGACTTGGTGCAAGCGGAATTGGACTTGGGCCAACTTAAAACAACGCCGCAGACTTTTATTGTTGTTTCTACGCAAGGAGAAGGCGACGAGGAAGCGTTGGAACAGGCGCTTCTCACTAAAGCAGCCTATGTTGCATTTGTCGCCAGTAAAACGAAGGCCAGCAAACTCCTGGGTTACCTCAAGGAACGAGGCGTAACGGTCGACAGGCTGAGCAAAGTTCGAGCTCCGGCCGGTCTCGACATTACGGCCACCTCTCCCGAAGAAATTGCGGTCAGCATTCTTGCCGAAATTATCCAGGTGAATGGAACGAAAGCAGCATCGCAAAAAAACCAGGCGCAATCACCGGTCCCCAAACACGAAGCCAAAGATCCGATCTGCGGAATGATGGTGGATGTGAGCATAGCGAAACACAAGTCTGAGTTTCATGGAAATTCTTTCTATTTTTGCTGTTCCGGCTGCAAACAAAAATTCGATAAGCAGCCCGAAAAATACGCTCTATTATAGGCTGTGCCTCGCCAAAACGTCGTGCACCACATTAAAAGGATTTCTTTCTCCTTGGCGGAGGTTCTTCGGTTTGGGATTGCATGCTGATTCGTCGATCCGCGAAAGATGCGTCCGGTCCTGATGATACATAGAGCAGGTAAGAAGACATCAGCCGGGTCATTCAGGATGATCACGTGGTCCAGCAAGTCGCGTCGGCAACTTCCCACCCAGCGCTCTGCAACGCCGTTCTGCCACGGACTGCGAAAGGCCGTGCGAGTTGGCTCGCTTCCCATGTCCCTCACCGCCGAAAGCACCTCGGCTCCAAACTTTGCGTCGCGGTCGAATAGCAAGAATCTGTGCGGCTGTTTGTAGGCCCATGCTTCTCGCAATTGCGGTACAACCCAAAGTGCATTGGGATTTCGCGTCACATTGAAATGCAGGATCTTCCGCCGGTCGTGGCCGATGACGAAAAAGCAGTACAGAACACCAAACGTGAGCGTTGGGACGGTGAAGAAATCCATTGCCGCAATGGCCTCGCGATGGTTTCTGAGGAACGTCAGCCAGCGCTTCACGGAATCGGGATTTCTCGGAGCTCGCCGGATCCATCGCGAGACACTCCTTTCCGAGAGCCTCGAAACCCAGCTTGAGAAGTTCGCCGTGAATGCGCGGTGCTCCCCCAGGTCGGATTCTCGGCAACCATACGGAAAATCAAGGCGCGGACCTCTTTGCTGACACGCTTCCGTCCTCCTGCCTGGCTGACTCTGGAGACCCACGTCCAATACAAACGAAACCCCGGCGCGATGCCAGTTCACGACGGTTCTAGGAGTGACCAAGATGAGCGGCTTGGTCCACCCGGACCAGCACGTTCGCAACGCAACCCAGAACAGCTTGTGCAGGGCAGTGAGATCGTCAGGTTCTCGAGGACGAGGTCCTCCCGGGAACGGAAAACGCTGACCAACCAACCGAGGAAATGTCGGAGCGACACGATCATAGCCGGAATTATATCGGAAAGGTCCGAATCGAGCTTTGCGCCAAGTCATTCATTTTGCAGGTGTACGACGTTTTGCGAGGCACACCGCTGAATGGAATTTTTGCGTAGCACAGGTAGTGAGGCCAAGAGAGATTATTGTGCGATTGTCAAGCGGAGGCATTCTGGGAAAGAACCCAGTAAAGTGCCTCTTCGAGGTCGTGAAAAACGCGAACTCCCTTTTCACCCAAGGATTCTCGAAATATCACAAACATTCGGGCTAATCCAAACGCCAAGTCGCTGCTTACTAGGATGGCCCGGCGAGAATTGGACGAGAATATCGCCCTTTGGGCTAATCTGCGCACATCTTCAGGTACAAGCTCTATTTTTGTGACGTGGGTACAGTCAAGCAACTGAGAGAAACTGGGAGCGAAGTCAGGGTCCTTCAGAAGTTTCTCCTGATGCGACAGTCCGTCGGCCAGCGTGAAGACACCAGAGATAGTGCTCATTACTAGCCTGCGCTCTTTATCGATTTTGAAGTAGGCGGGCATCACGAAGTTCCCTTACTCATCGAAACAACCAGAATCGCTTTTAGTTCGCCATAAAAACCAGATAGGGTGCTTGGTGTCAGCGGGCATTGTCCCTAATCACGCGTGAGAATCTCTATCCACCTCTTTCGTGCCTTGAGTCGATCAGGAAGCGACGCGATGGGTGCTAATTCAAAAATGTAGTAAAAGAACTGAAATGTTCTGAAAACAACTCCGAGCGCGAATTCGGAAGCGAGGTTTCCGTCGCACTCGTACTCGATCATAATGTCGTCGCCAGCGCCAAATGTCCGCGTCTTCATTTCGGGAAAAACGAAACCAACGCTACTACCTTTCTTGACGTGCGCATTTTTCACCACCAAAGCGGGGGCTTTCGACGAATTACCGCGCGGGGTTGCGGGGCCACCGTGCTTTTGAGAGTTCACAATCTGATTGCAAATTTGCCAGTCTATGCCGTTGGACACGGCGAAACGCTCGATCTCATCTCTTTGGTGTTGGTTTAGAGATCGATCACGCCGAATCCAGTCTGTTAAGGAATTTGCCGTCTGGATGAAATCATCCAGCCCGTCCTTATCGAAATGCTTCATCAAGCGGATGAACTGTCCATGGAGTTTTTCGTAGCGTTCTTCTGAGGTTTCATGCAGCATTGGATCTGTCCGTCCGTATCGTCTCATGTGTGATTCTTACAAGGAAGAGGGCGGCCGACGCCTAGCCAGGCCACGCTCGTGCTATAAGTCTGAAATGTCCAAAATCATCGAGCAATGGTTGCTGTTCAAATACGTCGGTCTTGAGTTGACGCCGCTATCCAAGCCATTCAATACAAGAGAACAGGCGGAGAAGGCGCGTGAGAAATATCCTGAGCGTTTGCGCAGAGGGGTTGGGGTCGGCGTTATTCGAATCAAAAGATGACCCGATAAGACTCAGTCCATCACTAAGGGCCACTGTAGCAAGATCGCAGCTGCTATGGTCCGTTTCTTGAGCGAAATATCTGCGTATCAACTTCGGCGGCACAAGGGAATTTGCCGGCTAGTCAACCTCATCGATTGTTCGTACCGCAATGACGTGCGGAGAGTCGAGAACACCCGAGATTCTTACCTTCTTGCCCTCATAGGCTCTGAGGCGACTTGCATCCGCCAGCCTGTAAGTGCGGATGCTTCCTTCTTCCACGAGGGAAAGTAAGTTATCGCTTCTCACAATCCTTCCGGTGATGGTCTTGATTGCATTCCCGCCTTGATCTTGACTCCCAATCTCGCTGCTTCCGATCATGGCGTCCGGTGCCATTGCTAGGCGCAGGAATATGGATGCGAGGCCGACATAATCTCTGTGCATATTTCGCACCTCGATGAGTGGATTGAGGGCGAGATTTATCTATGACAGGGAGCAAACAAGGTGCCACTTTCGAAGAACCTAACTGACTGAAAGGACGGGGGTCTAGACAGCCGACCGGAGGAGTCGCGTGTAATCTCTTCGGGCGACCGGAAATTGTGAGCTGTTTTGTGGGTTTGCGCTTTGAGGAAAATATCGGCGCATAGAGAAAGAAGGGGCGCAACTCCTCCGCATGGAGAGCGTCCCTCGTTAGGCTGGACCTTTCGGAAGAGAAGAACGGCGAAAGGATGGGAGCTGTCCTGTCCCTGGCGAATTGTAATTTCGCAAGCCACAAGGCATGTCAATGTTACATCCCCGGGCTGTATGTTGTTCATTTCAAAGGCACTCTTAGTTCTGGCGAATAACAGGCCGGGAACCTGGATCTGAAAGGAAACGTAACACCACTCTTCGAAGACACAGAAAACCGGTTTGGCTGGGCGATCCCTTCGCTGGATGGCAGCCGCGTCGCGTATTGGAAGCAGAACTTGAGCTCGAACGTATGGCTGTTGCGTGATTTTTGAGCGCTCCTCGTTTAAAGAGTCTCATCCCTTCCAATGAACAGCCTTCCTCGCTCGCCGCACAGGAGAGGTTTATTCCACGATATCAGCAGCAATGATGTTGATGAATCAACTTAAGTCAGCCACCCTGGCAGTTGCGGCTAACTTCGGAAACTCGTGCTTCCATTCTTCTTCTAACCGCCTGAATCTCCCGCCTGCCGTCGAACGCGCCGTTCTTCAGCAATGGGGGCGGACCTGACCAATGACCTCTATTTGATCCGGCCTCGGTGAGGTGTGTGTCGCCGGGCACGCTGCTCGGTGATACTCCTCCGCACTAACCAAAAGGATAGTGCGCACTAACCATTCAGTTAGCTTAGTGGTGTATTTACTTCCTTTCGCCCCTCGCTCATTTTTGGCCTTGCTCCTTAACTCCCACTGAATCTGCTGCTTCACCCTCCTCGCTTTACCTTTCTGCTTTTCGGATTTGTCTGGCCCTCCGCCTGCAGTCTTTATCCGCGTCGGCAGTTGGAAAGTCAAACACGAGTCAGGTCTTCGCTTCCGACACAAAGGAGACTTTATGAAAAACCTACGCTCTATCCTTCTCGCTTTGACTGTCCTGTTGCTGGCTACGGCCGCTCAGGCTCAGACGACCAACGTAAAGGCTAGCATCCCCTTCGACTTTGTCGTCGGCGACCACGCCTACACTCCTGGTGAATACACCGTTAAATCCGTGTGCCAAGGCAGCGCCGCCATTCGCATCGACAGTGCCGACGAGTCAGAGAAGGGCATTACCCTCTCTAACGCATGCAGTAAGGCTCAACCGGCCGTCGGAACGACCCTCGTTTTCCATCGTTTGGGTAACAACTATTTCCTCTATCAGATTTGGACGGACGGAAATTCCGCTGGCCGCCAGTTCCGTGTGAGCGAAAAGGAAGTCCAGCTTGCCAAGAACTATAGCAATCCCGAACTCGTGATCGTTGCTGCAAACATCTCCCACTAACCCCAAAACCGCCCCGCGGTGTTTATCGCGAATGAAAGAGGGAACGTAACCAGCCGTTCCCTCTCCGAAGAAAGAGGTGTTGCGGTTAGGAGACGGAATAGGCCGCTGGCGCAACCACGACTGAAATACAAACCCCTGGGGGATGATCTCCTCCGGGGGCTATTTCTATTTCCAAATCCATCCACACATGCCCCTTCGCAACCGCATCGTATTTCTCTTTCCACGATGGCCGCTTGGAGATCGGACAACTCCGCAGGACCGCCATCAGATCAACTGGGAAATCATTTATATTTCGTTCGGTTTTGTCGTTTTTGGCGGGCTTTTTCTTCGCTTCCATTCTTTTCGCGCCTCGTCCAGTTGAATCACGAACACTTCCGGAGGTGGTTGGCTTGGATTCGCTTTCAGAGACACCATATGCTGAGCGGCCTGCCCGAACGTCCGTAGCTCCACGTCGGACATCTTTCGGAGGCGTTCCCGCAGTTCGTCAACATTGAATGCCGTGGTCTGATTGCCCTGTGTCATTTTCTATCTCGCTTGAACAGATCGTGCCTGCCCTGCGACCTGAACTTCATCCAGATCGATTGTAATCGTCTCGCCGTCCTTCGGCCATTTATCGCGCTGCTGCGCACACCATGTCTGAATGAAAAACTTGACGCCGTGACGACTATTTTGTGTAGGGGTAATTCCTACAAAGAAATTTCGCACATCTTCTCCGCTAGTCTTTACTTGATAGATGCGGGGTTCTGCCACCCTGTTGACAATTTGGATTGAAAAGACAAGATTAGCTTTTTGAAAAGGCTGAGGCTTCATATCTCATCTTAACTGGGGAAAAGCATTCACGGCAAAAATCGTCGGGCAGTGGTGCTTTTTGAGTACGCCGAAGGCATTACGCCGGACGCGGGCCGGGAACGGTCAAGCTGGGACATGTGGAAGAAGAAGTAGGCTAGGGACGGCCCGTAGAGAGATGACGCTTCCTTTCTGGAACTCGCTAGAATCAACGAAGTCAATCTCCCTGTGGTCACAAGGCTTGGCGATTTTCTTTTTCAAGATGGCGCACGCACCGCAGACTATGTCCGAACTGTATTCGCACCTTCATGAGGAGCTGCAGTTGCGTCTTGACGAAGCCGAGCGAGTCGGATACGGATTTGTTCTTCCATCGACCAATGTCTCTGTTGTACCGAATGTCCCGAAATTGCAGCAAAATAATGCAGAAGAAAAAGCTGCGTAACTGATTGTGGGAGTGGGGATTAAGGTGGTGGGCAGTGCAGGGCTCGAACCTGCGACCTCCTGCTTGTAAGGCAGGCGGAAATTCAATCTAAGTCGTTGCTTTGGTTGCGCTTATCAGTTTCAGGCCCCTCTTAGATTGCTCCAAAGTTGCTCCAAAGATCGATATTGACCGTGGAAGGTACTTCCTGCTGGAAATTGATGGTTGCGCAGAGTCTAAGAAGGTCTGATGGGCGCGACAGATTGTTGTCGGGCTAAGGCATGAACTCCCTCCGACAACCGAATCCAACCATGTCAGATTTGGACCTGTGCCACGCTGTGTGTCGTTCGTGGGCCGAACCACACTCTCAGTTTCAGGTGTGGCCTACGCCCGATCAAGTGTCGAACTCAGCCTAAGTCCCGGTAAAACCGGACATCCTATAAGAGGGAATGTCCAGAGAAAACAGCTCCCCTGCGCCCTCTTATAATGTGTGGGTATCTCTAGCCTACGTCTTGAACGGAATACTTCGCGCCGGCACACCTCACATCATCGCGGTCGATGGTCATTCAGCCGATACTCGCCGAGCATATCAGCGAGAATCCAGACTGTTCCGGCAATCGCGAAGGTTTCGACGGTTTCGCTCCAATTCGTATGATTGTGGGGATCCGAAAGAAGCACCGGTACCCACACGAGTAGCCCAAAGATCACGAGCATCATTGTCAGTAAACGAGTCGCGAGTAGTGCCATTCGATTCGTAAGAAGCGCCACAGCCGCGAGTGCGAACAAAACCGTCGTCGCTACCGCCCAAAACATCTGACTTGGCGGAAGCCACTTCGGAACAAGATTGGCAGTAGCGCCAAGATAAAACGCCTGTTCCAAGGTAAAGGAAGCAGTACAGATACCCAAAAGAATGCGGCCGATCCGATTAACCGTTTCCTGTGACAATGCCGACGACAAGCGCGCACAAACGATCGCCGCTCCGGTCACGAGAGAGAACTGCTCGAAGAAGTTGCCCCAGCTATTGTAGATTTGCGGTTTGGCGACGATTCCTGGCACGCACAGTAAGGCGAAGACAAGATAAACCGCACCAAGAACGACGGCACCGGTTTTCGCGGTCCGATGGAACGGAATCGCAGCGCCGCCGAAGATCAGCGCAGCGGCTGTGGCGTAGACAAGGTAACGCGGTGGATGCCAGTCGTTGTAGCCGTGCCAGACCAGCGCGATAAGGCCAAAGGCCAAAGCCGCCACTCCAAACACAGAACTGCCGAGGTTCGAACTAGTTTTTGCTACGGTCATTTGATTTCAATTCCGTTCACGAGGCTGTGTCCCGATGCGGGAGATCCGATTCGTCGCTTACGTTCATCTGCGGAACCGGTGGATCGCAAAGGACACACCGAGCTTTATACAACCATGGAGTCACGGATATAGTGCCACAACGCTGGAGTGTGAAGGAGTGACACCCGGAGACGAGAAGGTGCGTCGCGCAACTGTAATTGCCGAAAGTGCCGATAAAAAAAGCGATTGCTGCAAAATCCGTGGCGGAATCGGCCGGCCACTTCTACGAGTACGCCACGCAATATAAAAGGGCGCCCCTTTTGGAGTAAGGTTTGGGTGCTTGCCTCAACCCCTACGGAAAGGAACGCCCTCAATGGATAGCAAAAAGTATATCGGCATGGATGTACATAAGGAAAGTATTTCGATAGCGGTGAGGAATGGTGCAGGAAAGATCGTGATGGAATGCGTGATCGAGACAAAAGCCAGCATGATTCTGCAGTTTATTGATGGGCTGCGCGGAGACGTGCACGTCACGTTTGAAGAAGGAACCTCGGCCGCCTGGCTGTACGACCTGTTGAAGCCCCACGTCACGAAGTTGGTGGTGTGCGATCCACGAAAAAACAGGTCCATGAGAGAAGGAAATCAAAATGACAAGATCGACGCTCGTCGGTTGGCCGAGCTGCTGCGGCTTAATCATCTCAACCCCGTCTATCACGGTGAACACGGCCTACGAAGCCTGAAGGAACTGGTGCGCAGTTATCTCACCATCACCAAAGATGTCGGACGGGTCATGTCGCGGGTGAAGGCGATCTATCGCAGTTGGGCCATTCCTTGTAGCGGCAAGCAGGTCTATGCACCGCGCCATCGTGCCGAGTGGCTCGGGAAGATCACTGAGCCGGGAGTGCGCCGGCGGGCGGAGTTTTACTACCAACAACTCGATGCGCTGCGGACGGTACGTCAGCAAGTGCGGCGGGATCTGCTCGCAGAGAGCAAGAAACACAAGACGTGGAAGCTGCTCTGCCAGATCCCTTCGATTGGTCCGATCCGGTCAGCCGTACTGCTTGGGATTTTGCAGACTCCGCACCGTTTCCGAACCAAGCGACAGCTATGGACCTACAGCGGATTTGGCATCGAGACACAAAGCAGCGCCGATCACCGTCGTGTCAACGGGCAGCTCGAACGAGCGAAGAAACAAAGCTCCGTTCGCGGGCTGAACCGAAACTGCAATCACGATCTGAAGAATCTGTTTAAGGGCGCGGCGATCGTGGCCTCGAGCAAACCCGGTCCGTTTCAGGAGTTCTACGCAGCATTACTGGCCAAGGGCATTAAGCCGGAGATGGCACGTCTGACCTTGGCCAGGAAGATTGCCACCATCGTGTTGATCTTGTGGAAGAGAGGAGCGTGCTTCGACGCCCAACATCTGAAACCACAAACAGCTTGAGTGTCTCTAATCGAGTCCGCTCCATCTCTGGGGATTTCTCTGGCGGTGGCCGTCGGGTTCTCGAGACACTCTGGTTCGAGAGAGAGTCTCAGCTGTGAAGTTAGGCGCTGTGTGCCTCGGGCATCTAGCCTCCCACGCCACCCTAGGCCCTCTCGGATAACCAGAAAAAGCTATGGGCCACGAGTCCCAGATAGAACTATGGTCGCCAAATTTGACCACCGTTCAGCTTTGTTGGTTTCGGAACTGACAGGCTTCGTCGCCAAGAAGCGATGAAAACCGCTGGTAGAGAAAACCCAAACCGCGGGGTCGCATTGCCCCGCAACCGAGCACATGGCGCGGCAGGTCAGAACAGATCTCGCTCAAACAAGTGGGCTGAGAAGCAAGAAAATTTCCAGTCGAAGGAGATGTGTTTTCTCTTGACTTCTCCTTTTATAGAACTTCACAGATGGGAGTTAGCGGGATTGGCCGACAGTTTTGTTCAGCCTTCAATCGTTTCCTTCGTTGTTGTGCCGTCAGTCTTGCGGATCGTGGTGGCGGACCTTCCACTCCTCAACCCTGTGCTCGGCTTCCTCAATCTCCGCCACGGTCATTTGTTCAGTTGAAACACAAGGTCCTTGTGGTGCCCATTCACATTTCTGTACCGTCTCAGCTCGGTTATACGTCAGACTATTGTCGCCCCTATCCTAAAGGTAGCTTGGCAAACTTATGCGTTTGAGCCCAGGACTCCTTGCAGCTATTTTTTGTTCCTCTTTTACTTTACTCATAGCCCCTTGTCTCATGGGGCAGCAGTTGCAACAACCACCTCCGGTGATCCGGTCGTTCGTAAACGAAGTGCTTGTGCCTGTCGTGGTCCGCGACGCCCAGGGGCACGCTCTTGGGAATCTAACGAAGAGCGATTTCCAGGTTTTTGACAATGGTAAACCGCAGACGATCACTGGTTTCACGATAATCAAGCGGACTACCGAGGCTTCCGCAGCGAATTCTTCCACTCCCAGTCCGAACGCTATCGACTCTCCTGCCGTTGCACAGCCGACCTCTCCCCCTCAGCGATTTGTCTTCTTCCTGTTCGACAACTACAACTTGACTCAAACCGATCTCGCCAGCGCACAACAAGCCGCGATAAAAGCACTCGATTCCTCTCTTGCACCTGCGGACATGGCGGCCGTGCTTGCGACTTCTGGAACCAGCAGCGGCCTGACTCGCGACCACGCAAAATTAAAGCAAAAGATTCTGGATTTAAGGGTTAAGACTCTCTTGCGCACGGGAGCACGAATGCTTCAACGTCGATTACTACCAGGGCGACCTGATCATCAACAAAGATGACGGTCAGGCTCTTCAAGCTGCCGTCGTCAACGTCACGCATTGTTTCAGAAATATTCTTCAGGAACAGGCGGAAAGCATCGCACGGAGTGCTGCACAACGGGCCGTGCAATTGGGCGAATACAACTATCGAAAAAATCTGTATTTCCTGCGGTTTATTCTGAACGGGATGGAGCCGCTTCCCGGACAGCACGTTCTCATTCTGGTCTCTTCCGGATTCTTCACACCTGACTCGGAGGCGATGACCCTTAAATCTGAAATCCTGGATGTCGCTGCCCGCAGCAATACGGTTATCAACGCTATCGATGCGCGCGGTCTGTACACGACAAATCAGGGCGCGGAAGCCACGGTGCGAATCGATCAAGACACAGAACAAGACACACAACGTCTCGTCGACCAATATCGTCGCGAATCAATGGCTGCCAATGCTGACGTCATGAGAGAGCTGGCGGATGGAACAGGGGGCACCTTCTATCATAATAACAACGACCTCGAAGCTGGGCTCAGGGCACTCATCTCCGGTCCTGACTACACGTATCTTCTCGCCTTTTCCCCAGCAAACACAAAACCAGGCGCTCATCACAGCTTGAAAGTCAAAGTGAATGAGCTCGGCCTGACGGTTCAGGCTCGACGCGGTTACTCTACTCCAGCACCGGAAAAGGCCAAGAAGTAGGGCTCTCCAGCCCCTACGCACCATCCATCGAATCTCGCTGGAACATTCGCTAGTAATTAGAGCAACCAGAAACAATTTGGCTTGCTCGCGAGGTACCAATTTGCCCAAAGTCCCGATTAACGCCGAAACCGTACAAGTGGCTACAAGTACTGACCCACGGCAAGGGTGAGGACGAGAAGCAGTAACAGCGCAAATCCAGCGACAATCGAGATTTTCATCTGACGCCTCTTGAGGTCTTTTGGAAACAGTTTGCCATGCTCAGACAAAACCTCTCCGAACCGAAGATTAACAAACAGAAAGCTGATTTGACTCGCGGCGCGACTGGCGTTCACGTCATCCAAGATGCGATAGAAAATGAAATTTGTTCTGACAATAAAAACAATGGCGGTCACAAACAGAAGCGCGCTTGGTATGAGGCGTGCGAGGTCCATCCCATTTCAGATTATATGGCCAAGTCCCGGTAAACAGCGTACACGTCAATATGGATTTCAAGTTTCCGAATACGCGACTTACCAGGCAGGTTGAAAAAGCCCGCCATTTTGAAGCATAAATCGTGGTACGCTGCCGCGTTGATGCGAGATCGCTTCTCCTGTCAACCATGGCGGAAGTGTTATCATTCGCAAATCAGAAGAGCCGGTTAAAGACGATGCAATCTGTCATAAAAGTTGGGCAACGATTCAAGTTCACAGTACTGACGGACGATGCTCCGAGTGAGCGGCAGGGAGTCGTGATTCGGGTGCTCTCGAACCGAGAAGAAGGGCTCGGTCTTGACGTTGACCAATATATGTCGTATTGGGTTGAGGCTCACGAGCTTCCAGAAACAGAGTCTTCAACGACTCTCGTCTTTGTTCGTAGCGCGGACGGGAAAGTATATCTCGATGGCAAAGTAACCGACGTCACCTTACAGCCGTGACGCTGCGCCCGGGCTCCACGGACGCAAGTTCCTGATAAACGCCGTTCCCCTCAATATGGATTTCAAGTTTCCGGTTACGCGCAATCAAACCAGGACTTAGCAAGCCGGAATGTCCCAACGGGCCTTCTGGCTCGGAATAACTTCCGGTTAGCGTGACTCGCCCAAAATAGAGCTGGGTTCGCGATTGACGGTGCGAGCAAGGAGAGATATACGAAGAATGCGCTTCAAAATGTGAAGTATCTCCACATCAGGCTCATCAGCCCTGGCGCGGGGAGTAGCCGGGAGTAGCTTTCGTAAGAGGAGGTCATGGTGAAACGTGAACGCATGCTGCAAGTCGCCCTGGGACTACTGGGCCTCTTTTATGTCGGACTGATTTATCCGCTGTACACCGATCTAGCGCGTTCCAAGTGGCTTCTGGAAATGAAAGACGCATGCGAGCCGATGTTTCTTAGTTGGTTTATCGCGCTCGGCCCCTTTCTGTTGCTGGCTGCCAGAAAGCCGTCGTTGCATCGCTCCCTGATTACCTTCGCCGCGTGCCAGAGCCTAGCCCATGCTTCGGTAATGACCATCCAAACTGTGGAAGCGTGGAAGCACGGCGTTCATCGGGATTTTACGGATGTTGTCCTTTTCGGCGTCATCGGGGGGATTTTGCTGGCACTCTCACCCGCAAGACGACAGCAGCAGAGCGCAGTCGTTACCCAGTAAGTGTTGAAAATCTCTATTACCCCTAGGACACCGGCGTTTGGCGTTCCCTAGTGAATGGTCGGCCAACCGGAAGTAATCCTGAAAGTCACAAATTAAGCGGTCAAGTCCCGGGAAACGCTGCCAGCTCAACCGGTCGATGCAACACCATCCAATGCGTTGATTCGACAATGCTTCCCCGGGAGAAGTGATCTGTTTGGCTGTCCTCGGTCAAAACCTAGCCAGGGTAGTGTTCCGGCTGATCTAACCCTAGCGAGCGATTTAGCCTTTGTTTTCAATGCAAGTCGGGTTCGACTTGAGTGTTGCGTCGACCTATTGAGACCACCGCCGTTACCATACATGTGGTTATTAACCCGAACACGAACTGCTGTCTAGCGTTCATCCTGAGACTTTTCCGCACCAAGCAACGTACCCACAAGTAAGGAGAACTTGCGATGAAATCCTCATTAACGTTACTCGTGCTTGTTCTACTGTTGGTGAGCATTTTGGCCGGATGTGCTGCCGGACCTAATCAGTTCAGAGGAACGGCGACTGAACACAACGTCGTCGCGGGTTTCTGGCTTGGCCTCTGGCAGGGCTTTACTGCGCCGTTCGTGTTCGTGGTCTCACTGTTCAAAAGCAACAAAAATATCTACGAGCTCCACAATAACGGAGCTTGGTACAACTTCGGCTACCTGTTCGGCCTCGCCTGCTTCTTCGGTGGTGGCGGCCACGGTTCGGCGCGTAGGAAGTGATTATGGCGGACAAGTCCTGGGAAACGCCGTTCTCGTCAATGTGAAGTACTACTTCACTTCTCCGATTTTCCGACAAAACAGAAGTTGGGGCGCGAAGAGATTGCGTTTCATTTAGAAAAGAGGATAGTGGAACTGTTGCGGCGGGGATGTCGCCGGCGGAGAGGGGGCGGGCTCGCTAGAGAATTGGGAGCGTGGAGTTGATGAAAGAGCAGGCGCGAGGAGCGTGGGGGTGGGACGGGCTGGAGGATCGCCGCGCATCCAGCGGCTTTGCCCGCACCTGCTCCGGCGACATGTAGGCCACCGTTCCCAGCATTGTCCCCGGACTGGTCAGATGATCCGGATCGATCGCCACCGTCGCCAGTGTGTTGACGTCCATTTCGGATTCTCCACCAACCGAAACTTTTGCCAGTCCGAAGTCCAGCACCTTGGCGTGCCCGTGCTTCGTAACGAATATGTTGGCCGGTTTGATATCTCGGTGAATGATGCCCTGAGTGTGCGCCGCCTCCAACGCATCCGCCGTCTCGATCGCCAGATTCAGCAGTGCCTGTAACTCCATCGGCTTGCCCTGAATCACATGCTTCAGTGTCGACCCCTCCAGGAATTCCATGGCGTTGAACTCCCGTCCTCCGTCTTCGCCGATGTCGTGGATCGTGCAGATATTCGGATGGTTCAGCGCTGACGCCGCCTGCGCTTCTCTCTGAAAGCGCACTAATGCTTGTGAATCTCTGGCGACGTTCTCAGGCAGGAATTTCAACGCCACATTTCGGTGCAGCCGCATGTCCTGGGCCTTATAGACAACACCCATTCCTCCCCCGCCGAGTTTCTGGAGGACGCGGTGGTGCGAAACAGTCTGGCCGATGAGCGCGTCGGTGTCCGCCACAGTGTGGTAATCGTAGGTTGCGTGCTTCGACTAAGTCAACGGATCGAAGTGACTTGGCGACAAACTAAACACTAGGTCCTGGGAAACAGCGTACCCGTCAATATGGATTTCAAGTTTTTCGAGTTTCCGAGTACGCCACTTCCCAGGAGTTGGCGTGCATCTTTCCACTTATTTCCCGCCAGGCTGCAGTAGACAACCCGAATCAGCGTTAACGAATCTCTCTAAACAGATAAACGACCGCGCATGCCCCTCCATCATTCGACAATTCGCACTGCTGTCCTATTGTTTCCCTTGTTCTGTGGGCAGCCGATAGTCGCACAGGATGAACCTCCTCCCAACGGTGAGCATTCAAATCCTCTGCAGATAGGAGTGACTGGAGAGCCGAAGCATCATCGTTGTTTTGAGCAGCCCCATGGCGCAAAGGACGCAATACATCGACTTCCTGCAACCGCCCGTAATTGGTTGGCGGAGGATGCCATCTACATCATTACCCCGGAAGAACGTTGCGCGTTTCTGCGTCTGGAAACCGACGAGGAGAGGAACCAGTTCATTGAGCAGTTTTGGTATCGCCGCGCTTCCGATCCCATTTCGCTGGACCACGATTCCAAGGCAGAACACTACCGCCGCATTGTCTTCGCTAATGAAAAGTACGGCGGTCAACATTCCGGGTGGAAAACAGATCGTGGAAGGGTCTATGTGGTGTTTGGACCACCCGACTCTGTGGATGTATACGCTAATCGAGGAGAAGCAGAAACGCCACCCAGCCAAGGCTCAGAAACTCACCTCCATCCTGCGGAGACGTGGCACTACCACTACATCCAAGGGATCGGAGAGAATGTACAACTCGACTTTGCATACGACGCCAGTCACAGGGACTATTTCCTGACGGCCCCGAGTCAAAATCTGCTGGCTCAGGCCGACCCGAATCCCCACCCTTTCCCAATGACGCCTGAAAAGGTGCAGCTATACGTCGACGCTGATCGATCTCCCAAGATCAGGTTCAAAGATTTGGAAGCGGTCCTCGTTTCCCGAATCGTTCGCGATCAGGTGAAATTTAGCCATCGAATCGAGTTTTCCCCGGCGACACAAGCAACTACATTGGCCCGGATCGACATTCAAATATCTTGTGAAGCTTGCTCTCGCGCCGGCCAAATCGTTCCGTGGCCCGCGTATCAACTGTTTATCCGCGTTAGCGAGCCGTCAGGTCGGGTCGTCGACACTTCGGAGCTAACTGCGGATATTGCTGTGCACGACAAGTCCGATTCCAGACTCACCGTGGACGCTCATTTGGACGTTCCTTTGGCACCGGGTATGTACCTGCTTGCGGTCGTGGCTAAGAATGCGGCCACAGGCGAGGTAGGCGTAGCCCGTGTCCAGCTTGACGTGCCAACCTTTGAGGCGCTCGAAACAAAACACTGAGAACCATGTCCTTGGTTTGTCGGTACGACTACCGAAGTCCCGCAAAAATCTATCTCCTCAGCTTTTTTGCCTCCGCCCGAAACTTCGCCCACCGCTTCTTGCTCGCTTTGCCAATCTTCGCTCTCGCAGCCGCGGACATTACGCGCTTCTTCACGGTCGTTACTTCTAGGACCGTTGAATCTCCCAAGGCTTTTGCAGCCGCACGGATTCCATTCAGTTGATGTTGTAGCTTGTGTAGCTGTGCTTCGAGTTTTTTCTCTTCACGCTTGATTGCCTTAAGAATGGACATAAGTCCTCCAAATGGAATCTATCTCAAACAGGAGGTAACGCGCCAGACGCGCAACCAGAGATAAGTGACTTTCTTTGACGGAGGGGTTTTCGGAGGAATTGCACTCTTGTTACCTATTCTTCTGCTTTTTGTTTCTCGGTCGATGAGCAAAAAGAACTATTCACAAAACTGGTGATCGGCGGTTTGCTTAGTGGTTCGGTTGGTGCCTAAGGTTGGAGATTGGGAAGTTCCTTGGGACAAGAGGTATGGACAATGTTACCTTGGGTGTCGAATACGGGAGACAACTATGCAGAAACCTTTGTCCGGAATCATGATGGCCGTCGTGGTGGCGCTCGTGTGCATGTTCGCGACGAACGTGCGCGCTGAGAGCAAGGCGGAGAAGCAAGAAGACATCCAGAAGATGGCACAACAGACTCTGGAGCAGCTCTATCGGGCGCAACCGTCGGCGAAAGCGGCGATCGAAGAGGCGGCCGGCTACGCGGTGTTCAGCGACATGGGCTTCAAGATTTTCTTTGGAGGTACCGGTAACGGGCAGGGCGTCGTCGTGAACAATCGCACCAAGCAGAAGACCTACATGAAGATGATCGAACTGCAGGCCGGACTCGGTTTCGGAATATCGAAGTTCCGGAATGTGTTCGTGTTCGCGACCAAAGGCGCTATGGACTCGTTCATCAACTCGGGCTGGCAGTTTGGCGGCCAGGCGACGGCGGGAGCGAAGACGGCTGATAGCGGTGGTGCAATGGCAGGAGCGGTATCCGTCGACAATGACATCTGGATGTACCAGCTGACGGAGAAGGGCCTGAACGTATCGATTACCGTCACAGGGGCGAAATACTACAAAGACGACTCACTCAATTGATCGAATCGGGTAGTTGCACCGGTCGACCGAGAGAACGATGAGGATGGTCGCAGCAATCCAGTCGCGTGATTTGATGGACCGTTGCTCCTTTCAGAGGGGCGCCGTCGGCCTTCCCGACCACCATCCCGCTGAGCGTGCACGCCTCGGCTGTCGGGTCGATCTTCGTGGTCGAAATTCGGGGAGGAGTCTGTGCCTGTAATTCGGTTGCGCAGACGAGAAGGACCACAAGTAGGTACCAACGCAGTTGGTTCTCTAGAAACATGAGCTTTCCTCACGCCATGAGTATATGCACGTGCCGAGACCTATTCCAACCAACCCAAGTCGGCACGTTATGGGTCCCGGTAACGCATTCCCGTCAGTGTGAAGTACTATTTACTTCTCCCATTTCCCGACTAACCAGGCACGAAGCAAGCATTGACGGATTTTTTCTGCAATTGGAGCTAGAATTCCGGCATGGTTCGCCAAGAACGTGTTGACAATTGGTTCCGTTCGGCCTTCTCGGATTGCCGCTTAGCCTTCCGGCTCCTTTGCAAATCTCCCGCCTTCACCACGATAGCTGTCCTCACACTCGCCCTCGGCATTGGCGCTTGCAGTGCCATTTTTAGCGTCGTTTACGGTGTTTTGGAGAGGCCATTGCCGTATCCGAATGCCGACCGTGTGGTGAGGGTCTACATGCATTTTCATCCGCAGGACATGGATTACGGAACGATGTCCCCTGCCGATTTTCAGGATTGGGAAACGCAAAATCGATCCTTTGAAACCCTGGGAATCTTTAATGAGGCCGCGCCTTTTGAAATCGACGGTAAATCAGAGTCCGAACTGGTACCTGGAGCGTTTGTCACAGCCGGCTTCTTCTCGACTCTCGGAGAACGCCCCTTAGTAGGTCGAGTCTTTCTGCCTGCGGACGACAAAATGGACAGCACCAATGTCGTTGTCCTAAGCGAGAATTTGTGGCGGCGGCTTTTCAGTGCAAACCCGGATGCCATTGGACAGTCGCTGCGACTGAATGGGGAGGCCTACACGGTGGTCGGTGTGATGCCCCGCAGTTTTCGGCTCCCCTCAGAGAAAGATGAACTCTGGGCCAACTATCCGCTCGATCCGGCGGCGAAACGCAGTGGTTGGTTTTCGTACGGTATCGCGCGACTGAAACCGGGTGTCACGCTGGAGCAGGCGCAAAGAGAAGTCAATGAAATCGGCCGCCGTATCGAGCAAGCAAACCCGATGTGGTACTCCGATTTGACCCTGCCACTTGTTCCTCTTCGCGAATCTATCGTTGGTAATGTTCAACCGGCACTGCTGTTGATGTTCGGCGCTGTATTCTTCGTGCTTTTGATCACTGTCGCGAACGTTTCCAACTTACTTCTTGTGCGGGCTACGTCACGGGTGCGGGAAATTGCCATTCGCAGAAGCCTGGGCGCTGGACCTGCTCGAATCGCGCTGCAATTTACTATCGAGAGCACGCTTCTGGCTCTTGTAGGCGGCACTCTGGGCGCGTGTCTGGCGTATAGTGGAGTGAAGGCGTCGCAAGTCTGGCACCCCGCAAATCTCCCACGCGTTGAGGACATTCGACTCGATGGCACCGCCCTCGCGTTCACCTGCATCGTTACGCTTGCTGCGGCAGTGTTCTGTAGTCTCCTGCCTGCCCTCCTAAGCCTCAGGGTAGATTTGAATTCGGCCTTGAAAAAAGGCAAGTCGGCCAGTATCGGAAATCGGTCGAGCCTTCGACTGCACTCTGTTCTGGTTGTCTCCGAAATTGCCCTTTCGGTGGCACTATTAGTTGGTGCCGGATTGCTTGTGCGCAGCTTTCTGCAGCTCCAGCGAGTCGACGCCGGCTTTCACGCGCCTCCGGAAAATATTCTCGGATTGAAGCTTTGGATTACCAGGGCCAAGCCCGTCGATTCCGCAGGAAGAATTGCAATTTTCGAACGCCTTCTTAAAAAAGTTCGCGTTCTGCCAGGAATTAGAGCTGCAGCTTTCTCAAGAACCGTTCCGCCAGATGGAGGCCCTGTAGGCTGGTCACCATTTATGATCGAACGGCAAGCATGGGACCCTGGTGCCCACCCGGCTTTTCCCTACTTACAAGCGAGTGAGACATATTTTAGTGCGCTTACTATTCCTCTGCTGAAAGGCCGCTACTTTACTCAGGATGATAGGGCTGATTCCGCCAAAGTAGCAATTATTAGTGACGCGTTTGCGCGACGTTATTTCCCGAATGAAGATCCTCTAGGAAAGCGGATCAAACTAGGGGGCCCCGAATATCCTCAGTTTCCATATTTAAAGATCGTGGGAGTCGTCGGCGACGTGAAGTATTTTGGATTGGCGCCCGTTGCTGAACCCGCCGTGTATGTTCCCCTAACCCAGGACGTTCCCATAATCACGTTCCTTGTCGTCCGGTCCAGCCAGTCGGCCAGCAGCGTGGCGCGGGAAGTGCAACGCTCTATCCAATCGATGGGTGGGGATATAGTTCTTGTACACACCGACACGATGGGGGAACTCCTCGCGGATTCTGTTGCCGAGCCACGCTTCCGAACAATCTTACTCGGAGTGTTTGCCGGAATCGCACTGGTGTTGGCGGCCATCGGGATTTACGGTGTCCTGGCGTACTCCGTCGTGCAACTTACGCATGAAATAGGTATTCGCATCGCGCTAGGCGCTCAGTGGGGAGACATCTCGCGATTGGTTATAGGTCAGGGACTGCGATTGACAACCGTAGGTCTCACAATGGGTATCGCAATTTCGTTAATGCTTTCATCCGTTCTGCGAGGCTTACTGTTCCAAGTGAAGCCAACAGACCCTGACACCTTGGCTTTTGCTGCACTTCTTTTAGGATTTACCGCCCTCGCAGCGTGTTACGTGCCTGCGCGCCGCGCAATGCGTGTCGATCCAATGGTTGCCCTACGTTACGAGTAGGGTCGATCTAAATTCTTTTCCAGTGCAGAAGACTTGAATGCATGAATTTGCGCGGCACATGCCTGGCAAACGCCGTTCTCGTCACATGGATTTCAAGTTTCCGAGTACGCAATC